>JAKSIH010000015.1 GCA_024398935.1 Fibrobacter sp. | reverse complement strand
CGATTGCCAAGTACATCAGGACGAAGCTGACCAGCCACATCACCAGCATAGACGGAGTGATGCCTGCAAAGCCAGTATCGCTGGCGAACTCAGCCACCGAATTTAAAATTGAACTCATTTATCTGTACCTCAGAGATTAGGCGATAGTGAGCAGAGTCTGACCATCGACAACAGTGTCGGTTTCCTTAACAGCGACAGAGTTCACGGTACCTGCGCAGGGAGCGACAACCGGGTTTTCCATCTTGAGGGCTTCGATGATAGCGACTTCCTGGTTTGCTTCAACCTTGTCGCCAACCTTGACCTTCAGCTTGAACACGGAACCAGCAAGCGGGCTCTTCACTTCGGTACCACCAGCAACAGCAGGAGCTGCAGCGGGAGCCGGAGCGGCAACAGGAGCGGGAGCTGCAACAGGAGCAGCAGCCGGGGCAACGGCGACGGTAGAATCAAGAACTTCAACTTCTACATCGTAGCTCTTGCCTTCGAAACTGATACGGACTGTCTTTTTCATTTTACTATTTCCTGGCTTAATAAGCCTGTTGAATTTTTAAAGGTTTTCGGTTGGACTTAGAGAACGGTCCAAGCGGGAGAGTTAACATTCTTGTAGGCGGTAACGCGGCAGGGCTGACCCAGGACCTGGGTTGCAGCAGCGGTCATGATTACCACCAGTTCGTCGTTGGTAAGACCCGGATGTTCTTCCAGGGCGGCAATGGCAGCGATGGACAGGAAAGCCTGGAGCTGCTTGTTGGTCATGCCCGGATGAACGCTCTTGGCATTGGGATCCCAGTCACAGTGAGCGGGAGCCAGAACGCGGGGAGCGGCAGGTGCTGCGGCAGCGACGGGAGCTGCAGCAGGGGCGGCAGACGCAGGCTTGACCGCGGGTGCCGGAGCCTTGTCCTTATTGAGACCAAGCTGTGCCATGATGAAGTTCATCAGGTAGCAGAGCAGGCAAAGGCCGATAATCACGGCCATCACGACAATAAGACCCGTTGCCTGGAATTCAGCCAGCTTACCAAGGGTAAAGGTTTCAGTCTGAACCTGGCAAACGCCTTCCACGACCTTGCCCGGGCAATAGCTATCGCCCAGCTTAGCCTTCGCAATGGGAAGGACCTTTGCAGAAGCGTCATCCTGCTTCTTAAGAGCATTTCGTGCCGTTACAGACTGATCATAAGTCTTGTAAAGCACCTGGTATCCACCGCCATGAGCCTCGACAATCTCGAATACCGTAGAATCGGAATCCGGAGTCAAGGACAGCTGGGCCTGGACCTTTGCGGCATCGGTGGGAGTCATCAAGGCGATCTGTTCGTCAAAACGACCCTTAGCCGGTGCGGCCTGCTGAGCTACGGTTTCTGCAGCAGCGGGGACCGTTGCCAGAGAATCAGTAGCGTTCTGTTGCGTTTCATTCATATTGGATTTTATCCATTCTTTTAGGTGAACAATTTGATAAAAATCAACGAGGGAAAATTTAAATAAATAGCAGAAAGAGGGCAGCAAAAAAAGGAAAAGATACCCGAAAAAAACAGCTATTTTCCACTAAAAAAAGCACCCCTTTTCCGGAGTACCTTTTATTTTCGGCAATTTTACACAAGCCGTAAAGCAAGTCCCGTCCACCGGACGGAATCTAAGGCTTTAGATAATCTGGATACCCGTCTCAAGACCGCGGACCGGTACATAGCGGACCGTCCCAGCGCTATTGAATATCACGGCAACGCCGGTAAGGAAGTTCAGCCAGTTCCTGTTGTCGAAATACCGGAGGTTCACCTTTTTCTGGGAGGCATAGACCGCAAGGGGCAGCACCATCATGTCGTGGGAGATGTAGAAGTTCACCTTCTGCAACTTCCCGCGGTTTGCCAGAATGTAGGTGGAGACGAATTCCTTACTGCGTTTTTCCAGGTCGTAGAAGGCATCGGCATACATATCGCGATAGACATACTTGGTGTAAACGTTCAGGGAGCCGCCATCGCTTGCCTTGTACGCGCCGTAGCGAGACTGATCCTTGATGTAGTAGTCACCGTCCAGCCCGTCAATGATTTCCGGGGAAACATTACTTTGTCCGCCACCGAGGGCGATATTCTCGCAGGTTTCAAGAGTGCGGGTATATCCGGAATACCCAAAGTAGAAAGGTCCTGCACCGACAAACTTCTTGCCGACACCCTGAGCCTGCAGCTTGCCGCCGTCAGTCAAGTGCCCCTTCTCGCCAGTCTCGTTGGTTCGTTCCGCATGGCGCAGCACGAACACCACCTGTTCATCGGCGGCAAGGCCAGCATAGACCTCCTCGACAGGAGTAAACTCCATGACATCGTCGCTGGTAATGGGGCGCCAGGAATTCTTCGCCTCTTCGTAGACGTAGGTCTTGTTCTGGTTAATGACCCCCTGACGGAAAGCCCCATCATACTTGGTCGTGTCGGCCCCCAGCCCAACCGTATCCTTCTCGATATCGGTAGCGGTACGCCACAGGTTGGTGCTTCCATCGCAAATAAAGCGGGTGCGGGGGCCGTTAGGATCCGCGTAGTAAGAGACAAAGAAGGCACTCTGGCTGTAGCCAATGTGGGTTACGGTACCAGCAGTCTGGGCATTACAGGCGGGGAACTGATAAGCGCCGGTCCAGAAATTACGCAGGTGGGTTTCAAAGTCGGGAACGGTCCCGCGGGTCATGCTTTCCAGATTTTTCCGGATAGCGCGATAGGAGCCGCTGGTATCCAGCACCATGAGCCAGTCCGCAAGGTCCGCACGGGCACCCCAGTCGTCCCAGTTGCCGTTCCCGCGGATACGGTCCGCAATCCCGTCGGCATAGGCAAGCATTTCGTCACCGGAGCCCTTACGCTGCATCATGATGGAAACCGCAATAAGGGCGGCACTGAATTCGCCGTCATCAAACAGACTGATATCGTCAGCAGTCATGGACTTGGTCGCAGAAGGTGCCTGGCCAAAACCACCAAAGCCACCTTGCTGTTGTCCCTGTGCAAAGGAAGCGTCATTAAACCCGTCAATCTTTATACCGAAGGAATAGAGAATGTCCTTGAGGGCCTGCTCCTTCACCATTCGGATGGGCTGGTTATTGCCCGTATTCTCAATCATTTTCAGCGTGCGCGGACCCTCAAGATGGGTAAGCATATTCACGTTGACGGAATCCCGTTCCGTAAGGTCCGTTACGGCAGTCAAGGTCACCAAATCGGCAGAAAGACCACCAGTCAGTTCGTTTCGGAAAAAGCCCTTGGCTTCCACGCGAACATAGGGAGACACCAGGTCCACAGGGGCGAAACTATAGCTGCCATCGCCCGTGGTAATGCATGTCCTATGGCTACGGTCGGAATCCGCAAGACGCATGACGCTGTCCAGTTCCACCACCGTTACAGAAGTTCCATGACGGAAAGGGCCCTTTTCGGCAATCCCCGCCACCGCAACACCTTGCCGACGGAAAACATATTCGCCCGTCAGGGTATCCAGGCCAAAGCTGGAGGGTGCACCCACAGCAGGCTCTGCAGCACCCGCAGTCAGGACACCATTTTCGCAGGAGACGCCAACCAGTTCCACCACATCGTTACGCCAGGTTCCATTAACGCAGAAATACACCGTATTCTCGGCGGCCACCATGAAGGTTTCCCCTTCGTTGGCAGCAGAACATTTCGGCAAATCACGGGCATCGCTTACGGATGTCGTGTCTTCAATGATTTCGTCCTCCGGAATAATGGGAATGACGGGGGTATCGTCCCCATTGGGATCCTGGGAATTCCCCTGGGATGCGCTGGAGAAATTTTCCGGAAAATCAGGCTCGGCACCTGTATGTCCTTTACAGGCGATAAAGATCAGCGGAAGTAATAAAAAAAGCAAACGGTACATTTGTGAACAATATAATACTTTCCCAAAGGCCCCCGAGCAACGCCAAGGGGTTAACCTCCCCAAAAAGGCGTTTCAGCAAGCTCAGCGAACTAAATCAAGCTCCCCTAGATTCTGCGGAAAGCCATAAGTTCATCAAGAGCGAAATATGAGTAGGCGCTTTAGCGCCACTCATTCAAAAAAGGACAAGCTGAACAGGCGCAAGCCTGTGATCGCGCAGTCGTTTTTTGGGGGGTTCCAAGGGGGTACCCCCCTTGTATCTTTACACCATACTGCCTGTTTCCAGGAATTTCTGGTGCATCTCGAAGGCGCGGTTGATAGCCAGCGGCATGTGGATGCCCTTGGCGTGCTTCAGGCTATATTCCAAAAAGTCCGTCAGCGGTTCCTTGAAGTTGGGATGGGCGCAGTTCTTGATAATCAGGCGGGCGCGGTCTTCTGCAGCCAGGCCTCGAAGGTCCGCAAGTCCCTGTTCCGTCACAAAAATCATGGTGTCGTGATCGGGATGGTCCACATGACTTACGTAAGGAACCACGGAACTGATGGTACCGTTCTTTGCAACAGAAGGCGTCATGAAAAATCCCAGCAGGCAGTTGCGGGCAAAATCCGCGGAACCGCCGATGCCGTTCATCATGGCAGAGCCCGTGACCAACGAGCTGTTCACATTACCGAAGATATCTACTTCCAGGGCGGTATTCATGGAGATGACGCCAATGCGCTTGATGACATCAGGGCTGTTGCTCACTTCCTGCTGACGGATAATGAGATGTTTCTTCCATTCTTCCGCGTTCGCCACAAATTCCTTCTGGGTGCTTTCGGATAAAGTAAGTGCCGTTCCGGAGGCGATGCCCAATTTGCCATTCTTCAACAGCGGGAGAACCGCTTCCTGAATGACTTCGGTATAAAGGTCAATCTTGCTCAGGCGATCGTCTGCGGCCATGGCAGAAAGAACAGCGTTTGCAACCTTCCCCACGCCGCTCTGATAGGCAAGTCCCTTCAGGAGTCGTCCGCGGTTTTCCTCATAGCGGATGAAGTCCAGAATGCGTTCGCCGATATTGCGGGAAATTTCGTCCGGTTCCACGAAGGGAGTGACTTCGTCAAAGCGGGACTGTTCCACGATGGCAACCACCCGATTGGGGTTCACGCGGGCAAAGGAATCGCCAACGCGGTCGCCGGCGGCATCAATAGGCAGAGCCTTTGCGTGGGGCGGAAGTTCCGGAAGAGCAACGTCGTGAATGCCGACGCAGGCATCCCCAAAGCGGGTGTTCAATTCCAAAATAATCTTTTCCGCGGATTCCAGAAAAGTCACGGAGTTTCCGCCGGAGGTAGAAAGGCAGACACGGCCATCGGGCAAAATGCTGGTCACTTCCACAATGGCTACCGTGGGACGGGGAAGCGCGCCGGTGCGGATCCAGTAGCCCATCTTACCTAGGTGAGCGTCAATGTACTTGATGGCGCCAGAGTTAATGGCCTTGCGAAGAGCGGGATTGGACTGATAGGGCATGCGGAAACTGACCGCCTCTGCGCGGGCAAGGGCGCCATCGCAGGAATCGCCGGTGGAAGCTCCCGAGAAAAGGGTCACCTGGAAAGGCTTACCTTCGGCATGGAGCTTTTCTGCCCGGGCGGCAAGTGCGGTAGGAACCACCTTGGGGTATCCAGCCAGCGTAAAACCAGAAACACCGAGAACATCACCATCGTTAATAAGGAGAGCCGCTTCTTCAGCAGTACACTTTTTGTCTTCTATCCAATTCATAGCACCACAAAATAATTATTTTCCACCTGATGCTTCACTTCGTCAAGTACAATCTCATTGGAATTATGAATACCCTCATTACCCTGGCAGTCGTCTGGGTGCTCCACCAGCTTCTGGACTGGAATCTGGAACTGTCCAATTTTTTGGGGTTCGTCGCCGGCGGGTGCAACAGCTATATCATGAACCGCATCTGGAATTTCAAGAGCAATAATGAGAAAAAGGGTGAAGTTCTTAGGTTTTTAGTAGTGTTCCTCTGCGCTTACGGATTAAACCTCTTGGTCCTGGAAGGCTGCGTGCACGCCCTGGAAAATTTTGGCTGGCTCGCCGGTTTCAACGCCTTTGTGGCCCAGTTCATGAAGCCCAGTTATTTTGCAAACATCGTGGCCAACGTGGTCTATGTCCTGGCCAGCTTCACCCTGTATAAAAAATGGGTTTTTAAAAAATAGGTCGCAACCGAACACCGCTGAAAAACATCTAAACAATTGATATGGAAAAGTCTCCAATTCTCTCGATACAGAATCTCCGTCGCGACTTCAAGATGGGCGACGAAATTGTCCACGCCCTGCGTGGGGTGAGTTTCGATATTCACCAGGGGGAATTTGTGACCATCATGGGCACCAGCGGGTCAGGCAAGTCCACCATGCTGAACATTTTAGGATGCATGGACAAGCCTACCAGCGGTCACTACATTCTGGACGGGGAACACACCGAAAAGCTGAAGCGGGATGCCCTAGCCGTCATCCGCAACAAAAAACTGGGATTCGTCTTTCAGAGTTATAATTTGCTCAGCAGAACCACCGCCATTGAAAATGTGGAACTGCCTCTCCTTTATAATTCAAAAATTTCCGCTTCTGAACGCCGCAAGCGGGCCATCGCCGCATTGGAAATGGTCGGGCTTCAGGATCGCATGAACCACCTGCCCAACCAGATGTCCGGCGGTCAGCAGCAGCGTGTGGCCATCGCCCGCGCCCTGGTCAACGACCCGGTAATCATCCTGGCAGACGAAGCCACGGGAAACCTGGACACCCGCACCAGCTACGAAATCATGATGATCTTCCAGGAACTGCACCGTCAGGGAAAGACCATCGCATTCGTGACCCACGAGCCGGATATCGCCACCTTCAGCGGGCGCACCATCACCTTGCGGGACGGCCTTCTGAAAAAAGATGTAATCAACGAGAATGTGGCGGATGCCCGCGCAGCTCTCGAGGCGCTGCCGCCGCCCGAAGTTTTCGACGACGAGGAACAGCCCGGCGGGGAGCATCGCGGGGAAATGTCTAGCGAAGGCTCAAGCAATACCACTGGCAAGGTCCGTCGCAGGGAGGACGCCAGATGAGTCCGTTTAGCTTAATGAAAATTGCGCTGAAGGCTTTGTTCCGCAACCGCATGCGGACCTTCCTTTCGGTGCTGGGCATCGTCATCGGTGTGGCAGCAGTCATTGCCATGGTGGCCATGGGCGAAGGCTCCAAGCAGTCCATCAAGGACCAGATGACCTCCATGGGTACAAACGCCATCATCATCTCTCCCAACCGGGACCGTCGAGGCGGCGTCCAGACAGAATCGGCAGTCTCCCTGGAAGAGGCCGACATCATCGCCCTGCGCACGGAGGCCCAGTACATTGACGCGGTCTCCCCCATGATTACTTCCGGCGGGCAGGCAATCGTAGGAAACAACAACTCCCCCACAGCCCTTAGCGGAATTTCTGCGGACTATCTCAGGATTCGCAACTACGAAATTGACGAAGGCGTCATGTTTGACGACGAGGCAGACCGCATCGCAAAAGTCTGCGTCATCGGTCAGACCGTCGTTAGAAACCTGTTCCCCGAAGGAAACCCCATCGGGAAAACCATCCGGTATAAAAGCATCCCGTTAAAGGTAATCGGCACCCTAAAGGCAAAGGGCAGCGGCGACTTCGGGCAGGACCAGGACGACATTATTTTCGCCCCCTACCAGACGGTGATGAAGCGCTTTAACGCCACCACGGAAATCCGTCAGATTTTTGCAAATACCATCGGCGAAGGATACGCCGAAAAAGCTACGGAAGAAATCATGGGCATCCTGAAGGAACGGCGCCAGTGGACAAAGCCCATGGACCCCTTCCGCGTCTTTACCCAGGAAGAGATGATCACCATGATGACCAACACTTCCGACATGCTGTCCCTGGTCCTTACGGTCATTGCAGGAATCAGCCTGTTCGTAGGCGGCATCGGCATCATGAACATCATGTATGTCTCCGTTACAGAACGCACCAAGGAAATCGGGCTTCGCATGGCCATCGGTGCCCGGGGCCGCGACATTCTTTTGCAGTTCCTTTTCGAATCTGTAATGATCAGTTTGCTTGGCGGCCTCATCGGAATTGCCCTGGGCATCGGCGCTTCTGAAATCGTGAGGAATGTTCTAAACTGGCCCATGAAAGTCTCTGCCACAAGCGTCATCGTAAGCTTTGGCGTCTGCTTTGCCACAGGCGTATTTTTCGGCTGGTATCCCGCCCGCAAGGCAAGTCGGCTGGACCCTATCGAAGCCCTGCGTTTCGAGTAGCCGTCGTCAATGCAACAAAAAAAGATGGACTTTGCGCCCATCTTCTCTCTTTAAATTTAGCTCTGCTAGATAATTGCTTGCGTGGCGCCTAAGCTGCGAAATTACTGTAAAAATGCTTGTGAAACGAACCGACAGGGCAGGTTATAAGTTACATTTGTGCAGTAATAATACAGTAGGTCAACGGGCTTACAAATTACAACTTATTTGCTAAGCGCACGTTTACGCCTAGCAGAGCTATATTTATAAAAAACAGAGGTGTATAGATGAAAAAAGCATCATTAATCGTTCTTTCTCTCGCTTTAGCCGCATTTGCCGCCCCCAACAAGGATTTGGACCTATTTAAGCAGAACAAGTGCGCCTACCCATCCATGGATCCTGAGAAAAAAGGTTATACCCTGGGTTGCCCCACATTCTTCGCGGGCAAAACCTGCACCGATAAAAATGTAAAAGCCAAAGTTAAGTTTTCTACCGCCAAGGGTGATTTCGGCGAAAACTACGTGATCGCCAACTGGACCGCCAAGGATAGCGAATATACACTTACTGGCCAGAGCTACTACGTGATAGAAGAATCAAAAATCACCCATGAAAAGAACGCATTCTGGTTCAAAGGAAGCGTCAAATGTGCAGGAGCAGGCTGCCCGCTCTTAGAACAGTCCCTGTCCTTACTTATCAATATGGGCAGCAAAAAATACGACTACAAACTGCCAGCCTTCAACTACACACATGGTTTCGATGCTGAAGCAGCACAGAAATACACTTACGAAGGCGAGTCACTCCTTCAAGCATACCTTATCTCCGCCGCATTGACCAACGACACCCGCTCCTTCGCCCAGGCAATGGGTGCATTCATCATATCTAACTTGGAAGCAGATCTTTGCACCGACATGGAAGAGCGAGAAAAACTCAACGAAAAAATCAAGGAAGCAAAGAAATGCGCCGCCAACGAGATCAGCGACGTAGAAGGAAAAACCAAGGGTTACATTTGCAAAGACAATAACACCAGCTACTGCAAAAAAGGCGACATCCCGTATATTGGCAATGGAAACGGCAACGAAGTCACATGCGTCCCCAGTACAACCACCTGCCGCAGGGGATACTACAAGAAAAACGTTGAAGTTTCAGGAGTTAGCACCGAAGCAATGGCCTGCGAAGCAATCCCCCAGAATGCCGTGGCCGAAGGCGAAAGCTACAAGTGCGTAGAAGGATTTATCCCCGACTCCATTGATACGGCAAACAAGCAAATCACCGGTTGCCGTAAGCAATGCCAGGATGGCGAAAACTTCATTCGCAACGGAGAAAGCTTTGATGGCGAATGTTCTACAACTCCCGCCAACACCCATGAAGTCACTGGAGCTGATCCTGAAAAGAAGTACTACCAGTGCAACGATGGCTACTCCAATGATAACGCTAAAGGCGAATGCCGCCCCTGGCCTACCGGAGCCGAAGCCAGCAGCCAATGCTGGATTATCGAAGCCGAAAAGGTCTCTAAACTTGATGAAGAAGGTTGGAAAATCATGAACGCCGGCGAAGTAATCACCAAAGCCCCCTGCAAGGATTGCGAACCCTATAAACTGAGCGATGAAGCCATGCAGCGCTATGTCCGCGGAAAGGAAGATTCAAAGGTCCGTTTCATCAAATTCAATGAAGACGGAAGCAAGGAATCTAAAATCATGAATCGAGTCAAGGTTCCCACCACAAAGGACCCGGCAACAGAATATCTGGGACTTTGGTCCGGATGCTACAAATGCCCGGAAGGAACCTTCTTGAACGAAGACAACCGGGCTTGCGAATAAGATGTTTAGATCCAAATAGAAAAGGCTCCCCTACGGGAGCCTTTTTAAATGCCGTAAAATTCAAAGCCTTACTTGACGCAGCGAACAGAATACGAATAAGACGAGTACATTACACCCGCATAAAAATTATCGCCCGACACGAAGGGACCCATGGCAAAGGGTTTCTCGGATCCCATGGTAGTTTCTCGAAACGGCAAACGACCATAGGCGGCAGAACTGGCAGGGGCAACACTAGAGGAGGAAGGCTCCAACCAAATCGGGCTGCAGCACAACCACAGTATCTACCTTGGAGTCACCCTTAGAAACAGAAACCGTATCGTGGACCTTCACAGTATCGCGGACCTTAACCGTATCGATTTCACCTTCCGGAGTGAGGGCAACCCATTCGTCACCATCGCAAAGGAAGTAAGAAGCCTTATCCCTGACATAAAGAATCTTGCCATCGGCATCCTTGTCGCAGACCGTACTCTTGTCCAACTTGCCCACCACAGGCACGTTCTCGTTGGTCACAGAGACCGGAGTGTAACGGGTTTCGTCACCACAGGCGGTCAGAAGGGCGGCCACACCAACAGCCGGAACCAGGAACTTTCTCATACACACTACCTCTTTATTTACAAACCAAATTGACGTAAACAAATCTAAACAATTTGGTAAAAGTTGTAAACCATCACTTTCGACGAAGAAAAAGAACACATTTGTAAACTTTCCTTTACCACGGCAAAAAAAATGGCTTATATTTATAGCTCTGCTAGATAATTGCTTGCGTGGCGCCTAAGCTGCGAAATTACTGTAAAAATGCTTGTGAAACGAACCGACAGGGCAGGTTATAAGTTACATTTGTGCAGTAATAATACAGTAGGTCAACGGGCTTACAAATTACAACTTATTTGCTAAGCGCACGTTTACGCCTAGCAGAGCTTTAAATTTTGACCAGTTATTTATTCATGATACAGCGAACCGAGAAGCCGTAAGTCTTGGTACTGCCTCCCTGCATGGCATCATCGCCCAGGGCATGAAGTCCCATGGTTTCCGCAGAGGATTCCAGGTCGCCCTGAGTGGAAGACCAGAAGTTGGTCCAGGTTGCAAAATTCTCGAATTCCCCTGTGGTGCTTCGCTCACCTGCAGAAAGGGCGTTAAAGCCTAGAGTGTTCTTGCCGTTATGTCGGGACTTACCTTCATAGAACCAACCCGCCTCAGATTTCAGGGCCTTTCCCGCATTGAGCCAGGAGGCAGGATCCCGTTTACTCCGCTTTCCACCAGCCTTCTTGATAAGCTTAAGAAAGTCCTCCTTCGTAGGGAGACGCCAACCTTCGGGACATGCAGTCAGGGCATCATCCCAAGTGTATAGACGGCCATAGCGGTCGCAGAGCGCCTGCTCATTGTCATAGCAAAAACTTTTTTCCGACGCGTAGTTCAAGTTTTCAGACATCCAGACCTGATTATCAATCCGAACGGTTTCGTAAGTCTTTCCATCACGGGGATCCTTCAGCGTAATCGGATCCTGGCAGAGATTATAGTTGTAGTAGATTGCAGGTCCCAGCTTCTTGTAGCCTTCAAAAAAATCCCGTTGAAACCAGTTCTCGCTTTTCAGACCCTTCTGGAAATCTTCCTCGAAATTTTCCAGGGAATCCATGACGCTATACAGCATCGTACTCTTGACCGCTTCTCGACAGCCCTCGCGATCAATGTCATGGAATCGCGTAATGGCAAGGTCATTGTAAACCCGGTCCCGATCCGCATAGTCAATGTATTTTCCGCACTGATCCAGGAAGGATGTCAAAATACCGGCAGCGGCACCATAATCCTTTTTCTTGTACAATTTCAGGAATTCGCGATTGGTCTTCTTCAGGTCGCAGCGCTTATAGCCGGTACTCCAGTTTCCGCCAAGCATTCCGGAAACCCGCATGCCACAGCCGCATATGGGATCGTCCACCATCGTGACCACAGAGTCCTTCGTGACCTGGCGAATATCGACATAGCAACCGCTCTCCGCATCCGTAGCGCGATGGTCCAGGATTTTACCGTTGAATGAACAGGTATGACCATAGTCACCCACCACGTCTATTTTAAGCCAGAAACCGGACTTCTTGGAAATCACAAGTTCAGTGCCATATCCGGCGGAATAGGATTTGGGGACAAAGGAATCAAGGTCTGCCATGCCGGTGCCGGCCAGTGTCGCCACGGAAACAAGAATGTACTTGAACAAATTCATGCTCGAAATATAAATAAATACAGTGCAAGAGAAGCCCTCTGGAACACCCCACACATCCTTTACACTTTATGGAATTTTTCGTTTCTGTTGTAAAAAGAAAAAACTCAATCTCCAAAACTTCATCTCATTTTTCCTTCCCTCGGGCATTTTTTTCTTGTATATTTGAGGTATGGAATTTCTTGAATCTTTAAAAGACATGCCGGTCATCGGCATCCTCCGCGACATCCCCAAGGGATCCGAGGAACTTTGCGCAAAGACTGCCGCCAGCTGTGGCCTCAAGGCAATCGAAGTCACCATGAACACCGCAGGTGCAGCAGAAATCATTACCCGCCTGAAGGATGCTTGCAAGCCCTACGGCATTACCGTAGGCGCGGGAACCGTCCGCCATGACAGCGACCTGGAGGCGGCCCTCCATGCAGGGGCGAACTTCATCGTGACGCCCAACACCCGCAGTAACATTATCCGCATCGCAGCTTCTTCCAGAACGCCCATCATTCCAGGGGCGCTCACCCCCACAGAAGTCCAGAAGGCATACGACCTGGGTGCAACCGCCGTAAAGATTTTCCCGGTGGATTGCGTCGGCGGCCCCAAGTACATCAAGGCGCTCCGCGGTCCCTTCCGCGACATCCCGCTTCTCGCCTGCAGCGGCGTGAACGCCGACAATGCTGGAGAATACCTGAAGGCAGGCGCCAACCTGCTGGCCTTTGGCGGGAGCATCTTCAGCGCCAAGCTCATGCAGGAAGGCAACTGGGACGAAATCGCCCGCCGCCTGACAGAGCTCCTGGACGCCGTCCGTACAGCACTTAAAACACTCTAATCCGTTTCAATTCTCTCAAATAGGTTACTAAAGCACATCCCAAGTGCTGTTTAGTAACCTATTTTTTAGTTTATACACAATAAAAACATTTGTTTTCATCAAAAAATATTTTCCAAGGTTACCAAATCAGCCATAAAATTTCATCTAGTAACCTTTTTTCAAATAATCCATATTTTTCCCCTAAAAAAAATATGAGTAGGCGCTTCAGCGCCACTCATACTGAAAAAGGAAGGGACAGGAGCCTTGCGACTGGACCGCACATTTTTCTGGGGGGTCCAGGGGGGCGGCAGCCCCCTTGAATCATTTCTTCATTTTTTTCTTGCATTCGTACATGGACACGTCCGCACTGTGGAGCATATCGTCCATATCGGGATAGTCTTCAGAAGAGTGGGCAATGCCATAGGCAAAGGAAACCTTCTGGTCTACGATGATAATCTCGTTCACCGCCTTTTCCATTCGCTCAACGCAACTGAAGGCACCCTTCTTGTCCGTCTCGGCACAAATCACCATGAACTCGTCACCGCCCATGCGGAACAGCAAATCGGACTCGCGAAGGGAACCCTTCACCGCATTGACCACGGAGCGAAGCATCAGGTCACCCGCCTGATGGCCATAGCGGTCATTCACCACCTTCAGGCCATTTATGTCAAAATAGATCAAGGCGAACTGGTTCCCGTAACGATGGGAACGGGAGAACCATTCCCTCAGGGAATACACGCCATGACGCCTATTGAAGCATCCGGTCATTTCATCCGTCAGGGAAATGTCGCGAAGATGACGCAATGCGCGGGACAGGCGGATATGCACATTCACGCGGGCCAGCAGGATGTCGGAAATGGCGTTCTTGCTGATAAAGTCGGACGCACCGGAATGGAAACCCTTGGTGATGCTATCCGTATCTTCACGACTGGTAAGGAAGATAATGGGCAGGTCATCCAGAGCAAAGCGCTGACGAATCCGCAAGCAGACTTCGAACCCGTTCAGGTTCGGCATATTGATATCCAGAAGGACCAGGTCCACCCGATTCTCATTCAGGAAGTCAAGGGCGTCTTCACCGGAATGGCAGCAGATGACGCTATAGCCAACCTGTTCCAAAAGTTCCTTGGTGCTGTTCAGAACTTCGACATTGTCGTCCACGATTAAAATTTTTTCTTCAACCATATTTAACCTTTTCCCTTTCCAGACACCAGCTAAAATATAATTTTTCTTACCCGCAGCAGAACCCGGCGCTCCTAGACCTTCAGGAATTCCAGAGGTGGAGCGTCCTGAATCAAGTTCATTTCCCGAGCTTGCCTAAAGAAACGCTGCAGAGAAATTTTTCTTTCGTCGGTAAAACGGTAGTCCAGGGCGCTATAGTAGTTCTCCACCACTTCGCGGGACAGGTTTACCGGATAGCGGGCAAGCCACTTGTCCAAAGCCCTGGACGGATTTTCCCTGAACCGCTCAATGCTAACCCTCGTCGCCTCCATGTAACGTTTCAAAGTATTTTTCAGCGGCTCTTCCAATGCGCTCTTCGAAATAATCCATGCCCCAAAAACGAAGGGCACTTCCTGCCATTCCTGCCAAAGGGTTCCCAGGTCATAGTCATGTGGGAACCGGTGACGCTCGTTTTCCTCCAGCGCCTGATCCCCAATCAAAAGACAGGCGTCATCACCTTCCCGATAGGCGCCATCGGCATATTCCGGCCTTACCCCGAAGCGCTGCTCCAGGAGAATGCGCAAGAGGTTTACGGAAGTTCTACTCTGCGCTGTCATCCGGACACGCCGACCATCAAGATAATTTATCTGTACTTTAGAGAATAACTTAACCGAACGGACCTCAAAAGAGCAGGATGTACACAATTCCGGAGAAAGTACAAATGCACCTGGCTTCTGCGCAAAAGTTATGGAAGACGCAGGAGATAGATGGATGGAGCCATCCTTCAGGCCGGCACAATGGACGCTGGGAGGCCCATCCACAAATTCAACATCGGGAAATTCACCTTCACGACCTAGAAAATCGTGAAAAAAGGGCGCACAGACCAAAAAAGGAATTCGACCAACTCGTAAAGCCATATAAAAAAGTTAACTTTTATCCGTGGCCAAATTGTGGCCATAGAGGATAATTGAAACGAAAAACAAATGAGAATGGCTAAGGTATAATGGCTGTATTCCACGTTAAGAAAACCTCCCTTGGCGAAGATCCGAACACGCTGGTCTTCAAGGGTAAGATTGTTGAAGGGCCCATCAGCAAGGGCATGACCATTGAAATCCCCGTTACACAGGAAGCTGTGGTCACGATGAAAATTTACGACGTCGTTCTTTTCGAAAAGCAGAAAGATGAGTCCAAGAAGGTTGGCCTGGTTGTAGACTTCACCGAACTTCCCGACGACATGGAAGTGATCATGGGTCTGAACATCGCCGAAGAAGATCTGAACATCGTCAATCAGTAGAACTTTTTTACAAGCGGCATTCAATTCCGGATGCCCGAATATGGGATGAAACAATGATTAAAGAAAGACTACGGGGAGTGAATTTGGGTGGATGGTTCAGTCAGGTTGACTGCATTCAGGAAAAAGATCCTGTAGGATTTCCTGGCCTCATTCCCCACATCAAGACCTTCCTCGACGTGAGCGATTTCAAGCGCATCCGCGAGGCGGGGTTCAACCACGTTCGTCTGCCGGTAGACTACTTCAACGTGTTCAACGGCAAGGAACTGAAACCCAACGAAGAAGTGTTTACCCTTCTGGACAAGGCCCTCAAGGAAATCCAGGCCGCGGACCTGGACGTGATCCTGGACCTCCACAAGTGCCCAGGCCACGACTTCCACCTGGGATGTTCCGAGGAACAGGCATTCTTCACCAGTGCAGAAGCACGCAAGGACACCAACAAGGTCTGGGCCTACATGGCCGAACGCTATAGCGGTGAATCCCGTGTGATGATGGAACTGTTGAACGAACCCTCCTGCAGCGACTCCAAGATTTGGGACAAAGTAAAGGACGAAATCTTCTGGACAATTCGCAAGCACGCTCCCAAGAACACCATCGTGGTGGGTTCCAACAAGTGGAACAGCGCCCGCGAATTCGAATCTCTCACACCTATGGATGACGATAACGCCATCTACAGTTTCCATACCTACACTCCGGTGACCTTCACCCATCAGGGTGCCGCATGGATTAACGATCCCTTCTTCAAGATCGAACGCCCCTGGCCCGGCGACTACGCCGCCCCCGAAGCAGGCGCCACCACCCGCCTTGACGTCGAATACGGCGTATGGGACAAGGCCAAGCTCCAGGCAAGCATCCAGAATGCACTGGATTTCCGCGCCAAGTACGACCTGCCGGTTGCCTGTAACGAATTCGGCGTCTATGTCCAGGTGCCCCGTCAGTACCAGATGGCATGGATGCGTGACTTCATGGAAATCCTCCGCGATGCAGACGTAGGCTACAGCTACTGGAACTACAAGAACCTGGACTTCGGTATCGTCTCCAAGGGCGAATCGCTGCACAACGACTTGCCCCAGTACGGCAACCCGGATCACCTCGACAGCGAACTGATGGACCTGCTAGCCAAGGGCTAACTCTTTTAAACAGGGCCCGCAGATCGCGGGCCTTTTTTTATTACCCAAACCAGGGGCAAAATGGATTACCTAGGCACCTTAAAAACTCTGATTATCGAGAACCACATTATCGGGAAACTGATCACCATCGTGTTTATTTTCCTGGCTTTCAAGATTGTCAAGTCGCTTTTGCGCAAGCTGTTAAACCATGCATCAAAAAACGGCATGGACACCTCCGCAAAGCCCCTTGTGGAATCTCTGGTAAGCTACGGCCTGAACATCCTGGTGCTGCTCCTGAGCCTACACATTCTCGGAGTAAACACCGCTGGCATTATCGCCATGGTAGGTGCAGCAAGCCTTGCCATCGGCCTTGCCCTAAAGGACATGCTGTCCAACATCGCCTCGGGCCTGCTCCTATTGTTCCTGCGCCCCTTCAAGGCAGGTGACTACATCGAGTGCGGAAACATCAAAGGCAAAATTCGGGGCATCGGGCTTTTCAACACCATCCTGGAGACCGTGGACGGCATTCATGTTTCCGCCCCCAATGGAGCCCTATGGGGAGCCCCCATCCTGAACTTCAGCCACAACGCCAAGCGACGCCTGGATGTTTCCGTAAGCATCGACTATAAGGTCAACATCAACGAGGCTACAAACATCCTTCAGTCCCTAATCGCCGAGGAGTCCCGTTTCCTGAAGGAGCCCGAGGCAAGCATCCTCGTGACCGAACTGGCAGACAATTCCGTAAACATCTGTACCCGCGTCTGGGCAAAAACCAGCGATTACGTGGTTCTGAAATCCCAGTTCACCGCAAAGATCAAGGAGCGGTTCGACGAGGCGAACATCAACATTCCATTCCCGCAGAGAACGATCCATATCGTCAACGAGACAAAAGCCTAATCCCCTTGCCCCCCCCCAACAACAGGCCAAGGAAATCTTAGCCTGTTTTTTTCATTTTGTTATATTTTTTTTATGCGAAGTTTTTTTTGTCTACTCATCCTTATAATTGTAGGTTGCGGCGAGATTTCCACTGAATACAAGCCTCTAGACATATCACCTCTCCCTTCCTGTTCAAGCAAGTACAATGGAATCTACGCAACTGTAAATGACTCCGTATTTCTCTGCAAAGACAGTAGCTGGTTATACCAAAGCTTTACGGACACCGTTCTTATTGAAATTAAGGATACATCCATCGTTTACGAAAACATACCCTTATATGGCAACAATTTAGTCGTTAATAAATGTCGCACCGAATTCGATAATCCGTTCATTCCCGGGAAATCTTTCTTCTTTGGAAATTCCCTTGTAGGAGGATTCGAAACTTTTGGTATGGCAGCATCTGACAGCACCAAGGATTATATTGCGAACTTGACAAATTACTTCAAGAGCAAGGACATTTTCTT
The DNA here is from genome assembly GCA_024398935.1 of Fibrobacter sp. GTDB lineage: Bacteria > Fibrobacterota > Fibrobacteria > Fibrobacterales > Fibrobacteraceae > Fibrobacter. The sequence continues at coordinate 37,496 of JAKSIH010000015.1, read as the reverse complement.
CTTGCCTCAAAAAAAATCCAGTAACTTTGAGAACATGCTAACTATTGAAGAACAAAACCTTCTGCTTTACAACGAAATTCTTCCCAGAATAGATTCAACCACTGGTCTCATTGTCATCCAGCTTGGAGACAATGTAAACGAGGAAGGAGAGTTCATAAACTTCAAGGAAAGCATTGCAAACCTATTAAACCAGATTTGTGGAAAATCTCCCAAAGCAAAAGTAATATGGATCGGTGAATGGTATTCCTCAGAAGCAAAGCAGAAAGCCATTAAAGAGATGACCGATCTTTTCAAAATAGACTTCGTTGATATTTCTGATATTAATGTTCCCGAAAAACAATCCAAACTGGGAGCCGTCTATACATATCCCAACACAAGAGATTTCTCCATGACCACAGATTCCATTAAGGAAATCAACGACTCCCTCCATGTATATTTTACCATTGATGAAGTAAATTACCAATCCACCATAGTAACGCAAACTTACCAGTGGAATAAAGAAAACAAGAGCCTTTCCTGGATAGGGAAGCAAAACATCATTACAAATCCATTCATAGCTTCACACCCCAACGACAAGGCCTTCGCGGAAATTTCCGAAAGAATTATTTCTGCTTTAGGATACGAGCCCTAAAGCGAAAATACAATCTTAAATTTCAACAAGGATGCCCGCCTGGACATAAACATATCCCTTGCCGTCGTGATCCAGGAACTGGTAGCCGCCCATGAGCATGATGGAAGAATAGTCCCCGTTCTTGATATCCACACCGCCTCCGGCACGCCAGAACATCTGGTGGTCGCTACCGATGAGGTAGCCCCAGTCGCCCGTCGCTACCGGCAATACAGTGCGTCCAAACGGCAGGCGGACCCATAGGCTTCCTGCAACAGGAATAAGGCTTACGTTATCGATTTCCTGGTAGCCCGTCCCGATGCCCACAAAGAGCATCTGGTCGATGGGAAACCAGTAATGTCCAAAGACGTTCAGGTTGAAGCTGGTAATGTCACTCACGTGATTGACGACACCGCCCTGCACGTCCATGGAAAAAGCCCTTGCAGGCACAGCCGTCATGGCAACAGCAAAGATGAACAAAGTCAGAATCTTTTTCATTTTCAGCATTCTCGCACCTGCAATGGTATTTAAACTAGGCTTCGTCATCACCGCGGGCTTCACGGGCCCAGCCGCCGCTCTTTTCGCGGGTAAAGGCCAGGAAGAACCCCTTAAGGATAGCCAGGTTCATGGAGAGGAAGTAATAGCCGGCGGGAATGATCTTTAAAAGGAAAGCCAAAAGGCCAACCGTCATAACGCCGAAGAAAATCTGGTACACGAGACCGCTGGTAAGCAGCAGTCCGCAGGACACGTAAAGCAGGATAAAGATATGGGGGGAGAACCAGCGCAGGATCTTGTGGGAGAAGAACAGGTACGCAGTCAGGGGACGGAAAGGGTTCAGCAAGGGCAGGTAGGAAAACAGGAAGTTGAAGTTGGCGCGTCCGATTCGGACCTTACGGCGGAACTCGCCGCTGGATTCCTTGGAAGTCTGTTCCGTACCGATGGCGCTGTCCACGAATGTACAGAAGTAGCCCTTCTGCAAAACCTTGGTCGCGATGAAGAAGTCATCCATAACGCTCTTCTTCACGGGCAGTTCCGTGTACAGGTGGCGGCGAATGGCATAAAGGGCGCCGTTACCGCCCACCAGGCGATCGAGAATGCCCTCGAACTTCTTGATCTCGGATTCCAGATCCCAGTAGGAACTTTCACCGCGGCCAAGAACGCTCCCGCTCTTGTCGGAAAGGATCAGGTGACCGCAGGCGCAACCGATTTTCTTGTCCTTAAAGGGCTGCACCAGCTTGCGGACCACGTTCGGGAAGAACATGGTGTTGGCGTCGCAGAACAGCAGGATCTCGTTTTTCGCAATGCCATTCAGGCGGTTCAGCATGGCAGCCTTGCCCGCGTTCCTGGGAGCCTTCACCAGGGTAATTCCCCGGTCGGCATAGCGGGCGACAATTTCTGCGGTGCGGTCGGCGGAACCGTCATCGCCAATGAGGACTTCCAGCTTTTCCCTGGGATAGTCAATCTCCAGAATATTCTGGATCTTGCGCTCGATGACCGCCTCCTCGTTGAAGGCGGAAATGAGTATGGAAACCGTCGGCAGTTCCCCGCTCTCGTCCAGCACCTTCTTGCGACGCTTGAACAGCTCGCTGATAAACGGCAGGGACACAATAAACAGCAAGTAGCAGTGCACTATCAGGAACAGCAGCACCCAGAACGCAATCTGCACATAAAAAAGAAATTCTTCACTCATCGCGCAAGCCACTCCTTCTCCTTGGAGAGGAATTTTGTTAGCAATTCTTTCAGGTCCTCTACGGTCAGGGACTGGGTTACCGTAAGGATGGAAAGGCCCTTAGGCGCCACCAGCACAAAGGAGGGCAGGGCCTTCAGTTCCCACACTTCCGAAAAACACTTCTGCGCCGTTTTCAGCTGACCGTCGCAGGAAATCTTTTCCTGACTGTCGGCATCCAGCTTTACCGGGATAAAGCGCTCATTCAGCAAGGTCACAATGGCGGGATCGCTATACACACCCGCATCCATCAGCCTGCAGGGAACGCACCAGTCCGCGTACAGGTCCACAAAGATCAGCTTCTGCCGAGCCTTCCCCTGGGCAAGCCCCTCCGTATAGGAACGCCACTTCACCCCTTCGGCGGTAGCATTAGGCGCAGCTTTTGAATTTGCCGGTGCGGCAAAGGACATGGCGGGAAGCACGCCGCAAATAAAGGACACAAGTGCAAGAAGGAAAAGTCTCATTCAGCGCTCCCCTTCTTCGTCCTGGGAGGCACCTTCTTCTTGGAAGTCGCCGCCGGTTCCGCCTTGGGAATCTTAAGCAAGCTGTCCAGGCGATCGTTCACCGCCTTCTGGAAAGGGACCCACCGGTCTTCATCCTCCAGAAGTTCATCCAGCTTCTCCAGGTACTCCTCGCGGGTATAGCCGTAGCGTTTCAGCACATCCTGGCGGACAAGGCGGGCGGTAGGAGTTTCCGCACCGTAGGTAAACTCGGCCAGCCGAAGCTCCACGAAGGTTTCCACCAGGTGGGCATCCACCTTTACCTCGCCGGAACAGCCCGTCAGCGGAACTAGCACGGAAGCCGCAAGCAATGCCGCCCCAAAAATGCGCCCTACAAAAGCAAAAGAAGGGGCGACAGGCCGTCCCTCCCTAAGGCGCTCATTTTTGCAAGCGGTTGACATTTCGGATCAGTTCCTAAAGTTACTTGTCTTCCAATGCGTTTTCGAACAGGCCTTCCACATATTCGGCCTTGCTGAAAGGAACCAGTTGGTCGATGCGTTCGCCCATACCGATCCAGCGGATAGGAATCTGCAGGGAACTGGCGATAGAAAGCACAGCACCACCGCGGGCGGTACCGTCCAGCTTCGTCACCACGAGACCCGTCAGCGGGAAACTCTGGTTGAAGATCTTGGTCTGGTTGATGGTATTCTGTCCGGTGTTTCCGTCAATCACGAGCCACATGTCGTGGGGCATGTCGGGACTAACCTTCTTGATGACGCGGACGATCTTCTTCAGTTCCTCCATCAGGTAGTCCTTGTTGTGCAAGCGACCTGCGGTATCGATCAGCACCACGTCGCAGCCGCGGGCCTGGGCGGCCTGGCAGGCGTCAAAGGCCACGGCAGCCGGGTCGGAACCCTCCTGATGCTTTACGAATTCTGCACCGGAACGTTCTGCCCAGGTTTCCAGCTGGTCGATGGCAGCCGCACGGAAAGTATCGCAGGCGGCGATCATGACCTTCTTGCCCTCGCCCTTCAGACGGGCGGCAAGCTTACCGATGGTGGTAGTCTTTCCGGCACCGTTCACGCCGATGACCAAAACCACATGGGGCTTTCCCTTAAGCTCGAAAGGAGGGGGATCCTTCAGAAGACGTTCCGCCTCGTTACGCATGATGTCCAGCACCTGTTCGGTGGTAAGCGACTTGCCCAAAGCGTTTTCGCGAAGTGCATCCGTCAGGAGGAATGCGGCTTCCACGCCCACGTCCGCCTTGATCAGGTGCTCTTCAAGTTCTTCCAGAGTTTCATCCGTAATCTTGCCAGCGCCGATAATGCCTTTCAGTTCTCCCAGAAGTGCATCGCGGGTCTTGGCAAGACCTTTCTTAATCGCAGAAAAAAATCCCATATTGTTTCTCTTAGGTTTGCAGCGGCCACTGTCGCGAAAATTTCGCGACACCCTGCAATTTCAAATTATAGCTTGCTCTCTACAATGTCCACCAGGCCGTATGCCTTGGCTTCTTCCGCGCTCATGAAGTTGTCGCGTTCCGTATCGCGGTCAATTTCTTCCATAGTATGGCCGGAAGTCTCGGCGAGAATCTTGCCCGTAATGTTACGGATACGGAGCATTTCCTCGGCCTGGATCTGGATATCGCTGGCAGGCGCCACAATTTCGCCATGAATCAGGGGCTGATGGATCATGATGCGGGCGTTGGGCCATGCGTAGCGCTTGCCCTTGGTACCGGAAGTGAGGAGCACGGCACCCATGGAGGCCGCCTGGCCACAGCAGACCGTAACCACATCGCTCTTGATTGCGTTCATGCAGTCATAAATGGCAAGACCGCTGGAAATCACGCCACCGGGACTGTTGATGTACAGGGTAATGTCATCATGGTTCAGGGAATCCAGATAAAGAAGCTGCTTCACGATGCGTTCCGCACTTTCGTCATCCACACCGCCCCACAGGAAAATACGGCGGTTCTGGGCCAGGTATTCCTCGGCCTTCTTCATCATATCCGGGGCCTGAGCTTCTTTCTTTTCGTTACAATCTGCCATAAAAAGCATCCTTTATTTTGTTCGTCCGTTAATTTAGAAAATTGCGGTCCCCCTCACGACAAGCCTACCGCGAGGAAAAGCCTTTCACACCCATATTATCGTTTCTTCACTGGAATTTGTAAAATGACGCAAAGGGGGCTACCGCCATCCACAAAGTGGACAATTCTCACTAAGGGCTAAAGCCCTAAGTGTTCATTAGCCTCTGAACTCCCCCACAAAACGACCTCGCTTCACGGGCAGCGCCCGTTTGCTCCGTCCTTTTGTGTTTGAGGGGCGCTGAAGCACCTCCTCAAAGGAGTTAGGCTTGTTCAGCAGGTTTGCTGATGACGCAAGTGGCTAGGGCTGCGGTATGCAAGTGTTTGCGATTTCTGGTGGTTACATCTTTAAATTCCCCGATGGAGTATTCCTAATATCCCTAGCCTCTAGTTTCTAATCTCTAATCACTCTTCATCCTTCATTTTTCATTCTTCACTCTTCACTAACTCAGGGGGTACGCTTCGCTTGAGGTATGAGGTCGGAGCTTCGCTCCTAGAGGTTTATTAGGGAGCTTTAGGGGCTAGAGGCTAGAATCTAGGGGTTAGGGCAGAAGGATGCAGGTGCTTGCTATTTCAAGGCAATTACATCTTTAAAAATCCCTACGGAGTATTCCCAAAACCATTGTTCACTCTTCACTGTTCATTTTTCATCTTTCATTCTTCATTGTTAATTGTTCACCAACCACTAACCACTAATCACTAACCACTAATTACTATCTTTCCCCTCATGAACGAAAAATATCTCGTTGGCCTCATCGGCCCCGAAACCCTGGAAGTCGCCGAATCCGATTCCCTCCACCCGGTCCACCTGGACCTAAAGGCATGTACCGCTGTAGAAATCCGTTACGATTTCTTTGATGAAAGCGCATGGAAAGACCTGTCGAAAAGGGTTCGGAACGTGGCTCCCGGAAAGCTTCAGATCGGGACAATCCGCCTAAAGAGAGACGGAGGCACCTTCCCCGACGCAAGGGAAATCGAACGGCCCGACCTGTGGGCGGAAATCCTTGCAGGAAGCGAAGTCCCGGAATGGCTGGACCTTGAAAGGGATTGCCTCCACAACTACGAGACTTTAGATAAACTAGCGACTAGCCGCAAGGTAAGGATTCTCGTTTCCGAGCATAACTTCGCCCGGATTCCAAGCGACGCCGAACTGGAACAGTTCGCCAAGGATGTCAAGCGTTTTAAGGCCCCCGGTCTGAAAATCGCAGCCATGAGCAATTCCACCGACGACTGCAGTCGCCTCTACAAGTTCATCCGGAAAAACGCCAAGAAATTCCAGCTGTTCTCCGCCTTCGGGATGGGGGACACCGGGAAGACCAGCCGTCTGTGGTCCCTGAAGGAAGGCGCCAACCTGACTTACGGCGCCATCGGACGGGCACACGCCCCTGGACAGATCGACATCTACACCATGGGACTTATCATGGACCAGTGGGACAGTTTCCAGAGCGAAGATGATATTTTCGCATTTTTGGCCAAATTTCAGTAATTTTCCGCATTTTCTGGTTACATTGTCATTCCATGCCTCCCCAAAACGGAAATAATTGCTAAATATCCAGTAGTCATTTCAAAAAGGATCTGTAAGTTATGCGTCTTTCCGAAAGGTTTGTGGACAATTGCATCATCATCAACTCTGCCAGCACCACCAAGGAAGCTGTCCTCAACGAGCTGGTAGATACCCTTTGCAGTGCCTACAAGCTGGAACACCGTGACGAGATTTTCAAGGCCGTCTGGGACCGCGAACAGAGCCGTTCCACCGGCATCGGTTGCGGACTTGCAGTCCCTCATGCAAAGATTGACTATGTGGACCGCATGTGCATGGTGGCTGCCACCATCGAAAATGGTCTGGACTTCGCCTCCTTCGATGGCGAACCGGTCTACCTGATCATCCTTATCGTGAGCCCGGGCAACACCGTGGGTCCTCACCTGAAGGCCCTTTCCTCCGTCAGCCGTCTTTTGGCCGATGGCGGCGTCCGCAAGGACCTCATCGCCTCCAAGACCCCGGCAGAATTCCTCACCATCCTAAAAGCCGCCGAAGACAAGTATCTGTAGGGCGAGAGAAGCGCCCAAACCTGTTTGGGCATTTCCGAGCCCAAAATACTGCACTAGCAGGGTGCCAATACCTATAAGGCGAGTGTCGCGACGGCAAGCTTGCTTGCCGGCATGACCGAGCCAAAGGTATAGCGCTCGCAGAGCGCCAGTATTTGTAGGGCGAGAGAAGCGCCCTTTAATCCACCCTTCAACGGCTTTCTTGACGGAAGCCGTTTTTCTATATTCCCCCTCGATAGGACTTCACAAGAAGGAGTTTAAATGCAGAAAAGATTTATTCCAGCACTACTCATGCTGGCAAGTTTCGCCCTTGCGCAGGAACCGGAGCACCTTAAGCTCGCAAGCCTCCCCCAAGGCGCCATCAGCGAAGAAAACAAAATCCAGGTCCAGACAGCGGAAGCCGATCTTTTAAAACTTGCCGAGATGGGAAACCGCAATAACGAGTATACCTACATATTCAACCAGATCAAGCCTATGCTGACTTCAGCCCACCAGGCTATAGCCGATGACGAATTGCTGGAACTGCGCAAGGCCATGTCCATCCAGATTTGCACCTACGGCATCTTTGACTACTACTTCTGCAACAGCAGGTTCATTCAGGGGAATCCTACCGCCGTATTTCTAAAGACCCAAGGTTCCCAGCCAGATAACAGTTTCATTTTCCGCGGTGACGACAGCACCCTGTACGTGGTGCATACGCCAAACGATGGTTCAGGCAATCCCGCAACCACCTTCTACTCCAATAGCGAAGTCACCGAAGTAGGAGCTCTTTACAAGCTGTCCAATGACCTGTATGTGATTTTGCGTCCAAGCAACGGCACCTGCGGTGAAATTTTCGTTTTGCGATAGGCGGTAATGTCATGAAGAACTTTTTGTTTGCCGAATTTTTAAACCGCAATAGTGTCACAAAGATCGCCCTGGCTGCATTTTTTGCACTATCCACCCTCGCTTCTGCAGAAACCATCAAGGACAAACGCGACGGCCAGACCTACAAGATTATTAAACTGGACGGTCAGGAATGGATTGCCGAAAACCTGCGCTACAGCCCCAAGGGAGCCGCCTGTACAGGCATCTGCAAGAAGATGGGCATGATGTACAACTGGCACGAGGCCATGGAAGTCTGCCCCGAAGGATGGGTTCTCCCCAGCCACGGAGACTGGGCCAGGCTCTTTAATCATGTCGGAGGGTTCGAAGAACTCGTTGCAAAGTCTGAGGTCATCAGCCAAAAACATGTCGAGTCGGGCAAGGTTGTCAAAGTCAAGGGAAAGGATGTCATCGGCTTTGGCGCCTTGACTTACGGACAATGCGCAGAAGTGGACCACCATGGCGTAAAGCAGGTGACCATGAACTGCCCCATCTTCTGGACCAGCACCGACAACCTGGACGACCTGTCCCCCATTACCAGCAACCCCACCATAGACCTGCCCGTAGCAGGAGATGGCCATGTGGCCTACGCCCTGTACGGCTACATCGACAGGAACTACCGAAACATCAGAGAGCTGAAAAAGGAACGACTACCCGTACGCTGCATTTCCGAGAAGACGCACTACAGGGATCCTGCCGAAGAATACAAGGAACTACTGGAAAAGGGACTGGTGGACAAGCGCGACAATCATGTCTACCCCGTCACCCTCATCCAGGAAACCCTCTGGATGGCAAAGAACCTGAACTACCAGACCAAAAACAGCTGGTGCTATGACAACGACTACAGCAACTGCGCCCTAGGCGGAAGGCTCTACTCCTGGGCTGCCGCCATGGGCAAGTCCGAAGAGGAGTGCGGCCGCGGAAAGAACTGCAACGCGACGGGCGAACAGATTCAGGGGATATGCCCCGAGGGTTGGCACCTGCCCACCATGGACGAGTTCCATACCCTTTCCTCCATCGCTGGTTTCAAGGAGCAGTGCGAAGGTAACGGCCCCGACGAAGGCCCCTGCTGGCACGAGGGCGCGGCAAACAACCTCCACGACAGCTGGGATCCCAATTTCCCTGCCCGGGATACCTACGGGTTTAACGCCCAGGGAGCCGGCACCCGCCAGTATGACGGCCAGTTCGTAGGTCTGGGGGACTACGGTTTCTACTGGACTTCCGACGAATTCCACAAGAATTACGCCAAGTACGCCTGGCTCTACGGAGACCGCTTCTACCTGAACAACTACTTCAAGGATAACGCCTTCTCGGTTCGTTGCGTAAAAAACAGGTGAATCCCTTGACAGTGTGTCCCATTCTATCTATATTTGGCACACATTCGGACGGTTAGCTCAGTTGGTTTAGAGCGCTGCTTTCACACGGCAGAGGTCATTGGTTCAAATCCAATACCGTCCACTTGAAAAGGTCCGGCTTTGCCGGGCCTTTTTTGTTCCAGCACTCTCTTTTTGCTATCTTGTCCAAAAGGCAACGAATTTCCCATTCCGGGCATCTAAAAGACATGATCCATTCTAAAGCTATACTTGCAGGACTTCTCGCAACGGCGACATTCGCCCTTGCCGATTCCTGGACTTTGGAACAGTGCCTGGAGCAGGCCAAGAAAAGCAGCCTAAAGCTAGAGTCGGCAAAGCTCCGCGAGCAGCAGGCCGATGTCTCTATCAAGATGGCCAAGGCGGGAAAGCACCCGACCCTCAGCGCAAGCATCAACAATTCCCTCTATGACCGCCCGCTGGCAGACCACCCCCAGGATCACTACAGCCTGTCCCTGGGCATCAACGGTTCCTGGACCCTATGGGACGGCGGTTCCGTGGCGCTTGCAACGGAAGCGAGTAAACTCAATAAGGATGCAGCCGCATTCAACACGAAACAGGTGGAGCGCACCATCCAGGAAAGCGTGCTGAACGCCTACATGAACCTTCTCGCCGCCGAGGAGAAACTTCTCACGGCAAATTCCTCCCTGGAACTTTCCCAGGCAGAACTGGAGCACTATACCAGGCTCTATGAAGCAGGCGCCATCACCAAGAAGGACCTGGTCCAGTCCCAGTCCAACGTGATGCAGAAGCAGGTGGCCATCCTTCAGGCACAGCAGTCCGTCAATTCCAGCAAGACTTCCCTGAAGCAGCTACTGGAACTCCCCGCCTCGGATTCCCTCTCCGTAGAAGCACCCGCCAACAGCGCAAGCTCCCCGGATTCACTGGACGCGATTCCCTCCCTGGAACAGATTCTCCTTGACGCCCAAAAGGCAAATCCAGGCCTTAAGGCAGACAGCATCGCCATCCAGGCCGCCAGAAAAAATGTCGAGGTTGCAGGCAAGGGAAGCACCATTACCGTTTCACTGGGGGCAAGTTCCTCCACAGGCCTCCAGGCGTGGCAAAGCGACCGCTACGGAACCCAGCTGAAGGACCGCTGGCAGAACAGCGTTTCCCTGGGAATCAACATCCCCATCATCGACAACGGTTCCACGGAAAACAAGGTGCTGCAGGCCCAGCTCAACGAAACGGAATCCCAGGTCACCCTGCAGGAAGCCGCCAAGGTCCTGGAAAACAGTATCGAGCAGCTTTACCTGAACGCCCTTAGCGCAGATCTCCAGTGGAAGGCGGCAATCCTTCAGGTGGAAGCCTATACCGAGGCATTGACTGTTGCCGAAGAACAGCGAAATGCGGGCGCCATTACCTATACCGACTATCTCATCCAAAAAAACAACCTAGAAAGTTCCAAGGTCACCTTGACCAACGCAAAGTACACAAGCCTTCTGGCAAGAAAGTTGCTCGACCTATACCAGGGCAAGCTGGACTAAAAAAAACAAATGGACTATACAGGAAAACCGCGCCAAAGGGCGCGGTTCTTTTTTTTGCAAAAGCGGCATTGCACCAGGTTGCCTAGGACACGGAAATCCTGGAACGTCCCCCTTCCTTGGACTTGTACAGGCGCTTGTCGGCGCAGGCATAAAGGTCCGTAAAGTTACTGGTCTGTTCGTCGGCAATGACCGCACCCATGGAAAGGCTGGTGGCCTTGGGATTCATGGCAAGGGTCATGTTGATCTTATCAAAAATCTGCTGGGCACGTTCATACATGAACTCGTCTGTGCATGTCTTCTTGAAGAAGAGAGCAGCCGCAAATTCATCGCCACCCATGCGTCCCGCAATGTCGTCCCTGCGGAGGCAAGAGAGCAGGGTCTGTCCCACAAGGGTCAGGAACTCATCCCCGGCCACATGTCCATAGGTATCGTTATATGTCTTGAAATGGTCCACGTCCACCATCAGGAGCATCACCTTGGTCTGGCCTTCCAGCAACTTGAATTCCGTATCGTTCTTGAAGGCGGCGCGGGTAAGGACACCTGTAAGCGGATCCCTTCGGAAGGCATTCTCCCACTCGGTTTCGCGACTCTTCGCACGCTTTCGTTCCACATCGGCAATGACACGAAGGCTATAGGTGTTGGACACATCGGTCACGAAGATTTCGGAACGGCTTGCACGGGCCGCAGAATCGAAGAACTGGCGGCCCAGGCAGAACACATAGACCACGGTACCGTCCTTGCGCATCAGGCGATGTTCAAAGAAGGCCTGGGGACTCTTGGATGTTTCCTCGAGAACCAGCTTCAAATATTCCGTGCGGTCTTCCTTAGGGATAAGATCCAGATGGTTCATGCGGTTGTTGGTAATTTCTTCCTGGGTATATCCGGTCAGATTCTCGAAGAACTTATCTACGGAAAGAATGTTGAACTTTTCATCCACCACATAGCGGCAGAAATTCAGGGAATGAACCGCGTGGAAGGAAGTCCCCAATTCGCCCTCGGTCAGTTCCTCACGGACAAGAGCCTTCGTCTCCTCCAGAGGTCGCTCCACTTTCTTCGGCTCGATTTTCGGCATGGTTTCAATCATCTGGATGAATTCCGAGACGATACCCGGGTCAAACTGCGACCCTGCGCAGCGCTTCAGCTCGTTGATGGCCACATCCTGGGGCAAGGCCGCACGGTAGGAGCGGTCATTCACCATGGCGTCGTAGGCATCCACCACCGCAATCACGCGGGACAGCAGGGGAATGGACTCGCGACTCAGTCCGTCGGGATAGCCGGCGCCGTCCCAGCGTTCATGATGATGCAGGATCATGTTTGCAATGCCGCAAAGTTCCGAGGAACTGTTGGCAATCTGGAAGCCCTTCACCGCGTGGGAACGAAGCACCCGCCATTCATCGGCGGTCAGCTTTCCCGGCTTGTTGAGAATTTCCAGAGGCACGCCGATTTTTCCGATATCGTGAAGGAGACAAAGCAGAGAAAGGTCACTCTGCTGCACGTCGTTGAGACCGATGCGCTTACCCAGCAGGGCACCCATTTCCTGGGTTCTCTGGACATGGGCCTCCGTATCGGAATCGCATTCCTGCAATGCCTGCACCAGGGAATTCAATATCACGGAATGGCTGGAATCCTTGTTCAAGAGCTTCTTCTGCTTCAGTCCCTTGATTACATCCTCGATACCTTCCAGCAGGTCTTCCGATGGGGGGATCGTCCTAATGGAATACTGGATGTGCACATCGAAAGCGGCCCTGATCTTCTCAAGATTTTCAATGGCGGACTTTTCATCTTCCAGGAGCTGCGTCACGATAAAGTTCGCATCGTGGCCGCGGATAAAGAAGGAATCTTTCGGGAAATGAGTCCGGAACAGGTCGGCCAGGGCCTTGATCTTCAGGTCGCCTACATGACGCCCCTTGGTATTGTTCAGAAAGGATAGCCCCATAATGTCACAGGCGACGACCACCATCTCATTTCTGGGAATCGTCTTTTTCTCGGAATGCAGGAACTTGAAATTCTCCCAGTTGTGAAATCCCGTCAAGGGATCGGTCGCAAGCATGGCGTTGGAGAACATGAAGAGGTGCCCCAGCATACGCCCGCGCCTATTTTTCAGCGTCCTGAAATCACAGCGCAAGGGCTTGACCTCGCCTTCCGATTCCACATAGCACTGAAGCACGCAGTTTTCAAGGCCCGGATCAATTTCGATCCTGCAGGCTTTCATGAACTCGTCAAGATTCATGCCACGACGGAACTTGACATGGGGCCACTGACGGTCCGACATTTCGTTAAAGAGAATCATCTTGTCGGAATAGTCAAAAAGCACCAGCCCCTGGTCCAGGTTTTCGAACACACTCATCTTGAAAAGGTTCATCATGCCCTTCGTGGAGTAGTTGAAGCAGGCCCAGTAGAAAACGTATGCGCCGATACTATAGCCAAAGATGGAAAGGTCCAGGTAGCTGTACTTGGCAAACTCCGGCACAAAGAGGAAAATGCCGTTGATGGCAACGATTCCCGACAAGCCTATCAGGGAATAGAGATACTGGCGCTTGTATTCCAGGGGAACCTTGACCAACCTCATAATCAAGGTAAGAGCCACCACAGCAACCATCAAATAACAAAAGACCAGGTGGGCGTAGAACAGCCCATGCATGTCATAGCTGAACTTCGCAATGGAAGTGTTGCGGGGAATAAAGCCAATGGCAAAATCCAGGAAAGGGTTCAAGGCAAAAACCACCGCATCGAACACCATGTAGGCTATGGCAATTTTCAGGTGCCATTTGCCCATTTTCGTCTGCTTGATCCTTCCAAATTCCAGAACAAACAGAACCAGCCAGAACAGCATAAAATCTACGCCCAGAAAATAAATGCTGGACACGCAGGAAAAGGCAAAGGCGTTATCGCAGAAACAGGTGACAAGGTAGCTCAAGTCAACAATGGCGCAGCCAATGCAGGTAAACCCCAAGGTCCTTCCTCGCCGATCCCCCTTCCTGAACGACATTACCGAAAGGACCAGGTCCAGGGAGGCAACCACCAGGGACGCCACCAAAAATTCAATCATCTCAACAGTCACCAAAAGCCTCCACACGGCACTAGGGTAGAATAGACAAAATATATATTCAAAAAAGCGCCGTACATCGAGCGAATTGGTTACAAAGTCTCTTTTTACCGATTTAACGGCCCTTTACAATAGTTCAAATTGGAATACTCTTCAAGTAATCCTAGGCCATTTTTCGGCGGCGTTCTACCACAAAATAGACAACGACACAGATCACCACCGACAGGAAGGAACCGCTTAGGGTTGCAATGCCCATAGGGAACAAAGTTTCCGGATACCAGATGGATGCCAGATAAGCCCCGGGAACGCGCATGGCGAGAATCGAAATGGAATTGTGGATGAAGGAGACGATGGAAAGTCCGCAGGCGCAGAAATACCCGCTAAAGCAGAAATGAATTCCCGCCACCATGCAGTCAAAGACATAGGCATGCAGATACTGGGTTCCGTAGGTAATGACCTGGGCATCGCCGGTAAACAACGCAAGTACAGGTTCCGAGACGAACTGGAACAGGATTCCACAGAATAAACCGAAACCAGCCGCAATTCCCATACCGCAATAAAGCGTCTGGCGGGCACGATCGAAGCGACCCGCCCCGATGTTCTGGGCGCTGATGGCAGACACCGAGGAAAGCATGGCGGAAGGCACCAGGAACAAAAAGCAGATAATCTTTTCCACGACGCCAACGGCGGCGGCGATTTCCAGACCGCGGGAATTAGCAATCAAGGTAATGAACAGGAAGGAAACCTGGATGAAGCCTTCCTGGCAGGCCACGGGAAAACCGATCTTCAGCAGGGACCAGAGGAGAGGTTTGTTGGGACGCAGATCCCTTCGGGAAATGGACACCCCGAAATGGACCCGCTTTACCCACTTGATGGCGGCAAGGGTAATGACGACACAGAATAGCTGGGAGGCGACCGTCGCAAGCGCCGCACCCGCAGGCCCCATCTGGAGGGGACCCACAAACAGGAAATCCAGGGCAATGTTAATGACGCAGGAAATGGTCACGAAATACATGGGACTCTTGGTATCCCCAAGCCCGCGGAAGGCCGCCGCAATGACATTATAGGCGGTAATAAGGGGCACTCCCAGGAAACAGATAATCAAATACTGAATAGTCCCCGTTACCGCTTCCGCAGGCGTAGAAAGGAGGGATACGATTTGCGGGGCTGTCGCCAGAAGGACCGCCGTAAAAAGGACCGCCACCACCGTAAAGATTACGATGGTGTTCCCCAGAATGCGACTGAGACTTTTCAGACGCTTCGCACCGACAGCCTGCCCCATCAAAACCGTAGTTCCCATGGTAAGGCCGATGAGGATTACGGTTACGAAGTGCATGACCTGGCTACCTACAGCGACAGCGGTAATTCCAGCGGCATCCGTAAACTGCCCGATAATGAACAGGTCCGCCATGCCATAGAGGGTCTGGAGGAAATTCGCAATCAGGAACGGGATGGAAAAAATCCCGATATTCTTTAAGATACTTCCTTCGTACAGATTGCGCGGCATGACACTAATTGATAATGGATGATTGACGGTTGATAATGTAGAAAAAGCAAGGGAATGTTTTGGTGAACAATTAACAATGAAGAATGAAGAATGAAAGATGAAAAATGAAGGATGAAGAGAGGTTAGTGGTTAGTGATTAGAGATTAGAAATTAGAGACTAGGGGTATCGGGAATACACTGCGGGTAAAATAAAGATGTAGCCTCCTTGAAGTCGCAAGCACTTGCATCCCGCAGCCCTAGTCTCTAGCCACTAATAAGCCTCTAGGAGCGAAGCTCCGACCTCATACCTCAAGCGAAGCGTACCCCTGAACTAGTGAAGAGTGAAAAATGAAGGATGAAGAGTGGTTAGTGATTAGTGGTTAGTGATTAGTGGTTAGTGATTAGAAACTAGAAATTAGAGACTAGGGGTATCGGGAATACTCTGAGGAAAAAATAAAGACGAATCCATCCCGAAATCAAAAGCATATACATCTAGATGCCCTAACCCCTATCCCCTGGACCCTATCCCCTAGACCCTAGCCCCTAAAATGGCTATGGTGGTTGTTCATTGTGAATCGTAAAGTGTTGCAGGGTTGAAACAGAGTGCGTTTCGTAAATGAACTTTGGTTTTCGGAGATTCTCCATTTGCAATGGGAAAAAAGCCATAAAGCAAAATTTTTTCGCAAAATTCAGGACTCGGAAAAAGTTGGCATGGCCTTTGCATTAGGGAGAGCGTAAAACAAGAAACAATGGGCCAACGGTAAACGCCGAGCCCGCTCAACAACGAGGTAAAATTATGATGAACGCAAACGTAATCCCCACCGCTTTCTATGGTCTTCAGAACCTGATCGACAGCCTGAACAACCTGAACGGCGCAAACGAAAAGAATGAAAACGCCGAAAAGGCTGAATGCGTAAAGCGGGAATTCACCTACAGCCCCAAGGCGGACTACTACGAGGTGGAAAACGGTTTCACCCTGGAAGTGGAACTGCCCGGCGTCAGGAAGGAAAATCTGGATATCCAGATCGAAAAGAATATCCTGACGGTGAAGGCAACCCGCGAACGCAAGGAAAGCAAGATGAATTACGAGCGCAGTTTCCGCCTGGCCGATGACATCGACACCGAAAACATCCAGGTGACCCTGGAAAACGGAATTCTCGCATTCGGCCTTGTGAAAAAGCAGCAGGCTGCCGCCCGTAAACTGAACGTGGTGTAACCGCCGGAAGTTTTCGCCCACATTGATACTCCAACATACGTACTCCTTGAATACACCAAAAGGGTTCCTCTCAAGAGGAACCCTTTTCTGCATTTTTCCGCAAATCCCGAAAGCAGAAAGAGCTCTTGTAAACAAAAATTTTCCTTCGTTGCACAGGAATTACAACAGATTACAACGGAATTTAAGTTGCACAGTTGAAGGAAACTGATTTTGTAGTTAATTTACCTTTGAGTGTTTTTTGGATTTGGGTAAAAGGAGTAAATATGTCTCGCAGATTTTCTGCTATTCTGCCGGCAGTCATGCTGTCTGCACTTTTCGGTACTGCAGCCGCCTATACGGTGGAGGGTACTGTAAACGATTCCGACGGAAAGGCCGTTAGCGGTGCCTCCGTCGCCCTCTTGAAAGAAGGCAAATCCACCACTACGGACGCTTCCGGCAAGTTCGTGATTTACGAAGCCGAACCCGTCGTGGAGCCCGTAGATACAGCTTCACAGCCGAGTATCGACGCAATCCGCGGCGCTCATGCCGGGGTTGGCTTCTTCAACCTGGATCACGGCATTCTCAGTTTCTCCCAGGGCGGTTCCGCTCCTGTGACCGTCAAGGTTTTCGACCTGATGGGAAACCAGATTGCAAGCCGCAAGATGCAGGGGTCCGGCGTATTTGACCTGGGCGCAAGCATTGACGCGCAGGGAACCTACCTCGCCCGTGTCCAGATGGGTTCAGCCCAGCAGACCTTCAGGTTTACTGCAGCCGGCAACTACAGCGGCTCCATCGCCTACCAGGAAAAGGCGAAGGCCGCACTCAAGGCCGCAGCAGCTGGCGAATCCCTGCAGGTGATTGCCGACGGTTACGACACATTGAGCGTTCCCCTGTCCAGCCTGGACACCACCCTGAACCTGAAGCTTACCAAGACTGCGCCAGTGGTTGTCATCAACGGGGTCTATGATTATGTCAAGGGTAACGCCCCCGCACCTTCTAGAGGTTGCGGCAAGAACTCTTCTCTCGTAAAGACCAAGAGCGTAGAAAATGGCGACCGTTTCGAAATGAGCGTTGCAGGTCTGAACCGCGAATACTTCATTACACTTCCCAAGAACTACGACAACACCAAGCCCCACAAGCTTCTTTTCGCCATGCACTGCATGGGCAGCAATGCAGAAGACTTTGTCCACCACACTCCGGATCAGGACCATCCGTCTCCCTACTATGGCCAGCAGAAGCTTGACACCGAAGGCAACTACATCTTTGTGGCTCCCCGCGGCGATACCGATGGCATGCCCTGGCGCGGCGGCGACGATAAGGACCATCAGTTCTTTGACAAGCTGCTGACCACCATGGAAGAGAACTACTGTATCGACACTTCCCGCGTGTTCGTTACCGGCTTTAGCTTCGGCTCCATGTTCACCAACTCCCTGGCACAGGCCTTCCAGCATCGCGTCCGTGCCGCAGTAACCTACGCCGTGGCCGACTGGAACATCTACATTCCTACCAACAAGGGCAAGCCCATCGCCTGGATGGATGTTCACGGTACTGACGACGGCCTTTGCGATTACAAGCGCCTGAATAGCTCCATCACCCGTATTCTAAAGAATAACGGTCCCGGCGGAACTGACGTGAGCGACGAAGTGAATGTCATGAAGAAACATTCCGGCAACAACGGCGAACCCCATGTCTGCTACGACTTCCAGAAGGTGGATCCCAACCATCCTGTACGCGTTTGTACCTGGAAGGGTGGCCACCAGTGGACTGCCAACGACTACGGTGGCTGGAGCAATACCTGGGTTCCCGAAGACGTCCACAAGTTCCTGGAACAATTCTAATCCAGATAGAGAACTTCGCCCATCTGGGGCATCAAGACGGGTTTGCCGGATTCTGCGGCAGCCCGTTTTGCATTTTCTAGCGGTTCCCGGTAATCATGTTTAGAAAGGCAGAAGCGGGAATGATGAACGGTCAAATAACGGTTGGCGTCCAGTTCCTGCATTTCCTTGCCCAGGTATTCCGGCATGGTGTGGATGAACGCCCAGTCCTGACTGTACTGCCCGTTTTCCAGGATGGCGAGGTCAATATCCTTGAACTTCGCCCCGATTTTTGCAATGTGTGAACCGTAGCCCGTGTCACCGCCTATCCAGATGGTGCGCTTGGGCGTTTTTAGAATGTAGGAAGACCAGAGGGTCTTATTCTGGTGGAGATCCCGACCGGAGAAATGGCGGGCAGGCGTTGAAACCACCTCGAATGTCATCCGTGTTCCAGCGGAGTCCTCCCGCGCTGAATCAAGAACAGAACTTTCCCACCAGTCCAACTCCACCAGTTTTTCCTTGGGATAATCCCAGTATTCAAAGTGTTCGCCCACGCCAAGGCCAAGGATAACCTTCCCTACCCGGGGTTCCAATTCCGTAACGGCCTCATAATCCAGATGGTCCCAATGATCGTGACTGATGACAAGGTAGTCGATATCCGGAAAATCCTTGGGCTTATAGACATCGGTTCCTGGAAACATCTTGTTCGCAAAATCTACAGGCGAGCCGGAATAGAGAATGGGGTCCACCAGCACCTTCTTGCCGGAAAGGTTCATGAGGTAGCTGGAGTGGCCAAACCACACAAGCCAATCCCTGTCATCGGGCAAGGCCTTCAAATCCGTGCGGATGACCGTCATGGAGTCGGGCACCTTCACCACGTCGCTGCCATCCCCAAAGAGAAATTCCTTCCAGATCTGGAACTTGCTTCTCTGACCTGCCATGGTGACAGTGGAATCCAGGTTCACAAATTCCTTTCCGTTGTAGTTGGGAGATTGCCGGATTCGGGCAAGGCGCTCCCCCTGAGGAAGGCGGCCAAAACTTTTCTGGCTGAGGAACAGTACGCCGGCATCGCCCAGCAGGAATAGAATGGAAAGGATTATCGCAACAACCATATATCTCTTTTTCTTGAACAGCTTCATTGTGTATAAAATATAAGACCTAGAGCAAGCTCTAGGTCTTTTCAAAAAATGGCAAAGCGGTCTAAATAAGTTTTTCCACCTTGAAGCAGAGGGCTTCGGCCTCTTCTGCAGTAGGAGCTTCTGCGATTACGCGAATCACGGGTTCGGTGTTGCTTGCGCGGACATGGACCCAGGACTTTTCGGAGCCAAGCCACAGGCCGTCACGTTCATCCATCTTCCAGCCGGCAAAGATTTCCTTCACCTTGGGGAGAATGTCTGCCACCTTCTTGTCGCCCAGTTCAAACTTCTTCTTGGGCATAGCATAGGCGGGATTTTCGGCAACAAACTTTTCGGGGCCGCCATCGTGATGAGCCATCCAGCTAAGGACGAGGGCTGCCGCTACCAGGGAATCGCGACCGTAGTGGAGAGCCGGCAGGATCACGCCGCCGTTACCTTCACCGCCGATGACGCAGCCGTTTTCAATCATCTGAAGGCTTACGTTAATTTCACCCACCTTGGCGCGACTGAATTCGCAACCGTACTTGGTTGCCACATCTTCGTTCATGCGGCTGGTGGAGAGGTTCACGCAAACGGAACCCTTCTTCTGGGAAAGGACTTCCTCGGTTGCAATGGCCAGAGTATATTCTTCGCCGATGCTACGGCCGAGGCCATCTACCAGGGCGCAGCGGTCTGCATCCGGATCAACAGCAAAGCCAACTGCGCAACCGTTTGCCTTTACGGCTTCACGAAGGTCGCCCAGGTTTTCCGGCAGAGGTTCTGCACCGCGGGGGAATGTACCATCGGGTTCGCAGTGAACACGAACCACTTCGCAACCCAGCTGCTCCAAAAGGCGAGGCACAATGTAGGAACCGGCACCGTTCACGGCGTCTACAGCAACCTTGAACTTCTTTGCCTTAATAGCTTCCACGTCAACAAACGGAATCTTGAGAGTGCCATCGATATGAACGCCATCTGCATCGGGAGCCACTTCGTACTTGCCCATGGTGCGATAATCAGGATAGCTGAACTGGTTGGCGTCAGCCAGTTCAAAAAGTTTCTTCACGTCATCGGGACCCAGGAAAAGGCCCTTGTTGTTCAGGAACTTCAAGGCATTCCATTCCAGCGGGTTATGGCTTGCAGTAATGATAATGCCAGCGTCAGCCTTATTTTCGGTAGTGAGAATTTCTACAGAAGGCGTGGTGCTAAGGCCGACATCAACAACGTCTACGCCGGAGAGGCGGCAAATGCCAGCTACATACTGGACGATGGCGTCACCAGTGGGGCGGCTATCGCGACCAATCACAACTTTCTTTGCCTTGGTGATTTCCAAAAAGGCGCGAACATGGGACTGCAAAACCTGAGGGGTCAGGGTATCGCCTACAATGCCGCGAATACCCGAAATAGAACGCATGAGTTTAGACATAGAAATCCTTTGATTTACTTTATGCCCCTAAATATAAATTCCTTTCCCCCGGAATAAAAAAATTACCGACCAAACTCGCCTAATTTGAAACTTTTATATAGTTTATGAAAGCTGTGGGATAAGGAGTGTTTTATGGAATCGGGTATTGACATCAGAATGGCTCTGGGATCGGACCTTATCGGCATGATCCTGGTAGTCGTCATGATTGTAGGAAACATTTGGCGACTCAGACTCAAGACAAAGGAAAGCAAGGTACTCATCGCCATGCTGGGCACCTGTTTTTCCTGCTGCCTTTCCGATGTCATCGCCTTTGCCGTTGACGGAAATGACGGCCCGAACGCCAGGGAACTGGTCTACTTCGCCAACACCTGGCTCTTTGCCTCCAACTTCCTTTGCGCCTACAGCTGGTTTATCTTCCTCAAGGAACATTTCGGCATCGAGTTGACAAGTTCCCAGAAATGGGGAATGCGTTTCATGAAGGTGGTCCTGTTAGGAATGCTCCTGGTCAACCTGGTCCAGCCATTCATTTTCAACGTTAGCGAGCACAACACCTATTCCCGCATGTTCGGCTACTGGATCTACCTCGCCTTTAATTACGCCATCATCGTAAATTCCCTTATTCTCTACTACAGGAACTACAGACGGGACGGTTCCATTCGATTTTTTCCGATCTGGATGTACATCATTCCCATTGTGGTCGCGACGGTGGTACAGTCCCTGTACTACGGAATTTCGCTGATGTCGGCAAGCTTTGCGGTGGCCATTGCAGGTGCCTTCAGCAGTCTCCAGAACGAGCAGGTTTTCAGGGACCAGCTTACAGGCCTTTTCAACAGATCTTTCCTGGACTATGTGTTATTCCTTTACTCCCAGAAAGGAAAGAAGGCCAGCGGAATCATGATCAGTCTTAGGGACTTCGAAAAAATAAACGAGAAATGGGGCCATGGCGTTGGAGACCAGGCTCTCTGCAAGGCCGCAGAAATTCTCCGGGATTCCGTTGGTAGCTGGGGCTCCATTCTCCGCTATTCCGGCGATGAATTCATCATCATGTTCGACTCCCAATTCGACGAGCACATTTCCAACTGCCTCGAAAAGCTGAACATGAACTTCGACAAGTTCAATCGCAATCGCACCCAGCCTTATAAGCTTGATCCCGCCATCGGTTACAAGAAGTACAACGAAGAAACCGAAAATGTGGATTCCTTCCTCAACGGCCTAAAGGCCTCCGTCCGGGAAGCGAAACAAAAATAGGAAGCGTAGGCAAAGCCCGTCTAAAAATTATTCTTCCGTCATGCCAAGAATGTCGGCCTTCAAGGTCGCATCGTCGGGGTAGTACTTCTCCGCAAGTTTCAGGATGCGGAGAGCTTCCTCATTTCGCTTTTGGGCATGGGCGTCGTATGCCATGTTCTTGAATCCGAAAATCGCTTCGGCATTGCCGTTCTTCGCCGCAAGTTCGTAGGCGAATTCCGCACGTTCCAGGAACTTGGCGTCGTATGCCAGGTTTCCTAAAAAGATGGCGGCATCCGTAAAGTCCGGCTTGATCTGGACGATGTTATTCAGGATATCCATGGCGACAAACTGCTTGTCATCTTCTACAAGGACATCCGCCAGCTTGTACATGGTGGCGGTATCGTCAGGGCGAATGGAAAGGGCTTCGCGATAGGCGCCGGCACTTTCCTCAAACATCTTTTCCAGGCGGAATACATCCCCGAGATACACCAGGAAATCGACCTCTTCGGGATTATTGGAGTAGCCTTCCCGAATGACGGCCACCGCGCGGTCATAATCGTCCATGGCGATATTTGCCTCGGAAAGCTGATAGACAATGCTAATGTCGTTCTTGTCCAGAGTGTAAGCCTTTTCGATAGCGCGGAGGGCACCCACCTTATCGCCTGTCTTGCTGTAGGCTTCGCCCAGATACAGCCACCCGCTTAAATTTTCCGGCTCCAGCTTTAAGGCCCGATGGTAGGCGGCGATGCATTCCGGATATTGCTTCAGCCTGAAATAGACGGATGCCATATTGAAAAGGGCCGGAGAGAATTTTCCGCTGGAGAAGTCTACCGCCTTGCGGTAGCTGGCGGCTGCCTCCGGATATTTTTCCATCTGATAGTAGGAATTGGCAATGTTGAAACTGACTGCGGTGGGATCGGCACCACGGTCTGCAGCCTTGCGGTACAAGGTAATCGCCTGCTTGAAGCGACCATCGCGATAAAGAGTGTTGGCTCGATCCACCAGTTCGGCAGCAGACTGCGCCGCAAAAGCCGGAAGCGCCAGAGCAAACGTTGCAAAAAACACACAGCCGATACTGAAATTTTTCAGTGCGACGTAAAGAGAATTAAGAGAAGAACCAAAGCACCTCAAAGCGAAGCGACCTCGCACCTCATAGGACCGAAGGTCCGACCTCATACCTGAATTAATCATGGAACTTCACCTCGAACGGTTGCTCCATCCCGCAGAAAGGCACCGACTTGCCGTCTTTTTCTGCAGGCTCAAAAGTCATTTTTCCCAGAGCGTCGCGGCCAGCCTGGGCAAGGCCAGAACCTGCGGGACTTTCCTCGATAATGCGAATGTCATAGGCGCGGCCCGTAACATCTACACAGAAACTCAAACGGAGGGTTGCGTCAATTTCCCGGTCGCGAATCTGGGGTGGTACCTGGAAATTGGGCATGGCGCGGCTGGTAGGTTTCTTATCCACATCCCCGCTTTCCGTAGCCATGGCACCCCCGCGAAAATCCGCCACCAGGCTTTCGCTAATGGCGGCGCCGCCCCCTGCACTTGCAGTACCAAGATTCATTGCCATGCGGGGACCCGCCTTGGGACTTCTGGAATTGGACTTCTGGCGGTTGGGCTTGCGGGAAGGCTTTTTCTGTTCCTGCTTCTTCTGGACTTCCTCGGGTTTCTTGACAGCCACCTCCGTCTTCACATACTTTTTCTGCTGAGTCATCTTTCCAGAGATGAACAGGTTTGCGACCGTCACGGAAAACACCAGCAAAAGACTGCTGAGGATCGCAACGACCAGAATGGAAAAACGTTTTATAATTTTCTTTATCATCTCAAATACTTCATTTTTAGGGGCTAGGGAATTTTAGGGGCAAGGGTCTAGGGTCTAGGGGTTAGGGCGGCGGGATGCAAGTGCTTGCGACTTCAAGGAGGCTACATCTTTATTTTACCCGCAGTGTATTCCCGATACCCCTAGTCTCTAATTTCTAGTTTCTAATCTCCATTCACTATTCACCCTTCATCTTTCATTCTTCACTATTCACTCTTCACTATTCACTAGTTCAGGGGGCACGCTTCGCTTGAGGCATGAGGTCGGAGCTTCGCTCCTAGAGGTTTTATTCTTCCCATCACTAGATTCTTCCCCTTACAGGGTCAGAATGACAAACCCGACATCCCTAACCACTAATCACTAACCACTGTTCACTGTTAATTGCCAATTAGTCCGCCTGGGCTGCGATAGAGACTTTCTTCACCCCGCTCAAGTTACAGGCATCTATAACCTGTACCAGAACGCCCGTTTCTGCGCCCTTATCCGCAATGATGACAGCCTCTCTATCCGGAGTCTTCGCCAGGGACTGTTTTAGAATATCCTGAAGGCTGGCCAAATCTACCTGGCGTTCATTGATATGGATCGTCCCCTCGCGGGTAATGGCAATCAGGAGATTTTCCTTTTCCAGCTGGGAGGCACTTTGCGCCTGGGGCTTGGTTACATCAACGCCGGTTTCACGGGTAAAGCTGGAGGTTACCACAAAGAAAATCAGCAAGATGAACACGATGTCCATCAGGGGGCCCATATCAATGCCCATATCCTTTTGCTTGCGTTGCGGAAGATTAAAATTCATTTATACCTCGCCGTGACTGGCGGTCAAATAGTTTTCAATGACAGTAGCGCCCAGCTGTAGCTGCTGGGATAGAATATCGATGCGTTCATCCAGACGCTGTTTCAGAAGCGTGAGGGGGAATGCAATGAGCAAACCGCTCTGGGTGGAAATCAAGGCTTCGGAAATGCCGTCCGCCATAAGGACAGGATTCTGGTTTCCATAAAGGGTAATCACTTCAAAGGTGGACACCATGCCGGTCACTGTTCCCAGCAGCCCAAGTAGCGGTGCTGCCGCCGCCATGACGGACACAATGTGATTTCCCTGCTGCATGTAGCGCAAGGTCTTGATCATTCGCACCTGCATGTAGTCTTCATATTCCGAGGGAGTCTCGATGGCAACTTTCAAGGCCAGGTGAAGTTCGCGGGCAAGAATGCCGCCGCGCTTTTTCAGGCGGCCGCGAGCCGTTTTCGCTTCTCCACTTTCGCTGTTCTGCAGGTCCGCCCGAAGGCGCTCCACAACCTTGTGGGAATCCTTGCGGAAATAATCGCGACCGATACGGAACCAGGCCGAATACAAATAATAAAAGCCGATCGCTCCACAAATCAAAATGGGAAGCATCACGATGCCGCCGGCACCGTAAGTTTTCTGAAGGGCTTCTATAAAGATGTATAAGTTGTTGTTCATGGTTTAAGGGGATAGGGGACAAGGGAGGCAAGTGTTTTTAGGGGACAGGGGATAGGGGATAGGGGATAGGAACGCGGGATGCAAATGCTAGCGATTTCAAGGAGGTCATCTCTTTAATTTTCTCTAAGGAGTATTCCCGACATCCCTAACCACTAACCACTAATCACTAACCACTTATCTCTACTCTTCCTTTGGGAAAATCTTGTTCAAAAGGCTGGTGCTCTGGACATAAAGTTCGCTGGTGACCTTCTCGATTTTTTCGCTGAGAAGACCATGCAAAATCATGACGGGGATAGCAATGATCAGGCCCGTTTCCGTAGTGACCAGAGCTTCGGAAATGCCGCCGGCCAGGACGCGGGCGTCGTTGGTCCCCACTTCGGTAATCACGTTGAACAGCGTAATGATACCGGTCACTGTACCCAGCAAGCCAAGCAACGGCGCGATGGAGCCCATGGCGGCAAGCAGTCCCATGCGGCGTTCCAGTTTGGGCTGTTCACGAAGGAGAGCTTCCTGCAGGGACTTTTCTGCAGCATCCCGATTTTCCCGAGCCTTGTTTAGAACGGAGAACATGACCATAGAAAGGCTGCTTTCCTTTTTCAGGCAAGCATTGGCCGCATCCTCATAGCGCTTCTCGGAAACCATCTTTTCGATTTTCTTGACGAAACGGTTTCCAATGCGGCCGCGGAGAGTCAGCACGATGAAGCGTTCCAGACAGAGAAGCAGGGCGAAAGCAGCCACCAGCATCAACGGGTACATCACGATACCGCCCTTCTTGAAGAAGGCCTGCAGTTCTTCCTTCCAGGAAAGTTCCTTCGTATCTGTAATGGAATTCTTGACCGCCTTGTTCTGGAGAACATCCAGAGGGATGGTAACCTGCGGACCACTCATTGCGACTTTTCCAGAGGCATCGCCTGTGAGTACGCCACCGGAATTGGACTGGGCGTCCTTCACCGCGGTGCGGATAGTTGCGGACATTTCCTGAGGAAGCGTGTTGTTCCATTCGAAAATCTTACCCTGCAGAGCACCGGAGCGAAGCAATGCCTGGACTTCGCCGAGACCGCCGGCGGAACCGTCCGTCGCCACTTCTCCGAGGAAGACTGTTCCCAGACGCAGGCGACTCACATTCACGTCGGGACGGCTACCCACCTGGGAAGTTGTTGCGTCCAGGGATTGGGTATAGGTCAGTTCGTGACGCTTCAGCAAGTCCCCTAAATAAAGTCGGGCGGCAGAAAGAGTGTTAGGAGTCTTCGCATCCACATCGTTCTGGGCCTTCTTCAAGTTTACCAGACGGTCGTTCATCCCCACAGGATAATCGCCGGTCACTTCCCCCAGGGACTTATCCACGGAAAGCTTGATCTGGGTGTTCAAGGCATCGTAGGCAGTTTCATCGGACTTTGCCTTTTCTTCCGCATCGTTTGTCACATCCTTGCTGGCCATGACCTCTTCGTTGACACGGCCCAAGTCCGTCGAAAGCTTGGAGTAGCGGCCATCCAATTCGCGGGTTTCCGTCTGGTGTTCTTCCGTCAGCTGGGTTTCGTTATAACGCTTGCGCCAGTGTTGTGCCTCCAGCTTTTCAAGAGAGTCCGCCTTCTGCAGGCGAATGCGGGTCAGGGCATCCACTTCCCGCTGCAGTTCCTTATACTCAATGAGCTTCAGGGAGTCGCGGATCTTGGCGCTATCTACAGCAGGTTCCTTGCTGGACCAGGGCCAGGCAAAGGCAGAGGAACAAAGTGAAACAACAAGGAAACTGACGCAGAATATCCAAGACCTAAAAACGAAACAATTATTCGCTTTCAAAGGTTCTCTATTCACTGGAGAACAATCATTGTTCATTGTTAATTCTTCATTCTTCATTACTTACCCTCCCTTACCACAGAGAGACTGACAGGCAGGTTCACCATCTGGGGCGGTTTCTTGGCCTGCTTTACATCCAGGGCAAAACGGATAGCATCTCGTTCGGCCAGGTTCAAGTCCTCCACCCACTCGTAAGTAACGGTAGGGCGGTCCCCTCCTACAACAGACTTGCGAACCAGCGCGCCATAGACCGTTCCGTTCTCATCGCTATAGACCATCCACTGATTGCCGATACGCAAAATCTGTGCGTTAATCAGTTCGCCATTCTTACGGGTCAGCGGGGAGTTGATGATAGCCACTTCGTCACCGAACTTGGTTTCCTCGGCAATGAGCGCCTTCAGGCGGGAGAAAGCCTCCTCTTCGCTGGCGTTTCCACCTTCGATATCGCGGGTCAGGGACTTGGCTCGATCCAGACGGGTTTCGCGATCCCAGGGCAGGGTCTGGGAAATCTGGAATTCCAGCTGCTTACTGATAGTTGCCAATGCGGAGGCCAAAGCCTTGCGTTTGGACTTCACGTTCTCGCTACGGTTTTTCGCTTTCGCCTGCTTGTTTCGTTCCTGCTGGAGCTGGCCCGCCATACTCTTGACCTTTGCATTCAAGGAATCGATTTCGGACTTGCGACGTTCCTTGTCCTTCTTATAACGATCCTGCAAAGTTTTGTAACGGGTATCATCCGCCTTCAGCATGGAATCGGTTGCCGCAATCTGGGAATTCAGCTTTGCAATCTCGCTGTTCAGCTTTTCCTTTTCCAGCTGCATATCCCTAATATCGGAATCTACATCGGCGTTGGCATAGCTGACAAACACCGCAGTAAACAAAAGAACTGTCAGTAGTTTTATTTTCATATTCATACTTTTTCACTCCTGGATTCCTCGTCGCTCCGTTTCTCAGAATGACGTAGGTGAAGCATCCTTTCAGCACTCCTAATATTCCATTGCATTACCGTTTGCATTGCTTATCCTCAGGATGTTCTTCACACCAAAGGTCCACCACTCGTTTTAGGATAGGAGACTCCATTTTTTCCAAATAATAACGGCTTACTAGGGCTGTACCACACTGTTTGTATTTCTCAATATTCCAATCACGATCGGAACACCACTGCCACAGGGAATCCTTACAGGCGGTTTTTTCCAGGGCCCCCTGACATTGCTCACGCAAGGCATCGCAACTGGCAACACTGTTGTTTTCAAAGTTGTATTCCATGCAATAGCTCAACAGAGCTTCGGCGTTGATTTCATCCTTTTGCTTAACAACTTTCTCTCTTCTAGACGCATCCCCCCACCATTCATCATCTCTCTTTGCCAAGCGATCTATTTCATTTTGCCATTGTTCAACCTCTGGCTCATACCAGATCAACAATCCAACATATGCAGCAACACACCTTGGATGCACACTGGTTAAACGCAGATTGGACCATCCTCCAGCAGTTGCAACGCAAACATCTTTCTTGTTCAGGCGGCACCATTTTGTTTCGAAAGGCTTATGTTCCCCCATGCCACCTTCACGGAAACAATTCTCGCGGGCCATGTATCCAAAGGGCACAAATTCTTCCGTAGTCACTTCCACAAGCAGGGAATCCTTTAACATTCCGGCGAATACGCCCATGCCATTTTCCACATTGCTCTTGGGAACCACCCGAGGGTCCTCAATGGCGTCAAGCACCGTATTGCGATAGTCAGAATAAGCCTGATCTGTAGCGTAGAAGCGAATGACGGATTTTCCAATAGGCATTGTCATTCCCGGATATTCCATGGTATCCAAGGTGTTACGGCCTGCAAACATCATGCGGGTGGTAAAGCCCATGCTGGCAGTATTTTCCATAGGACGTTTCGTGGACATATAGGCATAGCCCATGGAGTCTGGCTCCGTAAAGGCCGACAGCATGTTCATCATGGTGGTATTCATGGACTCGCCACCATTGGCCGTATCGTATTTCAAAGTCATCTGGACGCCGCGAACACTTTCGTCGTACTCCATAGGAATCTTGTAAGTCAGAACATCATAGGGAAAACCAAGGAATTCAAAGGACAGACGCCTGTAGTCATTCTCCACAAATTCCGCGTCATTCCTGGCGCTTGGCGGAATCACCCCCTTGGCGTGAATTTTTGTCGGAATCTTTGCAACAGCCTTCATTTCGGTGGTGACCTTATGGCCGGCGCTATCCCACTTAAAGACTGCATTCAGCGTGTAGGATTCGCCAGCCACACCCACCTTTGATTCTCCAACGCAGGAAACTTCATCTCCAATCACAAGACAACGACGGTTATAGGCAAAGCAATTGGGCTTTCCTGATGATTCCAGAGGGGTCAATCGGACTGTTTCGCTATCCGCCTCAACTTCAGGAGAAAACACGCCAGAAACAGACACATCAGCACTATCATAGAAGGCAAAATTTTCAGCAGAACTTTCCGTCAATTCATAAACTTTGGAGAAACACACGTATGGAGATTCATCGGCAACGATGTAGCCGAAAGTGTAGATTCCCTGATAGACCTCCGTCTCTTCCGGATAGTAACTCCACGGCCCCTGGAAATCGCAGGCGACGAGAATAGTAGACAGTAGGAAGTAGACAGCAGGAAGCAAAACACGAGTTAAGGCTTTTCTTGTCCGAGAAGCCTCACACCTCAAAGCGCCGCAGGCGCGACCTCGCACCTCACACCTATTAGAAGTAATACTCATAGTTCAGCATAATGGGCAAAAAGGGGAACTGAGAAATAGAATTATATTCCGGCGGGTTCTTTCTCGTATCGTAGTAGGTGTAGAACATGTTGTCATGATCGGTCAAGTTGATGATGGTCCAGCTAAAGCTCCACTTGTTTTCGCGACCGATGTCAATTGCCTTCACGTCGATGCGGAAATAGTCCGTCTGTCGACCCGCATTTCGGGAGCCAGGAACCACCTGGATGTTTTCCTGGAACTTCTGGTCTTCCAATCGCTGCTCGTAGAAGTAGCCCTTATATTCACTGATGGGCATGCCCGCAGAATACTTCACCACCACAGAGGACCTGAAGTAGCGCCCCTTGACTTCGTGAGGCCAGATGGCGTCTTCGTCACCCTTCCAGTTGATGCCAAAATCGGCCTTCACGGCGTAGGGCTGATGCCAACTGGGGAAATAGGCCTTCGTTCCGTCGTTAGCCTTCAGGACACTCAAACTCTGGCTCCAGTTGATACCTCCAAAGACCGCCCCCTTTTCGCGACGGAGGGAAAGTTCGTAACCGAAGGAATAACCTTCCGCCGTCCCGAAGTTATCCGCCAGAAGGAAATCTGCCGACGCAGTTTCATCTGTAGAATCCTGCTTCATCATAAAGGTGTTCAAGTTGTTCTGGGTCTTAAAATAGACACCTGCAGTAAAGTCATATTCGTCAGCAATTTGTGCCTGCTTGTATTCCACCGCAAGGAGGTTGGAGCGGGCAGGCGCCAGGTGCTTTCCCTTGGAGGTCGTCACCGACGGGTAGTAGAATTCATTGAGGGATTCTCCGTCACCGAACATGATGGAGTTCATATACTGGAGGTAATGACCCGCATAAAATTCCATGGTCCTCTTTTCGTCAATGTTCCATACCAGGGAAACGCGGGGCTCAATTCCAAAGTCCTCGGAAAGATCCTGGTAGTTCAGGCGCAGGCCGTAAGTCAAAAGCCATTCATCGTTAAGGCGCCAGGCGTCCTGGCCATAAAGCACATGATGCAAAGGCTTCTGAATATCCGTCACCTTCATGCTGGAAATGTATTCGTAGAACTTGTCCCAGTCGTATTCCAGTTCATAGCCTACGGTCAGCACGTGATTGTCGATGCCGCGATAGTTCAGCCACTGCTTACCGGCAAAGGTGTAAAGGTCCTGACCGATGTTGATCAAGTCCGTCAATTCCATAGTCTGGTAAAAGCGGGTAAAGGCCAAGGTGGCGTTATAGTCCCAGTTTCCGTCAATGCGATGGGTGAAATTAATGGGAACGGCAACATTACCCCAGTCCACATACAGCGGGTCAAAAGCCAGAACATCCTTACCCACGTAAAAGCTGAACTTCATGCGGGTATCGGGAGTAAAGTCGTAAATGAAGTCGCCCTGCAGGTCTACAAATTCATAATCGATATCCAAGTCCAGAAGGCCCACAGCATTGCACAAGTCCAGAATGTAGCCGATGTAGGTGGTGCGCCCCGCCAGAATCCAGCGGGCATTGCCCTTGTGGCCTTCCGTATGGAGCTGTGCCGCAAAGGTACTGATCTTGATGCTGGACTTGCTGAACCATTCCTCAACCGTATCCTGGCCGCCGGCACGTCCGTCCATCTTCAGCACGGAACTGAGGCGGTTGCCGTACTGTGCCGGGAAACCGCTCTTGTAGAACTCGACGCCATCGATGGTTTCCACCAGGAAGGTACTGAACAACCCAAAGAAGTGCGTCGGGGAGTACACTACCGCATTATCGTACAGGAACAGGTTCTGGTCGGCAGCCCCTCCGCGAACGTAGATTTTCGTACTGAAATCGGAACTTGCCACCACGCCGGGCAACTGCTGGATGCTTCGAATCACGTCCGCTTCACCAAGGCCAGGCATACGCTTGATGGACTTGGCACTGACTACAGATTCGCCAGCCTTACGCTTGGGGCGACGGCGCAGCTGCACCACCACCTTCTTCATTTCCGTCACCTTGCCGTTGCCGGCACCTGCCGCAAGCAAGGCATCCACATCAACGTCGTCCGATTTGTCATTTCCGGCTTGATCGGGATTCTGGACATTCTCCGTAGCCTTTCCAAGGTCGTCGTTCCCTGCTGTACCAGGATCGCCGAGCCCAGCCGAGGCGACTTCGTCCGGAGGCATTTCAGAGGCGTCCGTCAGCCCCCCATCTCCCAGCACATGACTAAAGACGGAATCCTGCCCCAGATAGACCAGCTCGTAGCACTTTTCCTTTTCGGCGCCGCTGGTATCTGAATTGGTAACACAGACATTCCACAAGGTGTCTTCCGGAAGTTCCACCTGGAAAGCTGTCCCCACGGTAGTCTGCAGGGCTTCCCCAGTTTCAAGAATTTCCACATTCAGTTTTTCGCCTGCCGCAAAGGAGGTGTCCTGGACCACCCCGTTAAAGAGAATCGTCCTTTTGGCCAGCCCTGCACCCTGAGATGCGCCTTCCTGGGCCGCGCTCCACACCGGAAACGCCACCAGCAGCAAGGCCATCGCAATCCAAATTTTCAGGCAACTCAAGCGCACGGAAAATCTCGTCTAATTGTGTACAAATTTAGAAATTACACGCATTAAACACTAGACTAATCTAAAAGTGTCACCCCATAACAAAAAAACTCCCCGAAAGGAGCTTATAAAGAGCAGAATCACCCCGCCAAAAAATAAAAATTAGCGAATCAGAGCATTCATAATGAGATGTTGATCCTTTTTCACCTGGATTACCACCGGCATTTTACCGAAATGACGGTCCATTTCCAGAGAAAGATCCACACCATTCACCTGTTGAGTCAGGAGCAAGTTTCCGTTGAGGGAGAAAATCCGAAGAACCTTGTCACCCTGAGGCATGCCGGAAATCTGCAAGATTCCGCCAGAGCGAGAAACGTTCAGCCCAGGCACCAATATACCTCTCAAAATTTTTGGCGGTTCCACACTTTCAGAACTGCTGGATTCAGGCGCAACGACCTCTACGGAAGAACTGGACTTTTCCGAGGAGCTGGATTCCACCTTCTCCGCAGAAGAACTTGCAGGACTTTCCTCGCTGCTGGAAGAATCCTTCACAACTTCGCTGGAGGAACTTTCCCCGCCGGAAGAGCTGGACTCCGCCATGCCGGAGGAACTCAGTTCAGTCTCTTCCGCCGAAGAGCTCTCCGCAACTTCAGAAGAGGAACTTTCCTCATAGTCGCTATCGCCGTTCACGTTAAAGCTGACATAGTTATAGGTCGGCTCTTCCGTAATCTTCGTCAGGGACACTCCGAGATCCGTCCCATCCCAGGTCACAAACTGGTCGAAGGAAGTATATTTCTTTCCCCAGCTCGTTCCCGGGAATACATCCGCAGTAATCGTCTGGATATTAGCCTTTCCATCGGCCTCCACAATATCCACATGCATCTTCCTGGAGGAGTTGATGTTTGCCGCAAGCCACACCGTATCCACATAGTCGATATGCCAGATCAGCATACCGTGATTGGGAAGTCCAATATCCCAGCCTCTGCGGTTACGGTATTCCAGCAAATAGAATTCGTTGGAGTTTTTCGGGTTGGTAACCTTCAGCGCCGTATTTTCGCTGATGGGCAAAAGCTGGATTCCATTACCCGCCGTAATCTCAGAGGCCTTCATCCAGCCCAGGTACATTCGTTCAAAGGCGGAATAGTAAGGAGGAGCGCAGCTAATGGGATATTCCTGGAAAGGACAGTTGTAGGCGCCGCCATCCATAATGTCCCAGTTGCCTAGAGTATAGATGCTTTCGCCATTGGTGGCATAATGGTCGCCCAGGCCCAGCAGGTGGCTGAACTCATGGATAAACGGGCCCACACCCACCCTAATCTTCTTGCCGTTGGACCAGGAAACTCCATCCAGTTCGTTGGAGCAGGCGTAGGGTCCTACATAATAATTCTTTCTAGAAAAGCCATTTCCGGAGGAAGCAACCTGCTTAAGTCCCGCATTCGTAAATTCACCTGGAGCACGCATATCCCACATGTGGGGCCACATGGCAGAATCCAGGTCAGAATCATTGGATCCAACGCCAGCATAAATCATGTGAACGAAATCCAGAATCTGATCGCCATCATTATCGTACTGCTTAAAATCCACCGTTCCCCGAGCCTTCAAGGAATCCAGTGCTCTGGAAAGCATAACACGTGCGCCTTCGCTTCCGTAGCGAGAGTAGGAACCATAATCCTTGAAAGCGGAACCCGGCAAGGTAATAGGGCCAACCACATCAAAATTAGGAATGAACTTGTCAGAGGAATTTACCTTGAAATAATCCCGGACACTACCGATATTCTTATTGGCGTTGTAGTTTGTCTGGTTCAGGTATTTGTCGAACTCCGCCTGGGGATCCTCATCCGTAAACTTGCTATCGTCGAACTGAACCAGGATCACAAGGGCCTTGCGTTCACCGCTGTTCAAGTTCGCATCTACCTTAGGCATGCGAAGCATGGGCATGGAAGAGCCGGTCGTTTCTTCTGCAAAACTTTCGGAACCGGCCTTTTTAAAATTCTGATACTCGCGACGGTGCAGCCTGCTCCTAAGCTTCCCTGCAACGCGCTCTCTATTCAGGGAAGACAGAAACTCAATTTCGGCACTAGTCCTTTTCTGTAGGTCCCGCGCCCGAACATTCGTCAAGGAACCATCCTCATCGATATAGCGGAAATATCCTAGAGAATCTCGGGCTACCGCATAGCCATCTTCAGTCAGCTTGTAGTTGTAAATTTCGTTTCCTACGGAACGCAGGGCGAGAGAGCTTCCATCCGGCACGGAAACATGATGCACGCGGTTCGCCGCAGGCATCGCCCACAGGCTGCTGTACATCAGAGTTGCAAAAACAAATTTTTTGAACACGCCCATATGCATAAAATAATCAAAAAAAATCCTGGGAAGAAGAACCTTTTCCAGGAATTGGCCGAGTTTCCCCGGATAGGACTTTTTTTGAAGAGTTTCGGGGCGAAAGGTCCCTAAAAAACGAAGGCGCAGGTCAGAAATTCTGGAACACTAAAGTGCATCCAGGGAAGAAACATCGTCCGGAACTTCGGGGCGCACCACCAGAAGAACCGCATTCTGGGAAATGATGACATAGCGTTCGCCGCCCACTTCAAGTTCGGTTCCGTTGGCGTGGAGGTACAAGGCCTCGTCCCCTTCCTTTACCTGCAGCGGGACATAGTTTACCGACGGCTCCCCCTCGCCATGGAAAACCGCATCGGGATCCTGATTTGCAGGAATGGGATACCCGGGGCCAACCTTTACCACAAGGCCCGTATGGACGGAGTCATGCTCCTTTACGCTAGGCGGAAGATACAGACCGCTACTAGTCTTGTTGGCAGCCTCCAGAGGCTTGATCAGGATGCGGTCGCCAATAACAACAATATTCTTTAAGGGATTCAGCATATTACAAAGATAGAATTTCTTTTTTATATTGAGTTCGTGATTTTCATCGTTCTGTGGACATCTATTTTTTTCATCCTGGCAATCTACTTGCTGCAGAGCCCCAAGGTCCGTGGGTGGCTTCGCATTCTTTGCAAGTCCTGGGCCCTTTGGAGAATTGTCATCGGAATGATACTCGTTGTGGGTGGCATCGCGCTTGCCTTCAAGTTTCAGCCCATTACCGAAAGCGCCACTACGGACACCAGGGCGCTCTTTGAAAAATATTCCGCAGAAACAGTGCAGAAAATCATTGACGCCGACATAGTAAAAAAAGATTCCGCCTGCAACCTGGAACACGCCAAGCCCGAAATCGCCTATGTGCTCCCCATGATCATCAACAGCTATTACGAAATCGTGGAACAGCGACCCACCAAGCCGGTCATTGCACGACTGGATGACACGCTTCATTTTAACATGGTGGGATACAAGCAGTTTAAAAATCGAGGCATTCTCCTGAATAAACTTCTGCGAAAGAAGTTAGGGAACCGCTACGCATTCGATATTGTCAGCGAAGGTTCAACACATACTCTCTGGATGACTTACATCGGTGAGCCTTGGGATATTGAACAGCTCTGCGCCCTACCCGTTATAGAAATCGCACGCAGGAACAATGTGGATCCGGCACTTCTCATGAGTCTCCTACGTCATGTTTCCAACTTCAACTTTGACTACGAAGGTCAAAAGGACGCCCACGGGATTCTCTCCCTCCACGAAGGAGAAGGACTGGAGCAAATCGAAGTCGGGGCGCAAAAGCTGAGCAAGCTCCTGCAGGTCGGCTTCAGTACCGAAAACGCCGTAGCAACCTTCTATCCGGACCCGGACCTGGACGCAAAGCCCGAAGACTGGATGCGTAGCCCGCTGACCAACAGCTGGGTACATCAAGTCCTGGACGATGTTCAGTTCTATCACGACAACGGGCTGGCCGTTTTTAAGCCATAGCAAAACAATTCCTTTTAGGGAATTTTTTCCCACTTGAGCCGCATCCTTTATTTTTCTAAATTGCCCTTCCGTGATTCAAGTACAGAACGTTTCCAAGTCTTTTGGCATGCAGGTCCTTCTGGACCAGGCAAGCTTTCTCGTCGGTGACCACGAACGCGTCGGTCTCGTAGGTCGCAATGGCTGCGGCAAGTCCACCCTCTTCAAGATGATCCTCGGCCAGGAATGCCTGGACGGCGGGACCATCGATATCCCGAAGAAGTACACCATCGGATATCTGCAGCAGCACATCAACTTCACCCACAAGACGGTGCACGAAGAAGCCTGCAGCGTGCTGAAGCCCAACGAAGACGGCTGGCTGGAAGAACACAAGGTGGAGGCAATTCTCTTCGGTCTTGGTTTCGACGAAGAATCCATGAGCAAGGATCCCATGCTCCTTTCCGGCGGTTTCCAGATTCGCCTGAACCTGGCAAAGGTGCTGGCCTCCGAACCGGACATGCTTCTGCTGGACGAACCCACCAACTATCTGGACATCGTGTCCATGCGCTGGCTCAGCCGTTTCCTTCGCAACTGGAAGGGCGAAGTCCTGCTTATTACCCATGACCATCACTTCATGGACGAAGTCTGTACCCACACCGTGGGCATTCACCGCCACAAGATCCGCAAGGTGAAGGGCACCGTAGAAAAGCTCCGCGAGACCATTGCCGAAGAAGAAGAAGTGGCAATGCGCACCCAGGAAAACGAAGCCAAGAAAAAGGCCCAGCTGGACCAGCTCATCGAACGCTTCCGCTACAAGGCCGCCAAGGCCGCCATGGTGCAGTCCAAGATCAAGGCTGCGGCAAAGCTTGCTACCGGCGAACGCCTCACCCATGAACGCAACCTGGAATTCAGCTTTACCGAAGCACCCTTCCCCGGCAAGAGAATGCTGCAGATTCATAATCTGGCATTCAAGTACGGCGACGGTCCGGAACTTTTCAGCAACCTGGAATTTGAAGTTTTCAAGGGCGACCGCATTGCAATCATCGGTCCCAATGGCCGCGGCAAAACCACATTGCTGAACCTGATTGCAAAGGAACTTCAGCCCACCACAGGCGAAATCTGCCATAACCCGAATCTGCAAATCAACTACTTCGGGCAGACAAACATCAACCGCCTGAACCTCGACAACAACGTGGAAGAGGAAATCGCCAGCGCCATCGTGGAAGTCTCCCAGAAGAGCCGCGCCCGAGGCCTCGCTGGCCTTATGATGTTCAGCGGCGACAATGCCCTCAAGAAAATCAAAGTTCTTTCCGGTGGCGAACGCAGTCGTGTGCTGCTGGGCAAGATTCTTGCAAGCCAGTGCAACATGCTTCTGCTGGACGAACCCACCAACCATCTGGACATGGAATCCATCGAAAGCCTCATCGACGC
>JAKSIH010000014.1 GCA_024398935.1 Fibrobacter sp. | reverse complement strand
CAATCTCTGCGGTTTCCTACACGGTGGCGAGCCTCTGGATGTACTTCATCGGCTTACAGATTGCTGGCCTCGGTTTGGGTGTGGAAAAGGGTATTGCC
This sequence comes from Fibrobacter sp., assembly GCA_024398935.1. Lineage (GTDB taxonomy): Bacteria > Fibrobacterota > Fibrobacteria > Fibrobacterales > Fibrobacteraceae > Fibrobacter. The sequence goes on along the minus strand of JAKSIH010000014.1, from coordinate 66,518 downwards.
GAAGCGATTCTTTTGGCCGGGATTGGTATTCCGGGCATTATCATCGTAGCCCTTTCTACGGTGACTACCAACTTTCTTGCAGCAAATTCTGCAGGTGAATCCGCCAAGGCTATCTTTAGCAAGCTGAATCCTAAAATTGCTGGCGTTGTGGTTTGCGCCCTCAGTACAGTTCTTGCCATCTGGGGTATTGTGGATCACTACATCCATTTCCTTTACATGATTGCTGCTGTCTTTGCTCCCATGGCCGCCGTGCTTTTGGTTTCCTTCTTCTTTGTGAAGGAGCATCTGGATAAGAAAGGCTTCTGGATCTGGAACCTGTTTGCATGGGCTGTTGGTTTTGCTGTTTACGAAATTGCCGTGAATACTGGCGTGGAATGGGTCGGCCCCACGATTCTTGCCGTTGTTGTTTCGGCAGCGTTATCCTTTGCCGCAAAACTGAAAAAGTGACTCAAGTATATTTGATGCGTTCTTGCGCAAAAAAGTCTTCTTTGATGTTCAAAAAAATGTGCAATTTTTATTTTTGAACAAGTAATTCAATCTTCAGGAGTAAATATGAGAAAGTTTGTTCTTGCTGTTTCTGTGTTGTGCCTTGCATCTGCATTTGTTGCCTGCAGTGATGATTCCTCTTCTCCGACCGCATCCAATGGCGGTAACAACGGCGGAAACAAGTCCGGCAAGGCATGCCTAAACACATTCAAGGATGGTGAAATTCGTTGCTTTACCCACGAGTCTGTGGAGTTCCTTTGCGGCGGTTCTAGCACGGACCTGGAATCATCTGTTCTTGTAGATGCCTGCCCGGATGGTTATACCATGGAGTGCCCGAATGATATAGGCGAGGGTGCGACTTATTTCTATCGTGAAGGCATGACAGACTGTCACAAGTTCTAACTAGACTTTGTTAGTTCGATATGAAAATGGAAATCCATATTGAGGGTTTCCGTTTTCTATATTTGAGCCTGAAATAAAAAGAGGAAATTATGATCGTATCTTGGATGACCACCAATAAGTGTAATTTGACCTGTAAGCACTGCTATCAGAATGCGGGTGACCACAGGGATCGTGAACTTACTACGGAAGAAGGCCACAAGCTCATTGACGAAATTGCCAAGGCCGGTTTCAAGATTATGATCTTTAGCGGTGGCGAGCCCATGACCCGCCCGGACATTGTGGAATTTGTGGAACATGCCACCCGCGTGGGACTGCGCCCCGTGTTTGGTACCAACGGCACCATGATCACTCTGGAAATGGCCCAGAAGCTGAAAAAGGCTGGAGCCATGGCTATGGGCATTAGCATCGATAGCATTGATCCTGTTCGCCACAATAAGTTCCGCGGTCTGGATAACGCTTTTGAATTGACCATGCAGGGTATTGAAAATTGCAAGGCCGCAGGCCTCCCGTTCCAGATTCATACGACCATCATGGACTGGAACCAGAACGAAATTTTTGACATTATGGACTGGGTGAAGGAAATCGGTGCGGTAAACCATCAGATTTTCTTCCTGATTCCGGTGGGTCGCGGCAAGGAAATTGCTGATCACGCCCTGAAGGTTGCCGAGTACGAAAAGTTGCTCCGTGGCATCATGGAAAAGAGCCGTACCCTGGGCATTCCTGTAAAGCCCACCTGCGCGCCCCAATTCCTGCGTATTGCGGACCAATTGGACATCAAGACCCGCTATTCCCGCGGTTGCCTTGCTGGCCTGGATTACTGCATCATTAACCCGGTGGGAGAGGTTCGCCCCTGCGCCTATATGATGGAAGTGGCCGGCGATGTTCACGATACTCCCTTTGATGAAATCTGGGCCAACGCCGAGGTTTTCAAGAAACTCCGTACCAAGGCTTACGAAGGTGCCTGCGGCAAGTGCAAGTATAACGACCGTTGCGGTGGCTGCCGTGCCCGCGCCGCCTACTATCACGATGGCGACTACATGCAAGAAGACAACAACTGCGCTTACGGTCGTGGGATTAAGTAAGGCGCTATGCGCGGGGTGAGGCTCGGGAACGAGCACGGTGATCCCCGATCAGGTCGGGGATGACAACAAGGCGCTTCGCGCGGGGTGACAACAAGGCGCTTCGCGCAGAAAGGAGAATAGGCATGGTTGACGTGAACGAAGAAACTCTTGAAATCGCACGTAGTCTTTTGGCCGAAGAAGACGAACGCTTTATGCGCATGGCCCTTCGGGAAGCGGAAAAAGCTTTTGAGGAAAAGGAAATTCCCATTGGATGCGTCATCGTAAAAGATGGGGTGGTCATCGGGAAAGGCCACAACCAGATCGAAATGCTGAAGGATGCTACCGCCCATGCGGAAATCCTTACCATAGGGACTGCGTCCAATGCCCTGGACAACTGGCGTCTGGATGGATGTACTTTGTATGTAACGCTGGAGCCTTGCCCCATGTGCGCTGGAGCTATTCTCAATAGCCGTATTAGCCGTGTGGTTTATGGCTCTCCGGACACGCGCTTTGGCGGTTGCGGCACTACCATCGATGTCATTACGGATAACGCCCTGAAGCGCCCTGTGCCTGTTACTGGTGGTATTCTAGCCGATGAGTGCCTTGGCATACTAAAGTCCTTTTTCCAGCGTATGCGCCTAGAAAAGGGCGACTCCGGAAAGAAGGCTTAAGGGACCTGCAAAAACGGCCTAAATCCTACGGCCTTTTGAACAGGGGGCAATGTCTCCGGGGCTTATTTTTTTACATTTACAGCATGACTTTTCTTAAGTATTTTGCCAGTATTCTGGCCTTGTCCTTTTTATGTTCCTGCGATACAGAACAGTATGTTCTTGCGTTCAATACGGAGAACGCCCCCTCTCTGACTTATCATCTTGAATCTACCCTGAACTCCGTCGTTTCCGACAGCACCGCTACGGAACCCGAGTCCATGAACACGCAGCTGGAAGTCCGTGCGACCAACAATTTGCTGACCGCCTATGATGATGGTTCCGCCAAGTTTGAACTGAAGGTGGATTCCGTAAACTACAAGTCCGACAAGCGGACCGTGGAAGAGTTCCGTGACATGGAACGGCTGATTGCAACGGAAAATTTCCAGTACAAGATGGCGAAGGATGGTGCCGTCTACAGTACTCTTTTTGAAGATTCCCTTGCCCTGGGCGAGGCTTTGGACCTAGCCCGTCTCCTGCTAAAGATCCAGCCAGTGCTTCCGGGAAAGCCTGTTTCCGTGGGCGAGACCTGGGACCGTTCCATGGAGGTTCCCGGACGCAATGGAAATACGGTGGTCTATAAGTCTTTTGCCCTCCAGGATCATTATGTTCATGACGGAATCCAGATGGCGAAAATCGGGATGAACCTGAAATATAAGGAAGCGCCGGATACCACTTCCGGTGTACGGATGGAAAGCAAGGACTTTATCCTTGGGGAAGGCTACATCCTGTTCAACATGACGCGGGGCGTGATGATGGAAGCCCGAATGGAACTATTTGGCGACCTGAAGATGAGTGACATTGTCTCCAACACCTCCATTCCCGATATGCACGTGATTCAAAAGATTAAGCTGAGGAGCGAAATTTGATTCCCTTTGCAAATATGGCCCGTTGCCTTGTTGGTTTGCTTGCGCTTGCCTCCCTCGCTGTTTCCGGGGAACGGCCTTTTCCGCCTCTCGAGAATGGAAAGGTTTCCCTGCTTGCTGCCGAAAGCCCCTATGTGCTGGAGCAGGGCGTGGTCTTTTCGCCTAGCGATACCTTCAGCGTTGAACCGGGGGTTACTGTCCTCATGGGTGAATATGCCAAGATCATGTTTCGCGGCACGGTGAAAATTCACGGGACCGCTGAACACCCCGTTGTCTTCAGGAGTCTGGACTCGAACACGAGCTGGAATGGCATTCACTTTACCTCGATGAACCGTGATTTTGACATAAAGAATCTTGTTGTGGAGAACGCTTTCCGCAATTCGGTTTTCCGATCCAAGGGTTCTTTTGAGAATGTCCGTTTTGAAAATAACTATTACGGCCTGTGGCTGGATGATGCTCCCGAGGTTCGTCTTTCCCATTGCGAATTCAGTAAGAACCGCTACGCCCTTTCTGTAAGGGCCGGTCAGGTGTCCATTTACGATTCCAGGATTTCCGACAACGTGTATGGCCTGTTCCTGGAAAGCGGGGGAACCTTTGTAGGCGATAAGAAGCAGGTTGCCTCCAATTCCGAGGCGGATATCCGTAGCGAAGCCGACGAGCTTGCCAAACAGGGCAAGCGGGTAAACCGCGCAATCTGGCGCCATCTCGAAACTGCGTTCTAGGAGTACCCGTGCAAGATTCCTTCCGTAGAGCAATTCGTAAGATGACAGGAGCCAGCGTCCGGCTGTCCGCCCGGCCGAACCGTTCTTCCATGGTGGCGAACCTGTCCCAGTCCATGATGGTGACCTGGTCCATCGTCCTGTATGAACATCTGGACGCCATGCTGAACGATCCTACGGTAAATGTGGGGGCGTCGGAACTGATTTCTTTCAGCGAGACCGCCTGGAAACTTGCGGATAGCAGTTTTCCCCAGATCATTGCGGATACCAACAAGCTTTACGACGAGTTCCGCGCCAAGTGGATCCAGCGTTTTTCCACGGATGAAGTGACCCGCCTTTTACTTGAGGGTGGAGACTTTCTCCAGCATGACGAGGAAAAGGGCTGGACGCTTACGGTAAAGAATAACAAGCAGGACATTAGCGCCTTTTATTCGGCGACCATCCACTTGCTGGTAAGCGATGCGGAACCGCTGTTCGTTCGCATGCATGGCCGCGTCATGCAGCTGCAGGAAAAACTTTGCAAGTACTGGCACGGGGAGTCCGCGGTGGATGCAGTTTCCAAGCTGCTTCCCAGTCTGGAAGCGTCCCTCAGGGATAAGGAAAACACCATGGTGGTTTCACTTCGCAGTTCCCTGAATGCCCTTGCGAAAAAAAGATTTGCGGCGGCCTTTGCCAACAAGGGGCAGTCCCGCTATTACAGTAGTGCAACGTCCTGTGCCCGCAATGTAGGGCGCATCTGGAATCCGCATTACGCTTACGAAAATGGCTTTCTGGCCTTTACCGATGATTTTTGTGATTATGCCCGCGGTCTTACCATTCAGGTTATCGAGTGGTACCAGAGCAAGTGGGCCTTGTTCCTTCGCGGATTTAGCCGCGGTCAGTTGAATTTGTTTGAAACAGAGGCCTCCACAAAGGCCTAAGCAGGTGAAAAATGAAAAATGCATTCACATCCGTCTTGTTGTTAACCATCGCTGGTCTTGCAGTTCTTGCTGCCGGCGCTAGCTATTTTGGTGCCCCGCTTTTCGGCTGGGTCATCATGGGCGCCATTTTTGTCGTGTTCCTGGCAGAACAAATTGTTGCCCTTAAAAAAATTCGACAGGTCGCTGCGGAAACTTCTGTACTGGAATCCTGCGAAAGTCGCGGCACGGCTACGGTATCCGGCGATGGCATTGTGGCAAGGCGGGTAAAACTTGCAAGGGAACTTCTGGCGAAAAAGATTCGCCTGGATTCCCCGATTGCTTTCGAAGTGCTGAACAACAGTGTGGGCATTAGTGTTCCCCGCAGCGCAGGCGGCACGGTGATTCTCCTTGGCCTGATGGGTACGTTCTTTGGCCTCATGGCATCCATCGCAACCGCCGGCGGCGCCATGGATAACACGACGACCCAGGGAACCCTGGATACTATCCAGCACCTGTTCCAGAATATGAAGGGCATTTTCGGAACTTCCCTCTGCGGCTTGTTTGCTGCCCTAATCTTGAACGCTAGCCGTAGCCTGATGATTTCTTCCCGCGACAGCTTTGTTGCCCGACTGGATGCAGTGACCCTGAACATGCAGGGCGAAACTTCCGAAGAGGAACAGGACAAGACGGGACTTGAACGCCTGTTTGAAAGCGTAGAGAAGAACCTGGACCAGATCGCCTCCTCTGTTCAGGCGGGCCTTTCCGGCGTTGTAAATAAAGTGAGCGAGGAACTTTCTGCAACGACTGCCGCGCTGAACGGCAATGTGGCAAAGTCCGTGGAAGGAATTGCCGAAAAGGTTAATACCTCCGTGGAAAGGGTTTCCGCAGAAATGTCTGCTTCCGTGAAGGCTCTCAACGAGTCCCTTGCTTCTGCCATGAACGGCATGAACGACGCGGTGAAGGGACTGGGCGGATCCGTGAGCGCATCCGTTTCTACGGCGTTTGCACCAATGGAGAACAGCGTGAAGGCTCTGGCGGCCTCCGTGGAATCCATTCCTTCTAAGCTGGATGACAAACTGGATGGACTTTCTTCTGCTCTGGAAGATGGTCTGGGCAGGATTTCTGGCGGTGTACAGTCCGGTCTGGATAGCGTAGCCTCCGACGTGAAGGCTGCTCTGGATGGAGTCTCCAGCAGTGTCTACGACGGCCTTTACAAGGTGAGCGAGTCCGCACAGAATTCCCTGGCCGATTCCTCCAGCAGCATTGCCGAATCTATTGCGGATCAGGTCAAGCAGTCCAATGAGCAGTGGAATGAATTTATGCAGCGTCTGGAAGAAAAGACTGTTGCCAATGTGGATGCTCAGCGCGAAGGTCTGGAAACCCTCAAGAACGTAGCCCTGCAGGTGGCGGAAAAGGCCCAGGCGGGTTCTGCGGAACTTTCCGCTTCCGTTTCCGAAAAGCTTGGCTCCCTTTCCGGCGATATTCTTTCTGCCTTCCAGAAACTTTCCGAAACTTCTGCAACGCTGCTTGAAGCTCAGAAGGCACTTACGGAAAGCATCGACAATCGTGTAATCAAGGAAAAGGAAGCGACCGACGCTCTTGGCGGAAACATTGTGGAAACAGCGGAACTCATGCGCGTGAACCAGTCCGAGCTAAGTGCAAATCTGGAAATGCTTCGCGCCGGTCTGGAAACTATTCTGGAAAAGCTCTCTGGCGATACGGCGGAACACGAGGAAGAGGAAAACTTTGTGGAACACCTGAACCAGTCCCTGGAAGCCTTCCACGAACGCGCCAGCGAAGTGCTTATGGAAAATGCGGTCAAGACCCAGGAAATCCTTCTGGAAGTTCTGGAACAGACCCAGCGTGCCGGCCACGGCGTTTCCGTCGCCGCACCTGCCGCAACCGAAGAGCCCAAGGTCGAGGGATAATCTATGCGTTTCAAGAGAGATGAAAACAGCAATCCCTGGATGGCGTACACGGACTTGGGTGTTGTCCTGGTGTCGCTGTTCATTCTTGCGTTTGTGGCTATGACCACCCTGAAGGAACAGAAGGCCGAGGACCTTACCCGTACCGAAGAGGAAGTGCTGAGCTGCCAGGAAGAAATGCGAAAGATTGCTGCCGAACGAAATGCTCTCCTTTCCAAGAGTCTGCAGACTTCTATCGAGGCGGGCCTCATTGCCCTGGAAGGAGGCAAGATTCAGATTCAGGCCCAGTTCCTGTTTCCTGTGAACGGGGCTGACTTGACTCAGGAAGGTGTGGGCGTGATTCGCGGCATTAGCAAGGGCTTGCTGGAGGCCATGGATTCGACGGATGTCATTATGGTCAGCGGCTTTACGGACGACGTTCCCATCAAGTCCAGCACCTATACCAACTGGAACCTTTCTACGGAACGTGCTGTCAATGTGGTAAAGACCTTGATCAAGGAAGGTTTCCCTCCGGAACGCCTCTTTGCGGCGGGTTTCGGCGAACATCGTCCCAAGTATCCTAACGATAGTGAAGAACATCGTCGTCTGAATCGTCGCGTAGAAATTGGCGTTACGCCTCTTCAGATGATGGATAAGGCTAACTAGGCAAAAGCATGCAGAATCGTCTTGACACACTGAAACAGTCCGTCGATGCAATCCGCAAGAGCGGAAAGGTCACGCATTGGCGAATGGTTTATGCAGACAACCTGCTGAACCGTGCCGGGGAATATGTGGCTGTGGATCGCCTGCCGGAAGCCCGGATGGTTGCCGATAAACTGGATCGCTGGGTTGCCACACACACACCTAAGGTGGAAGAGGATCATCGATTTGCCGAGACACCCATGGTGTTCTGGAACGCAGAACTTCTGAGAAAGATTTCTGACCGCATTATGCGAACCCTGAATGAAAAGCGTTCCCTGGTTCCCAATACGGAACGCGAAATCATTCTTCGTCGCCTGAACCTGGTTGAAGGCTGGGTTAAGGATGGCAATTTTATTGCGGCTCACGAGGAACTGCTGTCCCTTCGCGGAACGCTGATTTCTCGTTTGCGACGCAGTCTTCGCGCTCGCCTGGTTGCGGTTGACCTGTATCAGGGAGGCGTCCTTGTCCAACCTGCTGGTAGCCTTGTGGGCCCGTACAATGCCCGACACACGCTGGAAGAAACCTTCCACGTGGTTGGTGAACGGGACCCCATCTGGGTGGAAGACTTCCTGGAAATCTATAACGACCTGTTCCGCATTGTGGAACGCCTGGTGCCGCAGGATAAGAAGTAGAAACAGCCAAATTTATAGAAAAACAAAAACCGCAACCAACAGGCTGCGGTTTTTAAATGTGGCTACCCAAGCAAGCTTGGGTGCGGTGCGACTCTCGCCTTACGCTTTCTTAAACTTCTTAAGTAAAGCATCTGCCTTGGTAAACTGCTGCTTCACGGACTTGGGACCAGTACCGCCTTCGATGTTACGGCGGCTGACGCTGTATTCGAAGGTGAGGGTCTTCTTCATGCGGGCGACATCGGGAACGCCGGCGGCTGCCCAAGATTCGTCGGACAGGTCCGTAAATTCCTTACCCTGGCGGGCGGCTTCGCCGACCAGGCTACCGACCACGTGATGTGCGTCGCGGAACGGAACGCCAGCTTCCACCAGCAAGTCTGCCAGGTCGGTAGCCAGCAGCGCCGGCAGCATCTTGGCCTGCATCTTGTCGAAGTTGAAACGTGCGGTTTCCAGAGCTTCCTTCATGACGCGGAGGATCACCTTTACGTTGTGGACGCTGTCAAATACCGGTTCCTTGTCTTCTTGCAAGTCGCGGCTGTAGGAAAGGGGAGCGCCCTTCACAAGAGTGTACATGGCGCTGAAGTTACCCAGCATACGGCCAGACTTACCGCGGATCAGTTCCATGGAGTCGGGGTTCTTCTTCTGGGGCATCATGGAAGAGCCACTGCTGAATGCATCGTGCAAGGTGAGGAAGCCGAATTCGCTGGTGCTCCAGTTCACGAAATCTTCGGCGTAACGGCTCATGGTGTTTGCGATGATGGCGAGGTCAGCGTTGAATTCCAGCATCATGTCGCGATGGCTTACGGCGTCGATGGAGTTGGGGCTCACGTCCTTGAAGCCAAGTTCCTTTGCAACCAATGCGCGCTGGTAGGGGAATGCGGAACCAGCCATGGCGCCGCTACCCAGAGGCAGCTGGGAGTGCAGTTCCAGGAAGTTGTCCAAGCGCTTTACATCGCGGCTAACTGCGAAGAACATGCTCATGAGGTAATGGCTGAAGTAGATGGGCTGTGCCTGCTGCAGGTGGGTGTAGCCCGGCATCAGCTTGCCGAAGTACTTCTTGGAAAGGTCCAGGACAACTTCCATCAATTCCACTTCGAGAGCGCGGATTTCTGCGGCGCGGTGACGCATGTAAAGCTTGAAATCGGTGCAGACCTGGTCATTACGGCTACGGCCGGTGTGAATTTTCTTGCCCAGGGCGCCGATGCGTTCGGTAAGTACGCGTTCCACGGCCATGTGGATGTCTTCGTCGGAAGGCTGCCACAGGTTCTTGCCTGCGTGGTAATCGTCGAGAATGGTCTTGAGACCGTCGCAAATCTTCTTGTATTCAGCCTTGGTCAAAACGCCGGATTCTACCAGGCCCTTGCCGTGACCGATGCTGCCTTCGATATCTTCTTCAATCAGTTCAGCGTCAAAATGAAGACTGAAGGAAAGGTCTACCATGGACTGTGCCATGCCGCTGGCGAAACGGCCGGTCCACATGTTGGTCTGGGTTCCCTTCTTGGAATCTTTCTTTGCAGCGGGCTTTGCTGCCTTGGTAGAAGACTTTGCCATAAAGCTTTTCCTTTAAAATGAAAGGTCTGGATTTTTTACGCAGGTAAATATAAAAAACTTGAGGACAGTTCCCATACAGGAAAGGCGGAATTGAATCCGCCAGTTCTTTTAATTCTCGGTAAGCTTAAATAATTTCACGAACACGAGTGCAACCTAGTTGGTTTCCAAAATTTTGTTGACGGTGGCGATAATCCTGTCACGCTCGCCGCACCAGTCTGGAGCCAGCAGCATGTCGCTGGGGCTTTCTCCGCTGAACCGTTCGATGGCGGTTTCCATGCCGATGATATTAATCATTTCGGCAACAGCCCTGCAGTATTCCTCGAAGGTCAACAGCTTGACTTCGCCCGCAATAAAATCCTGTGCCATGACAGTTCCCGTCACGATATGCAACGGGTGGATTTTTACAGCGGCCAGGTGCAGATCCCGAACCACCTGGGCAGTATGCCTAAAGTCTTCCATGGTTTCGCCGGGAAGTCCTACGATGACGTGGGTAGTTACTACAAGCCCCGCGGCCTGGCAACGCATGACTGCATCTTCGAATTCCTTCAAGGTATGTCTACGGTTAATTCCCGCAAGAGTCAAGTCGTTGGCGGTCTGCAACCCGATTTCCACGATGATGGGCTTTTTCTTGTTGAGACTAGCCAGATAGTCCACCTTGTCCTGCTCCAGACAATCGGGCCGGGTGCCGATGGCGAGCCCAGCCACTTCCGGGTGCTTCACGATGGGGTCGATGATCCCCTTCAGATGTTCCAGCGGGGCGTGGGTGTTTGTATAAGGCTGCAAGTAGGCGAGAATCCCTGCGTTGGGATACTTGTCCCGCAGCTTGGGAACGAACTTTTCCAACTGCTCCACGATGCTTACTTTTGCCTGGTCGTATACCGGGCTGAAACTTCTGTTGTTACAGTAGCTGCATCCCGAAAAACCTTTGGTGCCATCCAGGTTGGGACAACTCATGCCTCCGTTGAGGGGCAATTTCCGCACTTTCAGATAGTTTGGAAAAATTTCAAGAAGCAGGTCTCTATAAGGCTTATAATTCATAGCTTTAAAATTAATATAAATAGCGGGCTCGAGTCCACAAGAAAAAAAAGACGAACAGCCCTAAAGACTGTTCGCCTAGACTTTTTAATCCGGAACTGAATTAGAATGTAAGCAGGGCACCGAAGTTTCCAACCAGTCCTGCCCATGCAGCGGAATTCAGCTGGTCGGCGATGGAGGCTTCAAGAATCAGGTTCTTGTACTGGAAGCGGACTCCGGCATTTGCCATGGGGGCGTTTGTTCTCATGGAAATGGAGGAACGATCTGTCTTGGATTTTTCGATTTCTTCGCCTTCGTAACCGAAGAGGAGCCAGTCATAGTTTGCGCCACCGTACACAATCCAGTTTTCGCTCAGAGTCACTTCGGCAAGGATATTCGGGGTGGTGAATACGCCAAAGCCGGAACGGTCGGAATCGGTTTCGTCAAAGAACACCAGCGGGATGCGGGTGTTGGTACCGACGAATACCTGTGCGATGTCTGATGCAAGTACGGGCAATGCGAAGTTCATGTAGGGCTGCAGAGCAAAGAATGCGTCTTCATGAGTGACTTCGGTCTTGGTTCCGCCCATCTTTGTGGTGGTTTCGCTGGACTGACGCAGAATATTGATACCTGCGGACCAGAAGAAATTCTTTGCAGAAGGTGCATTGGAAATTGCGACATTCAAACCAAGATCCCAGTAGTCGTTATCGGTTTCGGTTGCGCCGCCATCTTCGTCTTCTTCATCCTGGAAGGTGAGCCAGTAAGCGTTTGCGGTCAGGTCGAATGCGCCCAGGAGCATGCCGAACTTCAGGTTAATGATGTCGCCTGCTGCGGTAATGGATTCGTCAGTCTCGTTGTCGCCAACTTCTTCGGAATTCCAGACCTTGTCCAGACCGAAGTCGATTGCGAGACCCATGCCCTTGAAAGCGACACCTGCGGTAATGATACCGATATTGCTCAGGTCGGCGGCGTCATAGATGGGGAGGCCTGCAGTAATGCCGCCAAGGCTAGCGGTATTGTCGAAAGCGAACATGTAGGTAAGACCGCCCTTGGTCAGTGCCAAGGTGGCGTTCTCGCCGGAGGGTTCCACATAGAGCAGGTTGCTGCCATACATCTTGTAGGGGGAGTGCATGTTGCCACCGATGGTGGAGGCACCAGCTTCGCTACCAACCAGGTTGTAGGCGTTGCCGTGAAGGACATTAAATACGCCGTTGGTCTGGGTTACTGCAGGAGCGTCCTGAGCATCGGGGATGCTTGCTGCGGCTGCGCTGCTGGATTCTTGGGCGGATTCGGATTCTGATCCGGATGACTGGGAAGTTGCCGCAGGGGCAGATTCTTCTTCCTCTTCTTCGTCTTCGTAATCCTGTGCGATGGCTGCAGACATGGACATTGCAGTCATCAGTGCGATAAGCTTGAAGTTCATAATATCTCCCATAAAAACATTTGAAGTTAAATATAGAAACGGACTTGGTTTTCTAAAAGTATAATTTGCGTTAACATGGAAAACTTTTCTTAATAAATATTCCCGTTCTTTTAATTTGTCAAAAAAAAGAAAGGGCTTCACAAAATGTGAAACCCTTTTCGATAGGATCTTTGTTGATTTTCGAGAAGATTACTTCTTAGGCTCAATCTTTTCGAGACCGCCCATGTACGGACGCAGCACTTCAGGAATCAACAGGGAGCCGTCCTTCTGCTGGTAGTTGTCGCAAATGCCAACCATCACGCGAGGAGTTGCAAGGCCAGAACCGTTCAAGGTGTGGATGAAGGTGTTCTTGCCGTTGATCTTGGTCTTGATGTTTGCGCGGCGAGCCTGGTAGTCTTCGAAGTTGGAGCAGGAAGAAACTTCCAGCCACTTCTTTTCCACCGGAGCGTAGACTTCAAGGTCGTAGCACTTTGCTGCACCGAAACCAAGGTCGCCCTTGCAGAGTGCCAGACGATGGTAGGGGAGGCCCAGCTTTTCGAGGAGCATTTCGCCGAAGCGGGTCAGTTCTTCGTGATCTTCATAGGAGCGTTCCGGATGAGCGAAGTACACCATTTCAACCTTGTTGAACTGGTGCAGGCGCAGAAGACCGCGGGTGTCCTTGCCGTAGGAGCCGGCTTCGCGACGGAAGCAAGCGGAGTAGGCGCAGATGCGCTTGGGCAGTTCGGATTCGGGAATCACTTCGCCGGAGTAGAGGTTGGTCAGCGGTACTTCTGCAGTGGGGATGAGGAACAGGTCGTCATCCTTGTCGCAGCGGTACATGTCTTCTTCGAACTTGGGGAGCTGACCGGTGCCGCGCATGGTGTTGCGGGTAACCAGGTACGGAGGAGTGAATTCTTCGAAGCCAGCCTTCTGGTGTTCGTCCAGGAAGAACTGGATGAGGGCGCGTTCCAGGCGAGAGCCGAGACCGCGGTAAACCGGGAAGCCGGAACCGGAAATCTTTGCGCCGCGTTCGAAGTCGAAAATGCCAAGGCGTTCGCCGAGAGTCTTGTGGTCGACGCGTGCGAAGTCATCGTTCTTGGTGTAGTAGTCGAAGGGAATCGGGCCGTCCTTTTCGACCTTGTTGTCGGAGGAGTCCTTACCTTCGATGGAGCGGGGAGCGATGTTGGGGACGTGCATGAGCATTTCGGTCTGCTTGTATTCCAGATCCTTCAGCTTCTTGTCCATTTCGTCGATCTTGTTGCCCAGTTCGCGGGTAGCTGCCTGGGCGGCGTCTGCGTTTTCGCCCTTCTTCTTCAGTTCACCGATGAGCTTGGACTGAGCGTTGCGTTCGCTCTTGAGGCGTTCCACTTCGGTAAGGAGGGGGCGGCGTTCTTCGTCGATGGCGAGAACATCGCGCAGGCTCACGGTAGTATATTTCTTTTCGGTTTCAGCAATATAGTATTCCGGATTTTCGCGGATTTTCTTAATGTCAAGCATGTTATGCCTCGGTTAGATAAAATTTTACGGCGGTAATTATAGAAAAAAGAATCGGGTCATGAGGTCGGGCTACGCCCTTTGAGGTCGGCACGGCGTGCCTTTGAGGTGTTAGGTAAGAAAGTTGGCGCCTTATTCTATTTCAGAAACAATTTTTTTGTTTGAAAACCGGCTTTTATAATGTAAGCTCCGGCTTGGTTCAGCTGAATTTGTGTGGAACCGTTGGACGAAACTCGCTTGATCAAGTTGCCGTTCAAGTCGAAGACTGAAATTTCGCCGACGTAGTTATCTACTGCGATCGCTTTCCCCTGGATAGATATTCTTTGGTTTGCAGCAGTTCTCAACTGCAGGGCATTTGTTTCGGAAGAGTCCTTTTCGGCAACAGCAGATGATGTTGGTTCCTGCAGTGTTTCCGAGGAGCTGGACTGCAGTTGGTTCCCGGAGGAGCTGGACTCAATGGCGGGTTCACTTGTCTTGCTCAGGATGCCGTTAGCGATAATGCGGGCCAGTTCCTTGGCCCCTTCCTCGTTGGGGTGCACCATGTCGTCCAGCAGCCATTCCTTCTTGTTGAATGAGCTGTGAAGGTCGATAATCTTTACGCCCTTCCTGGTGGCCACTTCCTTGATGATGGGATTGATGATGTTTACGATAGCGGTATCCACGATGCCCCATTCTGTGTTCTGGGCGTAGGGCTGCAAGGTGGCGTAAATTGTGGGTGCCTGGGGCTGGTGGGCGAAGGTGTCGATGAGGGCTTCGTAGTCCTTGGCCAGGTCCGCCTTGTTTTCCGGCTTGTACATATAGTTGTACCCGCTGGAACTGCCCTTGCCGTCAAAGAAGTACTTGCTGTCGTTGGTTCCAAGCTCGATGACCACGATATTTGCCCCGTAGTTCAGGGCTGCAGCGAACTTGTCGGAAGACCAGTAGGATTCGGCGGATGCTTTGTGGAACATTCTGCCGGAATGACCGAAGTTCATGACCTCGTATTGGCGACCAGCTGCGGCATCCTGGTTAAGGAATGTCTGCAGATGTTCCGGGTACTTTGTCTTGTCCCAGATGCCGTAACCTTCGGTAATGCTGTTGCCGACGCAGGCAACCTTAGTCTGTGCATTTGCCAAGGTGACGGCCAGTAGGGCAGAACCCATTGTCAAAATAAACTTTAGTCCCATAACATCTCCATTACATAGCCTTGAACGATGTCGAACTTGGTATGAACTATGTTGCAAATGCGTTCGAATCAGGTCTTTCTTTCATTCAACGACGTCAATTTCGCGAAAGCGAAAATCTAGCTGTTTTAACACATGGGAAAAATAATATAATTTCTGGAGTGAAATAAATTTTCTACTATTGGGAGTATGCAGAAATCTTCAAAATGTTTTCGACTTGTCTTGATAGGACTGTTGGTCTTGTGCGCCAGTATTTTATCGGGCTGTTACAGCTTTACCGCCAGTACTTTGCCCAGCCATATCAAGACTGTGAACATTCATGAAGTTGACGACAAAATTTCCGATGCTGTTCTTGCCAACGATATCCGCACAGCAGTCGTGGATATGTTCAAGAAAAATGCCGGCGGTGTCCGAATTGTGAATGGCGAAGCCCATTCCGATTTTGAAATTTCTTTGCTGTCCTATACTAACAAGCCTCTGGACTACAACAGTAACAGCGATGTAGAATCCTATCGCGTTACTATCCGCGTAGGCGTCAAGTTCTATGACAACGTGAAGGAACGCATCATCTACGAAAACAAGTCTCTCTCCGCGGAGGGAACTTACGATGTTCAGGCCAACGAAACAGAAGACCGCCATGGTCAAAAACGCGCCATCGAAAAACTCCAGGACCTCATCATCACCAACGCCCTGGCTAAGTGGTAGCAAGCCGAGCGTCGCAGAAACAAGCTTGCTTGTTTCTATGACCGAGGCGCAGCAAACAGAATCGCGTAGCGATTCTCAATGGTAGCTGAAAATTTTAATCCGCTAAAAAAGCGGGGTTTACGCAGAAAAATGTGCGAAAACCCCGCTTTTTTTGACTTTGTATGTTTTGCCTAATACACTTTAGAGCTGACTTTGTTTGCTTTTGGGCCTCTTTAACCGCTTTTAGGGGCGTTTAGAGGCTAAAATGTGAACTCTTTTGTATACAAATTAAATAAATAGCGGGGCTTGCACTGAAAAATGCGCCAAAACCCCGCTTTTTTTGACTTTTAAATAAAATCTTCAACCTTAACCGGTTCTTCATTGAGCAAAGCCTCGGTCAAAGTACTGCCCTTATAGGTTAGTTTCAGGCTAAAGAAGGGTTCGCCCCGTTCCAGCAGGGCCAAGAAAATCAGGTCGCCGTCCCAGTGGGGGAGTTTCGCCACATCCGCTTTCGGGACCCATTCCAGGTTGCCTTCGTCGCACTCCTTCAAGTCTCCCTTCCATTGGGTTGCGGTAAACAAGTGCATGAATTCGGTCTGGTCCATGCCATCGCTAATAAAAGTCACGATGCCTCTGTACTTTGGCTTGATGAGGGTGAGGCCTGTTTCTTCCAACGCTTCCCGCTTGATGCAATCCTCGGGGGATTCCCATTCCTCGAATTTGCCGCCGATACCAATCCATTTGTCCTTATTGATGTCGTTCTTCTTCTTGACGCGATGAAGGAGAAGGTACTTGTCGTCTTGCTCGATGTAACAGAGGGTGGTGTTTAGCATAGTGAATAGTGAACAGTGAATAGTGAACAGTGAAGAGTGTTTAGAATCTAGAAATTAGAGATTAGAGATTAGAGATGTCAAGAATACTCCATAGGAAAAATCAAAGATGTAACCACCCAGAAATCAATTTCACTTGCATCCCGCAGCCCTAGCCCCTAGATTCTAGTCTCTAGCCCCTAGAACCACCTGCATCCTGCGCCCTACCCCCTAATAAACCTCTAGGAGCGAAGCTCCGACCTCACACCTCAAGCGAAGCGTACCTCAAAACTAGTGAACAATTAACAATGAAAAATGAAAGATGAAATATGAAAGATGAAATATGAAAGATGAATGGTGATAGGTGTTTATGGTTTTTGGTTGTTTTCTTTGCGGAGGTTGTTGATGGTTTCTGTTATGGAATCCAGGACCAGTTCCTGCTTGCCCTCCATTTTCTCGAAACGCTTTCTCAGGCTGTTGATGAGGGCGTATGCTATCGGCGTTGCGCAAACCGCTTCAATGGCAAGTTTTCCCGGGAACTGGACCACAATCATACTGATTAGGTCGTCGGTGGGAACCGTTCCTGCAAAGGCAATCAGCACAAAGATGCTGGTATCGACGATGTAACCGAAAAGGGAACTGCCGATGGTCCGCACCCACAGAAGTTTGCGTCCTGTCTTTTCGCGAATCTTCACCATGGTCCAGGCGTTGGTCAGCTCTCCAAGCAAAAAGGCGATGAGGGAGGCCACCGTAATGCGGGGCACGAAACTGAAGATCTTTGCATAGGCGCTGGCGGTATCCTCGGTAAAGTCCGGGTAGGGGAGTGTTGTGCCAATGAAGGTGAACAGCGCCATGAACACCTGGCAGAAGAAGGTCAGCCAGATGACCTTGCGGGCCGTCTTGAACCCCCAAATTTCTGTAAGCACATCCCCCAGCATATAGGCCAGCGGGAAAGTAATGGTGCCTGCGTCGAAAATGGTGACGCCACCCACGGACAGCAACTTGACTGCCATAACGTTGGAGGTCAAGTAGCAGGCTACCATTAGACCTGCAATAATCACCAGCGGGGAAAAGGGATCCCGCTTGGCGCCAATATCAAAATTATCCTGACTCATATCAGGAACAAAGATAGATTTTATTCCGAGTGTTGCCGATAATGATGGTAGCTCACGCTGACGGAAAATGCAAATCTTGTCCGGTCTGGATCAAGATCCATAAAGCCGTAGTGGGCGTCGATTCCAATTGAAAATTTCCTGAACCAAAGATTGGCGAATGCTCCAAATCCAACTTCAATATCGGACTTGTTTCTGTTGTCTCTTTTCGGTATCCACACATTTCTTGCGATGTACTGTTCGATTCCAAAACTGAAATGGTCGCCTATGGGAAATTGCTCAATAACAGACATTCCTCCTGCAAATGCGCCAGCCCACTCCTCAAGAACGCCTACAATATCGAGATCCTTTTTCTCGTCATCGATGGCTGTCCAGTAGTCATCATACTCTTCGTCGTCATCGTCGGTGTCGACAAAACAGGGTGGACATAGCACCATCGCGGTCCCAATAACCCAAGGCATGGATATCCAGGCGCGAACGGCTGCGTAATCGTTTCCTTCTCCGAAGGTCAAGTAAGGGGATGGCTGGAAACCGAATCCCCAGACAGAATGATTCCCGCTGGATTTTAACATGTCGTAGGCGACGGGTGAGTCCCAACCGTCCTCGGACTTGTTGTATGTGGCGAACTCGCCCCGGACAGAATGGCTCTCGGAGGGCGGTGCGTTAAGGGCGTCCATGAACGCGGCGGTGCTAGGCGGGTGCATGGTGCATCCCGTCAACAGCAGTAAAATCGTTATGGAACAGAGTAGGAAACGCATATTTGAAAATTATATGAAAAAGAACAGCGCGGGTATGTGCCACAAGAAAATATTGATAAACCCTGGCATTCCCCGATGAAGTGCGTTATTCGTGGATTTCCAGCGGCAATCCGTCGGGATCGCTGAAGAAGGTCATCTTTTTTCCGGTGTAGTCGTCCTCGCGAACAGGTTCCGTTGCGATTCCCATAGCGTTCAGCTCTGCGACCGTTGCATCCACGGATTCCACGCGGAATGCCAGGTGACGAAGACCGTTTGCTTCGGGGTAGCTGGGGCGGGGAGGCCTACCCGGAATGATGAACAGTTCCAACTCCATGCCGTCCAGTTGCAGGTCGATCTTGTAATCTCCGCGTTCTGCACGGTAATTCTCGCGGATGATTTTAAATCCCAGAAGTTCCACATAAAAATGCTTGGACTTCTCGTAATCGCTGCCGATGATGGCGATGTGATGGACTTGTGTAAGGTTCATAAATTGCTCGTCAGTTGAATTCCTTGACGAAAGTAGATTTTGTTCCGACGAATCGCAATTCTGTATTCGAAAAAAATGCCTATATTAGAGCTATCGGGGTTAGCTTATGAAATGTCCTTCCTATAAATTCCTTGGTTTATTTGCGGGCCTGTTCTGCTTTGTCGTGAACAGCAACGCTCAGCTTGTGCTGAGGCCAATTCCTGAGGATTCCGCGACAAGCGACTGGAAAGAGACCGTCCGTTTCGACAAGAATCCTCAAATCGTCGAGTCACAAAGCACTGGCCTTGGATTTAATGTTGCCGCGGACGATACGGTTGGTGCCACGAAATTTTATGTAGGCAAAGACTCTCTTGCCATGTATTGCAAGACGACCGTTGTCCAGGGACGCAAAAAGAAAAAGGAAAAACGCTACTGCTGGATTCCCGAAATTCCAGAGGCTGTGCAGAAGCCCGTAAAAGAGATTAGCTGTACCGATGACTGTCCCATCACTGAAGAAAGTTGGGACCGTGAACAGAAAATGAAGGAACGCAAAAAGGACAGGCGAGATCCTCATGAAAAGGACATGGATCGGGAACGGAGGACCGCTTTTCGTGTGATGTTGAAAGCTGCTCCTTTTGTTGCGGCAGAGGCTTTGTGTCATCTTGATGCGAGTTGCTCAGATTAATCTGAATCGAAAAAAAATGACCCGCTTTGAAGCGGGTTCCTTTTTTGAATTGTCATTCTCGCAAAGGCGAGAATCTAGCGTTAATGCACGCCGTTGCCTTCCGGAACGTCGCAGGTCACGGCCTTGCCGCCGATTTCCAGTGCGATGGGTGCGGCACCTTCGCCGGCAGTGCAGAACACTTCGCCGTTCTTCACGGAGAGAGCGATCTTTTCGAAATCCTTCAGCTTCAGTTCGCGCGGTTCGCTGGGAGAGACTCCCTTGAACAGGGCGCGGTCACCGGGCTTTGCTCCTTCAGGTACGGCCACCAGGCGGCACTTGTGGGTTTCGGCTTCCAGGTCGCCTGCGAAGAGCATGCCTGCGCTCATGATACCGCGAAGCGGTGCGGGCTTCAGGTTTGCGAACAAAAGAATCATGCGGTCCTTCAGTTCAGAAGCTTCGTAGCTAGCCTTCAGGCCAGAGCAAACGGTGCGGAGTTCGCCTTCGCCTGCATCCACCTTTAGCACATAGAGGGAAGTTGCATCCGGATGGTCTGCCACTTCCACGATCTTTGCTGCTCGAAGGTCCATGGCGGCAGGAACGTCTGCTGCGGTCAGGGGCTTGTTCTGCTTGGGCTTGGCCTGCTGCTGTTGCTGCTGGGGCTTCACTTCTTCGTCGATGCGGGGGAACAGGGGCTTGCCTTCGCCGAAAGCTTCGCCACCCTTCATCAGGCCCCAGACCAGGTCTTCGGCGCTAGTGAACTTGGTGCCAAGCATTGCAAGGCCTTCTTCTGCCTTGGTGGGGATCACCGGCCACAGCATGCAAAGGCTGAGGCGTACGGCTTCTGCGGCCACATAAAGAACGGTAGCCAGTTCATCCTTGGCGGCCGGGTCCTTGGCCAGCTTCCAGGGAGCCTTGATTTCGAAGTAGCGGTTGATGCTACGGACAAGGCTCATGATGTTTTCGATGGACTGGGACAGGCGAGCCTGGGGCAGGTCCTGCTTAATGTCTTCGATGACCTTCTTGGCCAAGTTCATTACGTCGTTGGCGGCGTCATCCATAGTAACAGCTGCGGGCAGCTTGCCTTCGAAGTTGGTGAGCACCAGCTTGTGGACGCGGTTCAGAACGTTGCCCAGGTCGTTTGCCAGGTCGGCGTTAATGCGACGGACAAAGGAATCGTGGGTGAAGTTTGCGTCCTGGCCAACCACCATTTCGCGGGCCAGGTAGTAGCGGAAGGCGTCGTCGCCGTACTTTTCCATGTAGTCCATGGGCTTTACAACGTTACCGGCAGACTTACTCATCTTTTCGCCGCCGTTCACCAGCCACCAGCCGTGGGCCAGAATATGCTTGGGCAGAGGAATGTCCAGGGCCATGAGCATAGTGGGCCAGTAAACGCTATGGGTGGTGAGGATGTCCTTACCGATCAGGTGGTAGGTAGCGGGCCAAATGGGAGTGCCATCGGCAAAAGTCTTGTGGAAGGCGGTGGAGGCGCTCACGTAGTTGAGCAAGGCGTCGAACCACACGTAGGTCACGTAGTCGCCGTCGAAAGGCAGGGGAATGCCCCAGCTGAGGCGAGCCTTCGGGCGGCTGATGCAAAGGTCGTTCAGCGGCTGGCGGAGGAAGCCCAGGATTTCGTTACGACGGTAGTCGGGAACGATCCAGTCCGGGTTGTTGTTCAAGTGGTCGATGAGCTGCTGCTGGTACTTGCTCATCTTGAAGAAGTAGTTCTTTTCCTTCAGCCATTCCACCGGGCGGTGGCTAATGGGGTCGCACTTGTTTTCGTCCAGTTCGTCTTCGCCAAAGAAACGTTCTTCGCCAACGGAATACCAGCCTTCGTATTCCTTGGAGTAGATTTCGCCCTTGTCCCACAGCTTCTGCAGGCATTCCTGCACGTAAGCCTTGTGTTCGGGGTAGGTGGTGCGGATAAAGAAGTCGTTGCAGATGCCCATCTTCTTCCACAAGTCTTCGAAGTGATGGTAGTATTCGTCCACATGCTGCTGCGGATCCACACCGCGCTTGGCGGCTGCGCGCTGCACCTTCTGGCCGTGTTCGTCGGTACCGGTCAAAAAGTAGGTCTGGTAGCCCAGAATCTTGTGGAAGCGGGTAAGAATGTCTGCAAGTACGGTGGTGTAGGAATGGCCGATATGCGGCGCATCATTCACATAGTAAATCGGTGTAGTAACGTAAAAGTTCTTCATGGCGCCAAAAATAAAAAAATTAAACTATGTTTGCTATCCGATATGCTTAAACTCTGGCTTACTACATGCCCGGATGACTTTGCCGGCGAATATGACGATATCGAGGAAATGTTCAAGCGGGGCCTTACCCGTCTGATCCTCAGGAAGCGTCGTGGTTCCGCCGACGATTATGAACGCTGGCTTTTGTCCCTGCCCATGGAATACCGTGACCGCATCTGGGTCTGGGGTACTCCCGATACCGCTGAACAGCTGGATGTTCGCGGCTGCGTTACCGAGGCGGGTTCTTTCATGGGGGCGGTTCCCGAATCCTGGAAGCGTGTAAACTGCGTTGCCTTCTGTCGTAGCCTGGAACAGGTGAAAACCTTGCCGGATTGGGTTGCCGGAGCCCTTGTTGGCCCCATATACCAGCCCTTTTCTGCTCTGGAACCTATGAAAGCGCTGGCCGACACAGCAGAAAAAATGGAGAGGTTCTCCAAGGAACTATCGGAAATAGGAAATCGCATTCCGTTGATTATTTACGGCGGTTTCGACCAGGACAATATTTCCGAGGCAAAAAAACTCCCCGTGCAGGGAGTTTCCATTCTGGGTGGCATCTGGAACTACGCCGATTCCATCAACGCCTTTATCAAGACCTTGCGCTCCCTCTAGTCCTTTCGGCCGTTGTTCTTTTCGGTTTTGCCGCCTTTGGTGCTGGCGAAGGTGTCCATCAGACCGTAATTTTGGGCGGCTTTCAGGAACCGTTGCCTGAAATAGTTGCGCAGGTCTGCAGGCGAAAGAATTTCTGCGTTTTCTAGAAATTGCGGAAAGTAGACTTTTGCTAGTTCAGGGGAGCATTCCAGGGTGTAGATTCCCGGAGTTTCACTTTCCAGGGCAAGCTCAATGTCCCTTGCTTTGTTTTTTCGGAAATCTAAAGGAACCTTGAGAACCTTGGGACGGTTAGTTACTGCAATCTTGAATAGTCTGATACCTTCTTCGTTTAACTTTACCCGAAGTTCCTGACCATAGCAGAGAAAAGGATCGAAATGCTCCCGAAATTCTTCGGACTTTTTCAGTAGTGAATTTGTTCTGGTGTGGAAAGCCTCGCTCTCTGTTTCGATAGAAACATTTTTGATGTGGCAGAGCCTGAATGCCTTGAAAGGATTCTCCTTGGTTTTCCCGAGGGTTCCGCATTCCTTGGGGTCCTTGCATATGACAAGGTATGTTCTGACTTGTGATGGGGAATGGGCGATGAAACAGGGGGAGACCGCATAGATTTTATCCTTATACAGAAGGGTGACATTCTTACGGCTTTCAATGGCTCTATTTAATTTTATAAGTTCTACTTTTTTTAGAAAAATTTCTCGCTTTCCCCGTGGGAGGGAAATGTACTGCTCTATATAGTGCCTGCATAGGGAGGCGAGCTTGGCTCCTTTGGAATTTGCGTATTCGGCAAACTCCAGATTCTGCTTGTGGAGCGTAAACTGCAGGGGATTGCTGTTCTTGAAAAGTTCGTTACTTTCCCTTGAAAACCCTTTTGTTTCCGATGATTTAGGAAGGTCTTCGCGATATTTGATAATGTAATTGCAAAGGTCTCCCATGCTTTTTAGTTGATAATCCTGAATGTCCAATTCCAGTTGGTCCCTCATAAAGGAGGGAACCGCAATTTTGATTTTTACCATGTTTTCCATAGTATGAAATATAGCTTTTTAAAAGTTCAGAAAACTTGATTAAACTGAAAAATAAAAGTTCCACTTTATCGAATGTTTTTCGGCGATTCTCCTATGCGCTGGACTGTAAAGGTATCTTTATTTCCGTGAAGAAAAAATTTCTGCACAAATACATTTTTCAAAGAGGTCCAATATGGAAAATAACAAGGCTCAGAATGCCGAACCCACCAAGATTCACTTTACCCTGGCTGATGTACTTGCCACCTATGAGTCTGAAACGACCGAGTCCCGGGAACTGTGCGAAAAACTTGCCGGTGTTCAGCGGGATTATGAATATGATTTCGAAGGGGGCGATGAAAGTTGCTTCGACGATGAGGTGGAATTTCTCCAGAAGGAATATTCTATCTCCGAGACTGCTGCCCTTTGCCTTGGACTTGACCTGCATTTCTTTGCCATTAAAAAGACGGGAGACGGTCTCATGGGCGAGATGACGCGCCTTTGCCAGGGGTTGGGTCGGTTCAAGGATGCGGTGGAAGATTTTCTGAAGGTAGAATCCGAAAATCCCGGGGAGGCCGAAGCCTGTCAGAAGAAGGTTGAATCTATTGCCAAGGAAGTGACGGGGCTGTGTAATTTATAAAAAATCGTTTTACAAAATGCAACACTGTGCCGATATAATCAGGAGAGCGGTGTTGCTCTTGTTAAATGGAGGGTAGTGCCTTGGTTGAAATCAATCATTTTTGCAAGGCTTTAGTGGAATGGCTTGAAAGCCTTCTTTTTTCCCTTGGTCTTATAGATGAGGAAAGTATGTCTAGAAGAAAAAAGCGTCGTCATCAAATAAAGCTTCGCAAGAAAATGGCGGAACGGTCCGAATCTTCGTCGGTTGAGAGTCGTTCCTACGAACCCGTGCAAAAGGTTGCCCAGGAAAATATGCCATCACCTACAGCCATTATTTATCAAAGCGAGATGGATTACATCTCCCGCTGCATCCTGGATTATAAGAACATCGAAACCGGGGGGCAACTTTTCGGATTCTGGACTGCGACAGGAATTCCTGTGGTTCTCTATGCGATCGGTCCGGGCCGTAATGCAAACCATCAGCTGACTTTCTTTAACCAGGATCTTGACTATCTCGTGAGGGTCGGAAACCATATCCTTTCCAAGTATGGCCTGCAACATATCGGCGAATGGCACTCCCACCATCAGCTTGGACTTGCGCGCCCTAGCGGTCATGACGACACGACTATGGTAAATAATATCCGTAAGGAGCACTTGCGTCGGTTCCTGCTGTGCATTGGAAACTGCACTAATACCAGTTCAACGCTGAATGCGTTCAATTTTCATGAGGATCACGGGTACGACTATGTTCAGGCTCGATGGAGCGTTAAGGATGGGGAGAGTCCTTTCCGCAAGATCATTGACAACGATCTGGCAGGGATTCTTATTCACCCACATACTCAGATTCCGCGCCATGGAACTCTTTTCCTGGAAGAACCCGTGACTGAAACAAGGGTGGTAGAGGCCTTCAGCGGTGATTACTGGCTGACTCGTCCCGAAAACAAGCGTGTCCTTGTGGAAATGAACAAATTTCTGAAATCTCAGAAAAATGTTGACAAAGTTGCGGTCCAGGTCGATAATAGTAACAGCCACCTGCACATCACCATCCAAAAGAGGAACTCTCAGGAAAAACTTTATTTCCCGGCAGATTTTCCCCGTGCGCCGGTGGAGATATCCGTCAATGGAATTTGCAGACGCCGTAACTGGAAATTTGACGGTGACATTTTTCAGTCCTTTACCCGCTATTATGAAGAGGTCGTAAATCATGATTAGTAGAATTTTGCATCCCGTAGTGAAAACTGTAGCCGCAAGTGCTGTTGCGGGGCCTTCTCCTGAAAGAATCCGCAGCGAAATTGCTGTTTTCAAGAAGAAGGGCGTTGCTGATAATGTCTACAAGTTCTTTTTGGATGGACCGGAACCCTATATGGTCCTTGCTGCAAAGACCAACAGCCAGAAAGTCTATACCCTTCGTGTGGAATTGAAAAATTTCCCCAACGAAGTGCCCAAAGTTTTTGTTACCCGCATGCTGAAAAATCTGAATGGTTGCAAGATGGATGGCATTAGCGGATCCATGCATACTTTGGAGTCGGAACATGGCTGGACCCGGATTTGCCATTATGGCAACGGCTCCTGGAGCCAGAATGTGTCCCTGTACAAAATTTATGTGAAGTGCTGTCTGTGGCTGAACATGTACGAACTTCATCTCAGTACCGGAAACGATATTGATTATTACCTGAATCACCAGGCTTAACGACTAACCAAGATTACCAAGAGGTAAGATTATGAGTAAGAATTTTTTTGCTACAGCAGGTTCTGTAGTCCTCTCCATGTCCATCGACGGCTTTGCCGGCACCGCCCAGGAAAATCTCGGTGAAGAAGTTCGCCGTCAGGGTGGTCAGGGTGATGGCAATTCCATGATGGACCTTGTCTTTGATGAGGCTACCGGCGAATTTCGCCAGGTCCGCAAGGGCTCCGCTCCGGATCAGGGTACCATTGTGACCGGCATGACCAAGGAAGGATTCGCATGTTAGTCTTTGTGGACCAGCAGGAACTGGATCATTTTCAGGGAACCGCTACAGATGGGGTTGCCTGCACCTGGGAAGGCGAAGATGTCGTTCACCTTCACCTGGCGCGCCCCCTTCACGGTTACGGCAAGGAGTCCCTTTGCCTTTTTACGACAGATGCGTCTGTCCTTGAAAAGGCTGGAACTCTTTCCAGGTATTCCCATGTGGTGCTTGTGGATGATTCCAAGAATGTGAGCGCCTTTGAGGTGGAATGCGGTTCTCCGAAAAAAGTTGATCTGCAGTTCATTCCGTCCCGTGAAAACCTCTACTCCCGCAGCAAGGGGATTCTCGAAGTGGGAACGCTTGCTCCTAAGCGGGTGATGATTGTGGGACTTGGCAGTTTCGGCTCCCAGATCGCCATTGAACTTGCGAAGGCTGGGGTAGGGCAGTTCGCCCTCATGGATTTTGACCGGGTGGAACTTCATAATCTCATGCGCCACACCTGCGTCGTGAATGACCTGGGCCGTCTTAAGACGGATGCACTCTACGATGCCATTAAGGGCAAGAATCCCTATGCGGTGGTGGACAAGTTCCCGATCGATATTAATGACGATCCTGAAATTCTGGAACAGGAAGTGGCGAAGGCTGACTTGATTATCTGTGCGACAGATAATAATCGAAGCCGCTTCAATCTTTCCAATGCGGTTGTCAAGTTCGGAAAAACCTGTATTTTTGGCCGTGCCAACTCCCGCGCCGCCGGTGGCGATGTATTCCGTTATGTTCCAAGTGGTCCCTGCTACAACTGCCTGCTGGGGAATTCATGGTTTGCCTCCGATAACGAAGAAGTGACCGATGTGCAGTCCGCCCGTCGTAACGGGCAAATCGCGGCGTATGTCAGCGAAGAGGATGCCAACGCCATTGTCCAGGTGGGGCTTTCTGCAGACATCAATCCCATCTGCAATATGATGGTGAAGCTTTCCCTGGTGGAACTTTCCCGGGGTACGGAATCGGGAATCTCCTCCCTGGAGGATGAACTGATTTACGATTACTACATGTGGGCAAACCGTCGCGAGAATCGCTTTGCAAACTGGGTTCCCCTGCCAGGTGCTGGTGCAAAGCCTACGATTCTTCGCTGGTATGGCGCTCATATACAGAAAATTGATAACTGTGCCATTTGCGGCAATGGTGAAGAAATGGATCTTGATGAAGGAGACGAAGTCGAGGTCATGTTGAACAATCTGTCTCAGGATTAAGATGTATTCCGAAAAGACAACAGCCCTCCTGGGCCAAATGCGTGAAATCGCTCTTCGTGGCGGCTATGAAAAAATCGAGACCCCTCTGTTTTATGTAGCCTTGATGCGGGATAGCGAAGGAAAGGAAATCCTTCGGTATCTTCTTGATCAGATTCATGTGGAGTGGAGCTTTCTTGGAAGGACCATCGGCGCGATGGTTCAGGGGCTTTCAAGATCCGAAAATTCCGTAAAGCCCTTTTCCAGGGAATTTCAGGAAGTTCTGGACCGCTCCCAGGAACTAGCACGCAGTATGCATTTGCCCTCCGCGACGCTTGAGGTGGTTGTGTTGGCCTCGGCGTCAAAGGTGGGCCTTGACGAACGCCAGTTAAGGGCTGCTGTTGTCCGCTCTAGGAATCAAATAGAAAATGCAGGAACCGATTCTTCGGATGGTCCCTTTTCGCGAGAGCAGTTGAAGTATGTCCACAGTATGAACAAGATGGCTCAGGAGGGGTCAATTTCGGAAGTCATCGGCCGTGACGAAGAAATCCGGCGGATTCTGCAGATTCTCAGTCGAAAGACGAAATGTAATCCTGTTCTGGTAGGGGAGCCTGGGGTTGGAAAGACCGCCATCATAGAGGGATTGGCCCACCGCATCGTTAAAAACGAAGTTCCGGTGGAATTGCAGAACCTTCAGATCTACACTTTGGATGTGGCGGCCCTTCACGCAGGAGCAAGTTCTGCCGGCGAGTTTGAAAACCGCCTGAAGGGGGTCGTTGACAAGGCGGCCTCGGACCGCAATGTAATCCTGTTTGTAGATGAAATCCATTTGATGGTGGGGGCAGGCGGCAATGTGGATGCTGCAAACATCATGAAGCCGGAACTTGCCCGCGGTAGCCTACAGGTCATTGGAGCTACCACCCTCGATGAATTCCAGAAGTACATCGAAAAGGACAAGGCCTTCGAACGTCGGTTCATGAAGGTGACTGTGGACGAACCGGATGTGGATTCTGCCATTTCGATCCTTCGCGGAATCAAGAAAACCTACGAAGCCCACCATCATATCAAAATCGATGATGAGGCGGTCAAGGCCGCCGTTCATCTGTCGCACCGTTACATTGCCGATCGTTTCCTGCCGGACAAGGCTATCGACCTTCTTGACGAGGCGGCAAGTCGCATGCGCTATGAAAGGTGCTCCTGCCCGGAATCCCTGGAGCAAATGCGGGCGGAACTCCGCCAGAAAGAAGAAGAACGGGAGGTGGAACAGCAGTGTGCGTCCGAAAATGCGCGGTCATCCTCACACAACGGGGAGGCTTCGTCTCTCCAGGAGGGACCAACAAATCTCGCTGTAGAAATCCAGAATCTGCGGGAAAAAATCGATATCCTTTACGCCAAGTGGCAAAACGAGCGTACGGGATTTACCCGTCTCCAGGAAATGCTGGATTCCCGCAATCGCTTGCTGGAAGAACGTAACGATGCCCTCCGCCTTAACAATTTTGAAGTCGCTGCCGAAAAGAAGCGTCGTGCGGAAATCCTTTCGGCATCCATCGAACTGCTCCAACAGCAAATGGACCAGAACGAAACATCCCTGTACAAGACGGTCCTTGACGCAGATGATATTAAGAAGGTGGTTACCAAGTGGACGGGCATTCCCGTAGAAAACATGGATGACGATGAACGGGAACGCCTCCGCCATCTGGAACAGATTCTTCACGAAAATGTCATCGGCCAGGATCATGCTGTAAGTGCGGTGGCACGAGTCATCAAGAAGAATCGTCTTGGCTTTTCCAGCGAAAAGCGACCCGTAGGTTCTTTCCTTTTCCTGGGTACTACAGGCGTTGGCAAAACCGAACTGTGTAAGACCTTGGCAGGATTTCTCTTTGGGGATTCCAGACAGGTGGTCCGTATCGATATGAGTGAATATCAGGAAGGCCATAGCATCAGTAGACTTTTCGGTGCGCCCCCGGGATATGTAGGGTATGATAACGGAGGCCAGCTTACCGAAGCTGTACGCCGCAAGCCTTATAGTGTGGTCCTTTTTGATGAAATCGAGAAAGCTCACCCCGCCATTTTCAACAGCTTGCTTCAGGTCCTGGATGATGGCCGCATGACCGACGGAAAAGGCCGTACCGTGGATTTCCGCAATACGGTCATCATCATGACCAGTAATGCCAAGGAAGAAAGCCTTCGCCGCATCATGCCTCCGGAATTTATCAACCGTATCGACGAAATCATTACCTTTGATTCCCTTTCTCAGGATTCCATTGAGAAAATCGTTCGTCTCAAGTTGAATTCCATGGCGGATAACTTCCAGAAGAAAGGCTATTGCATAAAATTCAGCGACGCTACCGTTTCCCGGCTCGCTCGGCAATCCTTCAATCCGGAGTTCGGCGCCCGCCCTGTGGAACGCACCCTCCAGCGGGAAGTCCAGGATTTTCTCTGCGAAAGAATCCTTTCTGGGGAGTTATCCCCTGGCGGAACCTATCAGTTTGACTCCTAACCTCGAAAAGCTCCTTCGCTGGCCTTGCCGGCGGGGGAGTTTTTCTAATTGTGTCCCACATCACGCTTGAAACTTACAAAAAACTTCCCTACTTGTGATTTTAGCTCAAAAAAGCCAATTTTTATTCCATTTTGGAATAAAATAAGTTATCACATTCCAAAATCTTAACATATATTAGGGACATGGATAGCTCACTGGCAAAAATTCTCGTAATCGATGATACCAAGACCAATATTGAAGTGTTGGAGGGTATCCTGTGCAGTGAGTATGATATGTATGTAGCCCTCAACGGCAAGAAGGGCATTCTCCTTACGGAAAAGGTGAAGCCGGACCTGATTCTCCTGGACGTGATGATGCCGGAGATGGATGGCTACGAGACTCTCCGCCAGATGAAGGCTAAAGGGCTTGTGGAGGATACTCCTGTTATCTTCCTTACGGCAAAGGCCGACGCCAAAAGCGAGCAGACGGGGCTTGATCTCGGTGCCGTGGACTACATTGTAAAACCTTTCAATCCGGACCTGGTCCGGCTCCGTATTAAGAATCAGCTTGAATTCAAGCATCAGCGGGACCATCTTCATGAACTGGTGGACGAAAAGACCCGCGACTTGCGCAAGACCTTGAAGGTAATGCTTACCAGTCTCGGTGCCCTGGCGGAATATCGCGATACGGATACGGGTGAACACATCAAGCGTACCCAGGTACTTGTCCAGATGCTGGCCGAAAAGCTGATGAATCATCCGGACTATAGCGGTGCAATCCCGAACAGGAGCTATGTGGACTATTACGCGACTGCTGCTCCCTTGCACGATATTGGCAAGGTTGGCATTCCCGACGAGATTCTCCACAAGCCGGCTAGGCTCTCGGACGAAGAACGCGCTTTCATGAGCAAGCATCCCCAGATGGGTTATGACGTGCTGGTGAACGCGACTCGTGAATTGGCTGACCATCCCCTGGTAAAAATTGCCGCAGAGATTATCCTGAATCATCACGAACGCTGGGATGGCAAGGGTTATCCCAACGGAATCAGCGGCGCGGAAATCCCGGTAGGCGCAAGGCTTATGGCCGTTGCCGATGTCTATGATGCCCTGGTCTCCCGCAGACCTTACAAGGAGCCCCTTCCGCATGGGACTGCCGTTGCAGAAATCGCCTCTGCCAATGGTACCCAGTTCGACCCGGGTGTGGTAAAAGCCTTTATGGAAATCGAGAGTTCCCTGCCGGAACTTTACGAAAAGTTTAAAGATGGTTCCATTTAAAGGGGCCTTGTCGTGACTAGTAATCCGTTAAATGCCAAGCGTCGCCGTCTGCGACTTCGTATTTCCCTCGTCTATAGCATCCCGCTTCTTGTGGCGTCCTGCGCGCTGGTGATGCTCTTCTATTTTTTCGTGCGATCCACTTTTGTGACATCGGCCTATTCCTCGACGGAAAGTGCCCTGAAGAACAAGGTTGTTTTCGAGGTCGAAAAGTCCCTGTCGGATTACGAGAAAAGCTTTTTTTCCTTTGCCCAGAAACTGCAGCAGTCCAAGGACTTCGGCCGTACAAACCTGTCCCGGCAGATGTCTTCCCGCGACGGTATCGTAGATGTCTATTATGGCTCCAGCAAGGGGGAATTTACCTCTGCCCGGGGTACAAAACTGGAACGGGGCAAGGCTGAATTTCGAACCAAGGCCTGGTATCTTGAATCCGCCCGCAAGAGGGGCCTAGCCTTTACGGGGCCCGAAGTCAAGGCGGATGTGGGGAAGGTTACCATGACTCTTTCTCACCCGATCTGGGATAAGGGCAACAAGGTGGCTGGCGTTGTGGCCCAGGACCTGGATTTGCACAAGATTCGTTCCGCCATGGGGTCTCTCGCCCGTGACGAAGGGGGAATCACTCTTCTCCTGAGTAAGGAAAATGACAGCCTGATTACCTATTTCCCTTATGAGACAAATCTGGGAAAGGTTGTCCAGGATACGGTGGAAAGCCTCCTTGAACTGGTGTCGGATAGTTTCGGTTCCGATACGCTCTCTTCCCTGGAAGTACTTCGCTTCGAGAAGGTGAATGACCATCGCCAGCACATGATTTTCATGGTCACCAGCCTGAAGAACATGCCTTTCTATGTGGTTCATGTGGCCCAGCAGAACCGACTGGTCGCCGGTGTGGAATCCCATATTTCTGCCTTCATTCTTGTGGTAATCATTGCGGTCATCGCTTTGCTTGGTATTGCTGCGGTTGTTGCGCATATGCTGTTCCGCAAGTTCATCCAGAAGGACCTGAATGAAAGTGTCAGTTCCAGCTCCATGTTCGACACTCTGCTCGGAAGCGACAACTTCAGGATTATCCTGACGAATGATACCTTCGACATTCTTCATGCCAGCGCCTATGTGGTGGACTTCCTCAACGACGGGGAAGACATAAAGGGGCAGATTCTTTTCAGCTATATCAAGTCGGATGCGTTCAAGAAGTTTGCCCATCGTGTGGCCATGGGCGGTGAGATGCATGCTAGCGAACGCAAAATTCTTGTTCCCGTAAAGAGTCCTTCTGGGGAAATGGCCTGGTGGGGCATCTTCTTCCAGGTCCTGGTGGAGGACAACGGCGAGATGCGCTACCTCTTCATGATCTCCGATGAGACCAGCGGCATCCAGAAGGACACCATCCTGGATACCATCATGATGTCCGCGGATCACTCGATCCTTGTAATCTTCGATAGGTCCCGCAAGGTTCAGTACATCTCCAAGCAATTGGCGGAGTTCCTTGGCTGTGACTGGTCGAAGCTGATTGGCCGCTCTCTTGACGAACTGAAGGAACTGGGACTTCCCGAAACGGTTGTAGGCTCCTTGCGCAAGTCCTTTGATAATAATGAGGTATGGAAGGATTCCTTCGCCCTTAAGTCGGAAGTGACTCAGTCGGAGACCTGGTTCAGAGGAGAAGCCTGTACCTTGATGGTTCAGGAATCCCTGGTGGGCTACATGCTTTCCATGATCGACATTTCCGAAGTGGTGGCTGCCCGTGAAATTGCGGAACAGGCCACTCAGGCAAAGAGTGAATTCCTGGCCAACATGAGTCACGAAATCCGTACGCCGATGAATGCCATTATCGGCATGGCCCACCTGATTTCAGAAACCCAGCTGGATGACCATCAGCGTGGCTTTGTCGAACGAATCAGCGTTGCCGCAAAGTCTCTGCTGGGCATCATCAATAATATCCTTGACTTCTCGAAAATCGAGGCAAAGAAGCAGGAACTGGAAATTACCCAGCTGGTGCTTCAGGATGTGCTGGGCGAGGTGGCGGCCCTTGCGGAAGTCCGTATTGCAAGTAAGCCCATTGAACTGATTGTGGATATCGATCCCGAGATTCCGGAAGTCCTGATGGGCGACCCCCTAAGAATTTCCCAGATCTTTACCAACCTGATCAACAATGCTACAAAGTTTACGGAGAAGGGGAGCATTTCCCTGATCGTAAAGATGCTGCAGCGTAATCCCAACAATGTGAAGCTTACCTTCAGTGTTCAGGATACGGGTATCGGCATGACGCAGGAACAGCTGGGACGCCTGTTTAACGCCTTTACCCAGGCGGATGGTTCTACCACCCGTAAGTATGGCGGTACAGGTCTTGGCCTTGTAATTTCCAAGTCCCTGGTGGAGCTGATGGGCGGCCAGATGCAGGTGGAAAGTGAACCTGGTGTCGGTTCCCGATTCTTCTTTACCATTACCCTTCCCATTGCGGCTGCGGCAACTCAGCCCAAGTGGATGAGTGTTACCGAATTTAGGGGTAAGAATGTGCTGCTCCTGGATGATTGTGGCAATCTGAGGTCGGTGCTTCGCCGCTACCTGAATATGTTGCAATGCGTGGTGGAGGAAGCTTCTACCGTGGATGAGGCCCTGGACCTGATTCAGGCTCATGACGAGGCCAAGGAGGCCCCTTACGACTTGTTCATCGTGGATTACGAAATGCCGATCCTGAAGGGATTCGACTTCGTTCACGGATTGAGCGCCAGCATGAGGGACATTCCCAAGGTGCTGATGCATCCAATCCACTTTGATGAAAATGATCTGGAGAAGGCGACTTCTCTTGGTTTCAATAGCTGTGTTGCGAAGCCTATGCAGATGTGCTCCCTTCTGGGTGCAATGCAGGAGGCCTTTGGCAGCGAGCTGACCTACAAGAAGGCCGTCAAGAAGGAAAAAAGCAAGATATACTTCAAGGAGGCAAAGGTCCTGCTGGTGGAAGACAACCAGATGAACCAGGAACTGGCTGTGTCGTTGCTGAACAGCGTTGGCCTTACTACGATGATTGCGAATAATGGTAAGGAATCCTTGGACATGCTGAAAAAGGATGCCTTCGACCTGGTGCTGATGGATATCCAGATGCCGGTCATGGACGGTCTGACTGCGACAAGGGAAATTCGTTCCCGTGAGGATGAATACTTCAAGAAAGTACCTATTCTTGCCATGAGTGCCCGTGCTTTCCAGAAGGATACGGAGGAATGCCTGCAGGCGGGCATGAACGCCCATATCGTAAAGCCTATTGACCCGGGACTCCTGTACGAAGAACTTGCCCGTTTCCTGGAAGTTGCCGCAGAATCTCCCGTCAAGGCACAGCCCGAACAAACTGATGGTGGAATCTCCCGCGAGGACAAGGACTTTATTGCGCAATTCCAGAAGGTCCGAAACTTTGACGCTGTCTCCGGTCTGTATCATGCCAACAACAGCCGTAATATATATCTGAAGATTTTGCAGGGCTTTGTCCGGGACTATGGTGGCAGCAGCTTTAATTTGCGTAAACTGGTGGAATCCCACAATTATGAAGAGGCCACCCGTGTCGTCCACACGATCAAGGGACTCTGCGGAACGATCGGGGCAAATCATGTCCAGAATCTCGGAGCCCAGCTGGAATCGGATCTTTCCCAGAAGAACTGCAATATGGCTGAGTTCGGAAACTTCGAAAAACTGCTTAAGAATCTGGTGGAAGATTTAGGAGTTGCTCTTTCCAACATTGCCACGGAACAGTCTGTAGTTGTGGAAAAGAAGGTGGATCCGGAAGCCCAGGGCAAGCTAAAATCCGCGATGGACACTTTGCGGGATGCTTTGGATAAGTGTTCTTCTACGCTCTGTAAGCGGACTCTCGAGGACCTGGAAAATATAGCCTTTGAAAAAGACCAGGAAAGGCTTCTTGACAAGCTGAAGGAACAGGTGGAGGACTATGACTTCACCGAGGCTGCGGAAACTCTGACCGCACTGGAAAAAACGCTGGGTTAAGATTTTGGCTAATGCAACACCATGGCTGCCATAAAGGCTAGGGCCACAATAATTGCTGCAATAGTGCCGATGATACCCATTCCCCGGGGCTTCTTCTTGTTGCCCTGGGAGTCTTCTCCAAATTCATTTTCCAGGATCTCGTCGTAGTCGGGGAGTTCCTCGCCGGCAAATTCTGCACCGTCCTTCCAACCTGTATTTTTGTCGCTGCCACAGTGACGGCAGAAGGTGGCGTCATCTTTTAGTTCTGCACCACAATGTGGACAAATCATTTTGTTGGCTCCTGGTTGGATGGATGAAGTTTTTTGCTCAATATACGAAACTTTTACGAAAAAAAGAGACTATGGTGGAGTTTGTGGGCTATATTTAAAGGGTGAGGTTAGGATGATTAAGACTGTTATCGCCATTCTGCTTGCTGTAGCTCTTTGTATAAGCACCGTAGGGTGTGCTTCTGTAGGACCGTCGGTATCTCACAGGTCACAAGTATCTGCTGTGCAGTACGCTTCTGCATCTAAGTCCGTGAACAATCATTCGGCAAAGACCGTCGCCATTAACGACGCCTTGAATTTCGCAAATGGAGGGGTCGCGGAAGTCGATGATGTCTTGATTTTCGTGGGCCTTGTTATTTTAGGATCGGCTGTTTTATTTGGGTTAGCTATCGGTAGCTTAGGCGTCGGCGGAAATACACCGTGAACGAAAAAGACCTGCCTTGTAGGGCAGGTCATGGTCACAGAATCGTTTGCTTTCATAGAGGGCAATATACAAAACTTACTGGATCTGCTTTCGATGCATTTCTTTTTCTGCATCGGGGATAATATCTTCCAGTTTGCCGGTGTTTAAATCGTAACGGTAGATGAAGGTTTCGTTTTTGTGTGTTTCTGGACGGTTTCTATCCTTTACAGCGAAGATAAGAATGGGCGTATTCTTAATCATGTAGAAGTATTCGATCTCCATATTGGGCAGGGCGACCACCTTCATGGAATCCGCATCTATATCGTAGAGGTAAAGGTCTCCGTTGTCGTCCTGGTTGAGATAGCCGTCCTTATTGGTGTCGTTTTCCGTTCCGATAAAGGCCAGGTAGCGCTTCTTTCCGTTGCGGATAATACTTAAGTTCCAACCGGTAAAGCGTTTGTCCATGATTGACTTGTGGATTTTGCCTGCGTCATTTTCATAGACCAGGTTGACGAACTGTTCTGTATAATAAGACTTGAGGAAGGCGGTATCAGGCTTTCGAACTCTCTTGACAGGGGTATCTTCTTTCTTTTCTTCCAGGGACATGGCCGTTGCCAATTCCGAGGGGGAATCTTCATCAAAGACGACTTCATCTACGCTTGCTTCATAAAAACCGAAGCGGTCGAAACGGCGTTCTGGCTTTTCCATGGTTCTTGCCACGACGGGAACGACGAATTCCATCTTTTCAGGATTGAGAACGATGATGTCTTTATAGGAAATGTACTGGGTGTTTTCCTTTTTCCTGTTGTTCTTTTCCGCCACTTCTTTGGAAATGCTGCCATTATTTCTGTCGTATTCCGATTTTGTTGGGAACAGGACCTCACTAGCGAACATGTATGCCAAACCGAACATAAAAAATAGCGTGGGTATGGAGATGATGGCGAAAACAATGCGATTATACTTTTGAAGCTTGGACATAAGAACCTCCTATTTTTATCCTCCTTAAACTAAAAATGTTTTGGACGAAAAATTCAAAAAAATCTTGTAAAACAATGGATACTATAAAAAGACCCGCCTTTGAAGGGCGAGTCCTTTTCAACTTTTTTAGTTAGGCGAGCAAGGCTTAGTACGAGCGGTCTATCCGTGAAAAAAGGCACTCGGTAGAACCGAGCGCCTTTTTGAGAGCGAGAGCTACCGGAGGTTTTATAAACCTGCGGTTTTGCTCGAGCGGTCTGATTACAGCTTGTCGTTAGAACCAAGAACGTCAACGATCTTGTGTTCGTACATCTTCTGCATGTTTTCGCGAGCCGGCTTCAGGTACTGACGCGGGTCGAAGTGATCCGGGTGTTCGTTGAAGTACTTACGAACTGCAGCAGTCATAGCGAGACGGCTGTCGGAGTCGATGTTGATCTTGCAAACAGCAGACTTGGAAGCCTTGCGGAGCTGTTCTTCCGGAATACCAACTGCATCGGGGAGCTTACCGCCGTTTTCGTTGATGGTCTTAACTTCGTCCTGAGGAACGGAAGAAGAACCGTGGAGAACGATGGGGAAGCCCGGGAGCTGCTTTTCGATAGCTTCGAGAACGTCGAATGCCAGCGGAGGAGGAACCAGGATGCCGTCTTCGTTGCGAGTGCACTGTTCCGGCTTGAACTTGTAAGCACCGTGAGAAGTACCGATGGAGATTGCGAGAGAGTCGCAACCAGTACGGGTAGCGAAGTCAACAACTTCTTCCGGCTTGGTGTAGTGAGATTCTTCAGCAGAAACTTCGTCTTCAACACCGGCGAGAACACCGAGTTCAGCTTCGACGGTAACGTCGTGAGCGTGAGCGTATTCAACAACCTTCTTGGTGAGGGCGATGTTTTCTTCGTACGGGAGGTGAGAACCGTCGATCATAACGGAAGAGAAGCCGTTGTCGATGCAGTCCTTGCACAGTTCGAAAGAGTCACCGTGGTCGAGGTGGAGAACGATCTGCGGATTTGCGCAGCCCAGTTCCTTAGCGTATTCAACAGCACCCTGAGCCATGTAGCGGAGGATAGTGCCGTTAGCATAGTTACGAGCGCCCTTAGAAACCTGCATGATCACCGGAGACTTCTGCTTGACGGAAGCCTGAACGATAGCCTGCATCTGTTCCATGGTGTTGAAGTTGAAAGCCGGGATAGCGTAGCCACCAGCAACAGCCTTCTTGAACATTTCCTTGGTGTTAACCAAGCCGAGTTCCTTGTAAGAAACTGCCATTGTTTTACCTCTTGTTTTGTTATTGGCGACTTGCGCCGCCGGTTTAAGATTTACGCACTATAATCTAGAAAAAATGCCTCTGTTTGTGGATGATTTTTTTGCCAAAAAGATGTGCTTTGCACCTACTGAACGGGCTGATCCGCCTAGTCTTGTCCGTCCTGACCGCTGAAAAATGTTTTTTTACTTGCAATCCCCTTTTTTTCGGAATAAATTTAATGGCGGTGTGAAGGGAAAGGAATTACTATGGGTGTGAATAAGTCTTTTTATACATGGGGCAAGGCTCTTTTGTCCTTTTCCCTGCTTGCTGCAGGCTCTTCCTTTGCGAAAGTCGATTATGTGCTGCACAAGTCGTCCAATCCCACGGCAGATGAACTGGATGCCTATAACCGCATAACTGCGGTCATGGATTCCGCGCTTTATTATTACAACACCTATACGAACCTCACAAAACATATTAACGTGTACTATGCTCCAGGTGTGCCTACTGCGGAAGCCAGCAGTAACGGCGACCTGCGCTTTGGCGAGAACCGCACCTACATGTATGTGGGTACCGCCATGCACGAAATGGCTCACACCATGGGTGTAGGAACTACTACGGAATACCAGAATTTAAAAGGCAGTGGAGTTTTCCTGGGGGAGAAGGCCCAGGCCCTGCTTAAGGAACTGGAAAACAATCCCAGCGCGGAACTGCACTGCGACGGCCAGCATTTCTGGCCTTACGGACTGAACCAGAAGAGCGAGGTCAAGTCCGAAAAGGATTTGATCTATCATGCAAAGATTGTGCAGGCGATGTACCAGGACATGTTCAAGGAAGCCTTCTACATGGAAGCCCGTGTGGAATACATGGCCGACGGCAAGTGCATGGGCGTGACTGCAAGCAATGGTCTTGAAATGATGGATTGCTCCGGGGGCCAGACCATTGCTAGGATCTGGAGCATCGGCGACAATCCCGTAACATACCGATTTGAATTCGGGGACCGTGTGGTGGATGTTCCTAACGAATCTACCGCGGCTGGCATCGTTCTCGGAACCTACTCCTGGAATGGCGGAGCCCACCAGCGGTATGTCTTTGAAGTGTCGCCGGTGAACCAGGCCAATGCCTTCTACCTGCAGAACTTCAAGAGCAAGCTGTACCTGCTGCCCTCGGGCAAGAACATCGTGCAGGACCAGCGCAGTCGCGACATCCAGTCCGGCATCTGGATTCTTCGGTCGGTTTCCGGCGATGTGCCGCCTGCAGGTGATTCGACCGAAGTTGTAATTCCGGTTGACTCGACGGAAACGCCCTCTGTGGCAGATACCAGCGTTGTGGATCCGGGCAAGGATTCTACGGGTCAGGACGCCATTCGCAGGGCTAGAATTCGACCTGCCGGTGATATTGCCGCGGAACGCCCGCATTACGACCTGAAAGGCCGCCTGCAGAATCAGTACAGAAGACGGCCCAGTTTCATTAGGCTTTTCTCTAAGTAAGATGACGCAAGTGCGAATTTAAGCGAATCCCGAAAGTTGAACAAGGCTTTCGGGATTTTTTTTGAATGAAAAGGAGGGGACGGTTTCGGCTAGCTGAAACAGGGATGAGGGTATGCCCAAAGGACCTGGGAACGGGGTATGCAAAAAAGGACCTCTTTGCAGAGATCCTTTTTAGCGGGATAGACGAGGCTTGAACTCGCAACCTCCGGCGTGACAGGCCGGTGCTCTAACCAAAATTGAGCTACCACCCCAAATTCTTCAACTTTCGTTGCCGAACTTTCGGTAGTGGGCGATAACGGATTCGAACCGCTGACATTCTGCTTGTAAGGCAGACGCTCTGAACCAGCTGAGCTAATCGCCCGATTTTTATTTCTGATCTTCGGAAAGATCAGCCTTATTTTCTTCTCTGCTAGCCTTACCCTTCCAGAGAATCCCAACGGGAATCACAACCAGATAGGCAATGCTGAGAATAAGGGGTGCAACCGTCAAAGAAATAGGGCTATTTGCCGTGCCTACGGTGGAATCACCGGGGGTAGCCAGACAAATAAATCCGATGATCAACAAAACCACACCAACAGCTGCTATGATAATGTTGTTTAACTTCATCAGGTTTACCTATTCTCGTTTTCACGATTACGAAGCCAAATATACAAAGTTTATATGCTTTGTCAAGGGAACATGCTGAAAAAACATAAGTTTTTCAAAAAAACGCGACCCATGGGGCCGCGCTTCTTGCTTCGATGTTTCCAGGAACGGACTCGCTCCCTTATTTCTGTCCCGGGTATTTTACTCGGGTGTGGTAAGTGCCGTCCAGGCTGTTGAGGAATGCCTTTTCAAGCTTGGAAAGTTCCTTGATACTCAGATTGCTTTCGTTGAACTGGCCTTCTATATAGCGTCCCTGAATCGTCTTGTTGATCATGGCGGACAGGGCTTCGGGGGAGGTGTCTGTCATGGAGCGGCTAGTTGCCTCGATAATGTCTGCCAGCATAAGGATTGCCGTTTCCTTGCTTTGGGGCTTTGGACCCTTGTAACTGAAGTCTTCGACCTTCGGGGCGTCAATCCCCTTTTCTTGCGCCAGTTCCTGGGCCTTATGATAGAAGAACTGGATGATGGAAGATCCGTGGTGTTCCCGGATGCCTGCCGCCACCAGGTCCGGGATGTTGTATTCCTGGGCCAGGGTTGCACCCTTTTCCACATGGTCCACGATAATCTTTGCGGACTGCTGGGGGTCAAGATTGTTGTGCGGGTTAACGCCTTGTTTCTGGTTTTCCGTAAAATATTCCGGGCGCATGGTCTTGCCGATATCGTGGTATAGGGCCATGACGCGGACCAATAGGGAGTTTGCTCCAATGCAATCGGCCACTTTTTCGGCAAGGTTGGAAACCTGGATGCTGTGGTGGAATGTCCCCGGTGCGATTTCGGAAATTCGCTTCAGTGCGGGACGGTTGAAGTCCGACATTTCCATGAGGGTAAGCACGGTGGTGATTCCGAAAATGCGTTCCATCAGGTGAACCAGCAGGACGGAAGCCAGTGCCGTGCAGATGACCACGTTGACGGATCCTGCAATAAGGTTCTGGTAGAACGCCTCGAAGGAGAACCGGTTGCGGAGCAGGAGCATCACGGAAATTGCCGCCGCCGTTGCGATGATTCCCGTGAGAATGCTCCAGAGGAACTGCACGCGGTAGCGCATTCTTGCCAGGGGTACGGTTGTCGCATAGGTAATCGCAAATGCGCAGATTGTCGCTGCAAGGTCAAAGCCTATCAGGATTCCGAATATGAGGGAAGAAATTGCTGCGAAGGCCAAACCGATTTTTCTATCGTATAGCACGGTTGCCGTTACCGGAGCCAGGGTGAACGGGTAAAGCCACATGAATTCAAAATTCGGGTTTCCGTGGATGATGGATATTTCCAGTTCCAGCTGGGAAACAGCGGCGGAAAAACGATGGACGACCCAGAAGGATAATAGCTGGAGCAAAACGATAAATACGAGGCTCCACAACTGTCTGGGATTCTTGAAGATTCCTCGGGAAGGAGTATTCAGGAAATAGAGGATGAAGAAGGTCAGGATGATGGTCAGTAGGAGGGCATTTCCGTAGAGCGCAGTGAATGTCCTGGAATTTTCTTCGGACTGTAGTGCGTTTTGCAGGGCCTCGATTTTCTCGAGAATGTCCTTGGTGACGGGAGCTCCCAAAGCTACGATTTCCATGCCGCGGGGAATTTTACCCTTGATGGGGGAGACCTTGTTGCGGGCTTCTTCCCGGCTTGCATTCGTTTCCTTTTCCAGGTAGAAAATGTTCGGGAAGGCAAACACGCAAAGCGTTTCGTAGAATGCGCTATGGAGTCCCTGTTCCGAAGGGAATTTTTCCTGGAGAATGGCCAGTGCCTCGTCCGCCCGCTGGTAGATGTACTGCATGTTGGATACATCTATGTTTAACTTTTCGTTTTCCTTGAAAAGGATGACGTTAGAGTGGGGGTAAATGATCCACTTTGCGTTTTTCTTGTTGAAGTTGTTCTTGTAAATCTGGAGGGCGGCTTCGCTGGGGGCCAGGTAGGTGTCGGATATGCCTCGTTCCAGCATGCGGTCGTATTCCGCCAGCAGGGAATCCCTGGCCTTGGAACTTTGACTTAGGTAGCGGATAGCCGTCGTAGAAATCTTGTCCTTCAGGGAGTCGTGCAACTTTCCAGCTTTTGCGACCTTGTACTGCAGGGTTGAATCCGTGTTGTCGGAATTGCTTGCTGCGCTAATCTGGTGCTGAAGGCTGGAATACTGATTCAGCTTCTGCATGAAGTTCCTGAAATCATCGGAAAGTCGCTTGGTCTCGGATTCGCGGTATTCGAAGATCGCGTTTACCTTTTCCGCGGCGCGGTTGCGCTCGATTTCCAGTTCCTGCTCTGTTTTCGGAACGTCAAAGTTGAAGGGGGCGATATAAGCCTTGGGGCTTGCCTGGCCTAGGTACGGGAGCTCCGCCTGGATGGCGATGTTCTTGTCATGAAACAGAAAGAGGGCCGCGATTACGATAAGCACCCAGCCAATGGCGAGGTGAAATTTCATCTGTTTCTTTTTCATTCTTACTTATCCTTTTGCTCGTAGGCGAGCAGAATGTCTTTTACGAGATGGTGTCTAAGAACATCCGTTGCAGTAAAGTCGATTTGCGCGATTCCACGGATTCCGTTGAGGATCTTCATGGCGTGTGTCAGCCCGGATTTTTGGCCCTTTGCTAAATCCACCTGGGTGGCGTCACCAGTGATGATTGCCTTGCTGTGGGGACCTAGGCGGGTGAGGAACATTTTCATCTGTTCCGGAGTGGTGTTCTGGGCTTCGTCTAGGATGATGAAGGCGCGCTTAAGGGTGCGACCTCGCATGTAGGCGAGGGGGGCGACCTCGATGGCGCCTGTTTCCTCGTAACGGCGGAGCTTTTCTGCGGGAAGAAGTTCCGAAAGGCTGTCCTGGATTGGGCGCAGGTAGGGGGCAATCTTTTCCTTCAGGTCACCGGGCAGGTAACCTAGGGATTCGCCTGCTTCCACCGCCGGGCGTACTAGGCAGATCCGTTCTGCTTCGTGGCGTTCCAGGCTTGCGACGGCAAGGGTTACCGCAAGAAAGGTCTTTCCTGTACCTGCAGGCCCCTTTGCAAATATGATATCGTTCTTTTCGACCGCCTTGACCAGTTCAGCCTGGGCCTTGGTCTTTGCGAATACGGAAACGCCGAAACGGTTGCGAAAAACGGGCGTCGTGGGAATCCCGTCGCCGGCGGCCGGACCGGAAAGCTCCGCCGGGCCAAGTAGCCGCTCAACCCGCTTTGACGTAATGGCGTCTCCGTTGCGGGCGGCCATCTTCAGCTGGTCCAGGACTGCGAAGACTCCGGGAATATCGCCGTTTTCCCGGGCCACAAGGGTAAGACCAGGGAGCCTAGTCTGTATTTCAACGGAAAAACGGCTCTCCAGCAATCGGAAAACCGTTTCATTCTCGCCTGAAATGATTCGTTTCAGGTCGTCTGATATAGAATAGCGCTGTGTTTCGCTCATTCAGTTATTCTGCGCCGACTATTCTGCATCTTCGGCGGTAGACATGCCAAGCTTGTTCTTGGCGTCGAAGATTTCCTTGCGGAGCTTGTGGTTGTCTTCGTTGATAGCTGTAGCTTCCTGTTCGGTCTTCTTCAGCTTGTTTTCGTCGATGACTTCCTTGGGAGGTTCCTTCTTCTTTGCTGCGGCCTTGGCACCGCTGTTTTCGGAGGATGCTTCGACGGAGGATTCGTCGTCAGAGGAATAATCGTCGTCAGAACCGCCGTTAGAACCGGCGCAAGCAGTAAACATGGCAACTGTCATGGTTGCAAGGATCAATTTCCAATTTTTCAAAAGAGACATTTGTTCAGGCTCCATTCTAGTCTGTGATGGCTAAAATATATATAACTAAAAGAAAAAGAATGTGAAAAAAAAGTAAAAAATAGAGCGAAATCGGATCTGTTTATGCATATTTACCCCAGGAATGCCTAATTTTTACATTGAAAGAGGTAAAAAAATGAAGATTTCTCCTTATTCCCAGGTGTTTTTGTCCGCTCCGAACTACAATTCCAAAAATTTGTACAAAAGACGCCGTAAGGCCATGCTCAAGGAACTGGATTCCTTCTGCGTCTTTGCGGGGATGCCGATGGACCCGGGTGGGGAGGAGGCCTTTGCCCAGACCTTTACCCGTTTCATGCAGGAACCCGCCTTCCTGTACCTGACGGGCGTAAACCAGGCCTCCTGTTACCTGCTTCTAGATCCCAGGGATGGGGCGGAAATACTCTTTGTTCCCCGTAAGGACCCTTTTAGGGAGTTCTGGAACGGAAAACGGCTGGGATATCTGGAAGATGACGCTGAAATTTCCAGGGTGACAGGTATTGACGATGTCCGTCCGGAGGAAGAACTGTGGGATACTATTGTTGCCCGTGCGAAAAAGATTCCCGCAGGTGGAGTGGCCTATGCCTACTATTTCGAGAAGTTTAAGGGGGACCACAACGATTTCTTCAGAAAGGAAATGCAGAAGGCGCTGAAGGGAACAGGTGTTACCTTGAAAAGCTGTGCGGACAAACACTGGAAACTGCGCCTGCCTCTGGAAAATGAACGGATTCTGGATGCCCGCAGGGCTCAGATGGTAACGGACGAGGCATTCCGGAAGGTCCTTGGCGAATTATCCCACCTGACAAACGAACGCCAGCTGGGACTTGCCCTGGATTACGAGATGCAGCGCCGCAGCGATGGGGACCTGGCGTTTCCTACGATTGTTGCCGGAGGCGAAAACGCCTGCTGTCTTC
Source organism: Fibrobacter sp. (assembly GCA_024398935.1). Taxonomy (GTDB): domain Bacteria; phylum Fibrobacterota; class Fibrobacteria; order Fibrobacterales; family Fibrobacteraceae; genus Fibrobacter. The sequence continues at coordinate 22,026 of JAKSIH010000014.1, read as the reverse complement.
ACTATGTGAAGAAGGATGAACCTCTTGAACAGGGGGACCTGGTATTGCTTGATTTTGGTATTCGCATGGGGTCCCTGCATAGTGATATCTCCCGAACCATTCCTGTAGGCGGAAAGTTCAATCCCTTGCAGAAAATGTTGTACGAAATCGTGCTGGATGCCCAGACGGAATATCAGAAGTTTGTTCGTCCTGGGGTTTCCCTCAAGGAAATTGGAATGGTCCCCTGGAATTTTATTGTGAATGCCCTGGAAGAACGGCTTGTGAAAGGGGCCCGGGGCAAGTACAAGTTGCTCTACGATGTTCGTCCCCATGGCGTAAGCCACTTTATCGGAGAGCAGATTCATGAGGGAAGTCCAGAATCCAGGTCGCTGGATGTGGTGCTGCAGCCCGGCATGCTGATTTCCTGCGAACCGGGGCTTTACGGCGAATTTTCCGGAATTTTTGAGGGAAAGCGTTTCGCTGGGAAAATAGGCATTCGCATAGAGGATGACCTTCTCATTACGAAAACGGGCTTTGACAATATTTCTGCGGATATTCCCAAGAAAATTGCGGATTTGGAAAAATTGATTCAGTAGCGTTTTTCTAAAAAACTAATATTGAGGAAATCGCTACAATAGATGAGGCTATGATGTGGAAAACTAAGGGTGCCTTCCGATATTTTATGTCCATTCTGGCAACAACATTTGTCCAGATGGGAGTGTTTATTTATGCCCAGAAGATTTTGTCCGGGTCCTTTTCGGATGTGGCTAGCGGCCAGACCTGGCAGAATTTTATGCTGCAGATTTTCTTCCTGGCCCCTTTTGTGCTGACGGTCTTTTTTGCGGGATTCTTCAGCAACCGTTTTTCGAAGAAGCGGGTAATGGCCTGGTCTTCGCTTATGATGACCTTGTTTGTGGTGGCGCAGTCGGTCCTTGTGACCTGCGGCTGCCCTCGGGTCGCCTTCTGGCTCTCCATTGGACTGAGTTGCGGTTTTGCCATCCATAGCGCTGCGAAGTATGGCATTATGAAGGAAATGTTTGGCGTACGAAATTTAAGCTATGCCAACGCCTTTTTGCAGATATTCAGTCTGGTCGGTCTTATCAGTGCATCCTGGCTTGTTGTGGTCGGGGTAAACCTGATTCATCTTGATGAGCTGGTTTCCTATGCGGCGGTACATCATATCACTTCCCATTCAATCGTTATTCCATGGATTCTTACGGGTGTCAGCGTTCTTGGCACGGTGGCGAGTTTCCTGGTTCCGAATGTGAAGTACGAAAACAGGAACCTGAATATGTCCAAGGTGAAAAAGCACCTGAGCCTTGGATGGCGTGTTCCTTCCCTTAGGGCTTCCATCATTGCTTTGGCCATGTTCTGGGCGGTTGCCCAGGTTTTTGTGCTTGTATTCCAGGATGTTTCTGGCTCAAGGGTCATCAACATGTTCCAGGACTACATGATGTTTGCTGTGGCAGGCCTCATGGTGGGGTCCATCTTTGCTGCTAGCCGTTCCCGCGATTTCATCGAGACGGGCTTTATTCCCATGGGCATGATCGGCGTTTCGATCTGTATGCTCCTGTTGCCGTTTATGAATGCGCCGGTTGCCTTGATTGTCCTTTATTCCCTGACCGGATTTTTCGGAGGCATGTACCTGGTACCCGTAAATGCGCTGTTGCAGTATAACACCCGTCCGAACAATTCCGGTTCCGTCCTTGCCTTTGCCAATATGATCCAGGCACTGGTCCTAATCGTGTTCCTGTTTGTCTATTCCGCCATGGTCTCCCATACAGCCCTGGACCATCGCCTTTATTTCCTCGGTATCGCAGTCGTTTCCCTTGTAGTTTTTGTGTGGACCATCTCCAACCTGCCCCAGGCTCTGGTCCGTTCCGTCCTGCGTCTAGCCTTTTCCCGCTACAAGATTCATGTGGTGGGTGTCCAGAATATTCCGAGCGAAGGCCCGATTCTTTTAGTCGGAAACCATCATAGCTTTATCGACTGGGCCATGATCCAGATGGCGTCTCCAAGGCCTCTGTGCATTGCAAGCAACAAGGACCATTTTGAAAAGTGGTACCTGCGTGCAATCCTTAAGCGCCTAGGCATGATCCGAATCGATACCCGCAATCCCAAGCCTGCCATGGATAAGATTCACGAAGCCTTGCTTGCGGGGAAGGCCGTGGTCATTTTTCCCACGGGAGAAGTGTCCAAGTCTCCCCATGTGGAGCCTTTCCATATAGACTATTCCTCCGCTGTGGAAGGTACGGAGGCGTCCATTGTTCCGTTCTATATCCAGGGGCTGTGGGGGACGAACTTCAGTTACAGCGGGTCGGACATGTATGCGTCCGCCGTGGACCGTACGGTGGTGGTGGCCTTTGGAGAATCCATTTCCGCGGATACGGATCCGGACAAGGTTCGCGACATCGTGCGTAAAATTTCCATTGAGGCTTGGTCCTATTCGACGAATTTCAACAAGCCTATTGCAGAGACCTGGCTTAGGACCTGCAAGACTTTTGTGAAGAATGGACCTGCAATCTACAGTCCGGAAGGGGCTCACTTCTCTGGCTATAAACTTATTGGCGCCGTGATGGGGTTCCGTGGCCTCCTGAAGAAAAAGCTTGGAAAGGCAGAACAGAATGTGGGCATCATGCTGCCGCCAAGTCCTGCAGGAGTCATTGTTAACTTAGCCCTCTGGACTCTTGGCAAGACAAATGTGAACCTGAATTATACATCCTCGGTGGATACGGTAAAGTTCTGCTGTGAACGGGCGGAAGTTACCACGGTCATTACGAGCCGCATGTTTGTCGAAAAGCTGAAGGGGAGGGGCTCTGACTATAGCCAGGTTGCCTCGAACAAGGTCCGCCTGCTGTATGCGGAAGACCTGATGAAGGAAATCCCGAAGGCAAAGATCGCGTTCTTCCTGATTCTCTGTGCGGTTATTCCCACATGGCTGGTGAAGTTCCTGTTCCTGAAACGGACAAAGCTTGATGATAACGCCGTCATTGTTTTTAGTTCCGGTTCGGAAGGAACCCCGAAGGGCATTGAACTTACCCATCGCAACATGATCGGGAATATGCACCAGCTGGCCTGTATCCTGAACATTTGCCGAGGCGATGTCATGCTTTCGGAACTACCCCTGTTCCATAGCTTTGGCCTCACGGTGACGACTCTCCTGAATCTTGTGGAAGGATGCCCCATCGTTGCGGTGGCGGACCCGACGGATGTAAAGACCATGGCAAGGGTCTGCGCAGAGTTCCATGTGACATGCCTTGTGGCAACGCCTACATTCCTTCGAGCCTTTACCGTAAGCCGCTATGTGCATCCCCTGGTGTTTAAGTATGTGCGAATCATCATTGCCGGTGCCGAGGCTCTTCGCCCTGAGCTGACCAATGCATTCCGCCTGAAGTTCGGTAAGGAAATCTGGGAAGGTTATGGCTGTACGGAAACAGCCCCGGTGGCATCCGTGAACAGTGAAAATACCCTGAGGAACGACTACACGACAATGCTTGTGAACAACAAGCCTGGAACCGTGGGTATGGCTCTTCCGGGAACGCAGTTCCTGATCGTGGATCCGGATACCAACGAACCGCTTCCCGTGGGAGAAGCCGGCATGATTCTCATTGGCGGGTGCCAGGTAATGAAGGGCTACCTGAAGGATCCGGACCGTACCGATAGCGTAATCGTAAAGAAGGATGGCATCCGCTACTATCGTACTGGCGATAAGGGCAAGCTGGATAGCGACGGGTTCCTGACTATCGTGGACCGCTATAGCCGTTTTGCGAAGTTGGGCGGAGAGATGGTGAGCCTTGGTGCTGTGGAAAAGAAAATTCAGGATACCCCAGTCCTTGAAGGGTGCGACTATCTGGTGACGACGATTCCCGATGCCGCAAAGGGCGAAAAGATTGTCCTTTTGTATCAGGGAGAAAAGGAACCTGCACAGATTCTCTCGGAACTCCGTGCATCGGATTTCCCGCCGATCATGCTACCCTCCCTTGCCTTTAAGGTGGAGAAGGTGCCTAAGCTTGGGTCCGGCAAGGCTGACTTTACCACTGCGAAAAAAGTTGCAAGAGAACTGGTGGGAATCAAGTGATGGGGCTGACTCCTGCAAGAACCGGAAGGTTCATAAGCGCCTGTTTCACTATCCTGGGAACGGTGTTCCTGACCATATCCATTGTGGTGAACCATCTCCTGACGGGACTTCTTCCTTTAGCCCAGGGAATGGTAAAAGATGGTCTAGCCCTGTACGATAGCTTTACGGGTCGCCTTGCGGTCAGTAACATTTCGGGCCATAAGGAACTGCTGGAACAGTTGAAAGTGGCGAAGGGAATGATGCCTAGCGAGGGACTTCTTTCCTTTGCCCATGTTTGCGTTCCCCTTCTGGTAACCTTGGCGGTGATTCTTTTGGGACTTGCCATTTTTGGCTTTGTCAAGCCTGTGCTCCTTTGTTCCTGCCTGACCCGGATTAAGCTCTTGAAATGGGGCGGAGAAGCCTCTGTGCCGGGGACGCCTTCTGCTTTCCTGCTAAAATTAAAGAGTGTCCCGCTAAAGGTCTATGCGATCGCTGGTGGCGTATTTGCGGGTATAGTTCTCGTTGCGGTTGTTATTGCCGTGGCCTGCGGCCCATCAAAGAAGATTCCCGCCAAGAAAATCATGGACCTGGAAAAACGGGCTACGGACTATGTCGTGGCGCAGAAGACCTATTTTAACCGTAGTAAGTCGGTTGGCGATGCTTCGGCGCTTGGCCTTGATTCGCCTATGCAGTCGGATTTCTTCGACTATAGCGTGTCCTCCAGCAAGTTTACCGCGGAATTGCGAAAAGAGGTGGGCGGGTGTCCTGCAGGGAGCCGCTGGACCATTTCTGCAAAGGCGGAAGGGTTCTTTACCAAGGAACTGAAACTTTATCGGAAGGCTCCTGCAGATACCAACTGCGTAAAGCTTTTGCCCGATTTCAAGAATGTTGGCCGTAAGCAAAATCAGAAGTAAGCGGCTAGGGTGATGGGGCAGTCTAAGTTGACGGCAGTAAAATCTTTTCTATATTTGGATTCGCCTGCGAGATTGGGAAAATTTTCCGCTTGCAGTTGCTGCCTGGTTAGTTCAGTTGGATAGAACGGGTCCCTCCTAAGGATCAGACTCGCGTTCGAATCGCGAACCGGGTACTAATTTCTATTTTATGAACGTGAATAAAAAGTACGTCCCCTTTATCGTTGTCTTTGCCCTGATGTTGCTGATGCCGTTTACGGTACAGACCATTGCGGATATTCGTGGTGAAGGTCGTTTTATATCCCTGGACATTTTTAAGGATGTTTTCCGAACCCCTTTTAAAAGGGAATCCGCGCTGAATGGAAATGCCGAAAAACTGAGCAAAGCCTGGCTGGGGGCTCGGGAAGGTATTGCCGGTGGCGCAGAAATAAGTTCTGCACTGGAACCAGTGATTTCGGCGCTTTCCGATCTGGAATCCGCTGCCTTTACAGTAAACGCCTATATGGAGCTGGATAACGCCTCCGACGACTACAAGTTACTGAAACGGGCAGATCAGTTGCTTTCGGCTCTGGAAGATGAACCGGAATCATTCCCTGTGGTGGATAGCGTTCTCAAGGCTGTGGTGGAAAATTTCAAGGAGTTTTCCTGGAGCAGACCGGCGAATTGTGTAAGACGCTACGGCGTGTGGACCAGCAAGTATTTGCGTGCCTTTGAAAAGAAGGTGGAAGAGGAAAATGCGCTGGTCCTTGCCCTCCGGCCCAAGTATCAGCTGGCGGTATGGAATGTTTTCGATGATCCTGGTGAAAAGGTGGTCCTTGGTTCCAGACGAAATGAAGGTGCCCCCTGGCTTTACTACCGTCAGGATGTGGAATTTTTGGTGCAGCCATCTCCCCTGGATGCCCGCTCCAAAAAGCTGGACAATCCGATTGTCGCCATCACGAAGTTTCGCGACCAGCTGAAGGAAAGGGGCGTGGAACTGTTGGTGGTTGTGGTCCCGGGAAAGCCCTCTATCTATCCGGAACTGCTTGTGGGGGGCAATCTCGATACCTCCTATAGCGGGCATGGGAAAAACATCCTGGATTCCCTGACCTCCTTGGGCTTTAACACGGTGGATCTTTATACGCCCCTGTTGGCAGCAAAGAGTCACGATGAAAAAATGGGACAGCTCTATCTAGATGACGACACTCACTGGACGCCTCGTGGAGCGGAATTGGCCGCCGATGTGATTGCAGCAAAGGTCTCGGAACTGGTGGATGCCGGTGTCGTGGATGTGGGGGCGGCTTCTGCGGAGTATGTGGTCTCGGATAGTCTTGCGGACCGTATGGGTGACATTGGCGAGATGAGCGGTCTCAACAAGTTTGAAGTTTTCAAGATCCAGCAGGTGACAGGCCATGTGGTGTCCCAGCAGACGATTACAGAACGGGATTCCGCAACTTACGACACCACCCGTACTCCTTTTAAGGACGATTTCCGCAAGGCTAAAATCCTAATTTTGGGCGATAGCTTTAGCCGCATTTACCAGACGGACGCTCCGGTGAATGCGGGCTGGATTTCGCATTTCGCAAAGAACATGAAGCGACCTGTGGCAAGTATCGTCAGCGATGGGGGCGCTAGCACCTTGGTTCGCGAAAAGCTGGCTCGAAAGTCCGGTGTTCTGAAGGGCAAGAAACTTCTGATCTGGGAGTTTGTGGAACGAGACCTGCGCTTTGGCGCCGAGGGCTGGAAAACGGTAGAATTTTAATTTAAAATTGAGAATTGATAATGGATAATTAAGAACAAGGCGGCTTTGCCGCGACTATTAATAATCATCAATCATCAATTGTCAATCATCAATTAGGTAGGTTATGGCAAGGCATGGAACTCCCACTCCGGGACAGGCTATCTTGGAAGGTATCGAATGGCTGAAGATGGACAAGGCTGAATTTTGTCGCCGTCTTGGAGTATCCTCTGAAGTTCTGGAGGCGCTGATCGCCGGCACTCAATCTATAACGACAGAAATAGCATCTGCCCTGGAATCGGTTACAGGCAGTCCTGCCGCCTACTGGAAAATGCTGGAACGGAAATCAAAAAAACTGGAACCCCAAAGATGAATATTACAGAAGCTGTTTCCTATATGTGCGACTTGGCCAAGGGTCAGGCAGAGCAGTTCGATGTTATTGCAAGTACCTCTCATTCCGAAGGCTTGTCCGTCTTTCAGGGCAAGGTCCAGAATACTGAAATTTCCGATTCCGTAGGTCTTGGCGTTCGAGTCATCAAGGATGGGCATCCTGGCTATGCCCACACGGAACGCCTGACGAAGGAAGCGGTGGCCCAGACCTTGAAGGATGCGCTCTGCCACACCCAGTGGACGGAAAAGATTGATATCACCTTGCCTTCTCCGGTGGAAGACCGCCCGAAGGATTTTCCAAACTACAATCCTGCATTGGAATCCCTGGACCTTCAGCAGTTGAAGGATTTTTGCATTGACCTGGAAAGGGAAACTTTTGCAAAGTCCAAGGATATTGAAAATATTCCTTACCTGGGGGCAGACCTTGGGTCCGGATCTTCCATCATAGCAAACCACACGGGACTATTCTATCAGGGAAAATCCAACTATGTTTCTGTCGGAGCCGGGGCGGTTGCCTCTCGCGATGGCGTGAAGAAGCTGGGCAACTATGTAAAGAGTGGTCGCAAGTGGGAAGAATTCTCTGTAGAGGAAATTGCTTCCAGGACTGCACAATATGCAACGGAACTTTTTGGCGCCAGGAAAATTGAAGGGGGAAAGATTCCCGTGATTTTCTCGGAACGGGTTTCCTCCCGCATTGTTGGCATGTACACTTCTCCCTTCATAGCGGAGTCCATACAGAAGGGGCTGTCCCGCCTGGCAGGGAAGGAAGGTCAGAAAATTGCTGGCGATAAACTTTCCATCTGGAGCGACCCCCTGGGAGAAAATGCCGCCAACAAGATCCGCTTCGACTCCGAAGGCTGCCCCTGCCGCCGCGTAGAAGTGGTGAAGGATGGAGTGTTCAACGAAGCTCTCTACAATCTGGAAACGGCTGCCAAGGATCACCGTGAAACGACTGGAAACGGAGTCCGTGATTTCGGTAGCCGTATGGGTACGGACTTCTGTAACCTCTATGTTCCTGCGGGCGCCTGCACTACGGCGGAACTGCTGAAGCTTTTCCCCAAGTGCCTGCTGGTGGTTCGCCTGGAAGGCGGTTCCGGCTGTAACGCCGTGAGTGGCGAATTCAGCATGGGTGCGCACGGCTTTTGGTGTGAGAGCGGCGTCATCGAACATCCCGTAGATGGAGTGACCCTCAGCGGAAATTTCTTCGACATTATGCAGAATATTGTGGATGTGGGTAACGAATACAAGGATCCCTTCTCCAGCTACAAGGTTCCTGCACTTGCCGTCAGTGAATTAAGCGTAAGCGTATAAAAAAGCCCGAAAGAAAAAAGCCCGAAAGGGCTTTTTTTTAATGAAGTATGAAGAATGAAGTATGAAGAATGATAATCATCTTTCATTTTTCATTTTTCATTTTTCATTCACTTTCGCTTTCTTTTCCTTATAGATCAGGAAAATCATCCAGATAAGTCCGCTTAGGATCATGAGGCTGCAGAGGGTCTGACCGCGGCTCATGCCGAACAGGTCATTACGTCCCAGGTGGGCGTCGGACATACGGAAAAACTCGATGAAGAAGCGGAAGAGTCCATAGCCCATGAGATAAAGACAGGGCATCTTGTCCTTTAACAGCGGGATCCTTCTTGCGTTGTACAAAAGAAGGAACAGCACCAGTCCTTCGAAGGTCATTTCGTAAAGCTGGCTAGGGTGGTGTAGTATGGGAGCTTCGATGGGGCTGTCATGCGCCTGGGGAAACCACATGCCGATTCCGCTGGTGGTCGCTTCTCCGAAAAGTTCCCCATTGATGAAATTGCCGAAACGTCCCCAGGTGTAGGCGAGGGGTGCAACCATAAAGCAGAGGTTCAGCCCCTTCCATACATCCATCTTGTTTTTCTTCAGGCCGATGAAGGTGAAGATTGTTCCAAGAATGAGACCGCCGTGATAGCTCATGCCGGCGATTCCCGTAAAGTGCCAGCCGGTGGCGTCATGGGACATGGGCAAAATGATTTCTGTGGGATTGGCCAGATAGTAGCCTGGTTTATAGAAGAACACGTAACCGAGGCGGGCTCCGATAATGATGCCGGCGATAATCCAGGTGAACAGGCTGTCGAACTGGTCCTTGGTAAATCCCAGTTTCTCTTTTTTGTTGACATGCATTATGGTAAGGTAGGCGGTAATAAACGCGAAGATGTACATGACGCCGTACCATTTTACCTCGAAACCGCCTAGGCTAAAGGCGGTTCCGTCCATATAAGTGGGAATCAAATTCCACCAAGATAATTCCATTCTAAAACTCCTTTTTCAAGAAAACCACTAACTACTAACCACTAACCACTAATCACTAACCACTAACCACTAACCACTAACCACTAACCACTAACCACTAACCACTAACCACTGTCTACTTCCCACTCCCCTTATTCGTCACATACTGGTGTGCCCAGTAGTTCATGACCATGGCGGTAACTTGCGTGGTCGGTTGCGGGCGGATTCCCTGGGGATCGTAAATCTGCATTACAACCACGATGATTGCTTTGTTGGGATTTTCCTTGGACTGGGCGAAACCCATGAACCAGTCATAGCGTCCATAAGGATCGGGGCCATCCAGGGAACCTGTCTTTCCGCCGATGGTAAGGGCGTCGTAGTTCTTACGGGCCATGTGCTTTGTGGAAATGTTCTTGCGGGCCGTTCCGTTGGTGACGGAGCGGATCATTGCCTGCCGGAGCCCGTAGTAGGTGTTCTCGCTGAATTTTCCTACTTCCAGGGCCAGGGGCTTCTTGGGGGCGAAACCTTCCAGATTGGATGACCAGGGGATTTCCAGAGGCTTCTTCATGAGGATGCTTCGCACCTGGGCAGCCGCCAGCAAGGGCGAAATGGTGGTGGCGTCCGTAAATCCGCAGGACGCTTCCGCAAGTCCAAAGCCTGTATCGGGAGGTGCGTAGGTCGAACGGTTGGGAAGCTTTGCCGCGAAGTTCATGTTGTAGCCCAGGTTCCTTGCGGCTGCTTTCAGCTTGCCAGCCCCCACGTTCATGCCGATGATGGCGAGAGGCGGGTTGGCTGACATGGCGTAGGCATCCTGGAGGGCCAAGGTAGGTCCTTTGTATTTCTCAGGAACCTTCAGCTGATTCTTGTACAGCCTGTGGGCCCGTCCAATCATAGGTATGGGGGTGTTCAGCGAATAGCGGTTGCTTTCCATGGCGGCGGCGATAGTGATCGTCTTTGCAAGGGAGGCGGCGGGGAAGGTGCTGCGGATCAGGTAGTCCGGTTTACTCTGGTTGACGCTATCCTTGCGTTCGCCCCAGGCGAGAATTTCGTTGGTCTTGGCGTCTACCACTAAAACCATGGCGTGGGGCGGCCTATATGCCTTCAGCAGGTTGTCAATCTTTTCTGCCAGATAGGGGTCCTTCTGCTTCTGGATGTAGTCCTTGTCCTGATTTTTGCCGGTGGGTGCTGCCGTGCCGAGGCTTTCCACGGGAGTTGGCGTACTTACTGCTGCCATGTCGGATTCTTCTTCCGCTTCCATGGCCTGAGCCTGTTCTGCGCTGACGGAATCGTGGTTTGCAGCATTGTCCTCTTGCTTGGTATCCTGGCTTGCCTGATGGACCTTCTCGGATACGAGAGGAATTTCTTCGTTAGAATTTCCGGATAGGCAGGAACCTATACCAACGCATAGAAGTACAAACACGAAAAGGGCGATACAGCGGTTTCTCATGCGCGCTGTTCTGGAAATACGTCTTGAGGGGTCGATATAGGGCTTGTACTTAGACATAAAAACTAGATGCGGTCCTTAAAGATGGTCTTTCGGTAGTATTCCAGTTCTGCAATGCTTTCGCGGATGTCGTCCAGTGCCTGGTGCCGTTCCATTTTCTGGAATTCGGGGAGGTTCGGGTACCAGCGGAAGGAGAGTTCCTTGATGGAACTGACATCCACGTTTCTGTAGTTGAGCCAGTCGGAAAGCTTAGGCATGTACTTGTAGAGGAATCGCCTATCCTGGGTGATGGAATTTCCGCAAAGGAGATTTCCGCCTTTCTCGGTGTAGGGCTTGATCAGGTCCAGGACCATCTTTTCGCAATCTTCTACGGTAAGCTTCGATTTTCTGCACCGGTCCACCAGTCCACTTTGCTTATGGTGTCTGGTATTCCATTCGTCCATCTGCTCGAAGACATTTTCTGGCTGATGGACTGCAAGGACTGGCCCTTCGGTAATGATCTTCAGGTTTGCGTCAGTTACAATGGTTGCCACCTCGAGAATGACATCCTTGTCCGGGTTGAGGCCTGACATTTCCAGGTCCATCCAGACTAAATTTGGTGAACTTTTCCATCTTACCATAGTGTGTCTAATTTAGCTATTTAGTGGCATGAAGTCGGCGATTGGCCTGGTTACTAAGGAGTAAAAAGCCTTTTTATCGGAAAAATGGTCTGCTTTATCAAAAACTTGCGTTTGGTAGATATTAAAACACTTTAATGTAAGTTTTTTGTTTACTATATTTGCGACACAAAAACAATAAGTGAAATCTTAACATCAGGGTTAAAATGGAAGAAGTTGTAATCACTGGTATGGGCTGCGTTTCTGCCCTTGGTAACACCCCCGATCTCCTTTGGAACAATCTCCTGGCAGGTAAGTCCGGCATCTCTATGATTGACCGCTTTGACACCACCGCCTATGTGACCAAGTTTGCTGCATCTGTCAACGAATTCGACAGTTCTGAATACTTCAGCGCCCGCGACCAGTCCCGCTACTCTCGCGCAATCCAGTATGCCGTTTACTCTGCATACAAGGCCTTGGCCGATGCAGGTATCGATCCCGCTGCAGAAGACCCCAGCCGCGCCGGTGTCATCATCGGTTCCGGTATCGGTGGCATGAAGATTTACAATGAATCTTGCGTTGCTCTTGCGACCCGTGGCCCGAGCCGCGTTTCTCCTTTCTTCATCCCCATGTCCATTACCAACATGCCGGCTGGTGAAGTTTCCAATCGTACCGGCTGGATGGGCCCCTGTTTCGCAGTGACCTCCGCTTGCGCAACCTCCAACCACTCCATCGCCGCCGCCGTCGACGCCATCCGTCTTGGTCGTGCCGACATCATGCTGGCTGGCGGTGCCGACGAAACCGTGAACGAAGTCGCAGTTGCAGGCTTCTGCTCCATGAAGGCTCTCTCCAAGCGTAACGACGATCCTACCACCGCTTCCCGCCCCTTCGACGTGGACCGCGACGGTTTCGTTATCGGTGAAGGTGCTGGCGTTCTCGTTCTCGAAAGCCTTTCTCACGCCCAGAAGCGTGGCGCAAAGATTCTCGCCCGCGTTGCCGGTGTTGGCATGAGCGCCGATGCTCACCACATGTCCGCTCCTCGCGAAGATGGCGAAGGCGTCCGTATGGCTATCGAAATGGCTCTCCGCGAAGCTAAGATTTCCGCTTCCGAAGTGGGCTATGTCAATACCCACGGCACTTCCACTCCGCTGGGCGATGTTGCTGAATGCTCCGCTCTCGAAAAGGTGTTCGGCCTCCGCGACACTCTCAAGATCAACTCTTCCAAGTGCATGATCGGTCACGCTCTCGGTGCTGCAGGTGCTCTCGAAGCTATCATCACCATCAAGAGCCTCCAGAACCAGATGATCCACGCTACTACCAACGTGTTCAACCAGGACGAACGCATCCACTTCGACGTTTGCGCCAACAAGAACACCAGCCACTCCTTCCGCTATGCCATGTCCGATGGCTTCGGCTTCGGTGGCCACAACAGCGTCGTGCTCCTGGCTAAGGATTAATCTAGAAGAAGCGAAAAATCAAATTTTCACATAGAAGAAACTTCCGGCATTGTCGGAGGTTTCTTTTTTATCTAGAAAAAAAGTCTTAAATTTCTATATTTGGCTTTCGTGAAGATTTTTTCAAGGACATTGCTGACTTCTACCTTGCTGTGTGCAGGTTTTGCCCAGGCCGATCATTTTCTGGGTCCCATGACCTGGCGTGATTCCACCTGGGATTACCGTAGTGAGGATCCTTCCGACGCGACCAGGGAATTTAGTGCCCTCAAGTTGACTGGTGTTGCCTCCACGACCTTGCTTGCCTATGGTGCCGCCTACTGGCTGGTCTTTGACAAGGGCTGGTGGGGCGAGAATGGCAACGAATTCCATTTCGAGAACGATTTTGACTATGCCCTGAACCTGGATAAGCTGGGGCATTTTGCCTCGGGCGTTGCCCTGGGGGAGCTTTTCTACGAAGGCTACCGCTGGGCCGGGGTTTCTGAATTTTACTCCTATTTATTTGCGGGCCTGTCCGCTATGTCCACCCATATAGCCATTGACATCAAGGATGGCTTTGCTCCTAGCTGGGGGTTCAGCATATTTGATGTGCTGTCAGGTTCCTTGGGCGGGTTCCTGCCTATGGCGGAACGCTATGTGCCCCTGTTCAAGTACATGGACCTGAAATGGAGCTACTGGATCAACACTAAGGTTTACTATCGCCAGAACCATCAGGCTTCCGACGGTATTTTCACGGATGACTACGTGAACCAGACCTTCTGGGCCAGTTTCAAGCCGTACCGCATGTTGCCTGCCGCCGCAAGGGCCTACTATCCGAGCTGGCTTGCCATTGCAGCGGGTATAAGCATTGACAAGGGCGTGTTCATCAAGAATTACGAGGGAACGCCCCATCGGGAAGTCTATATCGCCCTGGACTATGACCTGGAGGCCTTGAGGCCCCAGAGCCGCTGGGCAAGGTCCCTGGTAAAGTACCTCAACTATTTTAAGCTGCCGGCACCTACTATCCAGGTGTACCCGGAATTCCACTGGTACCTGATGTATCCCATTAAATTTTAAAGCGCAGTCGTAGACTCGCAAGTAAACGGAAGGTTCTGCAGGTGCGGAACCTTTTTTTGAATGTCAATTTTGCATTTCGGGTACGCAGAACAAAAAAGGCCCCGTCCGGAGACGGAGCCTTTTAAAGGTCTTTTTCTAAGAAATCTTAGAAGTTGAAGACAGCTTCAACACCCATGTGGAACTGGGTATCGTCGTCATCGTTGTTGTCGCCAACGGGGATGTCGAACATACCGGTAGCCATGATTTCCAGGTTTTCAACCGGGCTGACATAAACGCGAGCACCTACGTCCAGAGTGGAGATGTCTGCGTCGTCATCGAGGGTGTTGGTGTGGAATTCAACAGGAATACCGATCTTGATGAAGCCACCGAACTTGAATGCCGGTTCAGCATATGCAAACATGTATTCCGGAACGTCGGTGAGCAGTTCGTTACGGCCCAGGTCGTCGTTAGAGGTGAATGCATAGAAGAAGGTGGTCTTGATCTGGAAGATTGCAATATCGAAGCTGGGTTCTACCAAGATGGTGTGAGCGGTAGAGGTCAGGTCGACATCGTCGTCTGCACCCAGGAAGTCAGCGTGGAAGCCATAAACAGCGCGGAAGCTGAAGCCACCGATGTTCAGGCCAGCGTCGACACCGGCATGCAGTTCGTTGTGTTCGTATTCCTGGTAGGACTTGTAATCAACGTAGGGACGGAGGTGCTGACCCATGTAGTTGAATTCGTAAGCCAAGTGGAGGTTGTAGTTGGCGTCGTCTTCCGGAGTGAGGCGGAAGTCGTTGTCGTTACGAGCAAAGCCGAAGCCCAGTTCGAGACCAGCGAGACCGATCTGGATACCGCGGATGTCGTGATCCTTCATACCGGCAGCAGCGTCAGCGGTGTCGTCATAACCATAGTAAGCCTGGAAGCCGCCTTCTGCGAAGGACAGGTCACCGACCTTCACGAAGAAGATGTCGAGGGGCTTGTACTGCAGATAAGCTTCGCTGTAACCGATGCCTGCGCCTTCGGAGCCATCTTCGCCTTCCAGACCCAAGAAAGCAGACCATCTGTCATTGAACTTCACATCGACATTGAGCTGAACGTCGGTGTAGTAGTCGTGCTTAACGTCTGCGTCATCTTCGAACAGGTCGTTGGTGTAGGCGTCCAGTTCAACAGAGCCGGAGAACTTCACTTCCATCTGAGCTGCGGAGGTGGATTCGCTCATGGAAGCCTTGAGAGCAGCAAATGCGGAGGATGCAGCCTGGGCAACTTCGCCCGGGTTGGTGTTTTCTGCAGGAGCGGCAGCAGCCTTGGATTCTTCAGCCTTCTTAGCTTCGGCGGCCTTTTCTTCTTCAGCCTTCTTAGCTTCGGCAGCGGCCTTTTCTTCTTCAGCCTTCTTGGCTTCGGCGGCGGCCTTTTCTTCTTCAGCCTTCTTGGCTTCGGCAGCGGCCTTTTCTTCTTCGGCCTTCTTCAGTTCGGCAGCCTTTGCTTCTTCGGCAGCCTTAGCGGAATCAGCCTGAGCAACTTCAGCAGCCTTTGCAGGTTCTGCAGCAGGTGCTGCAGCGGGGGCCTGGGCAAATGCGCCAGCGGCAGCGAGGCCGAGAGCGATTGCGGAGAGCTTCATGGACTTCATTTCTATCTCCTTGATAGTTGTTGTGAATTTGACAACTGCAATTTAGCAACATCAAACAGGTTTTTGCACCCCCCTTTTTTCTTTTTTAGCAATTATTTTGGCCTTGGCATATTTTTGTATCTTTTTGATATGAAAGGACTTTACACTTTGAATTGCGCTTTTACAAAGCTGACAATCGCTTTTTCATTTTTTGCAACGGCACTCTGGGCTGTGCCCCAGACGGGCTCCTTTACTGACCCAAGAGACAAAAAGACATACCGGACCGTGGTTGTCGGTTCGAAGGTCTGGATGGCCGAAAATTTGAACTATAAGGTCAAGAATAGCGAATGCTACGATGGCGACGAGGCGAACTGTGCCAAATATGGCCGCCTGTACACCTATGAAGCGGCACGGAAGGCTTGTCCCGCCGGCTGGCACCTGCCCGAAGACGAGGAATGGTCCCGTTTCAGGACCTTCATCGAGGATAGTGACGGCAAGGAGGCCGCCTGGATGAGCCTCAAGTCCCGGGACAAGTGGGACGGGTCCGACCGCTATGGTTTTGACGTGGTTCCCGCCGGCAAGGCGACCGATGAATTCCTGGAACTGGGAGTTTCGGCCCATTTCTGGAGCGCGACTGAGTCTGACGGCGATGCTTTTGGCTGGCACCTGGCCCCTCCCGGGGATTTTTCCAGGGATTTTGATGTGAGTACCAATATGTACTCGGTGCGCTGTTTAAAAAATTAAGGGCTGACCGGCTCTCACAGATTGTTGAAAAAAGTCCCTCCGATTTTGTTCGGAAGGACTTTCGTTTTATACTTCAAGGCGAAATCGTAAAAACAAACTAATCGTCAACGACAACACCCATTCTGTCGGGAAGGCTGCTCTGCAGCAAGTTTGAACGGTGCTTCAGCTTGATCACCTTCACCTGGGGCTTTTTGTACTGTTTCTTCTGCTCTTGCTTTTTCATTTCTACTCCTATTATTGAAATTTGCCGCCATAACCCTTGGGACCGTCATTTTCAAAACCGCTGTTTTGCAGCAGGTTCGCACGGTGTTTCAGCTTGATCACTTTTACCTGGGGTTTGCAATACAGTTTCTTCGGTTCAGGACTTTTCATTTTACGATAACCTTGCTCCTGTTATTGAAGTAGGAACCCTTAGCGCTGGGTTTGCCGTTGAGTTTACGGCCCTTCATGTCGAACCAGCGCTCTCCCGCGGCGTTGAACTCGCCGGTGCGGGTATTGAGTTTACCGATATACAGAGTTCCGCCCTCATCGTCATCCACGACCACATCCAAGTAATTCGGGGTCTCGATACTGGAAGTCGAACGAGCCATGGGAGCCATGCCTCGGAAGGACGGTTCCGGAGAAGGTGCCGGAGTTGCGACAGGATTGTAATAGAGGTAGGCTCGCATAGGCGGCAGATTTGCACCAGCGGTAGCTTTCACAAATTCGCCAATATGGACATCGGCAACATTCTCGGCGGCAAAACCATAAACATACCCAAGATCCGGATGACCTTCCTTCCAGACCATTTTTCCATAGGTTCCGCGAAGTTCCCAGCCATCACCCTCATCCTGGCCCTGGTCCGTGGGAGAGGCATCCAATGTACGTTCCAAGGTAGCCCCAGTCTTAAAGGAGATGGTCTCGCCAGTAGTTTTCACTAGGTACGGGGTGTTTGCGATCAGTTCGTCACGAACGGAACCTACGTGAACAGTCCAGTCATCCGAAGAAACGTACTTAAATCTGTAGAATACAGCGCCCTCCACATTTTCCACATACATGCTAAAAGGCAGCGTAATGGTGGAGATTGTGCCAGCGGCAAAGGTCCTATTCAGCTCAATTGCGTCCACATCGATATTCCAAGGGAGCAGTACGGAGGTTTCGGAGTTTCCGTCGATAATTGCCTTGCTATCGTCATTGTATATACAAGCTGCGCCGTAGGTTGTGCCAAGGGCGGCCACCGGGGACATTTCAACATGGCCATCCACATCGGCAAAGCGCTTGTGGCACTCATTGCAGATATAGCCAGCTTCCCAACCTGTTTCGGAGCATGTGGGTACTACAGCATCATCGTTCCAGACCAGCATAGATGCGTCGTGATCAACAATGTGGTCCTTGTAATCCTTCCAGCCATCGGCAGACCTGTAGGCGTCGGCTGAACCATGAGGCACGTGAATCAAATATTCATCAGGAACGCTGTAGAAAGTCATCCATTCCCCCAATTGAGGGGGCACTTTTGACTTCATATCCACACGGATCAAAGGAGTTTCTGCAAAAGCGGCATGTCCAATAGTTTCAATACTGCTCGGGATTTCAATACTAGTCAAGCGTTTATTACCATGAAATGCGCCACTTTCTAGTTCTGTAACACCATCGCCCAAAAACATGACACACAGACCGTCCTCGCACTTATTTTTCTTAATATCATACATAGATGAAAGCTGAGGCAAAGCAGTATCACCGTCGCTGGTTGTGTAGGCAATATAGCGATTGCTGAAAGTTGCTTCTAGGCTATTCTGTTCTGCATCAACCGTGTATTCAAATGTTGCTGGGACATCGACATCACTGTTCCAGCTAAGGAACTTGTATCCGTCTGCAGGCTCCGCGGTAAGGGTAAGTACTGTACCAACAGGGTAGAATTCGTCGGGATCGTAGCCACTTACAGAACCGTCGCCAACCACGGTCACATCAACACGAACCGGCACCTGAATTTCAACACTCCCTGCGGCACCAGACCAGTTATCGCTTTCCTCGACCTTATAGTAAACCGTATAATCGCCGCCTTTATCCGCACAAGGAATATTTTCCGAGTAATCATCATCATCATCTAAACTGTAAAGCATCGTTCCAAAGTCTGTAGTTCCGGCGGTGACAAGTGCGACGCATGTACCAGTGTACTTCGAATTAGCAGAAGTCGGAGGAATAACAGTAGGCGTAGCCCTCGTGATATTAAAGGATTTTGTTACAGGTTTTACCCAGTCATATTCACCACGGAAAGTAACTGTTACAGTTGCGGTGCCAACATTTATATTGTTGGAATATGAATATTCGTAGTCAGCGCCTTCTTTAATATTGATGAGGCTCGGAGTAATTTCTTTGCCGGTATATGTGACATCGGCAACCTCTGCTATCGGCAAAATAAACCGACGGTCACCATCGGCATCTATATGGAAGAATGGATCTGGGTTTGCAGACACATCAGTCTCCGATTCACCATCAATATGCTTGTACACCACACCATCAATAATGCTAGATGCGTCAACAAACTCAGCTGTATCGTAAATAGTTACTGAGCCAATCTCACTCGAACTACCGCGATACGCATAACCAATACCAATACCATCAGCATCCTCACCGCCTATTGCCTTTACCACGCCGCCCTTGATTGTGATGTTCCCAAGTTTTGCTCTTGCAAGAAAGGCTGCACCAGTTCCAATTCCTGCCGACTTCTCAAAACCGATTGTTGTGATATATCCACCTTCAATGATAATATCTCCACCAATAGCATCAGATTCATCTGCTTTACTAAGACCAATACCCGCCGAGAGAATATCGCCCTTTGCAGTTAAGGAACCATCACCTTTAATAGTAAGCACAGTCCCTTCACCCCCGACTTGAATACCAGCCGTAGAAGCACCTGTTACATTATTTTCACCCACAAGAGTAATTATTGCCGAACCTTCGCAAACAATACCGCTGTTGATTATAGCATCAGAAAGGGTTACTGTTGCGTCATCTGCAATATGAATCGTATAGTTTGTTTCGCCCGATAATACATCTCCATCAACAACAGTAAATTCACCTGCTACCTGTGCCAAATCTATATATGTATTACGTGTTATATCTGCTGTAATCGTAATGTCAGAATCGTCTACGACAACACTATACACACCATCAACTGCTGTTAATGTTTCACTGCCATCTGATACATTTGATGTGGAATACGGGAATTCTGCCTTGAATTTAATTTCTGTTCCTGTTACATACTTTCCAGTAGCATCTGATTCAGTTGATGAGCTAACAATCTTCATACCGATAGGCAAAGAAATAGAGTACGTCTGTAAAACTTCTGCAGTTACTATTACATCATTGTTAGGCATTACAAATGTGTACTTATTAACACCTGCCACCGTCAGTTCAAGGTCGTTGGTTCCGTCATTTACCTTCAAAGTATTCGCTTTGGCAGAAACACCAGGAGTCAGGGTAACCGTTTCGCCTGCATACGCATATAATACGCTTGAACCTACGTGAGCCTTCGAAGCATCTACTATTGTAACTAGGTGATTCTTTGCGATAGAACGAATCTCTTTGACACCGTCTTTTTCTGCGTCATAGAATACGGCATTTTTTGCATCACCGTCTACAGCACTATTACCACTATAGAATGTGATGGACTCAGTGCTTACCAAACCTTTTCCATCGGATTTAGTTGAAACAATCAAACTCTTCACGCCATCGTAGATATTGATATTTCCGCAATAAGGATTACCATATACAGTAGTTCCCAATCCGACACCACGGGACTGTATAACACCGCCTTTTATATCTATGGCATTAACTATACCATAAAGTCCACCACCAATTCCTGCGCCATCTCCATTATGATTGTCTTTTGCATCAACAACGCCATCATTAATGGTAATAGTTCCTACTGTTCCATAATAACCTGAACCGATTCCAGCACCATCATAACCTATGGCAGTCACTCTTCCACCATTAATGGTAATACTTCCTGCATTCGAACGGTCTATGCCTCCAATACCAGCATAGTACTTTGTACCTGCTTTTGCGACAAGCTTACCCATTGTAGCATCATTAGTCGATTGAGCATAAACATTGAAACCTGCGGATGCGCTCACTGTAATACCGCTATTGGCATTAAGCGTTGCTCCGTCAGCTAATATTAGATGGACTTCACCATTAACTGTGATACGCTCCGAAATTCCAACATCTCCAGATACAATGTACCAACCTGCATCCCAAGTGGTCATCGTACCTGTTACCTTTGTCGCAGCTACAGATAACTGCTTATTTGTTCCATCACTGTCTATGTATGATACAATCCGAGTCAGGTCTTCATCAATTTCATTTTTGCCATCCGAATCACTAAAATACTTACCACAGATAGAGCACTTCCAATATTCAATATTGTTAGCACTAGCTTCATGGTGTTCAAGCACATGAGACAACATAGCTATCACACATGCATCTACAGCTAGCTCTGTTTCACCATTCTCGTCTTCAAAATATTTTCCATCATTACGATAATAACAAGTTCTCAAGACACCTTGCTGTGTACAGGTTGCAACCTGTGGAGTAAGTCGAGTATAGGTCAAATCATCATAGCCAAAAAGTTGCAATTCATTAATATCAATAAATCCGTCCGACGCCGCCTCATTTACCTCAAAACGAAAATATTTATACCTTTTGCTATCAGAATTATTAACAGATATATTAAATTCAATCCCTGCACCTAATGCCTCTTCAGAAGAATGAATAACAGTCCATTCTTCATCTTGATTTAGCTTGGCTTTTAATTTCCAAACTTTTGGTTTCATTGCTCCTGCCTTTTCATTTTCACAGGAAAGAATGTACCCTTTCGGAATAAATTCTTTTTCAGAGTAAAATTCTACAAATGCAGGATCAGATTCGCCACCCGAAAAATGTTCATTCAATTGACTCAAAAACCAATCACGATCAAAATCACCATCAACTAATCTTGTATGCGAAAAAAATCCTGCAGTTCCAGCTGTCGCAGTAAAACCTGTGAACAAAGTGTAGTCTTTGCCATCTATCTCGATAGTTGATTGTACTGTTTCAGTAGCAAAGGCATTTGCCGAGAGCAACAGCGCCAGCACCATGACCAGCGAGGTCAAATAAGAGTTAATGCTATTTCGCATCATGATTTATTTTCTCCTTAAAATCAAAGAGCCGCGACCGCAAAAAGCGGACACGGCAAAACGCGACAGCGGGCGCAAAAATGCGCTCAACGAAAGAAAACCCAAGGCGAACGACTCGCATGGGAAAATTTTTAATGTATGAAAAGAACCGGAATGACAACCGGTAAGTAAACTTCTAGTTACATTGGGGGGGGGGTAATGGACCTACGGACCTGTGCCACAAAGCCACAGCCCGCAAAGGCTCCCACAGCGGTCGCCACAAACATCAGTCCATCAAACGCAACAATATTCATTCAATACAAATATAATTGCCCGTAAGATTTTTGTAAAGATTGAACACCCTTCAAGAAGGCCAAATTTCAACATTTATGAACCCACGCCAAAGGCTCATCAGCTTCATCTATCCAGGATTCGAGTCAATTTGGCGATTATAATATCCTCAAAATTTTGTCTGCTATCAACAACCGTGTGAACGACGACATCTGTTTCTCGGATTTCATACACAATCCGATAATGTCCCTGAATTAATTCTCTGTACCGTTCTATACCTTGCCTATGCAGCTCTGGAACGACGCGTCCTCTTCGAGGAAATTCAGACAAGGACAAGACATTCATCTCAAACTATGCAATTACTTCAAAAGTACTATTTTCCGGCATTGTACTTTTGTCTCATTTCTTGAA
>JAKSIH010000013.1 GCA_024398935.1 Fibrobacter sp. | reverse complement strand
TTGAAAGTGGTTGGTTTTGTTGTCTAATAATATTGAGTAGGCTTTTTGCAAAATCCTTTTTATGGATGCAAAAAAAGCGTGGAACCGAATGGCTTGCTAGTACGGAGGGTCACCACAACCCTGTCACCAAACAAGCACAAACGGCCCACGCCCATAAAGACGTGAGTATCAGCCTTATTCTTTGGTGACTTATGAAAGTGGTGAATTTTCCGTATCTAGAATAAGTGCAAAACTCTCAATTAAACCTGCGTCCTTCGCCACCTGCGCAGCGGAGAACTATGTCAAGGAGAATATAGCATATAAAAATCCCGAGACTGTGTGGTCAATTACCTCAAAATGCAAAAAAACACCGTTTTAGTCTCTATTGAAATTGCTGATTTCCTCGTTCTTTATTCATTAGGGAAATCCAAATGCGTCTTCTTCTAAAGTGGTACGATTCAACCCTTGATATTCTTGATAAGCCCCATTATATTCCCGTTTTGTATATATTAAGCTGTAGAGACTTTTTTGCCTCTACGGCTTTCTATGCGTTTATTTCTGGTTTTGGTACTTTTGTTTCTTTTTGCTTGTGACTCTCCAAGAGGTAGTGCGTTGCAAAAAAAGCTAGTGCGTCGGAATCCACTTCTTGCTTGCAAGCCGAATCAAATAGATTGTTCCGCGGAAGCAGAGTTCAAAGCACATGGCCATCCAGGCGCCGCGAAGACCGTATTTTGTAACGAGGAATGCGGCCAGGGGGAGGCGTACCACCCACATGCTCACAAGGTTCATGATGCTGGGAACAAAGGTACTGCCTGCGCCGCGGAATACGCCGTTGGCAACAATGGAGGCTGCGTAGAAAGGTTCCGCAAAGGCTTCGATCCGGAGGATGGCTGTACCGAAGGCACGGATTTCTTCGTCGGGTGTAAACAGTCCAATAAGCTCCGGAGCAAAAATGAACATCAGCACTGCCATTAATGTCATAACGGTCATGCCCATGCCTGTTGTAAGGAAAGCCAAAGTTCTTGTCAAGTTGAACCGCTTGGCTCCAATGCTTTGCCCAATCAGGGTTGTTGCTGCGGATCCGATTCCGTAGCCTGGCATGTAGCACAAGCTTTCGATGGTAATGGCGAATGAATTTGCTGCGATGGCTGCCATACCCAAGGGGGAGACGATGGCGGTGAACATCACGTAGGCGCTGCACATGACTAGTTGTTCCAACCCGATGGGCCAGGAAATATGGAATGCTTTTTTCAGCTGCTTTGCGGAGAAACAGATTTTTTCCTTGGCGCGCAATCGCAGGCTCTTGCTTCTGAAAAGGAGAAAGTAGAGCATTAGTGACATGATGATGAATTCCGTAATGACGGTGCCAAGGGCTGCTCCCATAACGCCAAGGCCTGCGCCGGGCATTGTGAAGTTGATACCGGCGACGGTAATTTCACGGGTTCCAAAAATCAGGAAGAAATTTAGGATGACGTCCAAAAAGCAGGAGAGAACTTGCAGGGCGCTGGGTAATTTCATGTTGCCGCTGCATTGCAGCATGCCTGCGGCCATGCCGTTCAGCTGCATGGCGGGTACACCCAGGGCGATAATCAGGAAGTAGGTGGATGCATTTTGGTGAAGGCTTGCATCGGCTCCCAATAATCCGGGAATCTTGTCGTGCATGAAGATGCCGAAACCCATGAGGAGCGCGCTAAAGCACAAGCCGAAAAGGAGCCCTACTTTCACAAGGTTCCGGGCGCGAACATCACGCTTGGCGCCGATGGCGTGGGCGATCTGTACCGTAAAGCCGGGGCTCACCGCATAGCACAAACATCCCAAAAGCCATGTACTGGATGCGACGAGGCCGATGGAAGCCGCTTCGCTGGAACCCAGGTGCCCCACCATGGAGGCGTCGATGTACTCCATGATGGTGTTGGATATTTGCGCTAAAATCGCAGGAAGGCTCAGTTGCCCGATAAGGAGCAACATCTGGCGCCTGCTTAGGGCTTTTCCATCGCGTAGAAGTTCCAGACCGTCCATGGGAAGTTTCGCTTTGTGCGGTTGTTTGGCGGTTACCTACCGAAGTACGCTTTCAGGCGGCTTAACGCTTCTTGCAGGGTGGCCTTGGTGCATGCTATGTTCATGCGCATGAAACCTTCGCCGGCATCACCGTAGATGCTTCCCTTGGAAATAAACACTTGGGCGTTGTCCCGAATGTCTTTCTCCAGCTGTTCTGTGTTCATCCCGCGGCGTTTGCAGAAGTCCCTACAGTCCAGCCACAGCAAGTAGGTGGCTTCAGCGTCAATGAGCTTTACCTGCGGAATTTCCCGGGCGATAAAATCTGCCACAAGTTCTCTATTGCCCTGAATGTACTGCAAAAGTTCGTCAAGCCAGGGCTCGCCTTCGTTATAGGCGGCAATGGCTGCCTGGATGGCGAATACATTGGGTTCTGCCACTTCGTCGGTATTCAGCCCGCGCCAAACCTTGTGACGCAACGTGGGGTTGGCTACAGAAACCGCTGCCGTCTGGAGGCCTGCAATATTGAAGGTCTTCGTGGGGGCCATGCAGACAATGCTAATGTCGCGGCAGGTTTCCGAAACGCTGGCGAAAGAAATGTAGCGCTTGTCGGGCTTCGTCAGGTCGCAATGGATTTCGTCGGAAATCACGGTGACGCTGTGCTTCCTGCAAAGTTCGCCAACCCGGGCAATTTCTTCTGCGGTCCAGATTTTACCTACAGGATTGTGAGGGTTGCAGAAAATCAAGAGACTTGTCTGCGGATTTGCCAGAGCCTTTTCTAATGCGTCCCAGTCGATGCCGTAAACGTCTGCGGCGCAGTTCTCTCCCGCGATGTTTTTGTCCGATTCTGCGCGGCACTTATCCGCGGCAGCCTCGTCGTAACGTAGTGGGCACTGCAGAACATTTCTTCCGTTGTTCACGATGGAGTTGAAGAAGATGTTGTACACGGGGGTTAGAATGACCACATTTTCAGCAGGGGTGGTTACCTTTCGCACGATGCTGGAAATGGCGGGCACTACACCAGTGCAGAAAATCAAGGATTCGGGATCCATCTCGTAATTGTAGCGGCGTTTCCACCAGCCTACATAAGCTTGGTTCCATTCCTCGGGAATGATGGAGTAACCGAAGGCGGCGCATTCCGTGCGCTTCTTGATGGCGTCCACGACGGCGGGGGCCGTGGCGAAATCCATGTCGGCAACCCACAGGGGCAATTCATTTTCGGGAACGTCCCACTTGAGGGAATTGGTTCCGCGGCGGTTTACCACTTCATCAAAATTCATGGATTCCTCAAATGGTCTCGAACTTGGTCTTGGAAACATCAACCTTGTCGCTTTCCATGATCAGTTCCTTGATGCCTGCAGAACGGATGATGCCGCTGGTGGGATTCTTGACGCTGTCAATGACGTTTGTGATTTCTGCATCAACAGTGGAATATTCAAATGCCAATGTGGTGTTGATGAGTTTGCAGTTCTTCATCACCAGATTTTCAATGTAGCACATGCCCTGCAAACTTTCGATGGTGCAGTTAATGAGGGTCAGATTCTTGGCGTTCCATCCCAGGTATTCACCGGAGATGAAAGAGTCGTAGACGGTCACGTTGTCGGTATTCCAGAAGGAATCCTTGGAAAGCATTTTTGCGTTGCGGATCACAACGTTCTTGGCTCCGTCAAAGGAATAGTTTCCATCCAGATTGAAGTTGGAAACTTCCATGTCGCTGCAGTTCATGGCGAAGTAATCGCCCTTGGCGTTGACGTTTTCCATCTTCACGTTTTTGCAGTGCCAGAGGGTTTCTGCGGCGTTGGTGAAGTTCACGTTCTTTAGGGTGAGTCCATTGCAGCGGCGGAAATTCTTGGGTGCCTGAATCAGTGCGTTCTCCACGGAAATGTTATCCGTGTACCAGACTCCTGCGCGTGCCATTTCGAACCAGTCGGTGTTCCTTGCAGAAATGTTCTTGCAGTACCACAGCGGATATTTCCACTTGAACATGCTACCAAGCAATTCGATGTTACTGGATTCCTTGAGAGGGGATTCCCCGTCGTCAAAGATGGTGTCTTCGATTCTTAAATCGTTGCTCTTGAAAAGGGCTCGCTCGCCAGTCAAAAATTGCTGCTTAATCAGTTCTGCCATAAATACACCTTTTGCTTTTTATACAAATTTAGCAAATTGCAGATTCGGTTTGAAAGCTAGAGTTGACTCTAACAATTGTAAAAATTTCTATATTTCCCGCCCGATGTTAAACGCCTCCCAGTCCACCTTCAAAAAATCACTGAAGATTGCCTTCAAGCTATCTCTGCCTGTACTTATGGGATACTGGTTTTTGGGCATTACCTACGGCGTGCTGGCGGAGTCCATGGGGTACAGCTATTGGTATCCGCTGAGCATGGCTGTGTTCATCTTTAGTGGTTCTGCGGAATTCCTGGGCTTGGGAATGTTGGCTGCGAATTTCAATCCGCTGGCGGCCGCAAGCATGGCTCTCGTGGTGGGCGCCCGTCATTTGTTTTATGGAGTTTCCATGCTGGATCGTTACAAGGGCATGGGCTGGCGAAAACCCTTCCTGATTTTCTGGCTTACGGATGAAACTTTCGCGGTGAACTACAATGCTCGTGAAGCTACGGCAACTGAAATGTTGCTGGTCAGTTTTCTGGATTATTTCTACTGGATTTCCGGTGGCTTCATGGGCTACATGTTTGGCTCTCTCCTGAAGTTCGATATTCACGGTCTTGAATTTGTGGTGACCGCCATGTTTACCGCAATCTTTATGGACCAATTCCTAAAGGAAAAGGAACTGCGTCCGGCATGGATCGGCATTGGCTGCACTGCGGTCAGCCTGTTTGTTGTGGGGCCGCAATACTTTGTGATTCCTGCCATGATTGGAATTCTTTTGATGCTGACCGTGTTCCGCAAGAAGTTGGAACCTAGTTATTTTGAGGAGGTCCGCAAATGACTTCCCAGCAGCAGATTATCACCATTGTGATTCTTGCGGTGGTTACGTTTATGACCCGCGCCTTGCCCTTTATCATTTTTTCTGCTGGCAAGTCCCGCAAAAAAGAAACTCCCAAGTACATCCAGTACTTGGGCAAGGCCTTGCCCCTGGCTGTTTTTGGAATGCTGGTGGTGTACTGCCTTAAGGACGTGCAGTGGCTTGAGGGCTCTCGTGGCATTCCCGAAATCTTGGGCATTGCCGCCGTGGTGTTAATGCACTTATGGCGTCGTCAGCTGTTCCTTTCCATGGCGGTGGGAACTGCGGTGTATATGATTTTGATTCGCGTTCTGGTTTAAGCTGGCGAACGGTATATTTGAGATTTACTTAAAGAAAATGTCAACGTAGTCGGTGGAACCGTCGGGATCTTCCATGTCCTGCATACGCCAGAACTTACGGCCCTTTGTCGCCTTGAACAGGTGGGTGCCGGTTTTTTCGTATTCCTTGCCACCGTTGATATGGTGGATCTTGGTGCGGATGCTTCCATTAAAAAGTAGTTCCTGCGCGTTGATGACTTCAAGTTTTCCGTCAATATAAATGTAGTCGTCGTTTTCCTTGGAAAGTTGCTTGCCTACGCAGCGGTAGGTGCTTTCTGCCAGTTTGGAAATATTTACTGAACCGAAATAATCCCAGGAAATCCACTGGAGGCTAAACTTATGCTTGCCAAGAAGCTTCTTTTCGATGGATGCGGGAACTTTTTTCAGGGTGGGAGGGAAACTTGCCTTGGCGGCTTCGTCGGGATTGTTGATTTTTTCGCTGCTGAAATCGCTTTCGCTTGCATTCAGGCTCTGCGCGAAAAGGGGATTGCAACAAAGGGCCAGAACGAGGGCGAGTAGAATTTTTTTCATAAAGACCTTCTCCTTTGTTCATATAATAGAAATTTGTTTCAAATATATTTGCAGCAAAAAAGAAACGCCCCCATTTTCTGGGAGCGTCTTAAATTTTTGCATGCCTCGCGACGAGCGTCGCGATTATGCAGTCTGCCTATTACATGCAGGTGTAGCCGCCGTCAACCGGAACCATGATGCCGGTAACGTAGCTGGAAGCCTTGGATGCAAGGAAGATTGCAGCGGTGTCAAGTTCGCCTTCGTTTCCATAGCGTTCTGCCGGGATCATAGTCTTGGCATTTGCCTGGAAGAAGTCGGAATCCAGAGTTTCCTTGGTGAGCGGGGTGTAGAAGTAGCCCGGGCAGATTGCGTTCACGTTGATGCCCTTGCTGGACCATTCAGCGGCCAGAGCGCGGGTCAGGTTCACGACAGCACCCTTGGCTGCGTGGTACGGAGCGGAACCGCAGATCTTGTTACCAACAAGGCCGTACATAGAGGCGATGTTGATGATACGGCCATACTTTGCAGGCAACATTGCCTTCTTGGCGACGGCGCGAGCCATCTTGAAGGTACCGCCCAGGTCCACGTTCATTTCGTGGTTCAGCTGGTCGTCGGTAATGTCTTCTGCCGGAGCAACAGCGCCGGTACCAGCGTTGTTGATCAGGATGTCGATGCGGCCGAACTTGGCGAGGATTTCGTCAACAGCGGCTTCGACCTTAGCGGTGTCGGTAATGTCGCACTGAACAGCGAGAGTTTCGACGCCATATTCTGCGGTGAGTTCGGCAGCAACCTTGTCAATCATTTCCTTACGGCGAGCGATTGCCACAATCTTTGCGCCCTGGTTGGCGAGTGCCTTGGCCATCTGAACGCCGAGACCGGTGGAACAACCAGTGACAACTGCAACCTGGCCGGAGAGATCGAAATAATTCTTCATTTTTATTCCTTGTGATAGTTTAATTGTTTTTGCGGAATTAAAATACATTCAAATTTGGCGAAAATGCTACAAATTGGAGTAATTTTTTGAAAAATATGAACAAAATGGGTGAAAAAGACGAAAAATCACTGCAAAAGAGGGCGTGAAATAGAAAAAACTTTAAAAATCGAAGGGAAATTGCCTTTAACGGAGCCAGTGCCGGGGAAGAATCGCTGAAAATTTAAAGGACATTTGTTTTTTGCTATTTTGTAAAAAACGAGATTCTTGATGGATAAAAAATCTTTAGCATTCCTTTTTCCTGTAGTAGCTGCGGGCTTCATTGCTTGTGGTTCCCGGGAAGACGTTAAGGAAGTTGCCAGCAAGGCTGAATTTCCGTCAATGAAAATAGATGGCGACATCTGGATGAGTAAAAACTTGAGTGTGGATATTCCAGGATCGTCTTGCTACCAGAACATCAATGAAAACTGTGAAATTTATGGACGCCTCTACACTTGGGAGGCAGCTCAGAAGGCTTGTCCTGAGGGGTGGCACCTGCCCGAGTCGAAAGAAGTGAATTCCTTGATGGAGTCTGCAAAATTGCGGGCTCATCGGGAATTTCCGGATAAAGAATTTCGAAGCCGCGAGATGAAAGAATGTTATTGGAATGGGAATACTGCAAAGGTTCTGCATTCTCTGGGTTTTGTTGCGTCTTCCGCCAAGGCGAGTTTCTGGGCTGCGTCCAGCAATCCGAAAAATGCAAGTGCAAGTTTTTCTATTGATGTAGAGTCTGTAACGAATTATGCGGAAATAGAAATTCGTAGCGATGATTCCCGTCAGGATGTTTTTTCAATTCGCTGCGTCAAGAATAAATTTTCTCTCTAAGGAGAATGAAAATGAGATTTTTTATGGTTGCATTCGCTATCCTCGCTGCATGTGCCTGCGCGCAGTATGGGCAGCTAAAGGACCTTCGCGATGATAAATCTTACCCCACTTATGAAATGGCGGGATTGACCTGGTTTGTAACGAATCTGGATTACGATATGCCGGGCGGTTACTGCTATAATAATTCCGAGGAATCCTGCGAAATGCATGGACGTCTCTACACATGGGACGCTGCCCAGAAAGCCTGCCCTGAAGGCTGGCGG
Source organism: Fibrobacter sp. (assembly GCA_024398935.1). Lineage (GTDB taxonomy): Bacteria > Fibrobacterota > Fibrobacteria > Fibrobacterales > Fibrobacteraceae > Fibrobacter. Next base: position 63,943 of record JAKSIH010000013.1, on the reverse strand, counting down.
TTGCCGACGGAAAAGGAATCTTCCCGCATGCTGTACGATGAAAATGTGGTGATGGTTCGAGACTTTTTGCCTCATGCTGCAGGGCTTCGCTCGGACAATGGAAAATTCATGAATGAAGAAGAATATGGTTACTACTGGACTTCTACAGCGACAAAAAATTCTGCCAAGTATTTCTTCTGGAAGTCTAGCGATTTCTCCATCAAATTTCTTTCGGGAAAGAAAAGTAGCGCACTTTCCGTTCGTTGTGTGAAGTAGATAAGTTCAGAAAAAGGAATATACTATGAAACTGAAAAAACTTATTATTGCCGCTCTTGTTTGCTGCACTTTTGCCTTCGCCACCGCAAAGCCGGAACTTGCAAAGACCATCAAGTTTGACGCACCGCCCAAGGCATTGAAGGCTGATGTCATGGACGCCCTACAGAATCGCAAGTCTGCCAAGAGTTTCACCGAGAAGGTGGTTTCCTTCAAGGAAATCGGAAATATCCTGTGGGCCGCCAACGGCATCAACCGCCCGGAATCTGGTGACCGCACAGCTCCTTCTGCCCTGAACCAGCAGGACGTGGAACTTTACGTCTTTACGACGCAGGCCGCCTACAAGTATGACCCTAAGGCCCACGCCATGAATCTGGCTGTGGAAGGTGACCATCGCGCACTCTTCACCGAACGCATGAAGACTCCGGTGATTATCCTTCTGGTCAGTGATGTTTCCAAGTTCACCCGCGGTGATGCCGAAAGCCAGAAGATGACCGGCGCCATGGACGCAGGCATCGTTTCTGAAAACATCAGCATCTACTGCGCCGGCGCAAAGATCGACACCCGCGTCCGCGCCTCCATGGACAAGGCCGGCCTTCAGAAACTTCTGGGCCTAGGCGAAAAGCAGATTCCCATGCTGAACCACGCCGTAGGTTACGAGAAGTAAATTCTTTGAAGTATTTTTTTTAACCGCAAACTTTCTGTAGCTCGGCTCTATACAGTTCCTCGATGTGCGAGGGACCTTCGCACCATAGTTTGAGGCTTTCGTCAAAGAGCATTTTCCCGGTTTTGGAATTCAAAAAATCGGGTAAAACGTCGGCTGCATCAAGATGGTCTTCCTTGGAAATGGACTCGACAACCATAGTTGTCAAAAGTTCCATTGCGGCCTGAATTTGTTCTTTTGTCACAGCCATATACGCTCGCTTTTGATAATCCTTCCACCGATGATATCGTATTTTTCAAAATCCTGAACAAGGGAATTGAAAAGTCCTTTTTTTCGATGAGCGACAATGCAATGTAGCCAGTCGGCATCGGCCGTTGAAAAGATTTGGGTTCGGAGATTGGCCGGTATGTACTCAAAGGAAGACACAACTCCAAAATTCTGCTGGGTTGGAATTACTCCAGATTCCTGCGCTTTTCTTGTAGAAATCTTTGCAAAGGATTTCGCTTGTTCCTTGTCTGTTGTAAGGTAGAAACCTTGACCGAAATCCTTATACTTGGCGCACTTAGACAAGTCAGGTGAAGATACTTCGCAAAAACTTCCGTGGTACAGAATGGTTCGCTGATTCAAATCAAGCATTTTACACGCCCTTTGACTTGAGGTATTGCCTTATGTCTTCAAGAACCGCCTGGTCGCCTTCAATATGGAACAAGTCCCACATTCGCTTGATATAGTGAAAAACACCCTGTTCCTTGAACTGGGTTGCTACTGCAGCAATAGACGCTCCCGTTTCTTCGGACATCAGCCGAACGAGCCTTGTCTGCATATAGATAATCTGGGTGCTTTCACTCATGTTCTTCAATATATAAAAATTTGGATATGGTATCCTGCAAAACTCCAACAAGTTGTTGGAGTTTGAGAAATGCAGCAAAGTTTTGCTTTGGTCCTTGGCAAATATGGAGTCCCCTATTGGAGTTGCAGAAACAGCTCCCGCCAACGTGGCTTCGGTCGCTGGCAAAATTGCTAAGCAAAGTACCTCGCAGAAAACGCGGGGCTTTTTTGTTCTTTTATGAAACGACTTGTTTCATAGAAAATTGTAAAAACGTAAAAATGTTCAAAATAGCTTGAAAATTTGCAAAAATAGACAATTTTTGTTTCTTAGATATATTGCAACTGCTCTCCGTATAATTTATTTTTTGAATGTGGGGGCAAGCCCGTCCCTGTGATTTTTTGGTGGTTAGGAGAACCTTTTATGCGAAATGTTGTTGCATTCATATTTGCTTTGCTTATGCCATTGGGGGCTTGGGCTGAGGCAAGCAACTCATCAAGTAGTTTCGACAAATTGGAATTTGGAACCCGCTTTGGGGCGGGACTCATGTATGTCATCACGGATTCCAAAGAGGATTATTATCCCTCAAACGGTGGACCTTGGGGTTCGTTGTCTTTTGATGTGGCGTACGGCTTGACGGAAAATCTTTACCTGCATTCCGGCGTGGGTTTGGACTATAGGATTTTCTTTGTTTATATAGAAGCTCTTGCGGGAGATGTTCTTGATTACGATGTCGGGGAAGAGCAGGACGCTTATGACAAATGTGAAGGAAGTTTTTACTGTGGTAGAGGACATTGGGAATATAATCAGACTTTCTTGCTAAACATTCCCGTGCTTTTGCAGTGGAGGATTCCCCACATTCTATTTTTTGAAGCGGGCATTGTATTTGACTTGTTACTTGGGACAATCGAAAATCAGGATGATGGATGGAGAGGTGAGCCTTATCGAAATCGCGATGAGGAGAGCCGCCTTGGGGTGAATGTTGCCATGGGCATTGGTCATCAATTCAAATCGGGATTATTCATTGATTTTCGAACACTCTTCCGTGTGAATGACTTAATCGATGCGGACAAGTTTGCGGATAGTTTTCTTATCCCAGTACAAGAATTTGATGGTGATGGAAATGTTGTGTTTGATTTTATGGATTATTCCGAACCCTACGGTTCTTATTATAAATTGTTGAAGTTTCAGTTGGGTATAGGTTACTGGTTCTGATGAAACCCATTGTTGAATATCTTGATTATCGCGTGTATATGCAGGAGTTCTACGAAGAGCGTAAGAGAACTTCCGCTTTTACGTGGCGTGAATTTTCCAGGCTCTCCGGTTTTGCGTCGTCGGGATATTTGAAGCTGGTGTGCGACGGCAAGACCCGCTTGCGTAGGGCCGGTGCAGAAAGTGTTGCCAAGGCCATGGGGTTGAGCGGATTCCAGGTGGAATACTTTTGCTGCATGGTGGAATTTTGCGACGCCCAGACAAACGAAGAAAAACAAGCGGCCTATGGCGAAATGTGCCGTTTGGCTGATGCCAACAAGGTCCGTATTTTAGGTGGCGAGGCGTACTCCTATTTTTCCAGCTGGATAAATCCCACGTTGCGTGAGTTGGCTCCCATTATGCCGGGGGCAAAGCCTCTTGAAATGGCCCGCATGCTGTGCCCTTCTGTACCTGCCGCCGATGTGCGTTATTCTCTGGATCAAATGGTCCAGATGGGGCTTCTGCGACGAATCGAGAGTAATGGTCGCGTAACTTACGAGCAGGCCGATGTAGGCATCAATCCTGTTGACAATGCGGATCACAAGGCTGCCATCAATGTGGCGGTTCGTTCCATGCAAAAGCAGTTCGCCCACCTGGCTGCCGATGCCCTGGATGAATTCGACGGGTCGGAACGGAACCTGTCGGGAATTACCATGGGTCTGGACCGCGTCGCCTATGAGCGTGTGGCAAAGGAAATGACAAAGTTCCGCAAGAAAATTGAATCCATCGTATCGGAAGTCAAGGACTACGATCGGGTTTACCGAATCAATTTACAGATGTTTCCCCTGACTCGGAAACTGGAGGAGAATGATGAGAAGTAATTTGCCTAATAAAATTCTTGGGGTTGTGTTTGCGGCGGTCCTCATTCTTTGCGGCTGTTCCGGCTTTACCTCAGATCCCCCTATAGCAGGAACTACAGATGACTCGGGCGTAAATCCGCAGAAGGAGTTTGCCGTGGCCCGCACTTATGCGCAGGGCTCCTATGAAGTGAAAGAAAGTTCCGAAAACACAAAAACAGGTGTAATTTCCATCAGTCTTGTTCAGGAATCGGGCTGTGTCAAGCAGGGCGAAACTTACCAGTGGGTCGACGACCTGAACCGTGTAACTCAATTTGCTGGGGGCCTGTTCCGCTATAGCTTTGCAGGCGACACTTTGACTCTTACCGCCTTGAATGAAGAACCAGATTATTATGGCAATGTTACGGTTCTTAAATTCGTTGGCGGCGAGCTTGGAAAGCTTCAGGGAATCTGGCTGCAATTAAGTCGTTCTGCCTATACCGTGTACTGGAATTTTGGCGAAGGTTCCATTGAAATCCGTGTGCTGGAAAAAGAGAACTTCAACTATATGCAATCCCTCTTTATGTGGATGTTCTATGAAAGTCTTGAAGATTCCAGCATGGATATTTATGCGGATCTCATTTACGATGAACACGCCGTTGATCCTGGTCGCTACGGAGTGGCGATTCTTAAACAGGATAATCGAAGCGAAACCTTTACTTATAAGGGTGTGACCTATGAACTGAAAATAGATTCTGTTCATTCCTTCGATGATTACTTGTCGATGACTTTTTCTAGCGGCTCTGCAAAATGTCACCTGGAATATTTCAGTACCTTGAATGTGACTTCTGAAATGTGCAAGGCGGAAAATGCGGATGGCTTGCATTATTCGGATGCAACTCCTGATGTCATGACTCGTTACTCTTGGGGAAATGAAAAGGAATTTGGGGAATGCGTGAATCAGATGTTTTTAGATGGTGGTGCAGAAAAGTCGGAGCTGGAAAAAGCCTTTGATGCGGCTCCGGTACATGCGAATATGAATATCCAAATTGCAGAAAATTTGGATGGGCCAAATTCAGGAACCATTATTCGTGGCGCTGCTGGTCCAGTGGTAGGTTGCTTGAAAGATGGCGAAAGCGTGAAGTGGGTTGAAGGAATTTCGGAATCCAACCCCGATACGGTGCAGTATCATTTCAAGGGGGATACACTTATGATAGAAAGAAGTTCCTCCAGAACGGAAACATGGGTTGGAGGAACTCCAGGAAAACTTGGCGGCGTATGGATGGCGACAAGTTCTGTTTATAAAGATGGGGTGCCGCAGACCATTGGTATGCCAAATATGGTTTACATCAAAATTGAAAAGAATGTCATGACCTTCGCATACGATATGAATCTGGAATATGATTTTACTCATTCTGAATTATTTGATGATTTGCATGGTGTTCTTGCAGGAACTTCATCCCGCGTTTCTTTTGATGGAGCCTTTTATGAGGGTGAAAATGATTTAGGCGATGGCCTCACCGTTGTGAGCCGGACTAATACCAGTGAAGTCATTTCTGTTGGTGGAAAAACTTATGAAGTGACCTTGAATTATGCCCTTGAACTTTGGTGGGATGTTTCTATAACCGTAAAATCAGGAGAGAAGGTTTGCTCCGGTAGGAAAGTCCAAATTGAAGTATTGACCGAAGATATGTGTAGTGATAAGAATCTGGAATATTTAAAAGACTACCAAGGTGTTGGCGCTATGGCGTACATCATTGATGAAGAGAAATCCTTTTCTCAGTGCCTCAGTCAGATGGTGAGTTCCTCGACGAATCCCTAGAATATTACGACGAAACGAAAATGTTTTGATATAAAATAATCTAAGTTTGTGAATGGCTGGAAAATAAATAATGAAGTTGCATTCACTTGTTTCATTTGCTTTTGCTTTGATTACGGCATTTATGCTTAGCGGTTGCTTTGTTACCGCTGAGTATCTTTCCAAGGCAAAAATGGAAGTGAATCCCGCTCCAGAAATGCGCGGTGCCGGAGAATATTTTGATGCTAAATATAAGTTTCGCTATTTCGGAGGAGTGGTTTTAGGCCCTTCTTCAAGTCAAAAAATTCATGGTATCAATAATGAAATGTCGGCTTGGTGTGGCAACGAATGTCGCAACGTGATGAAAAACAACAATGTGTTAAATCAGGTGAATGTTGAGTATAATTTTGAATACAGCCATATAAATGGAAGTGCCGAAATTCTTCTGGGTGGCAAGGGACCTTTGCTATGGAGTCTAGGCTTAGGCATTAATAGTGGTGTGTATGGCTTTACGTCGCTGGGGTTGAACGCAAAACATTTTGAAGTTGGCATTTCCGCAGGCGCTTGGATTAATAACCGCGGTTATGAGTTCGAGGGAATCAATTATAATTTCCATCACGTGCCAATGGTTCAAGGTGTCGAAAGCTCGTCGCATTTGACAGGAACTTCCCTATTGGGCTTTTATACATCTCTTTATTTTGGCTCTATCGGTTTTGATGTTTCCGCAAGTATGTATGATGTAGATTTTGAAAATGAAAATCTTTCCAAAGTACCAATGGTTTTTACCATATACACTGCGGTTAGCTATCGTTTGAATAATCGTTGGAGGGTTCGGGCTGGTGCCGTCAATCTTCAGGGCGATGGCATTGAAAATATGGTTTGGTCTGGATTTGGAGGCCTTGAGTTGAGCCTCTAAAATTTTTTTATATATTTCAAAATGCAAGGTTAGTGAGGTTTAGGTGCGTATTGGTTTGAGCGTTAAAGGTCTTTTCCTATTTTTAATGTTATTCGTTCTGAGTGGCTGTCTTGAAGGCGTGCCTAATCGCCTTTTGTTGACGGATGCCGCTGTAGAAGTGAAGCCCGCTCCTGAAATTCATGGGGCAAGTCACGAAATGGCTCCTCATTCAGGAGCGGTCCGAATTAGCGGTGGCGCCCGCTTTGGGGGAGATGACCGGGAATATGCCGGACGAATCGAAAATGCTGGTGTTGAAGACGACTATAGGTACGCCAATCTTTTCTATGATGTTGTCACCAGCTATTGGTATGGCGCGATTCACGTTGTGAGTAAAGGGGACCTTTATACCTGGGGCTTTAGCGTTGGCTACGACAACGCCCTTTACGTAGCCGCTTCTGCAGGACTTAATACAGACCATTTTGAAGCCGGAGTTTCCTTGTCCCTTGGCTTGCAAATTGCCAATCGACAGTACCGTGATGGAGTTGTGGATGATGAAGACTATAATTACCATGAGGATTTCATAAATGTCGCTTCGGACTTGATTGCTCCGGGAATTTACGCATCTGTTTACGAGGGACGAGTTTCTCTAACTTATTCCGGAAGTGTCTATTGGCCGGAAAATGTATTCAATGACGATGAGGGTTCCTTCGATCCCTATGTGAAGACTAAGGGAAGTTTCCTGCCTACTGCGGTCTTTACCCATCATTTGAGTGTGGGTTACATCTTTGATAAGGGTATTGGAATTCAACTGGGCGTTACCAATGTCATGGGCGACTTTAATGGATTTCATTGGTCCGGATTTGGTGGCCTTGAAATAAATCTTTAATTTTATTTGACATTTTTTGTAGATTATTCGATATAAATAATGAACCGCCGATTTAACCTTACTTGCGGGCGGATAAATAAACAGCTAAACGAGGAGGCCTTATGGCTTTGTCTATTGATTTTCGTCCGAAAAACGGATCCAGTTCTCATTCCCAAACAGTAAAGAAGTTCTGCGACGGCTTTCATGTGGATTCCGCCGTTGAATTGGCGCAAATTATTCGCGAACGCATGGCTGCGAAGGGCTATGCTCCTGGCGATCTTCTGGAACTGTACAAGCGCCACTGCGAAAGTCGGGAAGTGAAACTCAAGGAAACGGATTCCAGCCTGCTGGCAAAATTTTGCCATATAGCGGAAAATGGAATTGTCCCCAGGCGTTTGCGTTCCTTTGTTTACGCAACGCTGGATATTGGCGAAAAAGAACTGGCCGAAGCTCTCGCCCAGCATGAACTGCGCAAGAAAATGTCTGCTGCCTTAGGCCGTGATCATGGGGCGGAATGTTTTTTGCAGAACCTGCCGCTGATTCTGAAGCACAGGGACCTTGTGATGAAGTATCGGGAATTTGCCTCACTGCAGTTTAACAATGTGGGCTTTAGCTACTGCTGGTTTAAGGGCAGGTACATTTGCCTGGGTGAACTTCTGAATTACTACAAGTACGGCTATGGCGTTGCCCATCATGGCTGCCCCCACTGCGGTGGCGACGTTCATAACTACTGGTGTTGCGGGTCCGTACTTTCGGGAGTTCATTCCATTAGCGGGGTTTGCGTTTCCTGCGGGAACAAGGTTCACAACGCCATTGACTATCGTGAAACTGCCGCGGGTCTGGTGCCTGCTCCCCGCGAAATCCTCATGAGGGATAAGCGCTGCTTTGGGGCGCCGAAGACAACCTTAAGCTACATCTTGCCGGCAACCCATGTACCCTGCGAATTTGTGGACGAAAACCCCTGGGATATTTTCAGTCTTGTGGCGTTACTGAAATCGCTTTAGCGGCGGCGCGGGCTTCTCTTTCCTTTGCTTCTCGCTGGGAGAAGACGCAACCGCAGAAATTCTGGCGGTACAGATGGTACTGTTCCGAAAGTTCGGTGGAACGCTTGAAACCGCCTTTCTTTTTCAGGTCCGTGGGCAGACGCTTTACGCCGTATTTCTGGCATTGTTCTTCCATCACTTCATTGAGAACCTGAGCGTCCTTCATGGGGCTGATGGTAAGGGTGGTGGTGACGAAGTCAGCGCAAAGTTCTTTTGCAATACGTGCGGATTCTGCCAGGCGCATTTCAAAGCACTTGCGGCAGCGCTTGCCGCCTTCCGGCTCGTTTTCAAGCCCGCGGACGAACTCATAAAATTTCTTGGGTTCGTAAGGTCCTTCAATCAGCGTCACCGGATTTTTCGTGGGGAACTCCGCTACAAAGCGCTTGATTTCTGCAACGCGATGGCGGTATTCCTCGTCGGGAGAAATGTTGGGGTTGTAGTAGAAAACCGTAATCTTGAAAAACTGGGAAAGATATTCGATGCTGTAGCTACTGCAAGGGGCGCAACAGGCGTGCAAGAGCAATGTGGGCGTTTCGCCACGCTTCTGCAAGCCGCGGATGATGTATTCCAGGTCCCGCTGGAAGTTGTGTTTCGGCGGCTTCGGACCGTTATTTCCCGAGACGGCAACCAAGCTTTCCTCAGGTCCCCGAACCCCGTCCAAAATTTTTTTTCTTACGTTGTCTTCCATCGCTTTCATTCTTCACTCTTCACTAGTTCAGGGGGTACGCTTCGCTTGAGGTATGAGGTCGGAGCTTCGCTCCTAGAGGTTTTATTCTTCCCGTCCCTGGATTCTTCCCCTTACCGGGTCAGAATGACGCCAAAAAAAACATTCTTCATTGTTAATTGTTCACTCATCACTCAACCACAGTACTGATGGCTGTAATCCAGTAGCACACGGTGGTAATGGCCCCGAAGGATCCCATGACGGTCTTTTCCTTGTAGCTGGAGCTAAACAGCAGGGTGGCCGTGTAGAAGGTCATGTACAGCGCAAAGAAGAAGGCGAAAATCGTGGTGATGACGCCCGGAATCAGGTGGCTCGCCCCGTCGGGCAGGACCTCGCCTCCAGTCAAAATAAACCAGAGGGCCGCAAACTGCATCACGATGGGCATGACGAACGCGGGACGCAGCTCCTTGGGAATCACGGTGTATTTTGCGTTCATGGCATACACCCCAAGAGGGGCCCCCAGAGCCAGGGCGATGTTCAGGCCCAGGCTAGGCAAAAAAGTGATTGCACCAATTAACGCTGCGATGTTCATAGCCGCAAATATAAAAAAGCTTCTGGATGGTAAAAATGCTGGCTCATACCCGCAAATAAAAAGACGCTCTTCGGAAAAGGAGGTAACCGGAGAGCGTCAAGGGAGTGTTTGTGTTTGGGTGTCTATAAAGTACATATTCTAGGGCGCGCGTACTATCATAATCGTACTTTTCTTGTATACCCGAGTATACAGTCAACAAAACAGCTGAAAATCATAAAAAGTGCTCAAATTTCGCTAAAAAAGCAGTTTTATTTGAAAATTTCCGTGGATAGGATGCAAGTTCTCGCCCTGTTTTCGCCTAAAAGTAACCACGAGGCCGCTTTGAATGCGCCCGGTCCCCAGGAAATTCTCGGTACGGACCTGGAACTGTCTCTGGGGATAGCCCTGTGGAATCATGAGGGTGATTCCCGAGACGAGCTGGGGCGATGGCTGGTAGGTGATGGTTCCTTCCGTTCTGGGAGCGTCAAAACCCTGGTGGCGGGTGTGACGGGTCCTGATGGAGGCACCTAGGGCGAAGTCGGAAAATCCCTGGGATGAAAGTTTCAGGGACAGGTCGTTTTGTGGGCAGTGGTCTGTTGCTTCCGCGCAGGAGGCGCTGGCGGCGACCCTGAAGAACTCTGGTCCCGATTCTGCGGAAACCTTCAGCCGCGATTTCAGGGAGTCTGTTCCCAGGGGAGAAAGCACCCGGGCGTTGGCGGTGATTTTGGTAATCCAGGGGTCGCTCCTCCCGCCGAGACGGGTCGGGAAACTTACGGCGACGGCCTGGGTCCCGGTGAACTTGTTCTTGGCGTAGGTGCTGCTGAGATAGGCCTGTTCCGGAATTTCTTTCCCGTGAATGTAGGCGCTTGTCTGCCAGGAGATTTGCAGCGAGTCCTTTTTCCCGAAATTTTTCTGCAGGCGGAGGCGGGTGAGGGGTGCCTTTTGCCCCGGCTGCCACCAGCTGGCGATTTCACCTTCGGGAATTTTTAGCTGGAGGACCACAGACGAGGCCTGCCCCTGGATGACATCTCCTTCGGGATGTTCTGGATGAAACCATGCGAAGCCTCCTACCGAGAGCCCTTTTTTCTGATAACCGAGTCCGGCCTGCAAGTTCAGCGCTGAGTCCAGAACACCCTGGAACCGCAATTTCCCAAGGGTATAGGAGAGGGCTGTTCCCCAGAGGGTGTCGGTTCCGATCTGGCTGTGGAATTCTCGGCTGGCAATTTGCCCGAAGTAGGCTTCCGCGCCCCGGTGCCTGTAGCTTAGCTGCTGGCGGGATCCCAGATGAAGATGGAACCGGTAAAAGTTCATGTCCAGATCCAGGAAGGTGTCCCGGATTTTTCCTGCGGAATCCGCCTTGACCTTGTAGGCGAAGAAGCCTTTTATCGAGCCTGCCTTTTCAAGGGTAGTCCTTTCCTTTTCTGCGGGCTTCCCCCGCGGTGCACAATTTTCAAGGGCCAGTGCCTCCGCCAGGTGGCAGGCTTCTGCAAAATTATCCTCCTCAATTTTTGATAGGATTTCTTCTGCCTCCTCGCCGGTAATCAGCCCGTCGTCCCACCATTCGAAAATCCGGTTCTCGTTCAGGAAGGTGTAGACGGAATCCATGGTTTCAGCGCGGGAGCACACTGCTGCAAACAAAAGGAAAGTATGGATCAAAAGTCGTGGTATAAATTTCATGGGAAACCTCTTCCTATACACGAAATTTTGGTTCCCTTTGTATGAAAAATTTTCGTAAACTTTTTGATGGACCTTCCTGAATTTCTAATTTTGAACCTATGGCAAATTCGAACTGGTCAAAGAAATCTGGAAAGTCCTGGGGTGGCGCTGGTCGCACTCCTGCTCGCGGGGCAGATGCCCTGGGCAAGGATTTCATTCCCCACATGAAGGCTCCCCGCACGGAGTTCCCGCTGTTTAACGGCAAGCGCGTCAAGCCTGGTCTCGAGGGCCTGGACAAGCTGCTGCATTATCACGGGGTGGAACTTCAGGAATCGACCTTGAAGCAGATTTGGGAGTTCCATCAGCTGCTTCGTGCAAATAACGACGACCAGGACCTGACTCGTTTGAATGCCTTTGAAACCATGGTGGAGCGCCACTATGCGGACTGTACCTTAATCAATGCTTATGTGGACAAGTGGCCCGCCCGGATGATTGACGTGGGGAGTGGCGCCGGTTTCCCGGGAATTCCCCTGAAGCTGGTGAACCCGGGTATTAACCTGACGCTGTGCGAGCCTCGCCCCAACCGCATCAACTTCCTGAACATGGTCATCGAAAAGATGGGACTTGAAAACATTGACGTGTTTGGCCACAAGGTTACCAGCCGTAGCATGACTATACCGGTGGATGGTGTCATCAGCCGCGCCTTTGAACTGATGGAAAAAACCTTGCCCCGCATTGCAAATGCCTTGAAGATCGGCGGTCGGGTGTTCTTCATGAAGGGGCCCGCGGTGGCTGATGAATTAAAGACTTTCCACCCGGAAGACTTCGGGTATAAATTCCTCGGACAGCATTTTTACACGATTCCAAACAGCACCCAGGAACGAGCCCTGATTATTTTGGAACGGGTTAAATGATTCAGGGGGCTCTGCCCCCTGGCCCCCGAAAAAAGAATTCGGCTTGCCAAGCAAGCTTGGCCGGCCTTTTCTTTTTGGTTTGAGGGCCGCTGAAGCGGCTCCTCAAAATAATTCAGGATTTTAAAATCGGGAAGGATGAAGGAGTAGGGGCTCTGCCCCCTTGCGACCCCCGAAAAAAGAATTCGGCTTGCCAAGCAAGCTTGGCCGGCCTTTTCTTTTTTGAAGAAAATACTGCGGCTCGGAAAAGCGTGTGCAAGCACCCGCACTTCACTCGCCTTACGTATTTTTGTTTGAGGGCCGCTGAAGCGGCTCCTCAAAATGAATCAAGATTTTTAAATCAGGAAAATGCAGGGAAATAAGGGGCTCAGCCCCTTGCGCCTATTAAAATTTAAACAGCATGCCGAAGCGCATCTGGCCGTCTCTTACGCCGTCGTTGTCGCCTACGTCCTTGATGGTTGCGAAGTCGAACTGCAGCATGTCGGACAACATAAAGCCGAAACCGAAATCCAGTTCGCTACGCTTGCCGGTCTGGTCGTACAGGTAACCGCCGCGGAGGGCGATGGTGTTTGCGTAAGTGAATTCCAGACCCAGGTTAAAGACGCCCTGCATCAGGGAATTCTTTGCGGTAGAAAGTCCGTCGCCACCCTGTTCAGGGTAGAGGATGGATTTCCAGCAGGCGATGTAGAACGGCTCGGGATTGCCCTTCTTGTCGTCGTAAACAACTTCACGGTTGTAGTCTGCTGCAATGACCAGCTTGTAGTCTGCCAGTGCCAGAACCTCATAGGAAAGTCCCAGGCGCCAGGTCAGCGGGATGGGGTCTTCGATGGTCTTGTCCACATAGTAGACGCTGGGACCGATGTTTGCAAGAACCAGGGCGAAGTTCAGTCCGTCTACGAACAGGTTCTTCTTCAGGACGCCTACGTCGAATGCGTAACCGAAGGTGGTCGCATCCTCTTCGCCGGTAGAGGCACCGGAACTCAGGTCGGAATAGAAGAACTTGATGGAAAGGCCAAGCCCCCAGTCTCCGGGGAAGCGGGTGCCGTAGCTGAAACCGCCCACGATTTCGGAACTGTTGTATGCCACCAGGTCGTCCGCCTCGATATCGCCGGAAGCGACGGTGGACCCGAAGCTTACGAAGTTCACGAAGAAGCCCATGGTACCCCAGTCGTTCAGGGGAATGGTCATGCCACCGTAAAGGTGATAAAGGTCAGGAATGTTCAATACGGGCAACAGCTTTTCGTAGAAGGCGCTCAGCTGGTAGTCGGCGTCCTTGAACTGCTCCATGCCGCTCGCCGTGCTGAACCACACGTCGTTACCCTGGGGGAGCACGGACCAGACCTTGTTCACGGAGAGCCCGTTTCCGGAATGGTAATGCACCCATTCGTCGTCACGCTTGGCGCCTTCCGCCTCCTCGGCTTCGGTGCGTTCCAGTTCCGCCTTACGACCGCTGGCGGTTGCGTAGTCCGGCATGTGGCGCCAGACACCCTTGTCGGTTGCAATCCAGACGCCGCCCTTCTGGTCGACGGAAATGTCGTTTACCTGGTTGTTTGCAAACTGGATCTGTTCCCACTTGCGGAGGTTGAAATGGGAGAGGCCTCCCTTGTGGGCTGCCCAGACATGGCCGGAACTGTCTACGGCCAGTGCGCCAGGGTTCAGGTCCATGACGCCATCTTCCTCGTTGAACAGGCTCCAGCGGTCCTTGTCGTTGACGCTCTTCTTGGGGATAAGTCTTGCGATGCCCGCACCTTCGGCGGCAACGAACAGCTCCTTGCGGCTTTCGGACCAGACCAGGGACTTGATGTTCTGGCTGGGAAGCACCTTGCCCTTCTGCTCGAACTGACCGTTGCGGTAGACGAAGAGACCGTTGTCCGTACCGATCCAGATGGATGCGCCCTGGCTCACCAGAGCGTTAATGCGATGGTTGCCCAGTTCGCTGTCGTAGCTCTTCCAGCCCTTGCCGTCAAAGCGGTACAGGGACTTGGGTGTACCAACCCAGAGCTTTTCCGTACGGCTTTCGTAGAGAATCGCGGTAATGGTGTCCTTCACGATCAGGTTCCAGGGCATCTTGACTTCCACCACGTGCTTTTCGTCTTCGGCAGTCTTGATGTCGTTAAAGGCCTTTACCTGACGGAGGTTTTCCTCCAGTCCCCGTTCGGAACCGGCGTACACCTTGACGGCATCCTTTACCTTTGCGTTTCCCTGGAGCGTGATGGAATGGTAGTTGACCCATTCTTCGCCGTCATACTTCAGGATGCCCTCGGCGGTTCCTGCCCACAGTTCGCTCTTGCTAAAGAACCCGGGCTTTGCACGGGATGCCATGCAGGTAAAATAGGGCGCTTCCTTGGAGTCTGCCCTGTAGCTCATGCGCCATTCGTCGGCCAGGGGACCGAAGGCAAGCCCTGCCGGGTTGTAATACATGGCGGTAGCGTCGTCTGCAAGGGCTGCACCCGCTTCACCCATACCCAGCTGGCGGGCGCCAACGGGCATTTCAAGAGTGATGATTGCGGAGCCTGCAGAAAAAGCTAAAGCCGGAGCGAGGAGAAGTGCTGAGAATAGTGATTTACGCAAGATGCCTCCAATCCGGTACGTCATAGTTGCTTCCGCGGGAGGGGACCACGGCCTTCCAGCCGGACTTGCTGGGATTTTCCCAGGGTTGCTTGGGCAAGAGCCTGCAGTCGCAGCCCAGAACATAAGGCGGAAGGATTTCGGCGTGATTTCTAATCTGTTCGCGGGTAATAAAGTTGTCTTCGCTAACGAACTTGCAGTATTCCCTGCCCTTGGGGCCTAGTTCAATGCGGTAGGTGGCGGTGCCGTTCTTGTCGCCTTCGTCGATGGTCCTGATGGTAGCTTCCATGGCTGCATTCCACTGGGCGACTAGAGCCTCCCTCTGTTCGGGGGACAGGTTCTGGGTTTCTAGCCAGGAGCGGACGGACGCTTCGGAGGGCTTTACTGCGGCTAGGGATTCCCGGGCAGGGCGGACTACGACTGCATACTGGCCGGAAACATCGATGACCCGCTTGGGCTCGTCTTTTTCGTTGGAACTGTGGATCACCACGTAGGCGCCGATGGCCGCAAGGATGATGGACAGCAGGATAATTGCAATGACAATGATGACTGATAGCATATTCAATTCCGTTTGGGAAATTCCCGTACTTTAAAAAACTAGCATTTTCTATTTTATAAGACAGGAGATAATATGTCGAAACTGAAGATTTTTCTTGTACTGTTGATGAGCACGGCCTGCTTCGCCATTCCTTTCAAGGTGGAAACCATTAAGGAAGGCGTGGGCGACACCATTCGCGGAGGCCAGCTGATCAAGGTGCATTACAAGGGCTACCTCTACTTGGACAGCGCGGCGATTGCCGCAGAAAAGGCTAGAATCGTAGATTCCCTCAGGATAGCCGATTCCCTTCGCCTGGCAAACGACCTGAATCCGGACCAGGTTGCGGGTGTGACAGAAGTTGACACTACCGCCCTGTTGCAGAAAAAAGATTCCACAAACGCGGCGCCTGATTCTTCCAAGGCTGCCGAATCCGCCGATTCCTCCACGACTGCTCTTCCCGATACAGCGAACGTCGGCAACAAGCTCTTCGCCGATTCTTATGAAGGTGGCGAACCTCTGGAATTCACCCTGGGCATGGGGCAGGTCATTCCCGGCTGGGAAAAGGGACTTGTGGGCATGAAGGTCGGCGAAATCCGCAAGCTCTACATTCCCTACCAGATGGCCTATGGTGAAAATTCCCTGGACGGAATCCCTGCCTATTCCGACCTTTACTTCGAGGTGGAACTTGTCCATGCCGACAAGCCCATGGAACCGGATGTATTCCCCAAGAACGTGGAAGGCCTCAAGTGGCGTGAAGTGGCCAAGGGACTTAAGGTTTACGACGAGAAGGTGGGTTCCGGTAAGCCCACTGCCATTGGCTCCGTCCTGAAAACTCATTACACCGGCTGGCTTCTTTCCGGTCGAAAGTTCGGCAGTTCCAAGGACATGGGCAAGCCCCTTTCCGTAATCCTTGGCAATGGCAAGATGATCAAGGGATGGGAACGTGGCCTGGATGGCATGCGCGAAGGCGGTGTCCGCTGGTTCCGTATTTCTCCCAACATGGGCTACGGCGCTGCGGCCTACTCCATGATTCCTTCCAACTCCACCTTGATCTTCAAGGTTGAACTGGTCTCCTCCGAAATTGACGAGGAAATCGCCGCAAGCCTGGATATTTTCCCGGATACCACCGCCCTGAAGTTTGAAAATGGCTCCGAGGGTCTTCGCTATGCCGTTATCAAGGAAGGCGAAGGCGAACCTGCCCAGAAGGGTGTAAACGCCCGCGTTCATTACACCGGCTGGCTGGTCAACGGCTACAAGTTCGACAGTTCCCGTGACCGCGGTCAGGAATTCGTGTTCCCCCTGGGAGACGGTCGCGTAATCCGCGGCTGGGACCTTGGCGTTCAGGGAATGCTTCCCGGTGAAAAGCGAATTCTTGTTGTTCCCCCGGGACTTGGCTACGGTAGTCGCGGTGCAGGTCCTATTCCGGGCGGTTCCACTCTGATCTTTGCG
The DNA here is from genome assembly GCA_024398935.1 of Fibrobacter sp. GTDB lineage: Bacteria > Fibrobacterota > Fibrobacteria > Fibrobacterales > Fibrobacteraceae > Fibrobacter. The sequence goes on along the minus strand of JAKSIH010000013.1, from coordinate 47,216 downwards.
GTGGAATACCTAGGCGAATAATCCTATAAAACATATAGAATTTCAAGGAAAGAACCCGCCCCGGGTTCTTTCTTTTATTATTTTGTAAAGCGATAAGTCTGGATGCGGAATCTGAGAGGTTTATATGAGAATTTCTACCAAGGGTCGTTATGCGTTGAGGGTCGTCGTCGACATGGCCCGGAATGGTGGAGAGAACTATGTGAAGCTGCAGGACCTTTCTGCCCGCCAGCAGATTTCGGAAAAGTATCTGGAAGGAATCCTCGGTTCCCTGGTCCGAGCCCGCATTCTGGAGGGCTACCGGGGCAAGGGCGGCGGTTATCGCCTAAGGTGCAAGCTCTCTGAATGTAGTGTCTGGGATATTCTTAAGCTGACCGAAACTTCCGTTGCTCCCGTCGCTTGTCTCGATGATGATGAAAACCGCTGTGAACGGGCTTCGGCCTGTGTTACCCTCCCTATCTGGAAGGAGCTGAATTCCCTGATTCGGGGTTACCTGGAAAGCGTCAAGCTGGATCAGTTCGTTCGGAATATGCCGGAAAATGAGGGCGTCATTCCGGGCGGCGACTCGTGGAATTGTGGTTTGTAGCGGACCTGAACCTTCCGGTATAGGAAAGGATTGCCTATGGAACAGTCTTTTGTAATGACCACCGTGCTTGTGGCTAATGCTCTGGGAATTATCCTGGTGGGCATCCTTGCCGCAAGTACCCCCTGGAGATTCAGGGACAAGTCCAGGGAGGGACGCTGCCTTCTTTCCATGGTCATTCTTATCCTGCTGGGTTGTATCCTGGATCCTGTCGCCTATCTGGTGGATGGCAAGCCGGGTATCGTTCCCCGGGTCATCAACTACGTCTCCAACACGGCTCTTTATTTCCTGAACATGCTGATCGCCCTCAGCTGGTTCGTGTTTCTGGTGGAACACATGCGCTTCAGGCTGAAATTCGCCCATAAGGCAATTATCGGTGGAATCATATCCCTGGGCGTTTTCTCCATGCTCATCAATTTCTTTGTCCCTATCGCGTTTTCCATAGATGAGCATAACAATTATGTCCGTAGGCTCGGGTACTTTCTGTTCCTCTTCATAGACCACGGTCTTGTGTGCGATAGCCTGATCCTCTATCTGGTTGCCCGCAAGCGCGGCGGGCTCTTGAGGCTATTCCCCGTGTGGATCTATGTGCTTCCCTTCGCGGTTTGTTCCCTGGTCCAGTCCATGACGTACGGAATCTCGGTCCTTTGCGCAAGTTACGCTATTTCGCTGGCGGGGCTTCTGGCGAGCCTGCAGGGACGTCTGATCTATATGGATACCCAGACGGGCGCCTACAACAAGAACTACCTGGACTTTATCTCCGGTCAGCATTCCAAGGGCAGGAAGACTACCATTGTGGGGATTTTCCTGAATATCGACGGGTTCAGGAAAATCAATGAAATCCATGGCCGGGATGTGGGTGACCAGGTTCTTAGAATGTTTGTCAAGCTCCTGAACCATGCCGTGGGTGAATCCGGCAACGTGGTTCACTATTCTGCAGATGAATTTATTGTGCTGCTGAATGCGAAGACTGCGATGGCGGTGAGTGTCTGCATTGCGCGGATCAAGGCGAATATCGCGGATTACAACAAGCTGAGGGACTGCCCTTGCAAGATTTCCGTCCGGGTCAATCACCGTAACTTCGATTTTGAACACAGGAGTGTCAACCAGTCTATTGATGAACTGGAGGCTTACCTGCGCAGTGCGCCGGAAAAGTCCGAAATGTTCTAGATGCCGTCGATTTCTACGACTTTCTTGTTGTTGGTGCTTCCAAGAACCACCCGTACATCCCGCTTTTTCACCTTGAAATGCTCTGCCAGGAGTTCGCAGATGGCTTCGTTTGCGGCTCCCTCTACGGGCGGCGCCTTTACTTCCACCTTGAAACTGCCGTCAGGTTGCGGCGTGACGCTTTCCCGCTTGCTTCGGGCGTGGACCTTAATATTGATTTTCATGAGAGGGCGTCCTGAAAGTTAGGCCAGGACGTTGCCCATGGGGGAGGCCTGCTTTCTGGGCTGCTGTTCCAGGGCTTCCAGTTCGCGCTGGTCGTTTTCCATGGCGGCGAGAAGTTCCTCCTGGCCCTTGATGAGGGAACGGCAACGGATGAAGTAGTTGGCGCGGAGCTGCTTCAGCTGCTCGATTTCCATGCGGAGCTCTTCGGCTTCCCGCTTGGTGCTTTCCACTTCGCGGACGGCCCGGGCCTTTGCCTCGGCGATGATGATTTCCGCTTCCTTCTCGGCGGTGGATTTCACCTCGTCGATGGTGCGCTGCATGGTGACGACCGCTTCCTGGATGGTCTTCTCGATTTGACGGTAGTAGTTTACCCGTTCCTCGGCCACCTTCAGGCGTTCGGTCAGGTCGGTGCGGTCTCTGGACATCTGTTCGAAAGCCTTGGCGGCGGTGTCGAGGAATGCCTTGACTTCGGCGGGATCGATACCCCCAAAACTTTTCTTATGGAAAGACTGATTACGGATGTCAAGAGGTGTAAGTTCCATTTTAGACCTGCAAGTTTTCGGTTCTGCCAAAAGGGCGTACCGAAATATAATAAAAAGAAGCCTGCCGGATAATGGACTCGGTTGGGCCCGTGCCAGGAATATGCTTGTTTATAATGTGTTGATAAGGTGAATTGAATACTGTGAATGCCCGAAAAAGGGTGTAAAAAGTTGATTGATTGCGGTTTGAACCCCTTGATTTATCGAGAATATTTTCTAACTTTGCAGTTCGAAAAATTTTTTGACTTTTAATAAAGGTTACTACAATGAAAAGAACATTCCAGCCTCATAATCGTAAGCGCGCCAACAAGCATGGTTTCCGCACCCGTATGGAAGACCGTTGGGGTCGTGCAGTTCTGAGCCGTCGTCGCGCCAAGGGTCGCAAGCGTCTGACCGTTAGCGATACCATCTACAAGAAGTAAGAGAAACGGTTGGCCCGTGAATCGTGAATAGGACCGGTTGAACGGTGGCCACTGCATCTTCTCAGCTTCAGCGCTCGCTGCGCTCCTATAGGCTGCCTAACCAGCCTGCTTATCGGCAAGTAGCCGTCCATGGAAAGTATGTCCGCGGTTCATCGTTCTCGATGAGGTGGATTGAGAGTCCGGACGGTTTTTGTCGTTTCTGCTTTTTAGCAAAAAAGAAGAATGGAAATGCGGTTTACCGTAACAAGTGCCGCAGACTGCTGCGTCCCCTCTTCTATAACATGGTTCCGCACATTCAGAAACCTGTCTGGGCCATGATCATTGTCAGCGACAAGGCTGGCGAGGTGTCCTCGGAACGGTTCCGTGACACCGCCCAAAAGATCTTCACCAAGATGGAATGGAACAATGTCCCCGCTGGACAGGATTAGCAATCTTGGTCGGAGCATGCTCATTGCTCCCATCCGTCTGTACCAGAAGGTCCATCCCTATTTTTTCAGCGGAGTCTGCAGGTTCCATCCGACCTGTTCTCACTATGCGATTGAGGCTATCCGGGTACACGGAGTCTTCAAAGGTTTCTATCTTGCGGTTTTTAGAATTTTAAGGTGTAACCCCTTCTGCAAGGGCGGCTACGATCCAGTGCCTCCCAAAAAGGAAAAACAATGAAAAAAAGTACCCTCTTCGGAACCCTCCTTATCGTAGGGATCATGATCTGGTGGTTTACTTCCAGTTCTGCAAGTAAGCGTGCTGCTGACGAAGCTGCCTTGGCTCGGGCTCAGCAGGCTCAGGCGGCTCAGGTGGCCACCGATGTGTCTGCATCGGGACTTCCCCAGGCAGCCCCCGCTGCTCCTGCCGCTAGCGTTGATTCCTCGGTCGCACCCGCTCCGGTGATCGCTCCTCGCCAGGTTGTGGTGGAAACCGACAAGTTCATCATGACTCTTTCCAATAAGGGCGCTAGGGTCCAGAGTGTAATTGCAAAGGTCCTTCCGGATTCTACCGGCAAGTTCCCGGAACTCATCCAGGATACGACCATTGGCGCCCTGAACATGAAGCTGGGTGCCTTCGACCTTTCCAAGGTCATGTTCGACGCCGGCGAGACTCCTGACACCATCAAGGTGGATGGCGAGGCCACGGTGCAGTTTGTCTTTACCGATGGCGCAAGCCAGGTTATCCGTACTTACGGCTTCACCAGGGACGGCGTATCTGTCCGCCAGTCCAACAAGTTTGTGGGTTTCCAGCCTAGGGGCTACGAACTGGCCATGAACGGCGGTATGAAGGAAACGGAAGTACTTCCCAAGGGCAAAAGCCTGGGCGGTTCCAGCTATTTCTTTAGCGAAGTCGTGTTTAACAATACCAAGAGCGTCGAACGCGAGATGGTCCGTTCCGAAGGCTTCATGGAAAACGAAACCGGTGCAATTTCCTGGGCCGGCCTCCGTCGCAAGTATGTCGCCCTGACCATGCAGTTCGATACTCCCGTTCAGGCTAACATGAACGTGAAGCCCATGCATGTGGATGAAACTGACCCGGGCACCTACAGCCTCGCCCTGTCTGGCAATGTCTATGGTGATTCCCTGGCTTACAACTTCATGGTGCTTCCTCTCCAGTGGGAACAGCTGGAAACCCTGGACAAGCAGTACGAAAAGATTATCGTGAGCGGCTGGCACTGGTGCGGTGCGGACACCTGGTTTGTCTGGATCTGCAAGATGCTGCTTAAGCTCCTGAACCTGTTCTACAGCATTATCCCCAACTACGGCGTTGCGATTATCCTTGTGACCCTCATTGTCCGTGGCATTACCACTCCGTTTACCGTCAAGCAGATGAAGTCCACCAGCGCAATGAGCAAGTTGAAGCCCCAGCTGGATGAAATCAATGTGAAGTACGCCAGCGACCCCCAGAAGAAGCAGGCCGCGATCATGGAACTTTACTCCAAGAACGGCGTGAACCCCCTGGCAAGCTGCACTGGCGGTTGCCTCCCCATGCTTTTCCAGATGCCGATCTTCATGGGCCTGTTCTTTGTTCTCGGTCGCGCCATTGAACTTCGTGGCATGCCTGCCTTCCTCTGGATTAGCGACCTGAGCAAGAGCGATGTCATCTTTGACGGCTTTAGCATTCCTTTCATTATGCCTGCAGGTATCGCCCTGCTCCCCCTGATCATGGTGGTTACCACTTACTTCCAGACCAAGGTTACCATGAACGGCGGTATGGATCCTGCCCAGCAGAAGATGATGACCTGGATGATGCCTGCCATGATGTTCCTGTTCAGTGCCGTGATGCCTTCCGGTCTTGTGCTCTACTGGATCGTGTCCAACATCTGGAGCATTGCCCAGTACAAGATTCTCCGCCGTGACCAGAATGATGCTGCGCCTACTTCCGGAAAGAATAAGGGCAAGAAGGTTGTGGACGCGGAAATCGTGAAATAACTGATTAGTTGTTAGAATCTTCCGAAAAAATTTACTCCCGAGGAATCCTCGGGAGTTTTTGTATAACCAAAATCACTTGTGGTTGGATTGCTTTTTGAAACGTAAGAAAAGGCGCGACTCATTGAGTTGCGCCTTGGCATAAGAACTTAGAATTTACCTAGGTAATATTAATTACTGCATCGTTTCGATAGCTTCGGCAATCTTCTTCTTGATGCTTTGTGCATTGCGATCGGCGGTGTCTGTAAGGGCTGCGTCCAGCTTTTCAAGATCCTTTTTGGTGCCGAAGTTGGGTATAACTTTAATTGCGTATTCGCGTGTGATCTTATCTGCGCCAGGGTCCTTGATAATGTCTACCATGGCGGCGACGATTTCTTCTGGCTTCAGGTAAGAAGACGCTTCCTTCCATTCTGCAGAAGCATTTTCGTATCCTTTTAACAACCTGGAGAGGCCGTTCCAGGGCGGATTGTTCTTTCCGCGAGGCTTTTTGTTGAAATATTTAAGAGTCTCCTTGTAGGCGGCTTCGCTATGTTGATCGAAAAACGGCGAGAAATACCACATTCTAATCAAGCCTTCGAGGCAGTCTCCAATAATTGCAACATCTTTTTCTTCTTCGCTATAAATAATTTTGGCGATCTCTGGGATAATGGATTCATTGCCGAAATCGGGGAGGCTTCTGCAAATGGTTCCACGAACTTTTTTGTCGCTATCGTTGAACATCATCTTGAGCGCTTCGTCGTAAACGCCGGCCACATTCTTGTTGTTTGAATTGGAGAGGACAATAGCGACGCTTTTGCGGACTTCTACATTTTCATGCTTGATGGCTGCAAACACGAGGTTATAAAGGTCGCTGCTTCTTCCCAGGTTGTTCATCAGTGACTTGATACCTGCTGCCAGAACTGTTGGATCCTTTTCGCCTTGGAGCTGTTTAACGAGTTTATCCAATTCCGCATCACCCTTGTCGTAGTTTCTTGTAACACTGTTATAGACATAAGCTCGTACTACGGGGGATTCGTGAGTCAGGAGGGTCATGTCGATCTGGCTCTTTTCTGCAGTAGACTTCCCGGTGTACAAGGTCTTCAGACCCTTCGGGGTGAGCTCAACCCCTTCGAGAAGCTTGTCTAAGTCATTTGTCGGTGTGGCCTTTGCGGTTTTTGCGGCAGGTGCTTCCTTTGCTGTTTCTGCCGCAGGTGCAGTTTTCGCTGCCGGTTCTTCCTTGCTATCGCAGGCGGCAAGGCACAGTGCCAGGCCGAGTGCTAGACAAAAACGTTTTTTCATGTCCATTTCTCCTTCTGATTGAATGGGGTTAAAATGTTGTAACAAAAATAACATAAACTACGGAGGTCAAGAAAACTTGTCTGCCTTTTATGGATGAAAATACATTTGATTATTTCCCGTGCTTAGGAAATCTCACCACAAAAAAAACGCGGTTTTGAACCGCGTCCTCTTATTTGAATTCTTCGCCTTCCAGCTTTCTGCCTAGAATCTTGTACTTTGCCTTGATGGCTGTCCGAAGGATGGGCCAGCCCACTATCTGGAAAGGCCTTTCCCAAAGGATGTCGGCCATATGCCTGAGGGCGCCTTCGGCAGGCCTGGGGAGCCATTCTTCCTTGAAGTCCTCGGCGATGCCTGCATTCCTGATCATCCTGATGTAATTTGCGTTCAGGGCGTTGTAGCCCTTATGCCGGATGAAGAAAACCTTTTCCCTGAAGTTAAAGCGCCGCTGCAAGAGCTTACGCTTGATGAAGCCTGCGCCCTGCTCGATTAATTCGGGATAGGCGAACAGGGCCGCGCGTCTTGTATGGAACAGCGCTTCCATCTGGAGGTCTGCTTCCTGGAAGGTTGCGGACAACCCGATTTCCAGCTTGTGAACCACGTCATAGAAATTGGTCTGTTCAGGCGTTTCCATCAGGTGAAGGTAGAACGCTCCCAGTGCAGGCTGCTTGAGGTACAGGAAGAAGCTTTGCAGGTGGCGCCTGACTTCGTTGTTCTCCGTAAGGGAAATGACATCGGCGCTGCTGGTTTCGGCCCGTCTTATAAATTCCCTAAAGCAGTTCTTGTAATAAACGATGGAATCGTTGACGAGCAAAAGACGGTCAAGGCTCTGGAGACCGCCTTCTGTACAGGTCTTGAGATAGCGCCGCCACATCCCGAAATCAAAGCCGTGATTTTCCGTAAGGAACAGTTCTATCTCCTGCTTTTTCAGAAAGTCAAGAGTCTCCCTGGAGAGCTTTCGCTTGTTGGTCAGCAATACCACATGAAAGCCGGTCTCTGCCAGATGCCTTAACGCAAAGCGGACATAGCCGGGGAGGTTTTCCCCGACTTGATAGCTTGCGTAAAGAATCAGCTTCGATGTATTAGGCATAAGGATGGTGAGCCTGTCGAACCATTATTTGCGTCCGGAGCGTCCCCGGCCACCGCGACCCTTTGCAAGTTTTTCACCGAAGGCCTTTGCGCCGGATGACTTGCCGGCCTTGCTGCCTCGGGAACCACGCGAACCGCGGGATTCTTCATCTCGGGAATCGCGGCCTCCGCGAGAGCTGCGAGCTGCTTTACCGCGTGCGTCACGACCGGTGCGTTCGAAACTGGGTGCGTCCATGTCGGAACCGCGGCGGCCCTGGCGGCCTCGGCCTGCACCGCGCTTGCGGGCGCCTGCAGAAATGAATTCCGGTCCGTCGTCAAAGTCGCGGTCATCATCGGGCTGACTCAGGTAACCCATGGCTTCGGCGGCTTCCGCACGGTCCATGCGCTCGTTGAAGTTGCGGGCGTCTTCGTCTACGTCGCGACGGGTACGGCGGCTCTTCTTGGGCTCGGGAGAAAGCTTTTCGATGATGGAGAAGTCCACCTGGCCGCGGAGCGGGTCAACACGCAACAGCTGGGCCATCACCTTGTCGCCACGACGGAAGGTGCGTCCACTGCGCTTACCGAAGGCAAGGCCCTGGTCGGCATTGAATACATAGAAGTCGTCGCCTGCGATATCGCGGTAGCGGCACAGGCCTTCTGCAATAGGATCGTTAATAGAAAGGTAGATGCCCCATTCCTCGATACCGTTGACGGTGGCCTCGAAGTTATCGCCGATACGATCCTTCAAGAGCCATGTGGAGCAGACCTTGATGGCCTGGCGTTCCACCTTCATGTTCTTGATTTCGTTGGCGGAAATCAGGTCGCAAACATCGATGACGCTTTCCTTGCGTTCCGCAGAAATTTCCTTGCCCTTGCGAGCCAGTTCACGATGGCACCACAGGTCCGCATAACGGCGGATGGGAGAAGTGAAGTGGCTATAGTCCTGCCAGTTCAAGGCGAAGTGCCCAAAACTGTTGGAGTCGTAGTGGGCCTTCTGCATGGAGCGAAGGATTCGGTTTGTGAGGGTTTCGTCGTCGCCGGCCTTCTTCACCAAGTGTTCGTAAAGCTTGAATGCGGTGGGGTTCAAGTTGGTATCGCCACTGCGGGGCTTGCCCAGATCGCGAAGCATCACAGGAGAACCCTGGAACAGGTTGGGGTACATGTAGTACAGTTCCATGATGTCCTTGGTATCCGGAGCTTCGTGAATACGGTAGATACCCTGGAGACCGCGCTTCTTCAGTTCCTTGGCGCAGCAGTTGTTGGCAATCAACATACATTCTTCAACCCAGGAGTTGGAGATGTCTGTAGTGCGTGGGTAAATGTCGGTAGGTTCGCCCGCTTCGTTGAAGTGGCATCCCATTTCGGTGCTCTTGAATTCTAGCAGACCGTCCTTGGTACGATTGGCCTTCAGTTTTGCGGTAACCTCCGCGAGGACCTTCATTTCTGCATCTCCCTGTTCCCAGAGGGCCTTTGCCTGCTGGTAGGTGAGGGAGCGTGTAATGCGGACGATACTGCGATGGAAATCCCAGCTAAGAACGTTGGCGTCCTTGTCCAGCTCGATCATGCAGGTGTGGGCGCAACGGTCCACATCCTCGTGCAAGGAGCAGATATCGCTGGAAAGTTCATCCGGGATCATGGGCACGGCAGTCCAGGGCAGGTACTGGGTGTAGCTGCGTTCCAGGGCTTCTTCGTCCAGGGCGCTACCTTCGGGTACATAGTAGCTTACGTCTGCAATGTGTACGCCCAGCTTGTAGCCTGTTGAGGTGGGCTCGATGGAAATGGCGTCGTCATGGTCCATGGCGCCTTCCGGGTCGATGCAGAGAATATTTGTCCTGCGGTAATCCACGCGTCCTTTGAAATCCTTGGCGGTGGGCGCCTTGAGACCCTTGACGTAGTCCTGGATTTCCTTGCTGAAACCCTTGGGCAGGTTGGATTCCTCCATGAATTTCTGGGTGATTTCCTTCCAGGTCATGGAAATAAGATCGGCGGAGTGATCTACCTTGGCCAAGTAGCTGTGTTTGAGGCGTGGGTGCGGATAGAGGGTGAAACTGATGGTCTCGCCTTCCTTGCCAGGAGCCTGACGGCGGTGGCACATCTCGTATTCCTTCTCGGTTTCCAGTTCAGTGACGACCCAGTCTTCTTCACCAACCTGGTGGAGAACGCCGCGACGGACGCGGGTGCTCTTGTCTTCGGTCTGGCGGCGGCTGCGGGCTCCGGGACGGCGGTTGTCGCCATCGCTTGCTTCGGCAACCTTTTTCAGGCGCTTTTCGCGTTTTTCTTCCAGAGGTTCGCCGTCGCCAATCTGGTATTCCTTATGGCTGTTGCGCTTCAAGATACCCTGCTCCACCATGTCGGCAAGCAGCTGCTTGAATGCCATTTTCTGTTTCTTGGGAAGGCCGAAGGCGGCGCGGATTCTGCTGCCCACCAGGGGTTCTTCGCGCAGAAGTGCTACAATCTGTTCTTCAGTAGGTAATTGCTGTGCCATTTTAAGCCTCCTTATGTGCAGCGTCTGCTGCGGCTTCCGCCTTCTTGTATGGCAGGGCGGATTCAATCAAATCGTGTACCTCGTCCCTGAGGTCCGCCATGGGTTTATCGGCATAGTCCTCAGGTTTTATGAGGGGATGAATGACTACCTTGATCTCGCCGGGGTAGATGGCCCACTTGGTTTTGGGCAGTCGTTCGTTAACGCCTATTAATGTAATCGGTAAAATCGGAAAATGGTGTTCTTTCGCCATTCGGAATATACCATTTTGGAATTTAAGCATGTGTCCGTCGGCGCTGCGGTGCCCCTCGGGGAAAACCGCCAGGTTATAACCTTTCTCGAAACGCTTTTTTACCAGCTTCCCCATGCCCGCGTTCTTGCGAGGATCCTTATGGACGGGAATGCAGCCGATGGCGTTCAGGACCCAGCCAAAGACGGGCGCCTTCCAGAGGGAGGCCTTTGCCACAAAGACCGTCGTCGCTACAGACAGCCAGAGGACGCAGATATCCATGAAGCTGGTGTGGTTCGCCACCATCACATAACCTTTCTGGGCGGGAATGTTCTCCTTGCCCTCGACCTTGAGCCTGATGCCGAAAAGCTTGTGCACGATGGAAAGGTGGAAAATGCAAATCCAGGTCACCTCGTTCCATTGCTTACGGATAAAACCTTTATAGACGATGTACACCATGCCGATGGTACACATTCCCGCAAAGACAATGATGTAGTAAAGAATTGCAAAGAAAAATCGAATCATGTTACATCCAGGTTCTCCAGTAATCTATATAAATAAATCGCGGGAGAACACCGCAAGTAAAGGGAAAAATATTATGAAAGGCGGTGTTTCGGAAAAATATACCGCGAAAAATGGCACGTTGTAGGATAAGGTTACTAAAAGGCTGTTTTCTTTGGGTGTTAGTAACCTAGAGACGATGAACTTAAGGAACTTTATTGTCTATAAAGTAATAAAAAGGGTACTAAACCCGATGCTTTTCTCAGTTTAGTACCCTGTTTTTGAATTTTACTTGATTTTCCAGCTTAGAGTCTGGTCTGCTGCCAGAGGAACCACACCGTTAATGATGGCGGGAACGGTCCAGTCTTCCTTCACCACTTCGATTTGCTTTGTAGTGCGGGGAAGCCCGTAAAAGTCTGCGCCGAAGCCTGCTATAAAGTTGGGAAGCTTATCCAGGACACCTGCATTCTCGAATTCCTGTACGAGAAGCGGGAGGGCGACGGGTGCGCTGTAGACGCCTGCTGCCCCGCAGGGACATTCCTTTTTGCCCTGCTGGTGCGGGGCAGAGTCCGTGCCGAGGAAAAACTTGGGGTTGCCGCTGAAGGCGGCTTCGCGGATTGTGGCACGGTCTTCAGGCCGCTTCGGGAGCGGCTTGCAGAAATGGTGCGGCCTGAGGGCGTCCCCGATGACGTCATCCAGCGTCATCATCAGGTGGTGAACCGTAAAGGTGGCTGCCACATTTGCGGGCAGGCGCTTGACTGCCTCCACAGCCTTTGCGCTGGAAAGATGCTCGAATACAATCTTTAGCTTGGGGAACTTTTCCGCAAGAATCTCTACGCGCTTGATAAAGGCGGGTTCGCGGTCCAGGCAGAATTCACCCGGTTCTTCACCGTGGACGCAGAGCACGAGGCCAAGCTTTTCCATCAAGGCGACAACCGGAAACACAGCCTCGAAATCGCTGATGCCGTCGGCACTGTTGGTGGTGACGCCTGCGGGGTAGTACTTGCCTGCCACGACGCCAACTGCCATCATGTCCTTCAGGTCCTGCTCGGTATAGTTCGGGTTCAGCTTGAAGGTCATGAGAGGTTCAAAGTCGGGACGCGTGTCCTTTGCTGCTGTCATGATCTGCGCTTTATATTCGGCGATAGCCGCAGCAGATGTCATGGCAGGAACCGTGTTGGGCATAATGATGGCGCGACCAAACTGGGAAACCAAATCGCGAACATAACCAGTCATCAGGTCGCCCTGACGCAGGTGGGCATGAAAATCATCGGGTAGGGGGAGGTGCATAATTAACAATGAATAATGAAAGATGAAGGATGAAAAATTGGTGGTTTTTTCTGGCGTCATTCTGACCCTGTAAGGGGAAGAATCCAGAGAACAGTGAATAGTGAACAGTTAATAATGAAGGATGAAGAATGATGGGTGAAGAGTTACATGTTGTTTTTTTGAGAGCGGAGGTCGCGGAACAGGTCTCGGGAGATTTCCGTATCGGAATTGAGCCAGTAGTTGAAACTTCTGGGCTCGGTCAGCGTCTTGTGGTGCAGGAAGCAAAGATTGCAGTTCAGTTCCTTGGCCATCATGAGGTCGTGGGTCACGATGATGATGGTGGTCTTGAACAGCATTCGCATGTTGTCGATCAGCGGAAGCAGGTTGCGTCGGTTATAGTTGTCCAGACCTGCAGTGGGTTCGTCCATGAGCAGGAGCTTCGGGTCCATTGCCCAGGAACGGGCGATTGCCACACGCTTCTGCATACCGGCACTCAGCTGGTGGGGGAACAGTCCCGCCTCGTCACGGACGCGCATCAGGTCCATGGCCATGTTGATCTTTTCCTCGATTTCAGCCGGGCTTCCCATCTTGTGATAGCGCAGGGGAAGGGCGATGTTGTCGCGGACACGCATATTGGAAATGAGTGCCCCGTTCTGGAACACGAGACCTACTTGACGTTTCGCGACTTCCAGGGCGGTAAGGCGTTCGGGCGGAATGTATTCCCCGAAGTAGTAGATGCTTCCCTTGGAAGGGCGTACAAGTCCCGCCATAATACGGAGCAGCGTACTCTTACCTTGACCGGAACCTCCGCCAATGCAGAGCGTTTCGCCCTTTTTGACGATCAAGTTTGCCCCGCTGACCAGTTCGTTTTGGGGGTCGTCATCATCCTTGCTGAAGAAATCAAGGGCCCGAGGCCTGGAGAACATGGTTCCTGCCAGGTCCTTATAGGAAAGGTGGATGTCTTCGAGTCTCAGGGCTTCGTCTAACATTAGATCAGGGAGTTGATGCTGTTCATGTAGTCAACAAAGTAGAATATGGAAAGAATCACGTCGGCGATCACAACATACAGGAAGGACTTGATTACGGAACGGGATGTTGCCTTGGGAACCTGGCGAACGTCTTTCTGGATATTCAGAGCCTGATAGCAGGCGTTGGTCGTAATGATCATCCCGAAAACAATGGGCTTGATGATAATGAAGATGAAATCGGTTAGGGTAATGGCTCCGATGATTTCCGTTGCCAGGAAGTCCCATGTAAGCTGGATGTTCAGCATGTTGCCGGTAACGAAGATGGCTCCCTTTGTTACAAGGAATCCGAATACGATGGCGCAGGTGCTGAAGATAATGTTCATGAAGAACATGGCGATGCATCCGCCGATGAGGCCTGGCATTACCAGGAATCGGATGGGGTCTACGCCCATGGTGGCGAGAGCATCCACTTCGGAATTGATGACCATGGTTCCGATGTAGGTGGTAAGGGAAGAGCCGCTTCGACCTGCAATAAGGAATGCCGTTAGGATGGGACCAAGCTCTCTGATAATGACGATGACGATGAGGTCTCCGATATTGTTACCAAAACCCATCTTGCCCATCATGGTCACCACTTCGATAATTGCTACGGTGCCAAACAAGGTGGCGACGACAAACAGTACCGGGAAGATTTCCACGCCGGTGAAGAACGTCTGCATGATGATGTTCTTGGAGTCCGTCTTGAAACTGCGGTTCTTGGAAAACAAGCTGGCAATCGCTCTGAAGAACAGAGCTAGAAGCTGTCCCATGGGACGCTTCAGGATCGCTAGGCCCAGACTGTGGAAGAGCTTTCCCGGTAGGCTTAGATTTTGACCTTTTACTTGCTTGTTTGTCGGCATTACGATTTCAGTGCTTCTAGGATACGTTCCCAAAGATAGTCAAGTCCAAATTTTTTCAGGGAGCTGACACAGAGAGGATTGGCGTCTAAATCGAAATTTTCGCGGATTTTTCTTAAACCCTGTGCCAATTCGGACTGATTAACCTTGTCCCGCTTGCTTCCCACGATCAAAACCGGGCATCCGGTGGCGCGGATGCTTTCCACCGTTTCCATGTCGATATCGTGACCGCCGTGGCGGATATCCACCAAATAGACAAGTCCCTTCAGGTCCTTGCATTTCTCTACGAACTCACGGATGAATTCGGACATCTGGTCTCGCTTGGCGTTATTTACCTTAGCAAATCCTACACCCGGAAGGTCCACCAGATAGAAGGTCTTGTTCACCTTGAAAAAGTTGATTTCGCGGGTCTTGCCCGGGGTGGAACTGACTTTCACCAGGTCCTTTTTTCCCATGAGGGCATTCATCAGGGAGGACTTGCCTACGTTGGAACGGCCAAGGAAGGCGACCATGGGAAGGCGCTCTTCCGGAAGCCCCTTCAGGCTTGTTGCGGCCTTTACAAACTGGGCGGAAGTGATGTTGATGTTCCCGAAGGAGACCACCGCCTGGGCGGAGGTTTCTTTTGGGGGGCGAGCTTTCTTGCCCTTGGGAGCCATGGGGTGCTGAACTTTGGCTGGCTTCTTTATTTCATCGGTCATAGGCTCACTCTTCCTTCGAATGCTCGGAGCATGGTGATTTCGTCAACAAATTCAAGGTCGCTGCCCATGGGGATTCCGCGGGCCAGGCGTGTGCGTTTTACATCGACTCCTGTAAGGAGCCTGTCAATCATTAGGGCGGTGCTGTCGGCCTCGGGACTGCTGCCCAGGGCAAGAACCAGCTCCTGGATTCCTTCCTGCTTGATTCGCTCCACAAGCTTTGGCAGGTGAAGCTGTTCGGGGCCTACGCCATCCAGCGGGGAGATGACTCCGCCCAAGACAAAATAAAGTCCCTTGTGTACGCCGGAACGCTCGAAGGGGATGATGTCCGAACTTTTCTCCACTACGCAGATGGACTTGGCTCCAGCGCGTTCGGCGCAGATGCCGCAGAGGTCTTCGTCCGTGAACGAGAAGCAGTTGGGACACTGATGGACTTTCGTAACGGCATTCATTAGGTTATCTGCAAAACGTTCCACTTCGTCCTTGCGCTTGGCCAGGATGTGGTAGGCGAGGCGTCGGGCGGTTTTCTGCCCGATACCAGGAAGACTTGAAAATTCGCCAATGAGGGCGACAAGGCTTTGCGGCTCCACGTTCATGATTAATTTTCCGCCCAGTTGTAGGATTCTGTAATGCAGAATTTCAGTTGAGTTGCGGTAATGCCCAGTTCCGTAATGATGGACTGGATAGACAGGGAGTCGTCCAGCTCTACGGCGTCTGCCAGCTGCAGCAACTGTCCCAGACGGCCTGTGCGGTTCAGCAGCGCATCCTGCATTTCGTCATCGGTGGGCGCGTCGGGGAGGATCGTTTCCAGCGGTGCCCGGACCAGGGCGTCCATACGGCTGAGAAGCCCCACCATAAATGCCTTGGCGCAGAAGTCGTCATTTTCCGGATCGATTTCGCGGGCCAGCGTTTCCAGAAATTTTGCCCGGTGGTTTACGTTCTGGAACAGGGGGGAAGACTGCGGCGTCATCCCCATTTCCGGGCGGGCGTAAAGCATGAGCATCAGCCATTCGTGAATGTTTCTCATGCCCACCCAGACAATGGCTTCCCTGATGGATTCAATCTTGCTGTGCTTATCCGAGCTGGAATTGACAAAGCGTAGCAGGTTGGCTGCGATTTCCTGATTTTTGTCCAGGTTGTCGCAAAGGGCTTCCAGCGTCGGTCTGGAACGCAGCAACAGAATCAGCTGCAGAATGGCGGCCGAGGTTGCGTCAATTTTTCTGCCGGTAACCAGTTCCGGCTTCGCGAAGAAGAATCCCTGGAAGTAATCGTAGCCTGCATCCTGGCAGCGCTTGAAGGTGGCTTCGTCCTCCACCTTTTCTGCCAGAAGCTTGATGCCTAGAACCTTGAAGAAGCCTGCTGCCTTGGTCATATCTTCTATGCTGTTATCCACCACGTCCATCTTGACATAGTTGACATAGGGGAACAGAGGCTTAAAGCGCTGGATGAACTCTTCGTTAAAGATGAAGTCATCCAGGGCGATTTCAAAACCCAGGGCCTTGTATCTCTGAATTGCCTTCACCACGGATTCATCCACTTCAACATCTTCCAGAACTTCCAGTACAAAGCACTTGGGGTTCAGAAGTCCGAACAGGTTGTCCAGCAACATGTTCCGGCTGCAGTTCACAAAGGCCTTGTTGTTACCGATAAGGCGCTGGATGCCGATGTTGTTCAGGACGTTCTCGAGGACCTGTGCCGTCGCAAGCACATCGCTGGCAATGACCGCCGTATCGCTGGTCGGGGAATCCCTGAACAGCAGTTCGTAGGCGAAAATCTTGCCGTCTCGATCAAGAATCGGCTGACGAGCTAAGTAGGCGAGTGTTTCCATAGGTAGTGGCTAGTGGTTGGTGGTTAGTGGTTAGTGGTTAGTGGTTGGCGGTTAGTGATGCTGGAAACGTTTTTTACCTGCATACCCTGTTTACTAACCACTGCTTACTAATCACTATTTTAAAGTACTGTTTACTAACCACTAATCACTGTCTACTGAATTTAACGCGAAGTGTTAAATTCTTGCGGACTTGATACCGAAGAGCAGGATGCTACGTGCGCCTGCGTCCCAGAGCTTGTCCATGATGGCGTTGGCATCTTCCTGGGGCACCATGGCCTTTACGGAGTACCAGTCGCGACCGTGGAGCTTGGCGACAGTGGGAGCGTCCAGACCCGGGGTGAGGGCTACGGCCTTGTCCAGCACGTTGGCGGGGCAGTCGTATTCGATCATCATGTAGGACTGGGCAACCAGCTTACCCTGGATTCTGCGGATCAGGGTGTTCACTTCGTCAAGGTCGGTCTTCTGGGGATTGCAGAAGAGGGCTGCGTTAGAGCGGAACAGCGGTTCGCCCACAATACGGAGACCTGCCTGCTTCAGGGTGGTACCGGTTTCCACCACGTCGACGATGGCGTCTGCAACACCGAGGCTCACGGAAATTTCCACAGCACCTTCCAGAACCACAAAGTTCATGGGCTTCTTGTAGAAGCCTTCAACGATGTTGGGGAAGGAGGTGGCGATGGTGGAGTCCTTCAGTTCGTCGAGAGTCTGGATGGGGCTTTCGTTAGGAACTGCGGCGCACATCTTGGAGGCGCCAAAGGGCAGGTCCAGAACCTTGACAGCCGGGCTCTTGGCTTCGGCGTTGAAGTCGATGCCGGTGATGCCTGCGTCGATAATGCCGCGACCCACGTACATGGGAATGTCGCTAGGACGCAGGAAGAAGAATTCGATACCGTTCTTGGTGTCGATCTGGGTCAAAGTCTTGTAGGGCTTGGATGCCTTGTAACCGCAGGCCTTCAGAAGTTCCTGGGTAGGTTCAAAGAGCATGCCCTTATTCGGGAGAGCTACCTTAATCATAGTTTAGCGTACACTTCTTCGAGGGTGAGACCTTTTTCTGCCATCATGCAGGCAACATAGTAGAGCACCTGGGAAAGTTCCAGAGCCTGGTCGTCGCGAGTTTCGTAACGGGCGGCCATCCAGCTTTCGCCGGCTTCTTCCACCAGCTTCTTGCCGATACCGTGAGCACCCTTCTTAAACAGTTCGGTAGTGCTCTTGCCTTCGGGCATGGTTCTCTTGCGTTCGCAAACCAGCGCGTAGATTTCTTCAAATGTCATAATTGACCTCGTTTAGATTTTTATACGGGGGCAAAGATAGAAATTTGCGGGACGGGTACGCTTGTGATTATGAAAAATGGTGTGGTTGAAACATCGAAAAACAATAATAGCCAATTGACAATTGTATATACAATTCATAGATTTTAAGTATGGCTAGGTGGAACAGGGAAAAAAACGAAATCTTAAAAATAACAAGAGGAATCTCGTTTGAAGAAATTGTTGAAGCGGCAGCTTTTGACACTTTGGCGGATTACGAACACCCCAATAAAGACAAGTATCCGAATCAGAGGATTGCCGTTGTTCGATGTAAGGGGTATATCTACCAGATTCCTTATGTACTGGAACCTAGTGGAGAAAAGTTTTTAAAGACAATTATTCCGAGTAGAATTGCCTTGAAAAAATATGGAGGTGAACATGGCAAAGAAAACCCTGAGTTTTGAAGCGCATGCTGCTAAATATCAGCTGGATGAAGAAGAACAGAATCTTCTCCGCGAAATTGAAGACGGGGAGTGGGGGGCTGGTCCAGATTCCTCACAACGAATTGAAGATTTTAAAGCAGATATGCGGGAAACCCTGAAGTCCTTGCGCGGAACACGGAAGGCGATATCGCTTCGTTTGCCAGAGGATGATATTGATGGGCTGAAAAAAATTGCAGAACGTCATGGAGTTCGCTACCAAACTCTGGTCTGCGATGTTTTGCATAAATATGTTGCTGGAGAATCAGTGACTCCTGCTGTTGTCGCTGGCGTTTTAACGGATCAAAAAGCTAGATACAATACGAAGAAGAAATAGTTAAAATCGCATTTTACGCGCGGTAGAAACGATTGAACCAAGATCGTTGACAAAACTTTTTGTCTTCGACAGGTTTTACCATTAAAGTCAGATTTCGTCTAGGTATAGTAACGCCTTGAATATGAAAAAGCATCTGTAAAAACAGATGCTTTTGGAATTTTTTTTCGCATGTCAGGTAGAATACCGGCTAAGTGCTAATTGTTGGCAAGGATCACCTTGTAATTGTTTGTGTAAAAATAAACTAGCCGGCGGGTAAATGCCTAGAAGGAAAATTTCAGGCCGAATCCTGCTGGGAACACCAGCTCCTCATTGTCAAGAGTTGCATGGTCCCGGTCGAAGTGTGTGTAGTATCCGCCATTGCCTGCATAGAATTCGTAGCCCAGCTCAAAATAGGCTCCAAAATGCTTAAAGAACATGTGCTGATATCCGACGCCGAAAACCAGATGCCAGTAGTTGATTTCTACACTCTTATTCTTGAAACCAGCGAATCCTCCGTTGCGGTCGTAAATGGTGCTAATCCTATTCCAGTCGGAAGCGTGAATCCATTCGGAAGAGTGAAAAGCGTAGGGACCTGTATCTCCGTTAAAGTAATATGCGACTCCGATTCCTCCCCAGAAATCGTATTTGGAATAATAGCCAGGAATGTGAATGTTTACGGACAAGGGAATTGCCTGGAAGGTCTGCTCAATACTGAGCAATCCGTGGTAAGGACCGCCCCCTAAACTTATGGATGTTTTTGCAAATGCTATGGAGGATAGCAGTACAAATAATAAGATTGTTTTTTTCATAATGTCCTCTTGCGTGTTTTGAAAATAAATGTATTAAATTCAAATTCGCAAAACGACGATGAGTCGAAAAAAAGAAAATTTATTATGTTGTCTGTATCGTATAATACAGGGAGGTGTACTATAGAATACATTTCGTTTTTTAGGTGAAAATAAGTGCCGAAACTAATTATTTTTTCGGCTATTTTTTTTGTATTATGTTATATAATACGGAGTGTATTATAAAATACAGCCGATGGCGTGAACGCTTTGCACCGCCTTTTACGAGCGAAAATTTTAGTTTGCGTAATATGGTGTTTCATTGACACGAAAAAAGTCTTGTTCTAAATTCTACCTTGATGAAATCAATCATAGAATACCAAAGTTACAGACAGTACATGCAGGACTTTTACGACTTCAAGAAACGGACATCCGTTTTTTCGTGGCGTGATTTTTCCAAGCTGGCTGGTTTTATTTCCCCGAATTATTTGAAACCCATCGCCAATGCGAACAAGATTCGCATACTGGGTGGAGACACTTTCAAGTTCTATGAATCCTGGCTGCATCCCGTGATGCGTGAATTGGCTCCTGCCATGCCGGGGGCTGTGCCGAAGCAGTTGGCGGAAAAATGCCATCAGGAAACAAATGCCGACGAGGTTGAACAGTCGCTTAATTTCCTAGTTCAAACAGGGCTTCTCCAAAAAACAGAACCGCATACATATCGTCAGATAGAGAAAAACCTTACGGGCTCTACGGAATCCATGGCGGTTGCCATGCGGTCCATGAATCGCGACATGGCAAAGATTGCTGAAGAAGCCATAGACAGATTCTCCGTGGAGGAACGAAACTTTACAGGCATTACGATGGGCGTGTCGGACGAGGCCTATGCCAAAATCGTGACTCTGCTTCGTGAATGCCGAAATAAGATTGTTGAAGTGGTTTCCTCCGACAAAAAGATGGATCGCGTATATCGATTGAACATGCAACTGTTCCCGCTAACAGAACGCGTGCAGGAGGAATCCGGTGAAAATAATGCTTAGTTTGCTGATGGCTTTGCTGCTGCTTGTCAGTTGTTCTTCGCAGAAGGAATCTGAAAATATTTCCAACGGTACGGTCGTTGACGAGAATACCATTGCCGACACAGATTCCTTGGCCCAGATTCTGCAAACCTGGGTGCCGGAAGTGCCGGTGGATTCGGTAAAGCATCAGTGGGATGTTGAGGGTGTTGAGGATTGGGAAGATAGTCTATTTTGGAATGAAATAATTTTTATTACACAGAGTGAATCTCTACACCACTTTTATGGAAATGATGCGGATGCTTGTATAATCCAAATCTTTGAGAACGAGAATGGGCTGAGATTTACATGGAGTGATAGTCTTGGACTAAAGAAATATACTCAATTGTTGAGCCTATTTGCAGGAACACCGGTATCAACGGAACGATTTGACGCTCTATACAATTCGAAAGGCTTAGAAAATAAAAGTACGGATTCAACACGATTTGCAAAGCACTGTGCTGAAAAAAATGCCCAGTTGAAAATTGAAAAATCTTATGAAAAAGAATTACATCTTCGTTGCATTTCTGTTGTGGATACGGTAGTCGATGCTAGGGACTATTTATACATAAATGGCGAAAAACTTAAATCGTATTGCGAATCGATGGAGAAAAATTATGAAAAGTTTTAATTGGCTTGTTTGTGCAGTCGCCCTGTGTTGTGGCATGTGGGGGTGCGGAATTTTAGGAAATGACGATGAACCTGTTTTACTGGATTCGGGGTTTCATTATGATTCTGGCTTTGTCATGGTAAGTGATTCAACTGCAATAATCCCTGGTCATTATTATAAACATTATGAAGATAAATTAGATGATTGGAAGGAATGTACCAGTGAAGGAATTTTGCTAAAAGGTTGTAAATCATGGTACGGAGAAAATTATTGGGAGGGGTCACTTGACACATGTTATGGAAATACGATGTTTGCTGCACTGGATGATTCTACTGTATTATACTGGTTTTGGATGGCTCAAAATACGTATAAGGAACAATCTTATTTTATTTGGAAAGTTGAAAAGGATCCTGTTAAGAAGCGTGCTGTATGGGTTAGTGATTATGTGGATATGAATTCATCAAGTACGATAATGCGCACTTGGAAGGGTGGTAAACTTCTCTTTAAGAATTATGAAAAGTTTGCCTTGCTCGACACTGCGGAGAATACGATAACCCAGGTGACGAAGGAGGAGGCCGGGTGGCCCGATGGCGTGGAAGACGCCCAGTACTTCGGGGATGACTTGATGACGATAGTCTTGTATCCAAATAATTTTAGTTATTCAATCGTGCGTAACGGAAAAGATACTATATCAACATATTATGAGGACGCTCCAAACAGTTACGATGTTGTTAGAGAACGTTTTAATGGTCGTTATATAATCCGAATGAAAACGGATGCTTGGTATGTTTTTTCCACGGATAGTTCCTGGCAGATTTCGGAAAAACCTGTAGCGAAGTATAAAAACGATCAGTTTCATTTGCTAGAAGAGTGAGAATATGAAAAATCATATTGCGAAACGATGGAGAAAAATTATGAAAAGTTTTAATTGGCTTGTTTGTGCAGTCGCCCTGTGTTGTGGCATGTGGGGGTGTGGAATTTTTGATGAGGAAGTGACACATGTGGTGGATGTGCAAAGGAGTGGTGGTTTTGTGATAGCAATTTTAGATGATTCGCTAGCTCTGGAAATTAATGCTCGCCGTTGGACGGATCACACGGAAAGCTGCGATTATTGGGATAATTGCGATAGAGGAATGATAAATCAGGGACTATTTCTTGTGAATTATCGTGAAAAGCAGAAGCCTTTGTGGGGTGATACTATTAACGGAGTCATTGCAATCATTTGGGGATTAGCTGCGGATTCAACGGTCTTGTTTTACGATGAAAAGAACAATTTTGGTTTTTGGAAAGTGGATAAGTTCCCTGAAAATCGTAAACAAGTGAAGTTTGAGAATGAATGCGCCTGGAATGATCCTTACACGCGCGCAAAACCATGGCTGAATGGAAATGTTTTGTTGAAAGATATGTATCCATGCCCTTATGCGGTACTGGACACGGCGACGGGCAATGTGAAAAAACTTGAATTTTCAGGTGAATACGCCTGGCTTGAGGGCTGCGGCGATATTGCCTATATAGATGGCGATGTCGTGTGTTTGAGGCAGCGTGGCGATAGATTGTGTGAAATAGATTTTGAAAAGGGTGGTATTGTGATTGATTCCTTAGTTAAAAGTGAATGGATGCTTTTTGAGCCTCCGGTAATATATGGTAATGGAGTTGTAATGGAATCACGTTCATTTGATAAAAATGATCATGCGTATGATTTTGGTGATAGAATTATTTTGTTAGAAAAGAATGGTTTTAAGCGAGAATACCCGGAAACATGGTTGAGGTACCACGATTTTATTGATTCTAGGGGAAATTCAATCTCGTATTCGTCCGAGGACTTGATTGTAACTAGGTGACTTTAGAATAAGTTAAAGAAAGGAATATCTATGCGTAAAGTGGTTGCGCTAGCCATTGTTTTGAAAATCAGTGTGATAATGATAAATTACTGATGGAGTTGAAGGATGAGGAATATGTGGATTTCTTTTTATTGCTTTTGTAAAGAGTATGCTAAAAAATCAAGAGACTGTATGGGTAGATGGAGTATAGCCTGGATTTTCTTGATGAGCCTGACTGTAGTTGGACTGCTGGGGGGATGCGGAGATAAAATAACGACAACTTTTGATGGACGACAGGGAGGGTATCTTGTCGCCTTGGTGAATGATTCATTGGCTTTGTTAACTACTGTTGATCGATATGATGTTTGTGAGGAAACTGGTGGCTTTGTATCATCCGATGAATGTCATTTAAAATTTGATAATACAGGTCTGCATTTGGTGAACTATAGAAAAAAACAAATACTTTGGGGGGATACTGCTGGATATGCAGTATCAATTGCAGAAGGTTTTTATAGAGATTCCTCTGTTTTCATACATTTTGCAGAACAATACGGTTTTTGGAAAATTGGACACAAGCCGGAACTTTTGGGAAATATTCATTGGGTGAGTCCTTGCGAAGGGTTTGGAAATGCATATGTTCGACCTTGGATCAATGGAAACGTTTTGTTAAAAAATGCAAAAGGATGTAGTTTCGCTGTTTTAGATACTGCAAATGATAGAGTTACGGAAATAAAGTTGGATGATGACTTGGCGTGGATTAAGAAATGTGATGATGTTGTCTATTTTAATGAAAATGTGAATTGCTTATTTCTTGACGAACATAATGCTATAAAGGTGGTGTCGAATAGTGTTGAAGAAGAGCTTAGGTCATTAGAAAAAGATTCTTTATATTTAGCAGATATTTATGATGGAAATTTAAAATGGAATCATAGATTTGTACAAATGTATATAGGTTCCAAAAAGAATTTGTTATTAGAACCGTTTTATTTCATTGAATCATATTTAGATTCAAATATTTTTTCAATAAAAGTTGATTGGGAGCAAAAAACATTTACAGATTCAATGGGTACTGAAGTAAACTACCTCGCTTCGGAATTGTTGCCCTAAGGGATGGTTGAAATGAATAGGTAAGGTACACTCCATTCCAATGGAACCATTGGATAAATACAATGTAGTGTTCGTTATACAAAAAAAAATGAATTATAGCGAAATCCAGCATTTCTAACCACATTTCGCTACATAAAATAATTTGAACTATTGCGAAATCTATCATTTTTTATTAGATTTCGCTAAACAAAGAGGTTGTTATGACTCGCGAAATCTTCGGAAGAAATGCAGAAAAAGCGTTTTTTAAGCAAATTTTAGATTCTGGAAAGGCAGAACTCATAGCTGTCTATGGGCGCCGCCGTATCGGAAAGACTTTCCTAGTACGGGAGTATTTCGCAGACAAGTTCGACTTCTACTGCACAGGCTCCCTCCTGGACAACAAAAAAACGCAACTTGCAAGGTTTTGCCAGCAACTAAGTTCACATTCCGGTCAATACACCCCACAGGTAGAATCCTGGGATGCCGCATTCAGCTTATTGAAAAATCATCTTGCAACCATCAAGGATAGACCGGCAATCGTGTTCATAGACGAATTTCCCTGGCTCGATACACCCCGGTCAAAATTTCTGAGCGCCTTCGAAATTTTCTGGAACAGTTGGGGCTGCATGCAGGACAATCTGAAATTCATCGTGTGTGGTTCGGCAACAACCTGGATGACAAACAAATTGTTAGGAAACAAGGGCGGGCTGCACAACCGCGTGACCCAGCGCATCCATCTAGGGCCATTCTCCCTTTACGAAACGGAACAATTTTTCAAGTCGCGCAAATTCGCCTTTACTAGGCAGCAGATTCTAGACGCCTACATGTGCCTAGGCGGAACTCCGTTCTATCTGGAAAAACTTGACAACCATCTAAGCGTTCCGCAAAATATCGACACACTCTTCTTTTCCAAAAATGCAAAACTAGCAGACGAGTACAATTTTCTATTTCAATCACTGTTCAACGATTCCATAGCCTACAAACGAGTGATTGAACTTTTGGCAAGCAAGGCTTGCGGCATAACCCGAGCGGAAATCGTGGAATCGCTTAAAATTACGGACAACGGCGTACTTACAGAAATTCTGAAAAATCTGGAATCATGCGACTTTATCCGCAGTTATACTGCATTTGGCAAACACGCCAAGGAAACCATGTTCCAGATGGTTGACCTGTTCTCGCTTTTTTACCTGCGGTACGTCAAAGGATACCGCGGACGCGATGAACACCGCTGGAGTAACATGATCGACTCTGGAAGTAAAAACGCCTGGAGCGGATACGCCTTTGAACAGGTCTGTTTACAGCACATAAATCAAATCAAGCAGAAACTTGGAATTTCGGGAATTTCAAGTGACGTATGCTCCTGGCGGCACAAAGGAGACAAAAGCAAAGGCGAAAAAGGCGCACAAATCGACCTGCTCATTGACCGCAGGGACGGCGTCATCAACCTCTGCGAAATGAAATACGCAAACGCGCCATTCTTGATTTCTTCAAATTATATGGAAACCGTCAAGGCCCGCAGGGAGCTGTTCCGGCAAGTTACCAAAACCCGCAAGGCACTATACCTAACCTTCGCAACCACATGTGGACTCGCCCCGAACGAACAACGAAACGACGTTCAAAGCGAGATCACGCTGGATGACTTGTTTGTGGAGTGAGGGGGGTAAGCACAAGGTTCTTGCCGTTTTCAGTACCATTCACTCCATCAATTTTATTAGGCATTTTGGAGCTTGATTTCGGTGAAGAAGCTGCTCTACGAACCTGTAGAGATGCTATGTCTATGTGAAGAAGCAAGTTCCTCAATCCGAGGAGATGCTTTGTCTACGTGAAGAAGTCAAGACAAAGAAATTCATAATACAAACTGTATTGTAAAATACAAGGAATGTGTTTTATAATACGATATTTTACTAAATCAAAAAAAACAATCTGTGTATTATAAAATTTATTGACACAAGACAAGTCTTGTCCTAAATTCTATTTTGATGAAATCAATTATAGAATATCAAAGTTACAGACAGTACATGCAGGACTTCTACGACTTCAAGAAACGGACTTCCGTTTTTTCGTGGCGTGAGTTCTCCAAGCTGGCAGGTTTTATTTCCCCGAATTACTTAAAGCAGGTTTGCGAAAGAGATGCAAACTTGAGCAAGGCCGGCATACGCAAGGTTGCCGAGGCCATGGACCTTGAGGGGCTGGAAGCTACCTTCTTCGAGGACCTGGTAATTTTTGATCAGTCTAAAAATGACAACGACAAAAAGAAGGCTTTTGTTGAGATGAATGCCATCGCCAATGCGAACAAGATTCGCATACTGGGTGGAGACACTTTCAAGTTCTATGAATCCTGGCTGCATCCCGTGATGCGTGAATTGGCTCCTGCCATGCCGGGGGCTGTGCCGAAGCAGTTGGCGGAAAAATGCCATCAGGAAACAAATGCCGACGAGGTTGAACAGTCGCTTAATTTCCTAGTTCAAACAGGGCTTCTCCAAAAAACAGAACCGCATACATATCGTCAGATAGAGAAAAACCTTACGGGCTCTACGGAATCCATGGCGGTTGCCATGCGGTCCATGAATCGCGACATGGCAAAGATTGCTGAAGAAGCCATAGACAGATTCTCCGTGGAGGAACGAAACTTTACAGGCATTACGATGGGCGTGTCGGACGAGGCCTATGCCAAAATCGTGACTCTGCTTCGTGAATGCCGAAATAAGATTGTTGAAGTGGTTTCCTCCGACAAAAAGATGGATCGCGTATATCGATTGAACATGCAACTGTTCCCGCTAACAGAACGCGTGCAGGAGGAATCCGGTGAAAATAATGCTTAGTTTGCTGATGGCTTTGCTGCTGCTTGTCAGTTGTTCTTCGCAGAAGGAATCTGAAAATATTTCCAACGGTACGGTCGTTGACGAGAATACCATTGCCGACACAGATTCCTTGGCCCAGATTCTGCAAACCTGGGTGCCGGAAGTGCCGGTGGATTCGGTAAAGCATCAGTGGGATGTTGAGGGTGTTGAGGATTGGGAAGATAGTCTATTTTGGAATGAAATAATTTTTATTACACAGAGTGAATCTCTACACCACTTTTATGGAAATGATGCGGATGCTTGTATAATCCAAATCTTTGAGAACGAGAATGGGCTGAGATTTACATGGAGTGATAGTCTTGGACTAAAGAAATATACTCAATTGTTGAGCCTATTTGCAGGAACACCGGTATCAACGGAACGATTTGACGCTCTATACAATTCGAAAGGCTTAGAAAATAAAAGTACGGATTCAACACGATTTGCAAAGCACTGTGCTGAAAAAAATGCCCAGTTGAAAATTGAAAAATCTTATGAAAAAGAATTGCATCTTCGTTGTATTTCTGTTGTGGATACGGTAGTTGATGCTAGGGACTATTTATACGCAAATGGCGAAAAACTTAAATCATATTGCGAATCGATGGCGAAAAATTATGAAAAGTTTTAATTGGCTTGTTTGTGTAGTCGCCCTGTGTTGTGGCATGTGGGGGTGCGGAATTTTAGGAAATGACGATGAACCTGTTTTACTGGATTCGGGGTTTCATTATGATTCTGGCTTTGTCATGGTAAGTGATTCAACTGCAATAATCCCTGGTCATTATTATAAACATTATGAAGATAAATTAGATGATTGGAAGGAATGTACCAGTGAAGGAATTTTGCTAAAAGGTTGTAAATCATGGTACGGAGAAAATTATTGGGAGGGGTCACTTGACACATGTTATGGAAATACGATGTTTGCTGCACTGGATGATTCTACTGTATTATACTGGTTTTGGATGGCTCAAAATACGTATAAGGAACAATCTTATTTTATTTGGAAAGTTGAAAAGGATCCTGTTAAGAAGCGTGCTGTATGGGTTAGTGATTATGTGGATATGAATTCATCAAGTACGATAATGCGCACTTGGAAGGGTGGTAAACTTCTCTTTAAGAATTATGAAAAGTTTGCCTTGCTCGACACTGCGGAGAATACGATAACCCAGGTGACGAAGGAGGAGTCCGGGTGGCCCGATGGCGTGGAAGACGCCCAGTACTTCGGAGATGATTTGATGACGCTGCACTTTGTATCTGAAAACAGATGTGGGTTTGCCATTTTAAAAGATTTAACTGATACAATCGCCGTACATAGAGAGAATTCTTGCAGTATTAGAACAAGTGTTCTTGCGTTTAATGGAAAATTTATTTATAGGATGAATTATGATACCCAAAGCGATGGTGATATGATTTTCTCCACGGATAGTTCTTGGCAGATTTCGGAGAATCCTGTAGCGAAGTATAAAAACGATCAGTTTCATTTGCTAGAAGAGTGAGAATATGAAAAATTTTGTTAGAAAAGAATGGCTTTAAGCGGGAATACCCGGAAACATGGTTGAGGTACCACGATTTTATTGATTCTATGGGAAATTCAATCTCGTATTCGTCCGAGGACTTGATTGTAACTAAGTAGTCGGAACGGTTTAGTATTCTATTCGTTAGGAGTTGTATGAAGAAAGCGCTATACCTTATTTTTTCAATTTTGCTAACAGGATGCAGCACCGTTATGCGTCCGCCTTCTGCTGTAGCTTTTATGGATAGCTATAACAAGAACACCGTCACAGCCAACGCCAACATTTCTTTATACGGCGGGGATTTGAACCATGGCGGTAAAATATACGACGAAGATATCGACAAAGATATCAGCCATGAAGAATGGGTGTTTGACTACGCAGCATCTTTTTTCAAGAAATGGACATGAAGAATACGAAATCAACTTTGGCGTAGTACCAGGAAAAACGCCAAGTCCCAAATACTACCGCGAAGCAGGTGCAGGATTTTACATTTCCATCATCAAACGCTTTGCTCTAGAATTTCGTTACGGCAGAGACTTAGACAATAAACAAAATAGATTTGCGTTAACTATAGATGTTTTTGCGAGTCGCAACGAAAAGGGCAATGACGACGACTAATAGTTTGTTCCAGTGAGATATTAGGGGGCACTTTTATGGGTTGGAACGCAATGTAATCTAAAAACTCACGGACATCACTGCGCCCTTGTGGTCGTTGTAGAAGAGAGGGGCGATTATAAGGCGGTGCTGTTCCATATTGCGGTTGCCGGAGGTTCCTACCATTTGGCTGTGGCTTGAACGTGCGGCTTTTTCTTGATAGAAGGTGTTGCCGATGTACCAGCCGATGGAGGCTCCCATGAGAACGCCTGCCACCGCGTCGGAGAACCAGTGGGCTTCTCCCTTGGCGCCAAGAACCATACTTGTGGCGATGTAGCCTGCGTAAAGGCTGCAGCCTGTAACCACCCAGGGATTATCGCGGTTATAGCTGGCGATGCTCATGGCGAGAGCCGCATTTGTCATGGAGTGCCCCGAGGGCCAGCCGTAGAAAACGCCCCGCTTGAAAAATCCCCAGTCGAAATCTCTGGAAAGTTCACCGGTGTTCTTGCCTGCCTCGGGATGTGCTCGGCCAGAAATAGCCTTCAGGATGTTGTCGTAAAGAAACGCCACGGCGGTTGCCTGGGCGGCTACTGCACCGGTGTTGTTCAATTCGGGATTGTCGCTGATGAACAGCATGTATCCGGGAACGAGAATGGGGAAGAACGTTCCCATCATCATGCCGGGGGTAAACGCGATTCCGTAGGCGACTTCGTTCTGGCGGGCAGCAAAGCGGGCCACCTGCAAATCCACGTCGTTAGTGGACAGGATGTAAGTTGCGGAACTGCCCATCATGTGAAACGCTAGCGGCCAGCCGAAAGCGCTCAGCAGCATATTGTGCCCCAAGTGATCGAAGGGCGAAACCTTGTAATCGAGGGCAATTTCCTGCGAGGTATCGCTTGTGATTCCATTCGCAGTTTCGTTAGCTGTTTTTGCAATTGAGGCTGCGTCATTTTCTACAGCAATATTTTGCTGCTGATCCGGATTTTCTGAAACGGTTTCCTGGGCGTTTGCAAAAACTGCAAACGCCATCAAAAGGGCGGTAACAAAAATTCGGTTCTTCATTTTTCAGCGATTCTACATTTGCTCTTTAATAAAACCGATGATTTTCTCGATGGCGATTTCCGGATCTAGTTCCGTGTCGCCGCCGGCTGCACGCATATGGCCGCCACCGCCGAAGTTGCTCACCACCTTGTTCACGTCCACATAGTAGTTGGAACGCATGCTGATTTTGTACTTGCCGTTGACGGGATACAGGAAGACGGTGACTTCGGTGCCGCTGACTTCCCGGAGGGTATCTACAACGGTTCCCATTTCGAAAGGCTTCACGTCGTAGCGATCCATGTCGGCCTGAGTCACGAAGGAATAAACCACCTTGCCGTCCAGGGCCAACTTGGACTTTTCCAGGGCGAAGCCTGTGATAAGGGTTTGCTTGTAGCTGCGGGTATAGTAAGTCTCGTTGACGATCTTTGCGAAGTCGCAACCCTTGTCGATGAAGTCGCCTACGGCGTTCATGGTGCGCTTGCTGGTGCAGCTGAACTTGAAGGCGCCGGTGTCGTGAACGATGCCCAGGTACATGCAGTTGGCGGCGTTCTTGCTCACCTTTTCCTTGTTCAGCTGGAAGTACAGAACTTCGCTGGCGGAACTGGCTTCCGGCTCCACGATGTTTACGTTGCAGAGGTTCAGGGGGTTACTGATATGGTGGTCAATATTGCAGGAGAACTTTGCCTTGGCCAGGCATTCGGCGCCCTTGGCTCCGCAGCGTTCAAAACTGGGGGTATCCATCAGGAATGCCAGATCCACGTCGCGGCCGTCATATTCCGGCAAGGTCTTGTTGGAACCGTTCAGCAGACGGTAACTTTCGGGGAAGCCTTCCACGAAAACGGTGGCGTCGATTTGCGGATAGTTATCCTTGATGTAGTTGTAAAGACCCAGGGTAGATCCGATGCAGTCGCCGTCGGGGCGGACATGTCCAAAAATCGCAACGGTACTTGCCTTCTCGAGCATTTCGTCAATTGTCATATAAACCTTCTTTTGTGGCTATATATAAAAAAATCAATCTTGGTGTATATGACAATGTCTTATGCAAGTGCTACAAAAAAGGGCGCCCATCGGATATAAACCGAGAGCGCCCTCAAGGAGTCAAGGTGAAGTTGTTTGTATGAAATTGTGGATTACTTCAGCCATTTTTCCACATCTTTGATGGCCTTGTCCTTTTCGTTCTGGGCTGTGTGTCCATAAATGGCGAGTCCAGGTTTTACGTTTGCTCCGGTGACTTTCTTTAACCGTGCGACGCCGCTGAGGCCGCTCCCTTCATGGGTGACGAAGGGATGGATGGTCTTGCCCTTCAGATTGTATTTTTCGAAAAAGGTGAACATGGTCATAGGCATTTCACCCCACCATACAGGGTAACCTACGTAGATTTCGTCAAACTCTTCGGGATTGATGCTTATGGGCTTAAAATCGGGGCGGGCATCATTTGCCAATTCTTTCTTGGCGACGGCGATGCAGTCATCATATTCCTTAGGATATTCCTTGACTGGTTCCACTTTCAGGAGTGTTGCGCCCGTTTTTTCGGCGATGATTTCTGCTACGATTTCAGTGTTTCCCTTCTGGATGTAGCCTACGCTATAGTTTTCATCGGTACGGGAATAGTAAATGACCAGTTTTTTTGTTTCTGCAGCCATTGCGGCCCCCATGAAAATTGTTAAAAAGAAACTGATAATCTTTTTCATGCCCCAAATATAATGTTTAGAGCTGACTCTAGGTCAAGACCATTTTTTGAAAAAAAATATACTTTTGCAAAAAAAAGGAAAATCCTATGACTAACGAAACTTTGATGACCTTGGAAACTCGCCGTAGCTGTCGTAAGTTTAAGCCGGACATGGTGTGCGATGAAGAACTGGAAGCGGTGATTCGCGCAGGAACTTTTGCACCTTCCGGAAAGAACCAGCAGTCTTCTATCATCATCGCTGTGACCAACAAGGAAATGCGGGACCAGATTGCCGAAGAGAACCGCAAGATCGGCGGCTGGGACGAGGGCTTTGACCCGTTCTATGGCGCTCCCGTCATTCTCATTGTCATTGCGGACAAGGACGCCAATAACGGCTCCGGTACCTACATCAACGACGGTAGCCTGGTGATGGGCAACCTCATGAACGCCGCCGCAAGCCTTGGCCTGGGCAGCGTCTGGATTCACCGTGCCAAGCAGGAATTCGAAAGTGAATTCGGCAAGTCCATCCTGAAAAAGCTGGGCATCGAAGGTAACTACGAAGGCATTGGCCATGTGGCCCTGGGCTATCGCCTGACTCCCGTTCCCAAGGCCCTGCCCCGCAAGGAAAACTACGTCTATTACATTAAGTAAACATAAGTTGCGCGTTGTGGCGTTATAGAAATATTTTTCTGCAAAAAAAATGCAGGGTGTCCCTTGACCTAGAGCTAGCTCTAGGTCCTATATTTATGGTGAATTCTTTTGATGACCGCAAGAACGGCAAGGAGTGTCAAAATGAAAAAACTGATTTTAGCCCTTATTTTAGGAGTGTTCTGTATGGCAAACGCAAAGACTGCAGTCGTCTATTTTAGCGCAACCGGAACCACAAGGCAAATGGCCGCCAAGGCCGCCAAGGCCGTAGGCGCCGACCTGTTCGAAATCGTTCCTGCGCAGGCTTACTCTTCTGCAGACCTGGATTGGCACGACAAGAAGTCCCGTTCCACCATCGAAAGTAACGACCCTAAAAGCCGCCCCGCCATCAAGAATAAGATTGACGTAAAGGATTACGATACGGTGGTTCTTGCTTACCCTATCTGGTGGGGATACGCACCGAAGATTGTTTATACTTTCGTGGAAAGCCAGAGCTTCGAAAAGAAGAACCTGATTACCCTCTGCACCAGCGGCGGAAGCGGCCTTGGCCCCAGCGGTAAGGACATTGCGAAGGCTGCCAAGGGTTCCATCTTTAAAGGCGGAAAGGAATTCAACTACGGGTCCGAAACGGACATCAAGAAGTTTGTAGATGGAGCCTTGAAGTAATTCTGGTCTGGATCCTTCACTACGTTCAGGATGACGCTCGCCGCGGCGCGCGAACTTTGCACAGGACGACACTCATATGAAACGAATTGCGAAAATTGTCATTGATGTTCTGATGTACAGTTGCTTTCTGTACCTCATGTGCTATGGTGCCATCCATGACCTGACAAGCCATGGGTATGTGGGCATTACGCTTTTCGTTTTATTTATCGTTCATCATGCGATGAACTTCTGGTTTTACAGAACCATCGGCAAGGGCAAATGGAACGCCCGCCGCATTGCCATGAACATCATGGACTGGCTTCTTTTCGCCCTGATGATTACCATGGCCATCAGTTCCATTTTCATGACGGGGCTTGTTTTTGAATGGTCTCCCATGAGGGCGACGCAGACTGCCCGGGAAGTTCACCTGGCCAGTTGCAGCTGGGGCTTTATGGTGATGCTGTTTCATTTGGGATTCCATCTTGACGCAAAACTGGACAGGCTGGAAAATTTCTGCCGCAATCGCACCTGGAAAATGTCGCTGCTGTTTATTGCCTACGGGCTGCTGATTGCCGCCGGCGTTTATGGTTTTGTGCAGTCTCAACTTTACGTGTATATGTTCGTGACTGGTGGCTGGAAGCTCGCGGCGGAAAGTATCTCCGCTGCGGTTTTACAGCTGCTTGGAATTTCGGCAGGCATGTGTGTTATAGCCCATCTGGGGATGAAACTTCTGAAAAGATCCTAACCGATCCGCTAGCCTAAAAATTTCGCAAAGGTCGTTTTATGAAAAGGCAAATCATTACCTTGGGCATTTTAAGCCTTGCTATCTCTGTTTTTGCAGAAAGCAAGATGGTGCTTGTAAAGGGCGGAACGTTTACCATGGGAAGCCCCGCTACGGAACGCCAGCGCCAACTGGACGAAAAGCAACATCAAGTTTCCCTCAGTGATTTTTATGTGGACGCCTACGAAGTCCAGCAGAAGGATTACGAAAAAATCACCGGCAAGAATCCCAGCACCTTCAAGGGTGGCAATCTCCCTGTTCAAAACGTCACCTACTACGACGCCATCGAATTTTGCAACGCCAAAAGTCGTGCCGAAGGATTGCAGGAAGTTTATAAAGTCGGTCGTGGTGAATCAGGCAAGACCCGCGACATAACCGTTACCTGGAACCGCAGTGCCAATGGCTACCGCCTGCTGACCGAAGCGGAATGGGAATATGCCAATCGCGCTGGAACCACGACGGTTTTCAGCACCGGAAACTGGAACCGCGTTGAAGACGCCAACTATTACGGAAGCTATCCGTACCTCATCGAAGAAAACTACATGCACCACACCAACAAGAATGTGGTGCCCGGCTCCGTCATTGACGAGCCCGTCGCCGTTGATTCCTACAAGCCCAACGCATTTGGATTGTATAATATGCACGGCAATGTTAGCGAATGGGTTTTTGACTATTATGGCGAATATAATGAATCCGGAAAGCAGAACCCCGCAGGACCGCGTATGGGAATTTATCGTGTGAACCGCGGCGGCGCCTACAACGATTTCGGAAAGCACTTGAGAAGTGCCTACCGTTCTGCCACCAACCCGCTGGATAGCGATCGCAACCTCGGCTTTAGAATCGCGCGCAACGCAGACAATCCCAAGGGCGCCGCAAATTCCGTTGCTCATTCCGACACGACCGTCGAAACAAAATTCAATCCAGAAATCAACGCCATAAGCATTCCGAAAAATCCTAAAATTCTCGTAGCCTACTTCAGCTATTCCGGCAATACCCAGAGTGCGGCGGAATACATTTCGAAGCAGATGAAAAAGAAGTACGGTGACGGAAATGTTGACCTTGTGGAAATCGAAATGGCGAAGCCTTACCGCGGTGGCATTTATGAGGTCACCCAGAAGGACTTGAACAGCGACGCCCGTCCACCTCTCAAGACAAAAATCAGGGACATGTCCAAATACAATGTTGTCTTGCTGGGGTATCCTACCTGGTGGGCCACCATTCCCATGCCTGTATTCACCTTCCTGGAAAGTTACGATTTTAAGGGCAAGACCGTGGCTAGCTTTTCCAGCCATGGCGGCACCCGCTACGGCGACAGCGTTTCTGACCTAAACAAGAAACTGCAGAAAAGCAATGTGGGATTTCCCTTTGAATTTTACTACAGCGGTGGAAGAGACCTGAATTCTCGCATAGACAGCTGGCTTAAAAACAATGGTCTTTAAAAAGAAATCCCGAGCGAATGAACAGCCCGGGATTTTCTATTTGTAAAAAATGATTCGTCAGCTATTTGTCGTCCGCGATTCGATTAGCCGGCGACTCTCTTGTCGAAATCGTCGGGAGAGTCGAAGAGCTTTTTCTTGAGGCGCTGTATCGTCTTGTCGCTATCGGCGGCATCAAGGCTTCCCAGCTTGATGGCGGTGGTGTACAAAGTCTCCTTGAAGGAAATCTTGTTCATCACGACCTGCAGGCGGGCCATTTCTGCTTCTAGAGCCTTGCGACGGTTCTGGAAAAGTTCCAGGCGCTGTTTTAGGGTGGAATCCCCCTGACGGAACCACTCGATGTACTGGCGGATTTCCTTGATCTGGAGACCCGAATCCTTGAGGCACTCGATCATGCTGAGCCACTGCAAATCGGTGGTGGAATAAACCCGGAGTCCGGAGCTGTTCTTGGTCACGAAAGGCAACAGACCTTCCTTTTCGTAATAGCGCAAGGTGTGGGCGGATAGGCCTGTCTGCTTGACGACTTCGCCAATGCTAAAGCCCTTGGATTTTTCGGTATTCTGGATAGGATTTGCCATAGAAACTCCCTCGTTTTACTGCTAAATATACTATTTAGAGTTAACTCTATGTCAATGTGTGTATGCGAAATTTTGAATTGGGGCAATTTGTGTACACTTTCCTCTTTTTTACCCTTGTGTTAGAGCAAACTCTAGATGTTATATTTTGAGAAAATTAATGGGATGCAAAAAAGGATGATTATGCTTCTAGAAAAAATTCACTCTCCGGAAGATGTAAAAAAGTTGGACAATTATTCTCTTCAGAATTTGGCAAGAGAAGTCCGCAGCGCTCTTATAGAAAAACTTTCCAAGCACGGTGGTCACGTTGGTTCCAACCTGGGTATGGTAGAAGC
The DNA here is from genome assembly GCA_024398935.1 of Fibrobacter sp. GTDB lineage: Bacteria > Fibrobacterota > Fibrobacteria > Fibrobacterales > Fibrobacteraceae > Fibrobacter. The sequence goes on along the minus strand of JAKSIH010000013.1, from coordinate 11,188 downwards.
GACCATCGCCCTCCACTATGTTTTTGATTCCCCAAAGGATAAGATTGTCTATGATGTCAGCCACCAGTCTTACGCTCACAAGATGCTGACTGGTCGTGCCGCAGCATTCTTGGACGAATCCAAGTATGACGATGTTACCGGCTATACGGAACCGTGCGAAAGTGAACATGACCACTTTATGATTGGTCATACTTCTACTTCCATCAGTTTGGCGCTGGGGCTTGCTACTGCCCGCGATCTCAAGGGCGAACGCAGCAATGTGATTGCAGTCATCGGAGATGGCTCCCTAAGCGGTGGCGAAGCTTTTGAAGGTCTGGACAATGCAGGTGAATATGCAACCAACTTTATTGTGGTGGTGAACGATAACGAAATGTCCATCGCCGAAAATCATGGCGGACTTTATGGTTCTCTTGCGGAACTTCGTAATACTTTAGGTAAATCTCAGAACAATTACTTTAAGTCCTTGGGTTTTGATTACCTTTACGTAGAAAGTGGTAACGATGTCCTTGCCCTGATCACAGCCTTTAAGAAAGTGAAGGATTCCACCAAGCCTGTCGTGGTTCACATTCATACCAAGAAGGGTAAGGGGCTTCCCTTCGCTGAACAGAATAAGGAAGCCTTCCACTGGAGTATCCCCTTTGACGCAAAGACCGGTTTCCAGGATTGGGGAAGTGGCGAATCCTGGGGAGGCGTTCTCAGTGGCTACCTGATGGAGAAAATCAAGTCCGATTCCAAGGTGGTGGTAATTCATTCCGCTGTTCCTGCAGGTATTGGCTTTTTTGCTCCCCAGCGTAAGGAAGCGGGTCGTCAGTTCATTGATGTTGGCATTGCCGAAGAACACGCCGTAGCTCTTGCCTCTGGCCTTGCGAAGGGTGGCGCCAAGCCTATTTACAGTACCCACAGCACTTTTATCCAGCGCACTTACGACCAGCTCTCCCAGGATCTGTGTGCCAATAATAATCCTGCTACACTTCTTGTTACCATGAGCGGTGCCGATGGCATGAATGACACAACCCATCTTTGCATTTTTGACATTGCCTTGATGTCGAACATTCCAAACCTGGCCTACCTTTGCCCCACTTGCGTAGAAGAAGCGAAGGCCATGATGGACTATGCCATCGATCGGACCTTGTGCCCCATGGCAATTCGCATTCCGAATGGCGTCGCTCACCGTGAAGGCGAATTCGATAAGGATTACTCCAAGGTTTCCTACAAGATGGACAAGAAGGGCTCTAAGGTAGCGATTATAGGCTTGGGCGATTTTTACCAGCGTGGTGTCGCAGTGGCTGCAGAACTTGCCAAGCAGGGCGTTGAAGCTACGGTTATCAACCCGCGATTTGCAAGTGGCGTAGATGTAGAACTTCTGGAATCCCTGAAGGCAGACCATCAGGTTGTAGTTACCTTGGAAAATGGCGTTGCAGAAGGTGGCTTCGGTCAGAAGATTGCGACCTTCTATGGCAATTCCAACATGAAGGTTCTGGTGAAGGGCTTGAAGAAGGAATTCTACGACAAGGTTGGTTTTGCAGAACTTTGCGATCGCAACCGCCTGACCCCGGAGCAGATTGCCGAAGACGTGAAATCCGCTTTAGTTTAGCCCTGCGGCAAACCTGCAGAATTTTGCAATCAGGTCATTATCGACGTACTCCTCCTGAATCTGGAGGAGTCGTTTTTCTATGCCGTCTATAGGGCTGTTCACCCGCTCGTAGAACAGGTCGGCTTCCTTCGGAAATTCCGGATGAAACTGGACGCCCCAGCAGTTGCGAATCCTGAAGGCGTGATGTTTCTCCTGTTCGCTGCTGGCGAATACTTTTGCGCCGGGAGGCAGTACTTCGGCACACTGGTAGTGGACGCAGTAAAACGCAACCTCCCTCTTGCTGTAACTTCCAAAAATTACATCGTCGTTTGCGATGAAGGAAATTTCCTTGAGGCCGATTTCGGGACCTTCGGACTTGGCGGCCGCTTTCCCGCCTAGCAGATGGGCCAGCAGCTGATGCCCGTAGCAAATTCCAAAGACGGGCAGGTAGGGCTGCGTAGTCAGTAAATTCTGGATGGTTTCAAAACAGCGGGCATGACTTTCGTTCGGATCGGTCACCATATCGTGAGACCCTGTAATCAGGAGTCCAGAGATTTCATGTGACCTTGCATAGTGAGGAAAGTCCGAATGGGAAACGATAGCTGTGGATGTTTGCAAATCCTTAGGAACCTTCTCGTAAATCCATTCCGAAAAATCCCCAATTCGCTCCTGCAAATCGGTGTACGTGCTGCCCATATCCAAAATAACCAGTTTTTTCTTCATGTCCTGAAATTAGGAAGGCTGCCTTTTTTTGGAAAGAGAAGAAAGGATGAATTTTTCGAGAGATTTTTCTAGAAAAATGCCAAACCTTTACAGAAAGTTTCTTTTTTACGAGAATTCACATTTGTGCATTTCATATTCTGTAAACGCAAAAATTCCAGTGCTGGAACAAAATGGAGGACGAAAAACGCAAAAAATAAAAAGTGTCATCTTTTGTCATAGAAATATTCATATATTTGTCGTGAAAAAGAAAAATGAATTTTTTTTGAAAAAGTCATTTACAAATCGCACATAAAAAGCGATAAATAAGTGTAGGCGACTGAATCGCCTTGAAATTTAGACAGGAGCTGCTAAGACCGTGTAAAAATGAGACGCAACATAGTCATAAAGGACGATCTGATTTATTGAAGCTGGTTGATATGAGAATGGCTGCCAAAGCCATATCCAGTCAATTCCTAGCTCACGAAGGCTAGGAGCCGATTCACATTCAGATATAGGAGTCTATATGACTAAGAAAACGAACCGCCTCGTTGCAGAGGAAACCCGTCTCATGAATAGCCGCCGCATGCTCATTGCTGGCCTGGACCGCATTGCGGATCGCCTGGAAACTCGTCGCTTCGCCTTGAGTGACCAGGAGGTTTGTCGTCTGGAAGCCCAGATGGAACTGCTTCAGCAGCGCCTGGGCGACGTAAACGACCGCCTGATGGATTCTCGCATTGCAAGTGCTCGCGCGAAGGCAGCCTCCTTTGTGGTCTCCTTCCCGGATCCGGAAATGTCCGGTGAACGCAGGACCCGCCTGTGTAATACTTAACTCCGTTAAAAGCCCCTGCTGCTTCATCGCGGCGGGGGCTTTTTCCGTACAAAATTGGTAGTGGGATTTATTCCCTGGCGGTTATTCCTGCATAATGGGAATCGAGAAATTGTTCTGCAGGTATTGGGTCATGTTCTTTCTGACATTACCTGCCTTGACCCGATAGGCGTGACTCACGAAGTCAAAGCTAAAGGATACGATATTGCCGGCAACTCCTGTGCTAATTGCCGATATGCCGCCGATGCACCAAGGGCTATTGATGTTGGCATCAACTGCCAGCATGGTTAAACCTGCCAGGATAAGCCCTATGGAACTCCAGGTAGTGATTCTGGAGTATCGATGGAAATCATCAGATTTCATCATATTGTAATTGTAGTCCTGCTGGAACTTGCCGAGGATTTCTGCCTGGAAGGGCGATATGTTTTTTAAATCTACGGATACTTCATCGGAATCTGCGGCGAAAGGCGGAACAACGCTGTTAACACCGCTTGAATCCGTCGATGGCGAGTCGATGTCGCTTGAAGTCGCGGTTGAATCGTGGGAATCGCCGGATAGGACCATTCCCTTCGGGACCAGCTGCGCCTGGGCGAGTCCAAAAGACAGTAAAAGAACTAAACCCCAAAATATTCTGCTCATGATTTTAAACATACAAAAATGCAAACGGTGAAATACAAACGTTGCCTGGCTTATTGTTATTTTTAGAGGCATGAAAAAGCTTATCATTCTTTTTGTCTTGGCCGTGGTCATTGGCCTGGGGTATCTCTTTGTTAAAAGGCAGGGGGCGGAAAATCCGGCGGTTGACGACACGAAAACGGCTGCTCCCGCGGAGAGGCTTACGCTTTGGGAAGTGGCCGGTCGCGCCAACATGGTGATGGTTGCTTCCGTGGGGTTGGGCAAGGAGGAACGCCGCCAGGTCATTAGCGGTCGACGGTACCTGAATCTGGTGCAGCTCCTGAAGCTTAAGGGCGATTGGAGTGAACAGGAATCTTTTGCGGAAAATTGCAAGGAGGGCGCCCGTCTGGAATTTTACCGCGATACGGTTCTGGTGGGAGAGTTCCGCCTGACGGATCGCATTGGCCAGGAAGGCGGTCGCGGCGTCTGGATGCCCAACCAGTCCAGTGGCGATACCTTCGTGAAAATGGGGGGTAGAACCGGTTACTGGAAGCGGACCAATATGGCGAAGGTGAACAAGTTCCTGAAATCTTCGGGAGTGCAGTTCCAGGCTTGCCAGGGAAGTGTCGAAAGTGATGAAAATGAATCGCTGGAGAACCCCGCCGAAAACCAGAGACCTGTATTGACCATGCCGGAATTTGGAGCCAAGCGCAAGAAGGTAAAGCAGGATACGGTTCCCGTAGTGAGGGAAGACGTGACGAAGGATTTGGATAGCGTTACTCGCCATGCCTTGAATGCCTTGTCGGAAATGATCATGCCTGCAGATACGGCGGTGGGCGAACCCTTGAGCGACCAGTTCAAGAACTGGAATCGCGGTGAAGTTCTGTTTTACGATTCCTCGGTTCAGGGACTTGACCGCCCCGTGCTTAAGACGGTTACTCTCGACGAAAATCAGATGAAGTCGTTCGGTAATCTGCTGAAGGAGACTGCCCTGGAAACTTTTGCCCGATGGGGGGACCAGCGGTATCGTCTCGATGCCAAGATGGTGCTGTATAGGGACTCCGTACCTGAAATGGAATTGTGGGTGGTCAACGGCCAGTACAATGCACTGATCAAGGCGCCTCTCCAGAACGGGGTGAATTTGGAGCCTAAGGGCTTCTGGAGAACCGGCGATTCCAGCGGGTTAAAGAAATTTTTTGAAAATCTGAATTAGGGTCACCGAGCTTGCCGAGGTGAAAAAAGAAGGCCTCCTGCAGTTAAACTGCGGGAGGCTTCTTGTATCAAGAAATATCTGGATTACTTGATGTTGATTTCGATGTCGAGACCCTTGTATTCGTCGGTCTTTACATATTCTTCTGCAGTCATGTTCATGATGCAGCGGACGGGGAAGGAAAGTTCATTCTTGTAGTGCCAGTCGGTATGGTGGTAGGCTGCATCCCAAGTGAAGTAAACGATATCAGCAGCGTTATCTTCGTCAGAAGTGGTAAAGTAGGTTGCTTCTTCGTTCAAATTATTGTATTCCCACTTGATGGTGCAGACATCTTCTTCCTTTTCTTCGTCATACTGGCAGTCTTCGGAGCTACGGCCGTAGCCGGAACCGACAAGCATCATGCCGAAGGCGTCAACAGCAGGAACAGAACCTTCTGCGTCAGACCAGAGCTTTACATCGTTTGCGTCATAGGTGGTGGAACGGAGGAGGGCACCGCCGACATCTGCATTATCGCTCATATCATTCTTAGTGCGGTAACCGGCAGCAGCCTTGGTGGAATTAACATAATTTATCAGGTTATCCCAGTCGTTACCGGTAGGAATATGGAAGCCGTCGGGGCAGATACCCTGGTGGTTTTTCTTTACCACGCCCGGTTCTACGGTTGCTTCGGCATATTCGCTGCTCACCTGCATGGATTCGATCCAGGTGTACAAGCGGCCGTAGGTTTCGCAGTAAGATTCCTTGTCTTTATAGCAGCGACCGATGGAATTGCCATCCTTGTCTTCCTTCACGTTCAGGTTCTGACCGGCCCATACCTGGTGGCCGATAATCACGAGACCGTTGGGGAGGCTGCCTTCGCTGAGGGTAGTCTGGTTTTCGTCGCCTTCGCTGTTGGAGCCTTCGTCAGCGACGTCTTCAATCCATTCGCTGTCGGCATTGCAGCGGTACTTGGTCTTGCCGACCTGGGCTGCGTCGCCCTTCTTGCAATCCTTGGGAAGGTCTTCCTTGGTCTTATAGACGACGGTATCGTCGCCAGAATCGGAAGGGCTGCTGGAGGAATCGTCACCGCAAGCGGTGAGGCCAAATGCAGCGGTAAGAGCGAGTGCGGCAAAGCCAAATTTACCCATCTTCATATTAAGTCTCCTTTTAACCGGACATGCCGGAGTTAACATATTTAATGGTAAAGATACCCATTTTTGGGAGAATTGCAAGTGATAACCGTCAAAAATAGTGATGAAAATGTAAGATAAAGAAAATAATTGAATGCGCCCCTCGGCGCTGCTCGGGGAACTTGCGGGTTGAAGGTCGCCGAGCTTGTCGAGGTACCGGCGTACCCCTTGGTTGCGCTCAGGTTGGTGAGCCTGTTGAACCACACTCGGGGAACTTATGGATGTGCACGCTCTTTCTATATTTCCGATGGATTTACAAGGCGGACAAAGATGAATAAAATTTTCAAGAGTGTCTTAGGTTTTTCTGCGGTTACAGCCGCGATGGTATCTATGGTGGGCTGCGCCGGTGGAAACAAGGTCAGTAAGCCAGAAACTTTTAAGGACAAGACGGGTGTCATAGGCGTGTTCCGCCAGGCGGCCTTTTATTGCTCCGACATTGCGCCTCAGTACATGACTCTGGGTGACGCGAAGACTCTGGTAAAGCCGAGCTGGAGTAGTGAACAGGATAATTTGTTTGTAACCGAGCTGAAGCCGGGCCTTGCGACGCTGTATTCTTACGAGTACACTTGCAACAACGAGGAGAACCGCCTGGTACTGGATACCGCTGATAACGGCAAGAAGGCTTTCCCCGTTGCGGTGAAGGTGCCGGAATCGGGTTTCTGCAAGATCGTGATTTCCTTCCTGGAAAACGACAACCTGTTCTCCCATAACGAGGACCTGCTGGAAGAACAGTTTATGCAGAACGAGGTGGCGCTGAAGTATGGCGATGTGCCTTATTGCGATGTCATCGACACCAAGGGAAATACGGTGTCTTTCGTAGATAAGGACTCCCTGAATCGGGAACTTTATGCGGCCGCCCTGAAGGACGCCAAGGAGATGACTGCGGAAAGCGCCTACCCGCTGGTAGCTCTGGATGGCAAGTCCGACAAGGCCCAGACCAGCGGCGACAACTCCCAGGTGGTGCTGGTGACCTGGCATAATGATCCGGACAAGTTCCGCGATGGCTCCGTCGTGAAGGCGGACGAAGTGATGTGGGCTTTTGCCGACAAGGAATTCCTCAAGTGGTTCCAGGAAAACGAGGGCAAGGTGACCAACTGGAATCTGCGACTGAAGCAGCTATTTGGCAAGTCCCCGGATTTTGATGCAGGTTACTTTACCGTGTATTGGGCGAACATCAAGGATGTGATGCGTCCGGCATACATTCCCGAAGTGGGCGATGTGGTGATGAACGCCGCCTTCTCCGGCGCACTTGAAGAAGACCAGAGTGAAAATGCAGTGTGGTTCAAGAAGTGGTTCAAGGAGACGGGAACTGCGATGAACCGCGACGGCAATGCGATCTGGACGCGTATGGGCTATACCTACGACTGGGCCGATAACGGCACCAAGTACGGCCTGACGGAATTCATCGTCAGGGACGGCGCGGAACTGGAAGTGAAATTCACCCGCAGCACCAAGGGATTCCTGAACTGGATCAAGGATCGCAAGTTCTAGATTTTGCGGCTAAGGCTAAATTGCGGAAAAGGCGGGGTTTTGCGTGAAAATGTGCGTGGAACCCCGCTTTTTTGTTATGTTGTATGTTGTTCAGTGGCGGGAAGAGTGCTCTTTTAGGGGACCGCGCGACGAATTATCGCTGAAAAGAGGAGAATGCAGCGGCTTTTTGGAAAAAATCTGATCGTTGATTTAGAACAATATTGCGAAATAGCGGGGCTAGAGATGCTTTTTGTTCCGGGACCCCGCCAAAATGCCGATTTAAAATTTTATGAGGACCCGCCACAGCTGCTGGCGGGCTTCTTTGTACTTGCGCTCGAAGGCAGTTTCCGGATGGAGCGGGGCGAAAGGTTCGCAGGAGATTGCTGGTTTTATTTTGCCGCGAGTTGTTGCGTCGGCGTTGTTCAGGTTGGGTTCCGCGCCGGTGGTTTCACTCTGGAGGATGCGGGCGGCTTCCGCAAATTCCCGGGCGTAAATCTCCCAGTTGGTCCGCAGTTCGGTGGTGCTGCTTAATGCCATCAGGGTGGGAAAGATGGGATGCAGGTGGAACCTGCGGGTGGCTTCGCTTTCCTTGGGCCAGGGATTGGGGTAATAGACGGCGTGGTGCAGCACCTGCCAGCGGCCAGCCTGAACTTCTTCCAGGGCGAGCTTCCAGAAGTCCAGCAGTTCCGCCCGGACCCAGAATGCGTTTGCGGGAGGGGCGCCGAGGGCGCTCGATGCGGGCTCTGCAGAATTTTCTCCCTGGTTTTGTTGCACTCCATTCTTGGAACCTATCGGTCGTTCCTCCCTCCAGGGGGACGTTGCATGGCGCAGCTGGTGGATGTTTCCTGCCTTGTTCAGGCGCATGGCGGACTTGTCGATTCCTATGACGGGAACGCCAGGAAACTTGCGGGCCAAGTGCAGTGTACTTTCGCCGGTGCCGCAGCCGGAGTCCAGGATGACGCAATAGCTTGCGGGAAGGCTCCCCTCGGCGTTGCTCGGGGAACTTGCCGAGGCGCTGGCAATTAAGGTCGCCGAACCTGTCGGGGCGCCGGCATCTCCCCTCGGCGTTGCTTGGGGGTCTTGCTGAGCCGAGTTTTCCGATGCGTAAAATTTTCGGACGAACTCTTTTGCGCTTTCAAAGGCCTCGCGGGTATGGTCTGCGACGGGGCGTAAAAAACGGGTGGCCGCATACTTGCGAACCACCTGTTCAAGGTTTTTATAAATGTCGGTCTGGTTGGTTGTAACGGCGCGGACGCTGGAATCAGCCATTACTTGTTCCAGGGCTCGGTCTTCCAGATGCTGCCGCGATCTGCGTCCAGGAGTTCCACGTCGTCGATCCAGACTTCGGCATTCTTTTCGCCGGTGACTTCCCAGGAGATGAGCGTTACGCAGGACAGGCTGCCGGCCCTTTCGTCAACGATGCCGGCGAAATCGATGGTCAAGGTGTTCCAGTCTTCGAGAAGCGTGAAATTGCTTGTCGCGATCTTGCCGTCAAAGGTCTCGGTCTTGTGGGATTCGTCCACCAGCAGGAAGTTCAGGTTGCCGTTACCCTTGGCTCTGAACCGGATGGCAGTTGCAGAGGTCAGGTCGTAGCAAATGGACTTGTCGTTGCTGCCTAAGGCAAAGCCCATGTTGGCCCAGGCCCAGCCGGTACGCTTGTCGTCTGCGTCGTAGTTCAGATGTCTCAGGGAATCGTAATCGAGAACCATGTGGAAAGCGGTGTTGCCATCGCTGTCCTTGGTCATGAGGGGGACTTCTTCTTCGTTGCTGTTGGTGTACTTGACGAACTGGGTCCCTTCGGTCACGACGACGGACTTGCTATGGGCCACGTACCACCAGCCACCTTCACTGGGGCCGAAGTACATGGGGGCGAAACGGTGCTGGTTGTCGCCATCTTCAAAATCGTCCAGCAATAGAGACTTGCTTTCGTTGGCGAAGGTGCTTGCAGTAGCCTTCTTGCCGGCTTCTACCAGGATGTAGCTGCTGGCGGTATCTGCGTCTGCGGCCTTGGGAATGAACACCAGGTCCAGATGACCTGCGGGCAGGGAATCCAGCTGGAACTTGCCGTCTACCACGGGAGCGGAGTAGTCCAGGCCGCGAACCTTGATGGTTCCTTCGGCGTCTACGCTACCGCTAACGGTAACGGTCTTTTCCAGATTGCTTGCGCCAAGATCCAGCGCTTCGTCGTGTACGAGGATGTTCATCTGCAGTGCGTTTGCGCCCTGCTTTGCCTCGAGAATGTAGTTGCCGTTAGGTACGCCTTCGACTGTAACCTGACCGTTCTTGTCGGCTTCGGCAGTGTAGGCGGTGTGGGAATCGAGGCTTACGCTTTCGATAACCTTGACTCTTGCGTGTGCGGCGGGAGTCTTGTCGGCATTAAAAATCTGTGCGGTAATGGCGTTGCCGGCTTCTGTGCCGGAGGGGCCGCCACCTGCAGTTGTTGTGCTGTCAGAACATGCAGAAAGACCGAGGCCAAGGCCGAGAGCGGCTGCCGTCGTGATCGTCTTTAGTTTTCTGCTTTGTAATTTGTGCACATCCGAAAAATAAAAAAATTCTCTGAAAAGTTTCATTATTCCCCCTTTTTGGGCGGCTCAGAACCTGTACAAGGGTCTTCCACCTTGTTGGAGAGGGGGAACATGGAAATATTCAGGGCGTAGACGCGGTCGGCGCGTTCGCTCTTGCGGGCAAACTGCAGGAGCCCGCGGCGAAATTCCTCGATTTTGTGGCGGATTTCCGGAAGGTCGGACTCGTCTGCGGTGAAAACCACGCTGGAAATGTCGCGATCGTCGGGTTTGTGTCGGTCGATGGATTCCAGGGCCAGCTCCAGGGTACGCCTATGGAAGTCGCGGACGGCGGTGCTCTTGACTTCGCCGCCGGTACTGATAATCTGGTCGGTGATGTTCCAGCCGCCGTTTCCGTCGGGGACCACGAGGCCCAGCTGCTTCATGACGCCAAGGGCGTTGCGGGCTTCGTCCTGGGAGATGGCGGGAGTCAGGTTGGAACCCAGCTTGCTAATGTCGCTGGTGTCCTTGGTAATGCCGATGAGGGCGCGCAGGGCTGCGCAGGCCCAGCTTCCGAAGTAGGAAAGTTCCGGCGTGGAAAGCACGCGGGTTTCCAGGGAGCGCAGTTCCATAAGGCGGTAGTACAGCTCGGAAAGAGCCTGCTTTGCCTTGGTCTTGTTAAAGCGGTAAAGGGTCTTGAAGTATTCGGCGCGACGGTCGTCCAGACCGCACAGGCGGATGAACACCGGCAGGGTGCCCTCGTTCAGGTGGCCTTCTTTCTGGAATACGCGAACAAGCCAGGCGGGGTCCACGCCGGTCTTCTGGCCGAGATAGCGGTAAGAGGTGAAGGGATTGTCCTTCTTCGTCTCGACAAACCAATCTCTCAAAAATTCACGGTATTCTAGGTATTCTAATACTTCAGGCATATCTATAATTTACATAGACAAAGATAAGAAAATGTTACAAATCGTTGATGGTGTTGAACTTCCGTTGCCGAATTTACAACACCAATTCTCAACAGCAGGTGAAGTGCGTCGGGTCAGCAGAAAATGCTGCGGCTCGGCCATGCCGGGATGCAAGCACCCCGTCGCGGCACTCGCCTTACGCATTATTCTCAACAGC
>JAKSIH010000012.1 GCA_024398935.1 Fibrobacter sp. | reverse complement strand
ATGATTGATGATTGATGATTGATGATTGATGATTGATGATTGATGATTGATGATTGATGATTAATGATTAAGAATTAAAGATTAAGAATGCAGATAAAGGAGCTTCGTGCTCAATATAAAACGGCACAGCCGTGATTGTAATCATTTTTCATCCTTCACTCTTCATTCTTCATTGTTAACTGTTCACTATTCACTACTCTCTATACAATCCGTGTTCCCTAATGTATTCATATACCACCGGTTCTAGGCCATCGGGGCATTCATTGTAATTACAAAGCAGCGACTTGCGGATGGCAGTACTAGAATAAACGCCCTCAAAGCCCTCTTCCGGCCCAAGCCACAACAGGTCCGCGTAGCCCGCAGCCTTGTGTTTTTGCACATCCGGCTGGGAATAGCCTTTACGTGCGAAGACAATCAGTTCTATGTCACGAAGAAGCAAGTGACCGTTATAATTTGTACCAAAGAAATTCATGGGATCGCGCCAATGGGGAATGCCCTCGTAGCTGTCGGCGCCTACCAGCAGCCTGAAATTGATATCCGGAAATTTTTCCTTCAACCCCATCAGGAACACATAGGACCCGCGAAAATCACCCTGCTGAATTTCCAAATCGGAAAGAACCAGACGTCTGTCGCCGGAAAATGCAAGTTCCAGCATGGCAAAGCGATCTTCGGGAGACGCGTTCAAAGTCTTGTCCCAGCGATCGGGACTAGGCATAAACCAGACTTCATCGCAAAAGCCTCGATCCAGACATGTTTTTGCAACCGTTACATGATCCTGATGCACAGGGTCAAAAGCACCACCTAATACAGCAACATTTTTCTTAGCATCACTCATATTTGCAGCAATTACATCCCGCTAGTACACATAAACAGAAAAGCCCAGATTCAGCTGAATTCGACTGCCGTGAATGTTCTTGTCCAGAAAGGGGTCATAGTGATCCAGAACCCTGCGATACCACACTTCAGCAAACAACATGGACTTGGAAAAAATGTTTAGGACAGTTCCTGCGCCAACGCCCCACTCATTCCAGGCGACATCTCCGACATCACTCAGTTCCTTAACCCGGGAGTATCCGCCCACCACATAAATTTCGCCAAGCAGATGCACGCCCAGCTCCATGTCCAGGTCGGAATGTTCCACATCATATTTGGCATCGTCATCTTCAGCATAATAGCTATAAAAGCCACAACCCACACGGAAAAAACCGAGGCGAGGATACCACAGACCAATGACGGGTTCGATCTGGTAAAGACCAAGACCACGATCCGCACCAACGCCCGTCCCCGAGCCAAAGCCGAGGATTCCCCCCAGAATAACAGGTGTCCGAACGGGGGTTCCCGCAGGAGCGGAAGCATCCTGCTGAGCAAACGCAAATGCACAACACAGGAGCAGGACGCAAAAGAGTTTTTTCAGGTTATTCATCCACATCACAGTACCAGGATAAGAGAAGTTGCAACGCCTAGCAAGCAGTTAAAAACAGAATCCACCTTACTGATCCAGAAGAATTTCCGGTCAACAGCATTCTTCTTTAGAATCAAGTTCAGTTCCATATTGGAAAGGGCTCCCGTAATCAGGAACTTTCCGCAAATCAAACCCAATACCCAATAATCAAATCCGGCAAAATAGGCGACAACCAGAAACGCACTGGAAAGAAGGCTAATGAGAATGGTGTTGGACCGCTTAATCTGGATATCCTCGGAGCTATTCTCCGCAGCAAGCTGCCTAAACTCTTCCACCTTCTTGCAAACGGCTTCATAACTGGAAAAAAAATGGGATAGGCTATACCCGATTAGCACCACGGAAGAAACCAGCATCAACTTTATTGCAATGTCCATTTTACTTTCCAGAATTCAAAATACGCAAATAGCTGGCATATCGGGCCCGGGACAACTTGCCACTTTCTACCGCAGCCAATACGGAACAGCCAGGCTCCTTTACATGGATGCAGTTGCTGTACTTGCAGGTAAACAAGTCACCATCAAAAAATCCCGGGAAAATTTTCGCCAAGGTTTCTGCATCCATATCCATAAGGCCAATGCTTCTAATCCCCGGCGTATCGATGACGACACCGCCCTTGGGAAAATCCTCCAGAGGCAGGTCAAACAGGCTGGAGGAAGTAGTGGTATGACGGCCCTTGCCATCCCGTTCACGGACTGCACCCGTTTCTAGTTCTGCCTCGGGTACCAAAGCGTTAATCAAGGAAGACTTACCAACCCCACTCTGACCGCTAAAAACAGAAGACTTGCCGTTAAGTTCCGCACGAAGAACTTCAAGGCCTTCGCCGGTACGGATGCTTACAGGAATCACCTTGTCCGCGATGGACATGAAGTCCCGGATATCTTCGGATAGGTCCGCCTCCCCATTAGGAAGCAAGTCCATCTTGGTAAGGACCAGCACGAAGGGCAAGTCATTGAGGTTTGCCGCCAGCAGAAAGCGGTCCATAAAGCCGTAGTTAAACTCCGGCTGAGTCACACTGGCCACGATGACCACCTGGTCGATATTGGCGGCCAGAGTCTGCTGCTTGTAAAAGCTATCCCGAGGGCCCGGGCGCTTCAACTCGCTTTTTCGCGGGAGAACACGAACCACGCAGTATTTCTGGGAGCCTACGCCGTCCCCTTCGTCTTCCGCATCGTTTACCTGCCCTAACAGCACACGGTCGCCAACCGCAGGGAACTCCCCTAAGGTTTTAGACGTGGTGGCGCGGTACATGGCGGTTACAATTTCATAATCATCATCAGGGCCCGTTCCCGCAGAAGAACTTGCAGGTTGCAGCCGCACTTCGCAGGTTCGGCGATGAACTTCAAGAACAAGGCCCTCGACGCAGTTTTCCTCGCCGATGTTTTCAATGGGGTTTTTTACCTTCTTGATTTTAGCCTTCTTGAATTCCCGGCTGTAACGTTCCTTGATGGGGCGTTCATCCACAACGCCGCTTTCCAGTTCCTTCATCACGTCAATACGGCGGCTGCGATGATCGCGACGGGTGGGACGCACGGAACGGAGGGGCTGATCTTCTGTGTCCAGATCCCGATCAAAATCGATATTTCGCCCAAAGTTACTTTTCATTGGGCGCCCCGTTCCTTAAATTCTTCTTCTCTTCCACTCGTTTCTTTGCGGCCAGACCCGCTTCGGAATCATCCCGTTCGCGAGCCTCATCCAGTTCCGCTTCCGTGACCGGGCGCCCCCTGCGAATGGATTCCATAATGAAGTGAATCGCCTTAAGACGACCATTGCATTTTTCTATACAGTTGTCGTAGAAGCCCCGAGTCTTATAATCCCATTCAGGAACAATATCCGAAGCGTACAGGAAATGCTCTATACAGATGGAAAGCTGGTCCGCTTCCCGACGGAGGTCTTCTATTTTGCTTTTGGTGAAAAATGCCATGATGTCAAATATAGAAATGATAAAAATAAGTCTATATTTCAGTCCATGAGTTTTAAACTAAAAACAGCGATTATTCTTATGGCAATTCTTTCCGGCATGGTCAACGCGGCAATTTCCGACATTCAGGATAGGGGCGACTGGTATTATCTTTTTGACGGAAACGGGAAAAGGTATAAGACCATAAGCAAGGCATCCTCCGGAGACTTGGTCGGTTTCAGTGAATCTTATTTTGTATGCAAGAAAGGAGACTGGTACTACTTCTTTGATGACAAGGGAACGCGATTTCTTACCAAAAGCGTAACCGAAATTGGAGAAATCAAGACCGTCCTGAACACAAGCTTTACAAGCCTTAAAAATTCCTGGATTTACTCCTGGGACAAGAAAGGCAACCGTACAGGCACTCGCCCTGCAAAGTAAAAAAGGAGGCCAAAGGCCTCCTCCCTTAAATCAGCGATGTTTTCCACAGCCCATGCAAATTGCAGTAGGCAAAGACCGCGATGGGCCGAACCGATTCCTGCATCTGAAATTCGTAGCAGGGCGGTTCTCCCGGTTTCAGATAATGAACCTGAAATCCAGTCTCGCTCTGAAAGGCAATCCACTCGATGTAATGAGAATCTATCATGGGGTGAAGTTCATTTCCTACCGTTACCATGACGGACTTTGTGAAAAGATCCACCACAGGAACATGCTTTTCTTCGGAAGCATCCACCTTATTGGGGACGATTTCCTCCATAGGCTTTCCGCAGCAGACCACAGGGATGCTGGAATTTTTGACGTACACAATGATGTTTCCGCACATGGGACAGCGGAAAAAGACCAAGTTATCCATAAGGACCTCCTTTTTACTTGAATGACTAAGAGCAATGTACCTAAGCCCATCAAGTAAACACAAGACCTTCCCTGATGAAATATTTTTTACCCAAAACAGCCTTGCTAAAATTTTCTGAATAGGATAACTATTCTATTTTTTGAGTATGCTTGCGACCTTAATCAAAATGACTCGCCCCGTGAATATCGTCATCGCCGTGGTGACCTTGTTCATCGGGTATTTTCTGCAGGGAGTTCTCGATCTTGGTGCCAGCGATGTTCCAGCTTACAGTCTTGTTCTGCAAGCTCTAGGTTTCGCCTTCGCCATCGGTTTTGGAAACATCCAGAACGATGTCCTTGATTTTGAAAGCGATAAGCTGAACCGTCCTGAACGCCCGCTACCCAGTGGCCGCATCAGCGTTGGCGCGGCAAAAACAGCATGGATCGTCATGGCAATTCTTACCGTTGCGTGCGGAATTACCGACGGCATTTTATCCGGAGCCTATGCGACGCCCTCCCTGTTCTTTGCGGCTCTTGTCCTTTTGCTTATCGCCTACAACAAGAAGCTGAAACACATTCCTCTGTTGAAGAACATGACGGTAGCGTTCCTTTGCACTACCCCTTTAATCCTGAACTTACTTTACACGGTCGTTGTTATTGACAAGACTACCATCGCATTTTCCGCCCGACTTGGAAGCCTCTACCCTGCCATGTTATTTGCGTTTCTGCTTACCACAGCCCGCGAAATCTACAAGGACCTTGAAGACGAATCCGGCGACCTAAAAGCTGGTATCATGACTTTCCCCTTAATAGCAGGCGCCCCCACCGCACGACGCCTGGCAGGCGCCCTTGCCATTTTCTGTTGGGTCCTCCTGCCTCTACCAGTCATGCAAGGTTATTTTTCCAAATGGTTCTTGATTGTCGCCGCCGCCACCCTTACCCCAACCCTTGGAGCAGCTATCATTTCTGCACACCAGAAGAACTACCACAGAGCCCAAGGCCTGATCAAGGTCGCCATGTTCCTGGGATTGATTGCATTGGTGGTAAGCACCATCGTGGATCCCCACTATATCTGCATATTTACGGCTACATATACACAGGTGAAACCGACCTTGATTTACTAAAGTTGCGCATTTTTATCGCAAAAACGCATTTTCAGAAATTGTAATACATATATTCCCAAAACCGCCGCTTTTACACAAAGCGTAAAATTTTCTCCGTTTTCAAGCATATTTCGCCAAAATTTTTCAATTTTTCGCCCTTTGCGCCCGTTCAACGGGTGTTTATTTTTTTTGCCGCTTGATTTCCTTGCTTGCACCGGTCCCGGTGAGCTACGGCCCTTGAGGCAGAGGGAATTTCATTTCCAAAGAGGCGTTATGCTCGAAGAAATTCATGAAGAATGCGGCGTCATCGGCATTTTCAATGGCGAGAACGTTGTCCGCAATGTTACCATGGGTCTGTACGCTCTGCAGCACCGCGGTCAGGAATCCGCAGGCTTTGCAGTAACCGACGGCGACAAGATTCGCGTCCGTAAGTCCATGGGTCTGGTTTCCACCCTCCTGCAAGAACACAACGTTGACGAATGTCCGGGGAACACCTGCATCGGCCACGTCCGTTACAGCACCACAGGCGCAAGCACTCTGGCAAACGCCCAGCCCATTCTGGTAAGCTGTAAATGGGGCCAGCTGGCTGTAGTTCACAACGGCAACATCACCAACGCCACAGAACTGCGCCAGGAGATGGAAAACGAAGGTCATATTTTCCAGACCACTTCCGACTCAGAAATTCTTCTTCATGAAATCGCACGCACAGAAGCCGATGACTTGGGACAAGCAATCAAGAAAGCTATTACCAAATTCACCGGCTGTTTCTGTCTGATTTTCATCAGCAAGGACACCATGTACGTGGCCCGCGACGGCTTCGGTTTCCGCCCCCTCTCCATTGCCCGCATGGGAAAATCCTGGTGTGTCGCTTCTGAAACCTGCGCCTTCGACTTGCTAGGCGCCAACTACGTTCGCGACATCCAGCCTGGTGAATTTCTTACTATTACGACCAACGGTCTCCATTCCGAACGTTTCACCCAGAAGGACCGTCTGGCCCACTGCATTTTCGAATACATCTACTTCAGCCGTCCGGATTCCAAGATCTTCGAGCAGTCCTGCGACAAGGTCCGCCGCAAGATGGGTAAGCAGTTGGCCAAGGAATGCCCGGTAGACGCAGACATCGTCATTTCCGTCCCGGACAGCGCCACTACCGCAGCCCTGGGCTACGCACAGGCCAGCGGCATCCGCTTCGAAATCGGGCTGCTCCGTAACCATTACGTGGGCCGCACCTTCATCGACCCCACCCAGAATGTTCGCGAACAGAAAGTCAAGCTGAAGTTCAACCCCATCGAAGGCGTCCTAAAGAACAAGCGCGTCTGCGTGGTAGAAGACTCCATCGTCCGCGGCACAACGCTAAAGATTCTCTCCAAGATGCTCCGTGACGCAGGCGCCCTTGAAGTCCACATCCGCATTGCATCTCCTCCGGTAGCACACCCCTGCTTCTTCGGCATGGACTTCCCCAGCCAGGGCGAACTTGCCGCAAGCTCCATGACACCCGACGAAATCGCAAAGATGCTGGGCGTAGAAAGCCTTGGCTACCTCAGCGTAGAAGGTATGAAGGAATGTACCGGCGAAGGCGAAAATTACTGCGCCGCCTGCTTCAACAACGACTATCCCGACTACATCGGCATCGACGCAGACAAGTTCCGCTGCGGTTAATCTTTTACGACATCCACTTTAAGCTTTATTCCACAAAAAGAAGGCGTCCTCCCATGAGGTCGCCTTTTCTGTACCAGCAATTCCTACCATGCAATGGATTTATCGAAATTTTTTGGGAACCGACGATTCATCTACAATTTCAGCATCGACAACTTTTGCACGGCGGGATGAATTTTTACCATCCCCGGAATTGCAAGCATCATCCTTCACATCGTTTTCATGAAGGTCCTCGTCCATCACTTCGGCATCCACTTCTTCCCTTCCATCGTAATAACGGGGCCGAGAAGCCTGTCGCGCGGCCTTTCTGATCTTTAGCAGGAACAGATGGGCGCTAATCATCAAGACACAAAAACCAACGAGCAGAGCAATGCCCAAATAGACAAATCCCACAATCCGGATAACCATTCCCAAAAGGAACAGGAATATCAAAAAAGTAAGACACCCCTTGTGAGCAGCCACTTCCGCACGATTGTTCGAAAACAGCATCATGAGCAAAACAACGCCCATAGCAATTGCAATTACTTCCATTCAATAAAATCCCTTTTTCTGCGATTTTAACCTACAATATAAAAAATATAGGTTGACAATTGAAGATTTGCATACAAACAAAAAACTCCCGAAAAAATCGGGAGTGTTTTCCGCTTAAAATTAAACCTGGCTAAAAGTCCACTTCACATGTTCCATCAGCGGCTCATGAGGATCAAAGGCAAGCCCAAAGCGGTCCTTGATTTTACCCACATCGAAGAGAATGGGATCATCGCCCCACCCCAAGTCCTTTTCTACAATTTTCGACTTGGATTCCGGAGCAAGGGACAAAGCCATTTCCGCAATTTCCTTCCAGCCGACCCAGCATTCTGACATTCCCAGGAATATTTCCTCGTTCAAATCAGATTCCAGGAGACTTACATAAAGTTCTGCCTGATGACCAGCAAAAATGAACTGCGTGCCATCATTCTTGATCAGATTAATGTCGCGTCCTTCTTTTACGGCGCGACAGATATCAAAGAAACGACGGTCCGGCTGGCAACATCCATCAGAATAGGCCGGGTTACCAAAAGTGTATCCCGGACGAATGATATTGCGTGTCATTTCCACCTTGGGGAACTGTTCCCCATAACCGTGAGAGAAACCCAGGACAAAAGCTTCACCTGCAGCCTTCGTTGCACCATAAAGATCAACAGGAAGATTGCAGGTTGTTTCTCGCATGGCAGGGCGCATACGTCCCATGGCAGCAGTACTGGATGTGTAAATGAACTTCTTGCACCCGGCCCTCGCCGCACTTTCCAACAAATTAACGGTCGCCCGAGTATCGTTCATCAGCATAGTGGTAGGAGTTTCACCCCAGCCTAAGGCAACATGAATACAAGCGTCACAGCCCACTAGACCCTGGGCCATCTTGTCAAAATCCGTCAGGCAACATTCCACAAAGCTAACCTGGGGCATTTTCTGCAAGGAAGGAACCTTATTGGGGTGTCGGGTAGCGATGACCACCTCATGCCCTTTTGCCAAAAGCGTCTTGACGACATAGTGACCAATGAAACCTGTACCACCTGTTACAAAAACTTTCATGAAAAACCTCTTTTTTCCAAAAATATATATACCTATTCGCAAGAATAACAATATCAAAAACAAAAAAGTTTCCCCCCGTAAACACATTGTGAAGTTTGAGGAACGCTTCGCTTGAGGTATGAGGTCGGAGCTTCGCTCCTAGAGGTTCATTAGGGGCTAGGGCGTATTAGAGGCTAGGGTCTAGGGGCTAGGGCAGCGGGATGCAAGCGCAATTGATTTTAGGATGAATTCATCCTTAAATTTTACATACGGAGTATTCCCGACATCCCTAATCACTATACCCTGAACCCTATACCCTAAAATCTCTAGTCTCTAATTTCTAGTTTCTAACCTCTATACCCTAAAATCCTAATCACTAACCACTAGCCACTAACCACTAATCACTTACCACAGTTTATTTACTACATTGTCAAGGTAAGATTTTCAAGAGGTTTTATATGGCACGTATGCGCGTTCTCGTTCTGATGGGAGGTCCTTCCACCGAACATGATGTTTCTGTAGTTAGCGGTACCGGAGTGGTCCGCGCCATGAATCCGGACAAGTACAACATCCATCCGGTTCTTATTGACAAAGACGGTACCTGGCACTGGTCCTCCCGCGAACTGTCCCCCTACCAGAAGGACAACTTCAGCGTGAACTACTTCCGCGGTCTGGAAGGCACTGCAGCAAACACAAAGAAGAATCCGGCTCTTTCCGAATTGCCTGATGCAGATATTGCATTCCTCGCTCTTCACGGCAAGTGGGGCGAAGATGGTCACATCCAGGCCATGCTTGAAAACTGGGGTATCCCCTACACCGGTTGCGGACTTTTGGCATCCGCCCTCGCCATGGACAAGATCAAGTCCAAGGAAATCTACCGCGCAAACGGCATTCCCACTCCTCCTTACAAGGTCATCTGGAAGCACGACTTTACCGGCGACACTTTGGTGAAGGTTTCCGACGAACTGGGTTTCCCGCTGGTCATCAAGGACCCCCTGGGAGGTTCTTCCATCGGTATCGGTATCGCTAAGGATTTGGACGAAGCCGGCAAGATTGCTCAGGACCTGTTCAAGGATTCCAACCGTCTCCTCTGCGAAAAGTTCATCGCCGGTGGCGAAGCCAGCTGCGGCTACATCGAAGGCGAAAAGCCCCTGCCGCCTACCGAAATGCGCATGACCACCCGCGAATACTTCGACTACGAAGCCAAGTACAATGGCGAATGCAAGGAAGTAACTCCAGCGGAATTTGCTCCGGAACTGACCGCCCGCATCCAGGAACTGGTGAAGAACGCCCACTACGCCCTGGGTGGCGCAGGCTACAGCCGCACCGACGTCCGTATTACCAAGGACGGCGAGTTGTTCGCCATCGAGACCAACACGCTCCCCGGCATGACTCCCACCAGCCTTCTCCCCCAGCAGGCTGCCTGCAACGGCATCACCTACAGCCAGCTCATCGACATGATTATCGACAAGAGCCTGTATATTAAGAGATAAGAGATTTTATATTGAAATCTCCTAAAATTGAGGATTGATGATTGAAAATTGATAATTAGTTATAATCGCCGCTACGCCGCTATATTTAACAATCATCAATCATCCATTATCAATCATTAATTACTTATGAACTTAGACCTATTTGTAGACACATCCCGCAAGGGAATTTCCATGGCGCTTTCCCAGATTGCGCAGAATGGTTCTGCCGCGATCTACGAAGAGACCGTCGATACCGCCGCTCGCGGAGAAACGGCCTCTGCAATTCTTGATGAACTGCTGAACCGCACAAGCGCCCAATTAGACGACATCAAGCGCGTACTGGTAACGGTGGGCCCAGGCTCTTTCAGCGGGCTTCGTACCGGCGTGGCCTTCTGCCAGGGACTCTGCTTTAGCGGCAAACGAGATCTATTCGGAGTCAGCACACTGCAGGCCCTTGAATGTTTCGGCACTGCAGATTCTACAAGCAAGGATAACGTCGCTGTGGTAATTAGAGCTCGTCCCGGCTACTGGTACTTGCGTCAGACGGTCAATGGAAAGGCAGACGAAGTCTTTATCGAAACAGCAGAAGTTACAGAACGCCTAAAGGCAAATCCGGTCAAGACTGTTGTGGTTGACGAAGCCGCCGCAGCCGATGAAACTTTGGCCAGTCTCTTTAAAGAAATTGGCGCCACAGCTATTCAGGACGCTGGAAAGCCACTCAACCTGTGGTCACCGTTGTTCACTTCCGAACAGGCAAGTCTCATCCAGGAAGCCAACTACATTCAGCCGTCCTACTTTGAAAAACTGAAGTAAGACTCGACGACCCGAGGAAACAGAAACTAGAATGCCCATTCGCAAGATGGAAATCAAAGACATTCCCGCGGTGCTATCCATTCAGGAAGAACTGCAGTTTCAGGAATGGAACGAGAAGCAGTTTACAAGTGAGATCAAGGCGTCCTACGCAGCGTGTTTCGTGTTTGAAGCAGATTCTTCCGACGAAATTTTAGGTTATTCCATTTTCCATCTCATGGGCCCCGATTCGGAACTACTCAGTATTGCAACGGTCGAAAGCCAGCAAAGAAAAGGCATCGGGCAAAAACTTCTTGATGCAGGCCTTGAACAGCTAGACTTTGCCAACGGAGACTGCTGCTTCCTGGAAGTTCGCGAAGGCAACGCCAAGGCTCGTCATTTCTACGAGAAAAATGAATTTAAGATGTATAGCCACCGAAGGAATTATTATTCCGACGGTGAAAACGCTATTCTCTATAGGCGAGAAAATTGCCAATCCAGCAAGGTTTAAGCGAGGTTTAATTTGTCTACAGGCCAACAAAAGAAATCCAGAAACCAGAAGAAGAAACTGGCAGTCGTCTCTACCATTTTCATCGCTCTGGTCATTCTCTTTTATGTTGTCATGACCTATAGCGGTCGCTGGTTGGTGAATGACGACGAATTCGGACATGTGAAGTGGGCCCTTGTTCTGGACGGACAATCTGCCGATATGGAACGTACCGACTATATCGCAAGCCTCATGACAGAAGGCAAGGTGGACTCTGTTCTTATCCTGGGAAGACGCTGTCTCAGAAACCGCAACAATGCGGAATTCTATGTAGAAGACTTCATGCAGCAAGGTAGCTTCGACAGCAGTACAGTCTTCATTGCGGCGCATGACGACCCATCCACCATTGGCGAGGCCTACACTGTCATTCCCTGGCTTAAGGCACGGAACGCTGATACGGTCCTGCTTGTCACAAGTGCGTCGGCAACCCACCGTGTCAAGAATATTTTCAGCACGCTCGCCGGTGAAAGTCCCGTATTTATTACGGCGGACATTCATCATTACCAGTACAATCCCGACTCTTGGTACACCAATCGCGAATCCCGCAAAAGTTGGCTTAGGGAATGGGCAGCCTACTTTATATCCATTATCGATCTATGGCCGGCAGGGATTTTGACCGCTGCGGACTCTTCCTACTACAGGCCAATCGTATCCCTCAAGGAGCTAGAGCAGCAGAAAAATCCTGTAGTGGACCTACAGGCTCTCCTCCCAAAAACGGAACCTAAAATCAGGAAAGAGGAAAGCATAGCGGACTCTGCTACGGTGGTTACGCCAGAGCAGGATTCCCTAGCAAGTACAAATACGGAAACCTTACCGGCAACAAAGAAGTAAAAGAGCCGCCGTCAGCGGAGAGCTCCAGTTAATGGCAGTCTCATTGCTGGCAAAAGAACACCGTTCATCCGTATAGGAAAGTCCCGGCAAGTCTCCAGGGTAGTGTGGCGCACGGTGACCATCCTGGCGGTCGCAGTTAATGCCACCCACCACAAGTCCGGGAATCGGATCGTCCACCCCATCGGAGTGGCTTAGACGGTGGTGGGGATTTCGCGGGGAACTCCAGGCAGCGCCGGTCACAAAGCAAGTATTTACAGGGTTTCGCCCATAAACAAAGTTCAGCATTTCACGGCTACAGTCCACGAGTTTTTTCCCATTCAGCTCGTTCTGCCAGCCGGAAACGACAAGCAAGGTCAAGGCATGGTTGCTTGCTTCGCCGTTGCTACCCCAGATAAACCTGCGAATGGCGAGACCATATGCGTCCTCCCCCTGCAAGCGAACAATTTCTGCGGCAACCTTTGTCAGAGCATCACGGGCCCGATTTTGCAGTTCCAGGTCATAATTCTGTTCCGCAAGCAGAATCCAGCCCATATTCTGGGTATCCCGCCAGTCCATGCCAAAGGCGGCAGGATTCTTTTCCATGTCTGAAGGCAAAAGTTCAAGAATCTTTTCAAGAACGGAATCTTTCCTGTCCATTTCATTTAAAGCACAAAAAAGCGCGGCTCTCGCCCAGAAAAATTCATCATCATAATGTTCATCACCATAGCCACCGCTACCTTCCGTATTATGCGGCCAAGTCTCGTCAGGATTTTTCAAGGCCCAGCCATATGCCTTCAGGGCTGCTTCCAGGCATGTACTTGCAAAAGCAGAATCATCCTTTCTAAAAACAACTGAAGCCTGAGCCAGAGCTCCCGCAAAATTCAGCGTGGAAGTCGTAGACTTTCCTAAAATTAGGCGTTTCTGAAGCAGGTCAGAATCCCTGGGAGATATGAAGCCATCCCAATGTTCCGGAGAAACCTTAAAGAAAACACCTCCGTCCATATCCTGCATTCTTAAAAAGAAATCCAGTTCAAAACGAATTTCCTCTTTCAGGCTAAAAGGCTGTTCAAAGGACCCACCCTCGTTAATTACTCTAGAAATCTTTTCGTTAGAATCAGCCCCCAGCAGGCATGCCAACAGAAGCGTTCCTACGGATATGCCTCCATTGACAATATATTTTCCGTAGTCTCCTGCATCATACCAGCCGCCACGGGCATCCCAGGAGCCCTCCCGTCCCATCATCTTGTGAAAGCCTATGTTCCTGTCAAAATGCGCCGCAGGTCTTGCCCACTTTCCTGCAAAAATTTCGGGGAGCTCTACACCGCTACGCTGGTAGAAAAAGGACTTGATATTCGCCTGCAACTGGGAAAAAATCCAGCTGTCGGAAATCTCGAAAAATTCCGTCTGGTAAAATCCCCTGGAATTAACATTTTCCGAAGTACTATCCGCCTGGACAAAACAACCGGGAACCCGAATAGAATACCGCCCTTCGCTCCTTACCGCAGAAAAGTCTCCCGTCCAGAGATTTTCACCCGAATACTCACAGACGCCCTTATACCCGAAGGTTCCCTGCACAAGAGAGCCACCATACACCGTGGAGCCCTTCTCATCAATGATTTCAAAAGAACCTTCCGCATGAAAGTCGCTTACATCAACAAAGAAAATTTTCGGAGCTTCGGGAACGTATCCCACATGGTTGTATCGAACAGGCATTTTCATGCCTCAAGAATAAATTTTAAGGAGCCTATAGAGCAGACCCCTTTTAGGAAATTTCGTTTACCGCAAGAACCGCACTGCAGGGGTACTAGGCACTCCTGTCACGCATCAAGGCTATTTCAGCAGCGTATCCCGGCAACTCATTTGGCGTTTCCAGGTAAAAAGGCAAATTTCTCAGAGAAGGATGATTTATGACACGCACCAGGGCTTCCAGGCCAATAAAGCCTCCCCCAATGACCTCATGCCGGTCTTTATGGCTCCCCATGGGATTCTTGCTGTCATTCAAGTGAATAGCCTTCAGTTTCTTTAGTCCAATGACCTTGTCAAACTGTTCCAGCACATCGTCCAGATGATTCACAATATCGTACCCGCCATCAAAAACATGGCAGGTGTCCAGACAAATGCCCATCTTGTCCCTCAGTTCCACCCGGTCAAGAATCGCTTTCAGTTCTTCAAAAGTACGGCCAACCTCGGAACCTTTACCAGCCATGGTTTCCAACAGGACTACCGTTTTTTGGGACGGCTTCAGCAGGCGATTCAACATGGAGGAAATGTATTCTATACCTACATCCGGTCCCTGCTTTACATGGCTTCCCGGATGGAAATTATACATAGCCCCCGGAAAATGGTCCATACGCACAATATCATCCGCCATCACATCTTCCGCAAATTGGCGAAGCCCCGCGTCGGAAGCGCAGGCATTTAGTGTATAGGGTGCATGAGCCAATATGGGTGCAAAATGATTTGTCTCCAGAAGTTCCACGAGCTTTGCCGCATCCGCCTTGTCAAAAGGCTTTGCAGCCCCACCACGGGGATTTCGGGTAAAGAACTGGAAAGTATCCGCACCAATGGAAAGCGCGGTTTTTCCCATTGCAAAAAAGCCTTCGGATGAAGAAAGATGACAGCCTATGTGCATACTAGAAGGAGTAATTAAGGTTTGCGATGATGTAGAAGTCCTTGTACTGATCCGCCCTGTTGTCAGGACGGTAATTATAGACAGCGCCCAAAGTCCAGTCCGTATACAGGGAGGATGTATGGTGAACCCGCAAGGTGGCAGAGCCATTCACATCCAGTTCCATTTCATCCTGGTTTTCACCCTTATAGGTACGGTTCAGGAAATTCTGGCGCAGGCTACCCGAAAGAGTCATTTCCATGAAATCCTTGGACAGCGGGAAAGAAAGATCATCGGACAGGTTCCATTCAAATTCAGTCATGTCGTCGCGGTTATAGATTTTGTACCGCGGCATAAATGCAAATGTATTGCGGATATCATCCAGGGTGGTCGTCAGGGATACGGGATAACGTTGTTCGAAGTAATCTCCGCCATGGAAATAATAGCCGAGAATTCCGTAGGTCTCATTTGAGAAATCAATTCCCTTCAGTAAATCATCCTGCTTAAATTCAGACAGGTCCGTTCGGTAAACCCAGGTACCCCCCACCTTCAGCACATTCTTGGTGAACTTGCAGGTCACGACCAGTTCCACCGTATGTTTCAGAAGATTTTCTTCAAACTGCGTCGCGAGGAATTTCTCATCGGCGAGACGATAGTACTTCATCCATCGGGCGGAATCCACCTTCATGGTATCACCCTCATAGACAAGGTCCAGCGTGGCCTGTCCTTTTCTTGCACTAAACCAGCTGTCCGAATAAATCCCTGAGCCAGCGGAATAATTCGCGTAGAGCCGCTGGGCGGTATTGCGAGTACGGTAATTGACAGCGTACTTCACAGACAGGGAAAGATTTTCCAGAATTTTGAATTCATTTCCTAAATAAGCATCATGAACATAGAGTGTCCTGTTTTCATCCTGTTCATGCTTCCTGAGCCAGCTGTCGTCGGCACCCAATAGGCCCCACTTCTCGCCTTCCCCAAGGCCAAAGATATTGTAATCATTCCCAGCGCCTGCAGCGTTTTCAATATTCACCTCATAACCAAAATTCAGTTTCCAGAAATCAAAAATTTTTTGTTTCAGGTTACCGCCATACTTTCTGGTATTCTGCAATAAGTCCGGAGAACCCGCACTAAAGAATCCCGCCCCAACATAGCGGAAATAACCTTCAATGAAGGTATTGTCGTTGCTCCATTCATAGGAACCGGACACAGCCCAGTTCTTGTAGTCCCAGAAATTGGCGTGGGAGGGACGGGTATCTTCGTGTCCCTTGTGATTCTTAGCCTCTGCCTGGGCCTTCACAAGCAGTTCCTGCAATTCTGCCTTCATTTCGGAGGCTGTCATCATGGAATTATCGCCAAAAATGGATTCCAGCTGTTCTGCGGAAAGAGAGCGTACCAGGGAGGGATTCTTCATCAGGCGGTTCAACAGGGAAAAATTGGAGGCATCCAGGCCGGCATCGGCAAAAACCTTGTTCACCGCATGGATCGCCGCGGAATTCGCCGTATCGGCGGCACCTACAGCCACCTGTCCGTTCAGCTTGATGTCCCCGGGATAAACGAGCCAGTTTCCATCTGCAAAGAAGGTCCTGGAAGTCACTAGCGGATTGATGGTATTGGCATCAGGAGACATGCCGTCCCTCAGGAAAGGATTCTCTAGATAATCCTTGCTACCGACAAACCCAAGGCTTCCATTAAAACGGCGGTGCATATTCCAGCGTACCTTGGATCCAAAAATCATGCCCTGCGCCAGCGCCTCTCCGTCGTCAATATACTCGTTATAAAAGTCGCGATCCCGTTCACCCACAATCTTCGGTGCCTGGGTTTCTCCACCAAAAGTCAGAAGTTCAAACAGGGGTTCCTTAGCGGCATTCTGAAAAAGAGAAAGTTCATAAGAAGCGCCCAGGGCGTTCACTCCGGCAAGGTAAAGATCGCCGGCGCTAGCATAAATATCACCCACGGCAAGTCTCTGAATCTGATCGGTATAAACTGCCTGGAAGGAATGCACATTAAACTTATTCCACCGGTCACCAGAAATATCCGTAGAAACTTCGATAGTCTTCCCGTCTTCAGACTCCATTACCACATTGGCAACCCAGTTTGCAAAGAATCCCGGAACCTGGAAGTGGTTTACAAATTTTTCTCCCCGGCGAACTGTATCCTCGCCAAAGATTTCACGCTGGTAATGGTTATGGTTTGTAAAGACTGCATGATACCCCAACTCGAGATCGACACTCCCGGAAACCTTCCAGGAAGCCAGGGAGGATTCTTCCAGAGTAGACGCCATTCCATTGGCATAAGGATTTTCAGGTTCCTCCCCAAGGGAGAGCATCAGTTCG
This sequence comes from Fibrobacter sp., assembly GCA_024398935.1. GTDB lineage: Bacteria > Fibrobacterota > Fibrobacteria > Fibrobacterales > Fibrobacteraceae > Fibrobacter. The sequence goes on along the minus strand of JAKSIH010000012.1, from coordinate 56,127 downwards.
TCCACCTTACGGGAACGCTTGTGGTCATTAACCTTTACCGCAGATATGACACCATTTCCCGGACGTTCTGCAGAGGCGATGGCTACCCGATTCTGCTCAACCACAAGCCCTCGCTGAAAGAAGGCATTTTCTCCACTAAAAAGAATACCTACATCATTGTTTCGTATTCCGGAAGACTGGAAACGCATTTGAGAACCATCTGCAGCAATTGCCGCAATGCGGTTTTCCTCCAGCTTCGAACTGGCAATTTCGATTTTCGCCCCTTGTGCAGCCCAGACTCCCGCGTTCTTACAGCGGGTCACAGAAATCCACTGCGCATCCACCTGGGCATTTTTTGCAAAAAGACCTATTTTTTCCGCACCATCAATCGCTACGGAACGCAATTCCACGGCACCCTTTTCTACAGTAAGTCCATACTCCGCATTTTCAATACGCAAATCCTGAATATCGGAAACCTTGGTCCCTGTAACAGAAACCCCATTCCATAAATTTCCCTTTGCCTTGAAAACCACAGGATTATTGGATTCCCCAATCACGGCAAGAGAGCCTCCCCGAACATCCAGGCCAACCCCTTCCGCAAACTCAAGAACCGTTCCCGCTTCAACCACAAGGGCCTTACCCTCGGGAACAACAACCGTCTCCGAAATCTGGTATGGTGAACCGTTCTTTTTCAAAAAGCCACTTAAGACACCACCCTGGATAGATCCGCCATCAACGGCAAAAGCACCCCCATGGAGTGCTAGCGCGAGAACCATCGTCAGAGAAAGAACTCTAGGAAACATTAATAGACCTCGTAAACCTTCTTCGCCTTGGACCTGTAACCACTCTTGTGAATAACTTCAATATCAAGCCGGTTAGCTCCACCGCGGGTCAATTCCACAGGGACCTGATAATCAAGGCCCTGAATCTGGGAGAGGGTTTCCTGCAATATAATCTTTCCGTTTTGCTTTACGATTACCTTATACAGGAATTCGGGATTGTTTTCGGGAATCTTGATTCTAAACTGGAGAGTTTCAATAATACGGTCTGCGGCATCAGGATTTCCGCGAGGACGTCCCAGGCGTTCCTTGGAAGGTCCCATCACCTCCACATTAAACTTTTTCATGGGATAGCACCCCATGGTCCTGGAAACCTCGGTCTTGTTTCCCGCCTGGTCTTCAGCCCTCATCATGTATTCGTGACTTCCGGCCTTAAGCTTAATGCGCTTCTGGGCATTTCGGGTAATGGCATCTTCCGAGCTGGGAGCTCCATCCACCTCCACTGCAAAAATACCAGCGTCATTCTGCATATCGCCTATGGAAATATTTGCCGCACAGCGCAAGGAATCATAGGAGGACAAGGTAATGGAAGGAGCCTTATGGTTTACGTCGCCACAGGCCTTGTTGACAGCAACATCGATCGTCTTCGTATCAGTAGTTCCGCCACCCACAAATGTTACCGTAGCCTTTTCAGTGGCCCACAGTCCATTTTCGTCGGAAACGGGAATTTTCTGCATAAAGCTGTGGGAAGCACCGTCTGCCAGTTTGATCAAGTTACCAGACTGATATCCCTTGCCCATAGAAACAATCAAAGTGGCGCTAGTATCGTTTGTACGATAGGCCCCTTCAACCACAAGTCCCTGTTCACAGACTTCAAAGGGAGACGCCGTCGTAAGGGCAAAGCCGTTATCCGGCAGGGCTGCCGCAGCGGACTGTGCCTCGGCCTTCAATTCCTCCTGGAATGTGGAATCCGCCTTCTGGACATCAGAAACAATGGCATCCATGCTCTTGGACTTGTCCGAAAGAATCCGGTTCAGTCTCTTGGCAAATCGTGCATCACCCGAAGAGGAAAGCTTCATTACGACCATGGAATCGCGACCAAACATGGTCTCACCGGCAACAATTGCCAATGGACTGTCGCTACCCTCCGGGGTAATCTCCAGCTTACCTGTCTTAAGGCCTGCAAAGAAGGCGCCGTCGCCACCGATATAGCCTTCCGTACCTCGAATGGATGCAGTCGCTGTACCTGTCTTGAAAATGAACTTGGAATTCTTATCCTGGAGCTTATGGACAGCGAAATTTATGTGTCCTTTCTTAATGTCCAGACGGGTTTCAAATCCGCCCTGGCCATTAGGTTCCAGAAGGTTGTGCATCTCCACTTCCGCATTTTCAGCAATGGTAATGGAACTTCCATCAGGAAGGGCAAAAATCACCTCGGACTCATTACCCGTGCGAACCTTATCCGACTGATAGATATTCGCACCAACTCGAAGGGCAGTCCAATCTGTCTGACGAACCTTCTGTCGATCGACTTCACCAAGGGCAGAGCGGACCTTACCTGCAGCAGGCGCAGAGAAGGCAAAAGTAGGAATCAAAGCCAACGCGGCAACGACACGAAAAACGGAGTTATGGAAAAACATACGCCCTCTAAATCTACATTCAATGAAACTAGACTTTTTTTGCAAAAAAAGGACTATGTTATTTTTTTGTAGTGTTTTTGGACTCCTATCTTAACCACCAGCCAGCTTTACGGCATACCCCTTCTTTTCCAGTTCCTGTTTCAGGATGTTGCGCTTATCTCCCTGGATTTCAATATTAAAATCCTTGACCGAGCCGCCTACACCACATTTCTGTTTTAGCTGACGGCCCAGTTCCTTCAATTCGTCCTCTGGCAGGGACAAGCCGGTAACCACGCTGGCCATTTTGCCTCCACCCAGGCGTTTTAGCAGAATCCTCACCGTACCATCCCCCTTAGGCGGCTCCGCCTTGGGCTTTTCCTGCTTAATACGCCCCGATTCCGTAGAATACACTAATGTAGAACGATCTTCGACACCCATTTTCACTCCTTTTACAGAAGGGCTAGACTGCGTTGGAATCTAGATCCATCGCCGACTGACATTTTAGAAAAAAAAAAGGCGGGTCCGGCAAAACCGGCCCCGCCTTGGATACTTTTTAAATTACTTCTTGTTCGGACGCTTATAACCGAAGGATTTCAGCATTTCATCAGACTTCTTGATGACATCACCCTTCTTCTTGGCGGAAGTGGTCTGATCCTTCACCGGAGGCAGAGTACACTGCAGCTCGGCTCGAATCTTTGCATCCACCTTGTAGAGGTAAGCACCCGTAGCGAGGACATGACCATCTTCAGTGTGAACTTCGCCTTCGCGGTCCGGTTTAAGTTCCATGTACATTTCAAGCATACCTGCTTCGTTGGTGAAATCCGGATCGTTCAGGTCCTGCTTGAAGGTGTAGTAGTCTACGAAGTTTCCGAGGGTCGTGTAGATCCAGACCTGCACAATCATCTTGGACTTATAGAGGTTGACACGGCTAAAGTCGCCATCGAACTTGAAACCTTCCTTACAGTAGGTATCCACGTATTCTTCCACGGAAACCTTTTCAGCATTCTTGGCATCCACACCGTCCAGGGAAATCAGACCGTCAGAGCCGATCAGGTCGTCGAGGGTTGCAAGGCCACCCACGTCGTTAACCACAGGCAGACGAACTTCCATAGAGAGGGTCGGACCAAGGTGAGTATCACCGGAAACACCCGGATACGGAGTGTCGCCAGACCCATCTTCTGTTCCGAAGGTACCAGCAATCAAGGTTTCCACTTCCTTACCGGTAGAGGGATTCCTAATGCTAATTGCAACCTTTTCACCTTCCTTCGGCGGGTTCACAGCGTAGTATTCTTCAACCTTTTCCTTGGTGATTTCAACTACAGGCTGTTCCACAGCGAGATCCACATCCTTACCATCCTTCATGATGACCAGAACGGAATCTCTTGCTTCGTTACCAGCCTTGTCGCGGTAGTAACGGGCAATCCAGTTGGGTCCCTTTTCAAGACCCTGCAAGGTCAGGGTATCCTGGACAACGCCATTAACGGTCCAGGTAACTTCCACAAAGTTGGAACGAATGACCTGCATGTGGGTCGGAGCAAGAATTTCAACCTTCGGACCAACCTGGTCAAGAACAATGAACACGGACTGAGTTGCAGAGTTACCGAACTTGTTCACATAGGTGTAGGAAACGGTATAACCAATGTCACCTTCACCATTCTTCACGATGTTGCCTTCCTCGTCGATGGTATAGGTCACAACAACAGAGTTACCCTTTTCATCCACATAGTCGTAGGTAACCTTGTAGGAACCCACGTTCTGTACGATTTCATCGCTAACAGAAGAACCCGTAGAAGTACTAGAGCCAGGCTTGCTACCGTTAGAGCTGCTGGAACCGGGCTTACCACCGTTGTCGCTAGAACCGGGCTTGCCACTAGAGGTATTGTCCTTATCGGAGGATCCGTTAGATCCAGCAACCACCAGCTTTTCTGCTGTAGTCAGAGATCCATCGGCAGCAACATTCAGAGCCTGACCGGTAATAGCGTCAGCCTGGTAAGAAACGGTAACCTTCTTGCCGCCGAGAGTGATTTCATAAGAAACCGTAATCACTTCAATAGAGTCTACATTACCCTTTTCGTCGTAAACCGGAGTCTTGACAACTTCGCCTGCGTTATCGGTTACATAGCTTACGGTAACCTTCTTGCCGTTTACCTCTTCAGTGTAGGAAACCTTCACTTCGGTTCCGTTCACCGGAGTATGCGTTACGGTACCCGTGGGGTTGAGGTTAAGCGAAACGCTACCCTTTTCCACCACGGAAGTCACTGTTTCCAGGTCCTTCTTGCCGACATTCAGGGTATCCAGTTCCAGTTTCACCACGAAGGAGGAATCCTTCTTGGTGACCGGATCCTTGATCGTCACTCGAATATCGTTCGTGGAACTGTTCACATAGATGTTAGAGTCGTTTTCACCCAGAGATTCTTCAACCGTATAGATGTTTGCGGCATCCAGGGAATCCGTATTCGCAGACACAGTCACGATAGGCGTAGAGGTGCTTACGAATACCACAACAGTATCAAAGCCCGGAACATCGGTAGACGGGTCCTTGAATTCCTTCACGATGGTATGAATACCTTCGGTCAGGGTGGTATCCTGGCAGACTTCCTTGCTCAGGACGGTGCACTTGGACTTTTCGCAAATTTCACGACCTTCATTCCAGCAAATCGTTATGTCAGGAATATGAGTGAATACGGAGTCCGGCTTTACACGGCAGGAATCGCTATCGCAAACCTGGGTAATTTCAACGACAGACTTTTCATCCACGTTGTCAACCTTAATGGTAACCTTGGCAGTATCGCTGTAAGTACCATCGGAAACTTCAACCACAAGTTCGTATTCTTTCTTCTTTTCATAATCCAGGGAATCCTTCAGAATCACTTCACCAGTCTTGGGATCGACCTTGAATACAGCGGTATCACCACCTACAATGGTGTAAGTCAGTTCACCAAAGTCCTTAGACTTGATATCCGGATCGCTTGCAACCAGAGTGTCAATGACAGTGTTGGGTGCGGCATCTTCGGAAACCGTGATGGTCTGGTCTTCAATGGTGGGTTCCTCGTTTTCATCCTTAATATTGATTACGATGGTTGTATCGGAGGATTCGCCCTGAGGATCGGTTACCTTCACCTTGATCTTGATAGTTTCAACCTTCTCGAAGTCGAACTTGGTGCTATCCTTCACGAGAATCTTACCATCTTCAGTAACAGTGACATAATCACTGGTACCGACCAAGGTATAGACACGTTCATCCTTATTTTCCAAATCATCCAGGTCTTCGGAAGTAATGACACCGATGACTTCCTTGTTCTTCGGATTTTCCGGAATTTCAAATTCGGTAGAAGTGATATACGGAGTTTCAGGAACATTGTTCAGCTTAATCGTCATGGTATCCACAACGAAGAGCGTCGGGTCATTCTTATCGACAACCTTCACGACAAGGGTGTAGACAGAGTCGTTAGTTTCATAGTTGAAAGGAACCTTCGTGGTAATGAGACCAGTGGGGTCAACAGCAAACTTGTCCGTGTCACCACCAACCAGCTCAACCTTGTTATCGCGGAAACTGGGTTCCTTGGTATCCAAGTCATCACCCCATTCAATCTTACCCACGGTGGAACCAGCTTCGTTATGTTCATCGAAGTCAAATTCCTGCTTGACGATGAACGGAGGTTCGTTCACGTCCACGACCTTGATGACGCGGAAGATGTCATCCTTGAGATTGGTGGGATCCGTTACGGTAATCACCAACTTATGGAGTTCATTTACCTTTTCATAGTCAAGGTCAGCACCTTCGGCAACCTTCAGCACAATCTTGTAATCGTCCCCCTTCTTTTCCAGGGAAATGTCAAACAGGGAATCTGCACCGGACTTGTTCACGGATTCAAAGGTCGGAATCAACTTGGTCACTTCATCCTTGTCTTCATCCTTCACCAGGTATTCCAGGATAACGGTACCGGCAGGAGAATTTTCCTTCACGTTGATGTAGATAGTGTCCTTTACAGCATAACCGCAGTTTTCGACGCAATCGCTGGGAGGAGGTACATCCGGATGACCGCAATCAGCGATGGTTGCATCACACTTGTGGCAATTCGGATCATTTTCATCACATTCCGGATCAGGTACAGGAATAATTTCCGGCTTTTCGTCTTCGTCAAAGAGACCCAGGGTAACTTCAACGGTGTCAGCCAGGCAGCTTTCGGTGTACTTACCTGTAGTAGCATTCTTCAGGCAGTTCTTCACTTCAACTTCGAAGTTGAACTTGGGATTGGTTTCGAAGTCAAACTTGCTTGCATCCGTTACCACAACCTTATTGGAATCCATTGCCATAGGCATATTGGGAGTAAGGATGGTGTATTCCAGATGACGGAATTCAACATTCTTGGCATCCGGTTCGTTTGCAACGACAGTTGCGACTACATCGCCATTCTTGCGAAGTTCGCCAACATCAGGTACATTCGGATCTTCGAACTCCGGAGCTTCATTGACATCGTTAATAACGATAGTCTTCTTCACCGCATCCGTTCTGCCATCCTTATCAGCAACAGTAACAGTCACTTCGAAGGACACCTTTTCCTTTTCGGACTTGGCATAAAGTTCGTAGTCGAGCTTTACAGAATCCTTGACGGAAACCTTACCGGTAACAGGATCGATGGTGAAGATGCCAGATGCATCGGTCATAGAGAAGGTCAATGCATCGCCTTCGTCGGAATCAGAAGCAGTGAGATTCTGACCAACCACCACGGAACCCTTGGCCACATGTTCGTTGATGTTCCAGTCCTTACCATCATCAGCAATGGTGGGCGGTTCATTCACGTTGGTCAAGCTAATGGTAATTTCAGCAATCTTAGGTTCCTTAATAACACCGTCAGTTACAGCCACATGAATAACGAAGCTAGCTTCGTCACCTTCGAGATTGAGGCGTTCGACATCCTTACCAACCAAAATCTTACCGTCTGCAGTAACCGTGAAGGGAACGTCATTGGTCTTGTCTGCATCCGTATTTTCAACGATGGAATAGTAGAGAGTACCGAAGTCGGCATTCTTGGTATCCGGATCAGTTGCAGTTACCTGACCCACGAAATCACCTTCCTTGGAAGAGCCTTCTTCGCCAACGCCGGTAAATTCAGCAACTTCGAAGGAGTCGTCCTTTGTAGAAGGCTCTTCGTTAACATCATTGATGACGATAGTCTTCTTCTTAGACGCGGTCTTTCCGTCGGCGTCGGTAACAACGATGGTCACGTCGAAGGAAACCTTTTCCTTTTCAGACTTGGCATACTGTTCATAATCAAGCTTTACGGAATCCTTGACAGAAACCTTACCGGTGCTCGGATCGATGGTGAAGATGCCAGAAGCATCAGTCATGGAGAATGTCAGCTTGTCACCAGCATCCGGATCACTTGCAGAAAGGTTCTGACCGGAAACCTCCGTTCCCTTGGCCACATGTTCGTTGATATTCCAATCCTTGCCATCGTCGGTAATGACAGGATTTTCATTCACGTTGGTCAAGCTGATGGTAATTTCAGCAATCTTAGGTTCCTTAATCACACCATCAGTTACAGCCACATGGATAACGAAGCTTGCTTCGTCACCTTCAAGGTTGAGGCGTTCAACATCCTTGCCCACAAGGATCTTACCATCTTCGGTAACAGTGAAGGGGACGTCATTGGTCTTGTCTGCATCGGTATTTTCAACGATGGAATAGTAGAGAGTACCGAAGTCGGCATTCTTGGTATCCGGATCAGCTGCGGTTACCTGACCCACAAAATCACCTTCCTTAGAAGAACCTTCCTCACCCACGCCGGTGAATTCAGCCACTTCAAAGGTATCATCCTTAGCAGAAGGATCTTCGTTTACATCATTGATGACAATAGTCTTGTTCACAGAAGCGGTTTCGCCATCCTTGTCGGTTGCAGTGATAGTCACCACAAAGGAAACCTTTTCCTTTTCAGACTTGGCATACAGTTCATAGTCGAGCTTTACGGAATCCTTGACGGAAACCTTGCCCGTGCTGGGATCAATGGTAAAGATACCAGAAGCATCGGTCATGGAGTAGGTCAGGGCATCGCCCTTGTCCGCATCAGAAGCCACAAGGTTCTGACCAGAAACCTCGGTCCCCTTGGCCACATGTTCATTAATGTTCCAGTCCTTGCCATCATCGGTGATGGTAGGCGGTTCATTCACATTGGTCAGGTTAATAGTAATGGTTGCAATCTTGGGTTCATCAATCACGCCATCGGTCACGGCAACGTGAATAACGAAACTTGCTTCATCACCCTCAAGGTTCAGACGGTCAGCATCCTTACCCACAAGAATCTTACCATCTTCGGTAACGGTGAAAGGCACATCGTTGGTCTTATCTTCATCCGTATTTTCAACAATAGAATAGTAGAGGGTACCAAAGTCCGGATTCTTGGTATCCGGGTCAGAGGCAATCACCTGACCAACAAAGTCACCTTCCTTAGAAGAACCTTCTGCACCATTTTCAGTGTATTCGGCAACTTCAAAGGTATCATCCTGGGCCGTCGGCTCTTCGTTAATGTCAACCACCTTAATCTTGGTGGTGGTGGAAGCGGTCAAGCCGTCCTTATCAGTAACAGTAATCGTAACATCAAAGAGAACTGCGGAAGAATCCTTTTCAAAGTGGGATTCGTAGAGAGCTTCGTAGTCCAAAAGCTTTTCCACATCCTTTACATCCTTAACAGTCAGCGCCACCACGTAAGTCTTACCATCTGCAGCAGTAGCGAAGGACACGTCAAAAAGATCTGTTGCAGAAAGAGCTCCATCTACAGGATTATTGTCCACAAGTTCAACAGTAGCTCTTCCGTCCTTGCCGAATTCGCCAGAATCCTGATCAAACAAAGGAATCTTGTCAAAGAGTTCTCCACCCGGAGTATGTTCGTCAACGGCGTAGGAACCCTTGACCTTGCCAAATTCAGGAGCTTCGGGGATATCCTCCACGTTTACGGTCACCAGGGCAGTGTATTCATACTGACCATAGGAACCATCTTCATTCTTCACGCTATCCTTCACCAGGACATGGAATGTGTACTGAGGATTGGTTTCAAAATCGATTTTTACAGAAGAATCATTCTCAATCTTCATGACGCCAGTCTTTGCATTGAGATAGAAAGGAACATCATTAGTCTTATCCTCATCCTGATTTTCCACAATCACAAAGGAATAAGTCTTCCATGCCTTGGTTGCAGACAGGGAATCCGGATCCACAATGGAATCCTTGATGTTTCCGAAACCACTCGGATAGGAGCCGTAGGTTTCGCCTTCGGTAATGGACCAGACGATATTCTTGACAATATGCTCTTCATTAACATCGTTAACATTGATGGTCAAGGAACCGGTAGAAGTCTTCACATTGGAGCCACCAGTCGTAGAAGCGTCGTCGGTAACCTTGACATTAATGGTGTAGGAAGTTACACCAGATTCGAAGTCAAGCTTGGAGCCATCCTTCACAGTAACAACACCAGTCTTGCTGTCGATTGCGAAGATGGAAGAAACGGTAGCGTAGTTGGCATCGTCCTTATCAAAAGCATAGGTAAGAACATCGCCGTCAACATCAGTTGCAATGAAGGTATCCACTACGGAACCATTCTTCGCGTTTTCATCAACAGACATTTCCTGGCTTTCCGCAACGAAAGGAGCGTCGTTGACGGGCTGCACATAGATGGACATGGTCTTGATGTCCTTATCTTCGGTAGCATTGTTTTCGATATCGATAACACCGAAGGTAAAGGTTGCATACACCTTGGATCCGTTGTATTCATCCTTTTCATTGATATACTGCAGCTTACCGTCTTCAATATCGGCCAGATTAACGATCATGGCAGTTGTAACGGTATCTCCATCCAGGAGCAAATAGCCCTTCGTAGGAAGCGTCCTGATAGCAACACCTTTCTGAGCATTCACACCCTGATAAGCAAACTTAGTTGTTGCAAAGGTATACGGAGAATCTTCAACCACATGGATAGAATCATCCTTGGTCTTCGGGTGCAGGTCGGAATCAACCAGAATCAAATCAAAGAAACCTTCACGCTTGTCGCCAGGCATCACGGCACCGCTCAAGTCCTTGATGACAAAGCGCAAGGTTTCGTTACCTTCGATTTCATCATCCATGAGCACCTTGATCCAGGCACTTACATCGGCACCATCGGCAGGGCTCTTGGCACCAGCCATAATGGCAACCTTCCCTACCTGTCCCTGAGAGCAAAGAGGACGCTGGTATACACCATTTTCGTCTTCGCCAAAGTCTTCGAGAGATGCGGCTCCAGAACCAGAAAGGACTTCGAAACAGTAGTTAAAGTAGACGTTCACCTTGGGGAATTCGTCAAGTTTAATGGGAACCTTTACAAAGACACCATTTTCCGGGAATTCAAGCTTGGTACCGACCTCGGGTTCCAGATTCAGAACAGGAGGATCGAACGGAACATAACGGAATCCGGTACCATCAAATTCGTGTCCCACAACAACACTATCTGCGAGGAACTGACCAGCCAACTTAAGGTTTGCACCAACAGTAATTGTTCCCTGAGAGATAAAGGTACCCTGTTCGGAGGTGCCCTTATTCATGGACGGCCAGGTCATGTCGCCCTTCATGTAAAAAAGCAAATTACCAGCGTAGTCTTCATTATCTACCTGGGTCATAGAAGTCACGTTGGTCCACTTTCCGTCCACAAACTTTGCGTCGGAATCAACATAGACAATCTTGATGTTCGTCTGAGAGCTGACATTAATGTTTTCATTTAGGAATATGCGAGTCAGGCTCTTGGCAGATTCCATACGGATGATAAGTGTCGCATCATTATTGAAAGAAATCTTTTCGATGTAGAAGTCCTGAAGCTTACCTTCACTCAGAGGAGGAACATCAATGTAGTTTCCAATTAAGGAATCTCCACCGTATGAATTCTTCACATAGAGATTTTGGCCACGAACCGTAATTGCCGGAGCATATTCATGATCCGGAATCAGAGGAATGGTCAAGTGAGTGGGAACATCCTTCAGGACATCATAGGCGCAGTCACCGGCCTTTGCGTCGTCACCGGAATAAACCCGACCGTAAATTTCATCTTCTTCTCTGGGCTCTACGCTTCCACCACTATGAGAATACTTCTTGAGGTTATCGTTAGCAGTACCTTCGATACAGTAGGTTCCGTTATAGCGGCTGCCATTCTGACCTGCGGTAAAATCCCCCTTGACACGGACCGGACCGCTCATCAAGGTATCACCGCCGTTACTACCATACACTTTGCCACCCACGAAGATCGGGCCGCCGATTGTATGCTTTTCAATATCCAGGTAAAGATCGCCCGCCGTACCCACGGCGCCGCTAAGGTCGGTCATCGTCGCATGACCAAACTTAATGCCATTGGTACCCCACATCTTGAACGACATGAGTTCGTCCCAGTATGCCTGGTCGTCGGTCGCGCCCTGGAAGTACAGCGGAGCAACATCCGCAGCCATAGCGGGGACCACCATAGCCAGTGCCATGGCAATTTTTCTTAACAAGTCTTGTCCAAATCGCATATTCCATCTCCTTAGATGAAAAACGAACAAAAAAAACTCACAAATATTCCAATTTGGAATAAGTTCCTTCACACCCTATCTCTTACGAAAAATACTAAAAAAAAATTACACATGCAATAATCCAGCTTGGAACAAGTCAAAAAAGTGTGGTAAAAGTTCCCATTTTCTCAACACCTAATCAACAACCGTGATTTTCATCACATCTTTCCGATCGTCCCAAAAAAGACATTCATCCCGCAAAAACGAATGTTCATCCCGCTGTACTCAATTTTACCGGTTCCATCGAGAACAAAAAAGACCTGTTCCCTGTTCCAGAGAATCTTATCCCGAACTTTCTCATTTATATCGACATATACTCTTGAAAAAGTAAAGAACATTATCTATATTCCAGGGTCCTAGGCCCTGCGCAATGACTATTTGCGGGCAAATCGCCAGGGCGAAAGCAGCAACGGACTTGCGAGTTTTTATGTGCTCAGGTAGCCTAGGATTTTTTATTAACCCGCCGGGAAACAAACCGCGGGTTATTTTTTATTTTTTCGCCACCCCCACCCTTCATTCTTCATTTTTCATTCTTCACTCTTCACTATTCACCGTTCACTATGATTCTCTGGACCATCCGCCACACCAAGCCCTATAACCCCAATGACCTATGCTACGGCCGTCTGGATTTTGACGTCTCCCCCACTTTTGAAGAAGAAAGCGACGGCGCCATCAAGGCCCTGCTCGATGCGAACGCAAAGCCCTCGCAACTTTTCGCAAGTCCGCTCCTGCGCTGCATGCGTCTTGCGGAAAAAGTCTCCAAGGCGGTAGGCTTGCCCGTCCAGAAAAGAGATGAAATTATCGAAATCAACTTCGGTGACTGGGAAGGAAAGAAACTGACAGAAGTCCCCAGGGAACAGATGAAAGGCTGGGCAGAGAATTTGCGCGGTTACCGTTTCCCAAACGGAGAAAATTTCTACGACATCGACAATCGTGCAGGAAAACTTCTCGACACCCTGGATGACGATGGAGAATTTCTATGGGTAAGCCACGCCGGTGTCATTGCGGCACTGCAGCATTTCGCCTGTGGCCTCCCTGACGACCAGTTCGTAGAAGGCGCATTCAGCTACGCCATGGTAACCCGCTTTGAATTCAAGCGAAACGCCGAAGGGCACTACCGCGGAACCTTCACAAAGATTCACGACGGTATCCAGATGCGTCCCCTCAAGATCGGCTAGGATCTTCGCAGGTCCCGGCCATTAAACTAAAAGTCAAAAGTAAATACAGCTTGCGCACCGCCCCCAAACTGGGGCACGACAGCCATGTGAACGGGATTATCGAAGTCGCTCAGGAGAGCATCTACGGCGGCATCGCCCACGGCGTATAGATAAAGTAACGCACTGGCCCAGATGTACTGGTTTCTGTTTTTTCTGTAATACGTTACCCGTTCCTTGATTTTTTCGTAATCTTCGCCGGACGGATTCTCCCCAGCCATAAGATGCTTACGGTCCAGATAGTACTCAACCATATTCTGGGATGTCCACACGCTAACCGCAGATCCAAGCAAACCCATGTAGAGTAGGCCCGCCTTGCCAAATTCCCTATTGTAAATCTGCCCCGCTCCTGGTATAATGGACCACAGAAGTGCCGTTTTCATACTTTTCTGTTCAACACTGCGATAATTGTTATTGTACCATATTCCAAAAGCATCAAAGACACTATACAGATGTACGCCGTAGAGCCAGGCGGTTTCCGCCTTGCGTAAATCTTCCTGTTCCATCTTCTTGTCGTTAAAGGAGCGTACCCTGTTGGCATGCTCTAGACGCTTTTGCTGATAGACTTCCAGGCTATCCCTGGAAGGGGACTTTATCATGAGATTGGTGTAATACGCAACGGAATCCCTAAAGGGTGCCGCCTGTTCCAGCACCCTATCGTACTGAAAGGACTTGTTAAAGACCACTTCATAAAAGAGGAGCAGTTCAATCCCCGTGATGAAACCACCCCGCACATAATGTTCCGTGTAATACTGTCCGCCACCCGGCAGAATGCTCAAAAGCATCGTAGCAGCAAGCGAATTGCGTTCCGTCGGAATGTCCCACTCATTTACCGCAAGAGTGTCAATGGATTCAATGCCAGTTTTCCCCTTTTCCAGCGGGCTTGCTCCAAAAGCGGACACCGCCATGAGCAGTGACACTAGCAAACCTGGAATAAGGGACCGAAAAAACATAAGCATTAATATAGTAATAAGGGGCCAGGGACTAGGGGCGAGGATCTAGGACAGATGGGTGCAAGCGCACTCTTCCCGGGAGGCGGTTCTTTTTTTCCACAGCATTTTTTTACTTTTTTTGATGTCTTTTGTTTTAAGACATTTTTTGTCACAAATCTGTTTTTATATTTGAAACATCAAAGGAACGACAATGAAAAACGAATCCATCAACGATCTTGCAAGAGCAATCAAGGAAGCCCTGGAACTCCAGGGACAGATGATGGCCACTGCAGAATCCTGCACCGGCGGCCTAATCGCAAGCAGCATCGTCGACATTCCGGGATCGTCGGCAGTCCTTGCCGGAGGCATTGTCGCCTACCAGAACGAAATCAAGGTAAAGCTCCTGGACGTATCTGCAGAAACCATCGATAAATATGGCGTGGTCAGTGCGGAAACCGTCAGGGAAATGGCCGAGGGCGCACGAAAGAAGTTCGGTTGCGAATGGGCCGTTTCCACCTCGGGAATCGCAGGGCCCGGCGGAGCAGAACCAGGCAAGCCTGTTGGTACAGTGTGGATAGCTGTCGCCAGTAGTTTGCAAAATGAGGCTTTTTGTGAAATTTTTAGTGGCGATCGCAACAATGTACGGGAAAAAAGCGTTTATAAGGCGATGCAACTGCTTTTAAATTTGATAAATAGACAAAAAAGCACTTGCACAAAAGTACACTAATTATTATATTTGAAAACAGAAAAAACAAAAATGGAGTCAATTATGGCCAAGAAAACCACCACCCCCACCAGCAACCTTTCCGCAGACAAGGCCAAGGCCGTCGAGGCAGCCATCGCCCAGATTGAAAAGAATTATGGAAAGGGTTCCATCATGGCACTGGGCCAGCAGCCCAACGAAGACATTCCCGTTATCCCCACCGGTTGCATCCAGCTGGATATGGCCCTTGGCGTAGGCGGATTCCCTCGTGGACGCATTATTGAAATTTATGGACCCGAATCTTCCGGTAAGACCACCCTCACCCTCCATGCTATCGCAGAAGCCCAGAAGCTGGGCGGAGTCGCAGCATTCATCGACGCGGAACACGCCTTCGACGCCGTTTATGCCCGCAAGCTGGGTGTAGATATCGAATCCCTCCTGGTTTCCCAGCCGGACACCGGCGAACAGGCCCTGGACATTGCAGAAACCCTGGTCCGCTCCGGCGCTATCGACATCATCGTGATCGACTCCGTAGCAGCACTTGTCCCCCAGGCGGAAATCAACGGCGAAATGGGCGACAATCACGTAGGCCTTCAGGCTCGCCTTATGAGCCAGGCACTCCGTAAGCTTACCGGCATTCTCTCCAAGTCCAACACCTGCATGCTGTTCATCAACCAGCTGCGTATGAAGATTGGCGTCATGTTCGGCAACCCGGAAACCACTACCGGCGGTAACGCCCTTAAGTTCTACGCAACCCAGCGTATCGACATTCGCCGCATCGCCGCCATCAAGGACGGAGAAGATGTCATCGGTAACCGCACCCGCGTCAAGGTTGTCAAGAACAAGGTGGCAGCCCCCTTCACCCAGTGCGAATTCGACATTCTCTATGGTTGCGGCATTTCCCGCGAAGCCTCCATCCTGGATCTGGCAACCGAACTGGACATCATCCAGAAGAGTGGTTCCTGGTTCAGCTACAACAACGAACGCATCGGTCAGGGTCGCGAAAACACCCGCCTGTTCCTGAAGGACAACGCAGAACTCTGCAACGAAATCGAGCAGAAGATTCGCGAAAGCATGAAGGATGTCGAGTTGTTCAAGCTGAGCGAAGGCGATGCCGTGGCCGCCGATGGCGAAATCGAACTGAGTTCAGATGAAGCTTAATTCGTGTTCACATAAATTTCTTCCTTAAGTAAAAACTCCGGTCTCTCTTTCTAGCCATTGGGATTGACCGGAGTTTTCTTTTTTATCTTTACGCCATGCTCAAGAAAACACTCCTTGCCACCGCATCCCTTATCTTATGTTCCTTTGCACAGGATTTTACCTATTGCGCCAAGCCGTTGGCCAACACGCCCGGCATTCTAAAGATTGAAGGGAAATATATCAACGAGAACATTTCCAAAACAAGCATAGACATCGAGTGGCACCACAATCCTGCAGCACAGGATTCCTTTTTCATCAGCACCCCCGGATTTGAAAAGCTTCTGTACATTACTGCAGGGGATTATCGTTTTGTAAAATACATGAACACAGGCGCAAAGCGCCAGATTGGCGGTCGACAGATGCGAGAGAACATCGGAAACACGCCAATGAAATTTGACGACCTGGAATTGCTTGCCAACGGATGGTTTCTGTGTCCGGATTCCACATCCAGCGATCCAAGAATTCTAACTACAGCCATCCCGGAAACTCAGGCAATCCTGGAATTGGACTCCCTTCCCCAGCCAAAGGAAATTTCCGTCCAGCGCTGGAATGACAATCGATCCTATTCCATTTCGGAGTGGAAGGAATTTTCAGGGAATATCCTGCCGGAAACAGTCAGCATCACTGGGAAGAACTTTTCCGGAACAGTCCGGTTTTCTGCAGTTCAACAAAATGCGGCCCCGTAGCACGGTCCCCCTAAAACAGTTCTATTCCGCATTCCTATGGAAGGGGAACGAGAAATACCCTTCATAGGTCAACTGCACCAGAAATCTTTGAGAAAGCTTTCCATCGTAAAAGCGTTCCTTGAAACGCTTCCAGGCGCCTACTTCAAGAGAAATATTCTGGAAGCCGTCATTCCAGGAGAAATGACCACCCAGCAGCATCTTACCGTAACTTAGAGCTTCTTTCTGAACGGTATGTTCACTGCGAAGATAGCCCGTACGATAATAAGTGGTTTCGTACAACAATGCGAAATTTTCATTTAAAGGAATTCGCCCAAAGTTTTCAAATTCAATGAGGAAATCGCGACTAAACACAGGGATATTCCGCTTGTAATCATAACTCTTGCCATTGTAGTCCGTGCTTACATCGGAAAGGATATAGTGCATGGACACTCCGAGAATAGAACCCCTGGGGAACGCATAAGTCAGGACTGCACTCATATCCACCAACTGGGCGTAATCAAATTCAGCCTCGTCATTAAAGACATTATTCGTAATGTAGTCCGCATTCCAGGTTTCGGCAATACGTCCGCCACCCTTCACATCGGCGGTTACCATCTCCAGGTTAGACTTGAAGTAGAGGTAACTTTCGTAGGTCACATTCAGTTCAAGTTGCGGATTGAACTGGAAAGGGCGGATGCCTATGCCAGCAAGATAGCCGCCATAGAAAGGCGTAACTTCGACAGCGGCATCCATTCTCCAATAGGAGGGGGTCCGTCCAAGCTTATCTCCGTAGGTCAGACGATCCAGAGGTTCTAGCCAGGTATAGTGGAGCGATCCATAGGCCTGGGGAAGCCACTGCCCCCATACAAAGGGCGTATTTCCGGAAAAAGTCCACGAAAGATTCGGGCCATAGCGGAAACCGCAAAGGGTCCCATAATTGAAATTTTGGGCAAAGGCAGAGCCAGCCATCCAAAAGCAGACAGCCAGAACACAGAAAAATCGTCTAAAGAGCTCCATTTCGATGTAAAATTTAAATTATTTTTGTTTAACGCACCATAAAGTTCTTATTTTGTGGTCATCAATTTCTGAGGAGACTATATGAAGCTGTCCCATTTGTGTGTGCTCGGCATTAGCGCCCTGATGTTCTGGGCTTGTGCCAGCCGCTATTCTTCGCCGATTCTCATCGAACGTGGCGAAGGCCGCAAGGAATACGAACGCGAATACTTCGCCGTCAAGGAAAGTATGGGTATCGACAAGCGCCTGAAGGATATTTTCAAGCAGGGCTACATCGAAGAAGGCATGACCAACGACATGGTGAACCTTCTCTGGGGACCTCCTGACCACGAAAAGGAAACCGAAAAGAGCTGCGTATGGGAATACTACACCCGCGAAGGCAAGCTTATTACCCGCCTTTTCTGGAAACATCCCGACCAGGCTCGCCTGAAGGGCTACGAAGAAGAATGGATCCTGGAAAAGATTGAAGGAGACCGCTACGGCGGATCCCCGGCTCCCGTTAGCAAGCACAGCTCTAACTACTAATTTCAAGATAAAAGACTGCCCGGACTTCCCCTGGCGGTCTTTTTTTACTAAATTTACCCCGTTAAATTTTTAAACCTCTCAAGGAGTTAATTATGCGTCAGTATATCATCGCTGGTAACTGGAAGATGAACAAGACCGTTAGCGAATCCGTTCAGCTCGCTAAGGACATCGTTGAAGCCGTCAAGGACGTGAAGAAGACCGAAGTCGTCATCGCTCCGACCTACCTCGCTGCTGCCAAGGTTGCAGACGTCGTTAAGGGCACCAACGTGAAGCTCGCTATCCAGGACATCCACTGGAAGGACCAGGGCGCATACACCGGTAAGGTTTCCGTTGACATGGTTAAGGAAATCGGTGCAGAATACATCATCATCGGTCACTCCGAACAGCGTCAGTACTTCCACGAAACCGAAGAAACCGTAAACCTCAAGGTCAAGAAGACTCTCGAAGCTGGCCTGAAGCCCATCATCTGCATCGGCGAAACTCTCGACGAACGCAACGGCGGCAAGCTCGAAGCCGTTCTCTCCACTCAGGTTAAGGGCGCTTTCGAAGGCGTTTCCGCTGAAGACGCTGCTAAGTGCGTTCTCGCATACGAACCGGTTTGGGCAATCGGTACTGGCGTTACCGCTACCGACGAACAGGCTCAGGACACCCAGGCTTTCGTACGTTCCGTTGTTAAGGAAATCTACGGCGAAGCAATTGCTGAAGGCATGCGCATCCAGTACGGTGGCTCCATGAAGGGTGCCAACGCTGCTGGTCTCCTCGCTCAGAAGGACATCGACGGCGGTCTCATTGGTGGTGCAGGCCTCAAGGCTAACACCTTCATGGAAATCATCGCTGCAGCCGAAGCTAAGTAATTAGCCCCGACAAAAACTTTTAAACTACACAAGGTAATAACGCTATGACAACTCTCTTTTGGATTGGTATCGTACTCCACGTATTCCTCTGCTTGTTCCTCATGCTTCTGGTTCTGGTTCAGAACGACAAGATGGGCGGCCTTGCAGGTCTCGGTGGTATGACTTCTCAGTCTGCTTTCTCCACCGCTGGTGCTGCGACCTTCATCCAGAAACTGACCCGTGTCGTTGCAGTTATCTTCTTCGTCGTGGTTTTCGCCCTCGGCCTTATCACCGCAAAGCAGGATCAGGTTGTAGAAGAATCTGCAATGCAGAAGGCTTCTCACGAAAGCGCCGCCCAGCAGGAAGCTCCCGTTATTCCGGAAATGCCCGCTAACTTCGGCGCACCTGCTGAAGCTCCGGCAGAAGCTCCGGCTCCCGCCGCCAACTAAGGCCAAGACAAAGGCTTTTGCATAGCAGCGTTTTATCGCTCCCCGGGAGGATTGAGCGTTACTGTGCGGAGTTTGCGGTCGTGGTGGAATTGGTAGACACGCTAGCTTGAGGTGCTAGTGGGAGCGATCCCATGACAGTTCAAGTCTGTCCGACCGCAGTAAAAGGTCCAGTCGAAAGACTGGACTTCTTTTTTTGTAATCCAAATCTCATGCAGAATCATTTTTGTATTTTTCAACAACAGAGGTCAGGAGTTTTACATGAAAATTTTTCCAGCAATGATAATTTTCGCAGTCTGTCTGGCAACAGTGTCCTGCAGTTGCGGAACAGTCGATGATTATGGCGAAACTTGCCGAGAAGAAGAAGAAAAGAAAGCCGCAGAAAATCGTGATAGAGACCTCGACAACCGAATCTGCTACGACCAGGACAAGGTTGACGCATGTATTAAAGAGCAGGAATCTACGGCTCTCCCCGAAAGGATTAATATTCAAAAATACTGTCAAGAGAAACATTCCTACAATTGCAAGTAAGAGTTTCCTTCTATTTTTTTCAATCACATCTTGCTAAATTTTAGCCCGTAGTTCGCGGGATGGTTCCGCGCGAAAAATTGCGGTTCTGTACCGCGCAAAAAAGGTTTTATATGAACAACAATTTGGTTTCTCCTGTTGGTATTCTCGGCTTTGGCGTTGAAGGCCAGAGCACACTTCGTTATCTGTTCCGTGAAGGCGTCAAGGAAATCGTCGTGATGGACAAGAACCCGGTGAACCTGCCGGAAGCCCCCATCGGCATTAACGTAAAAGTTTTCAGCGGTGAAAACTATCTGGACGGTCTCCGCGAATGCGTTACCGTAGTGCGTTCCGCAGGCGTCTATCCCATGAGCCAGGACTTGTTCAAGTTCCAGATGAACGGCGGCATGATGACAAGCCAGATCCAGTTGTTCCTGGAACAGACGAAATCTAAAAAGGTAATCGGTGTTACGGGCACTCTGGGAAAAGGAAGTACCGTTAGCATGATAAGCCACATTCTGGACAAGTGCGGCAAGGCAAACATCATCGGAGGAAACTTCGGCGTTCCCGCTCTGGACCTGCTAGAAGACGATACTGCAGAACGCGTAAGCATTCTGGAGTTGTCCAGTTTCCAGCTGATGACCTTGTCCAAGTCTCCGGATGTAGGCGTTGTCCTGCGAGTATCTACGGAACATTTGGATTGGCATACCAGCGTGGAAGAATACCGCGATGCAAAGGCAAACCTTGTCCGTTGGCAGAAGAGTGCCGGTACTTGCGTCTATCTGAAGGACGCTGCCCCCTCCGCAAAGATCGCAAGCGAAAGCCCTGCCCGCAACAAGCTTGCAGTTAGCTTTGGCGACGGGGACGCCAACATTGAAGGTTCTGTTCTCACCATCGGAAACGACAAGCTATTCCTCAGCGACTGCAAGGTCCGCGGTATCTACCAGCTGGAAAACATGGCTGCAGCAACTCTGGCCGTCAGCGCCCTGGGTATCAAGACTGCAGACGCCTTCGAAGCCCTCAAGAGTTACGAAACCCTCCCCTTCCGTATGGAATTCAAGGGCGAGAAGAAAGGCATTGAATTCTTTAACGACAGCTACGCCACTCGACCCGACGCGACCATCGCCGCCACCGGCAGCATGAAGCGTCCCTTCGCGCTGATTCTTGGCGGCTCCGAAAAGAACGCCGACTTTACAGAGCTTAGCGAGATTCTGGTAAAGGATCGCCCCAACCTGAAGCGAATCGCCTTGATTGGCGCCACTGCGGAACGCATGCTTGCAGACCTGAAGAAGGCAGGTGTAGATGAAGCAGGTATCAAGACCGCCATCTTCCCCACCCTGGAAGAAGCCTTTGCAGACAGTCTTTCCATCGGCGAAGGCGGCACCGTCATCATGAGTCCCGCCTGTGCAAGCTTCGGCCTGTTCAAGAACTACAAAGTTCGCGGTCAGGTATTCGACAAGCTGGTCGCCGATCTAGACTAAAAATCATGCCGCGTTCCCTCGGCATCGACTTTACTCATTAAAAAAAAGCTGTGTATTCTACACAGCTTTTTATTTTCAGAGTTTCTTTATTTGCACTTTAATTGATCAAGATGGATTCTATCGCTTCGCTCCAGAATGACGGGGTCTCCAGAACAACTGGTTCTCCAGAATGGCACTGATGTTATCGGCCACCCACGAGAATCTGGTCCACCTTGATAGAGGGCTGACCAACCGTCACGGGAACATGACCGGAACTTGCACCGCAAACACCTGCAGCCAGCTTCAAATCGGTGCCAACCATGCTAATGCGAGGCATAATTTCGTGCCCCTTACCGATGAGAGCTGCACCGCGAACAGGTTCACAAATCTTGCCGTTACGGATAACATAACCTTCGTCCACGGCAAAGTTGAATTCACCGGTTGCAGGATTCACAGAACCACCAGCCATGCGGGCTGCATAGAGGCCGTAATCCACACTCGCAATCATATCATCCAGGGAATCCTTGCCGGGAGCAATAAAAGTATTGCGCATGCGGCTCACAGGGGCGTACTTGTAGGATTCGCGGCGGGCACTGCCGGAACGTTTCACGCCCACTTCCGAAGCTCCGACACGGTCGGACATATAAGTTTTCAGAATGCCATTTTCAATAAGGACAGTGCGTTCTGTAGGAGTTCCTTCGTCATCCACCTTCAGGCTACCCCAGACGCCATCCAGAGTGCCGTCGTCGATAGCGGTCAGGCAAGGCTGGCCGATAGCTTCTCCCAGCTTACCGCAGAAGGGGCTTGCATTTCGACGGATGGATTCCGTTTCCAACGGATGGCCACAGGCTTCATGGAAAATAACGCCACCAAAGCCATTGCCCATAATCACGGGCATCTGGCCACCGTTAATGTAGCCTGCAGAAAGCATACGAACAGCGCGTTCACCGGCGGATTTTGCCATTTCTTCGGGATTATAAATTTCCAGCAGTTCGTACCCGCCAATGGCACCGGGGCGTTCCGCGGAGGTCAAGCGTTCCGTACCATCGGTTGCCGTAACGCTTACGCTTAGACGCACATGGGAACGGTCCATTTCCAGATTTACACCTTCACTGTTCAGCAAATGAATGTGAGTGCAATCGTCCGCCACGGAAACAGCAACCTGAGCCACCTTGTCAGAAATAGCGCGGGCAGCCTTATCCGCACGGAAAAGAAAATCCTGCTTTACCGCCTGTCCGAGAACGCGGGGATCCTTGAAAGCGGCTGCGTTAAAATCCACCACGCGCTTTGCTGGATTCAGTTCCACCGGTTTCTGTTCCATACCGGCAATGCGACCGAAGGCAAGTGTCTGCACCAGCTTGATCAAAGCTTCTTCGGAATCATCGCTAGTAAAGCCATACAGGACTTCGGTACCATAAAGCAAACGAATTCCAATGCCGTAATCCGTTCCTGCAGTTGCAGAATCAATCTGGCTGGACTTCAGACCAAGAACAGAACTGCGGGTTTCTTCTTCAAAAATTTCGACGAAGTCCGCACCGGCCTGACGGCCTGCTTCAAAAATTTTCACGGCAACAGACGGATTCATTTAAACTTCTCCGTTCATTTTCTTGCGGACAGGTATTCCTGCAGCAAGCATTTCGCCTTTAATCTGCGGCACGGTATAATCACCAAAATGAACCATGGAAGCAACCAAAGCAGCATCGGCAGAAGTCTTGTTGAACAGGTCCACAATGTGGTCAGGAGTTCCCGCACCACCACTTGCAATGACAGGAATCTGCACAGCCTTGGCCACCTGATCGGTGATGTTCAGTTCGTAGCCGTTACGAACGCCATCCGTATCAATGGCATTCAGGCAAATTTCGCCCACACCCAGCTCTTCGGCCTTCTTGGCCCATTCCACGGCATCAAGACCCATAGCCTGACGACCACCGCGAATATACACTTCATAACCGCTGGGGAACTTTTCAGAAACGCCCACAAACTTGGCATCCATGCCAAGAACGATGCACTGACGTCCAAAAGCCTTGGCGCCCTCTGCAATAATTTCGGGATGAAGAACAGCAAGGCTGTTCACGCTTACCTTTTCGGCTCCGGCAAGCAGGGCCTGGTGCATGTCGTCCAGATTGCGGATACCGCCGCCAACAGCAAAGGGAATAAACACCCGCTTTGCAATCTGACGAATCATTTCCATGTCACAGGGGCGATTTTCAGCGCTGGCGGTAATATCATAAAACACCAGTTCATCGACGCCGTCATCACTATAGCGGGCACCCATCTCCACCGGATCACCGATATCGATGTTGCCTTTGAATTTAACACCCTTCGTCACCTTACGGTCACGGACATCCAAGCACACAATCAATCGTTTCGTAAGCATAGCCGAAAAATAGAAATTAACAATGAACAATGAACAATGAACAATGAAACAGGAATGATAAAAACAGAAAAATCCGCAGATGAATACCTGCAGATTTTTTCAATTTAAGCCAAACGAGCGGTCAGTTAAAGATTACGGTCGATAGCGATCTTAACTGTATTCTTAGGAACTGCACCAACCACATTGCCCACCTCGACACCGTTCTTGAACAGTTTCATGTTGGGAATGTTGGTAATGCCGAAACGAGCGCAGATATCAGAAACACCCGGATCATCCACATTCATCTTGGCAATGATCGCCTTACCTTCATACTCATTAGCAAGTTCTTCAACGACAGGGCCCATCATCATGCAAGGACGGCACCAGGTTGCCCAGAAGTCAACAAAAACAAGCTGACCAGAACTAATTACTTCATCAAACTTTTCTGCAGAAAGATTCAAAGCAGCCATAAAACATCTCCATTTGCCCAGAGGGCTTTATTTTTCACACATCAATATAGCAAAAATCTCTGTGCTATATGGAAGGGGAATTTTAGTCTTTAATAGATTAGGCGGATTTCATCCACATAAAGAGTTGCGCCCTCTACACCCACATAAGTGTTGCCATTGGCACTGGCAGCCATCACCAAACGTAGATGAGTTACAGAAAAGTCATCAGGGCTTTCCGTTTGGACCAGATGGTTATCTATACCCGCACTATTATTCAATTTTGCGTTGAAAGTGCTAGACTGATAAAGAGGAGAACCCTCTAAGGGAACGCCGTACTTCAATTTCATTCGAATAGTCTTGTAGCCAGCACGCTTTGCATCGGTAATGGATACAACATCGGGCAAAGTCTTATCTTCAACACTTGTAGAACGGTACCATGCAGAAGCAACCAAGGTCTGAACATCCGTAGACGCTCTATACTGGTTTCGACCATCTCTGTCAAGACGAATATTTCCTTCGGCGGTTCTTCTGCTTTCCAACACAATGTACAAGTCACAGGAGTCTCCCTTACCCTCATACATCACATCAAATTCCACATATTCAGGTCTACCATAGAAAGGACGACCAAAGTCAATTAGTTCGTTTCCATCCTTATAGCTCAACATGCTTATTGCATTCACATTTTTGGGATTAAAGTAGGCTGTAAAAGTATTTCCACTGGCAATCTTGCCCATGTATTTCGTTGTCGCCATTTTAAGGACTTCGCCAGATTCCGTACTTACAGCAAGCTGTTTAGTAAACCCATTATTTCCATTATCCCAACCGGACAAATCATAAAGATTACCGTTATCATCCTTTACCCAACTGGAAGATGCGATTTTCATACTGGGATACTGATAGCCAGCCTTTAATTTATATGTTTTCGTTTCACCATTTCCATTTTTTACAACCACAGTCTTTGTCTTAGCAAAGTCATAGGACTTGCCAACCTCAAAATTTTCGACCGTGGCTCCATCAGAAAGTTTCAGTGAAGCAAGGGGAAGAGAATCCAGTCGCACATCCTTTGCGTAGTCCATTTCAAAAGAAATTGTTCCTGCGGAAGCATCAATAATCCCACTAACCTTTGCAGAACCAACAGCAATGGATACGATTTCAGGAGCGGCAATCACAGGAGCCTCCCCCACGGTCACTTTCACAGTCCACTCCACCTTGGAGCCATCCTGGGCGGTTACTTCAATTTTTCCACTGCCACTTGTCAAATCCAAATGGCAGTCCGCAGCAGCAGGGCCCTTCGCATAATCAGAGTAAGTGGCAGTGAAGAACACCTCGGAAAGGTCCGTGCCATAAGCAACCTCAAAGGAAATTTCATGCTTTGAGGCATTGATTTCCGGCGCGGACTCCGTAGCAACACCATCCAGAGCGAATGTCTTGATATCAGCCTCGGAAGACAGTGGGAAGTCAGCAGAAATAGTCCAAACGGCTGTGCTTGCATCTTCCGCAGTAATGGTCATGACAACCGGAGAACGCAAATCCAGAACTCCAGCCTGCAGATCCTGGGATGCAGTTTCAGAAATCTTAACGGTCAACTCAACCGCACTTACAGCCCGCTGATCGGCCAAATGAACAACGATCGTTTTCTTTTCAGCATCAACCGTCGCCGCTTCAATTTCACCCTTGGCGGAAATAGAAATCAGTTCCTTTTCGTCGGAGGCAACTTCGTCGGCGGCAGCAACATCCAGAGTAAGCACCCAAGTTTTTTCTGTTCTATCTTCGGCAGTGACGGTGAACTTCTGGGATTCCGCCCACTTCACATCCTTCGGGTTCGGAGAGACCGACGCACCAGCAGAGACCTTGAAGGAATCCACCACGGCAGCGGCAATAGTTTCGCTATTCTGCAGCTTAACAGCAATCGTATCTTCATTACGATTCACCTTCAACTGATTCTTGAACCAAATCTGGAAATCTGTTGCAGAGCTAAGAACGGCCTGAACAACGACAATCCAATTTCGTTCTGTCCCATCTTCTGCGGTAACCACAAACTTCTGAACCTTACTCCAGTCCGTTACCTTTGCAGGATCAGAATCAATCTTTGCACTACGATGAATTTCAGAAGTTTCGAAAGAAACCTTGGATAAATCTGTTCCCTGGGCAAAGGTCACATAAATGGTGTCGCCACTGGTTTCATTTTCCAGTTCGTCCTTAAAGGATATCTTGAAATCATTATTATCGCTGAGAGCCGCACTACTTGAAGATTCTGTTTTTTCAGCTTCATCAGAAGAACTGGAAGAAGACTCATCCCCGGGATTATCGTCGTTAGGATTATCCGACCCAGGTTTATCATCAGAAGAAGAACTGCTAGGAACTTCTACACCAGGAATCGTAAAGGACATTTGCCAAATGGAAGGATCACCATTTTCGGCAACCACCATGATATACACCACCAAGCTCTTTGGAATACGAATCTTGTCGCCCACATGAATTTTTTCAGACGCATAGGACACATCGTTTGCAAGAGAATCCAGTGCTGCAGAATCACTGGGGAATTCCTTGAACTTTCCATCCACCAAATGGATAGACGCAAGCGAGCTTACATCAAAAGATGCTACCGTAACGGAATCCCAGGTAGAAAGAGATTCCGGCGGAGCCACAAGAGTCACCTTAATCAAGTGCTCTTCGGAATAGACGGAAGGTTCACCATCCTGTTCATCAAAGGCGATTCCATTAAATGCCTTATAGTGAGACTTACTGAATGTATCATAATCCGCTGTACATGCCCAAAGGCCAAACAGAGAAATTGCAAAAATCAGAAAAACCAAAAAACGATTCATAATCCGGTTCCTTAGTAATTCAGTTTGAAGTTATCTATGACGAGTTTGGAATTCTCGCCTCCGCGATACTTTTCGCTATTTCCAAGAGCCCCGCCATCTACCACAAAGGCATAGGCAGAGGAAGCAAACATCACTCGAATAGACTCTACGGTTTCATCTCCAGAACCAACCGTCAAATCGGATACTCCGGCATAGCCTGCACTAATCAAGCCTGCATCGGAGCCGTACTGCAGTTCAACAGTTTCCGTTGTCATATCTGAAGATTCCGATTTCACGATGGATCCGGCGGCAACAATTTTATGGTCTGCGCTTACAAGAGCTACGTAAATCAATCCCTGCTGAGGGAAATTTTCATTGGAATTTGCTACATGGGTATAGGCGTAAGACACTTCAAAGGAAACCGGACGGGCAGAGAAGGGGCGTCCAAAGGTCATGCCCTGAGATATGTCGGAAGCATAGCTTGCATCAGGCGTCCCCGATGTGTAGTTCCACTGGTACAGATGAGCGATGTCCGTATCGGCAAAAGATCCCGCAAAATAAAAACCGCCAGCAATCTTCCAACTGCCTTCAATACCTATGAAGGAACCCGTGATTTCTCGCGTTGTGAGCGTCATCCTGGAATTAGAAAATTCAGCATTTGCAGAAGACTTCAGCTTAATTGCAGCAACAGTTTTCTCATTTGCCATAACATCGCTGGTGGAGCCCCAAAAGGACTTATTCCAACTGCTAAAGTCGGAGCCGGGCAACTGCGGTTCAGCAGCATTCTCACTAGAACTGGACATTTCACTGGAGCTAGATTCAACAACTTCATTGCTGGAACTAGACTCAATAACTTCGCTGCTGGAACTTTTCACAAATTCAGAACTACTGGATACAGGCTCTATGCTGGAGCTAGACTCAACAATTTCGCTGCTGGAACTTTCCTCAACCACAGAGCTACTGGACACAGTCTCTGCGCTGGAACTAGACTCCGCGGTCTCGCTGCTGGAACTTTCCTCAGCTCCGGAGCTACTAGATTCAGATTCAACGCTGGAACTGCATTCAACTACATTAGAACTTGAAGAGACCTCTTCGCTACCAGAGCTAGATTCAACGGTTTCAGAACTGGAGGAAGAGCCTTCGCTACCGGAGCTAGAGCTTACCGGCAAAGTTTCGGAACTGCAGGAAGAAACTTCTTCAGAAGATGACGACGGCACTTCCGGTGTTTTCACCTGCCAAACGCCGATAACACGATTGGCATCATCCATCACCACGATATTGGCAAAGCCATCTTCGCCCGCAACGATTACAGCGTCCTCTGCCAAGGGATGGTCCCAGTCAATTTCTGGATCAACCAAGTCTCCATCCAAAGTCAGATAATACTTGGAGCCACCTAGGGAAGCTAGGTCGCCAACCTTCAACGAATCCGTCATTTCGGGAAGCATAATTACGGATGCTTCCCAGTCAACGTCCACTTCACTATTTTCAAATAGAGGCAAGTCCTGCAAATTATTAACGGGAGGAGCAAAATCATGCTCGCCACAACCGTTCAAGCCAAGGCTTACCAAAGCTAAGCCAAGTCCAAGTTTCAAATTTTTCAGCATGCTTGAACCTCCCTAGAAAAAGTAAACCAAGGAAAAGTCCAAGGCCAACAGGTTGATAGTAAAGTTCACAATATTGTAAACGAACTTGCTCTTTGACTCCCCGTTTTCTTCCACATTCATCACGCTGGAGTTAAGTCCAAGCAAGCCTACGGAAGTTTCAAAAGCAAAACGGTTCAGCACCATAATGCAAATACCCGGATTAATTCCAACATCAATGGACCAGGCGTTATTCAAGGTTTTCTTCATGTCCTCACCGTCATCGGTCTGGGACATGCCATAGGAATACTCAACGGATATTGAAGTTTCGTTGAAGAAATAGAATGTTTCCGAATCAAAGACCTTCAAATAATTTTTCAACAACGGCTGAACGAAGAATCCGTTACTTACATACTTGCGATGTTCCTTCAAATCCAGCAAATCTTCCATGAGGGCAAAATCCACATCAAACCAGGTACGGGAATAACCCGCACGAAGACCAATTGCCATAGCATCCTTAATGAAATAACCACCGAAAGCTTCCACTGTAAAGGTATAGCCATAGGCTTCATACACGTCGCCAATCAGTACATTCAAGGCGTCGTCATCCGTATTTCCCTGAATAAGGGAAAGAGACACACCGCCATAAATACGCCCCTTGGCAATCGCTTCATCGGATGAAACGGGCAACAAGCCATCTAAAAGACCACCTTTCTTCTTGACTGGAGTTTCTTCATCCATCGCAGGGGCAGCAACTAAAGGCGCTTTTACACTTTTTTCAACTGGAGCAATTTCTTGCTGATCGGCAACCGTTTTCTGTTCAAGAACAACCGACGAATCACCTACAGAAACAGGTTGCAAATCATTTGCGGATTCTTCCTGAGCGAAACAGGTCAAAGACAAAAACAGTACAAACAACGCAATTCTTCTCATGCTCACAAAAATAGAAAAAACTCTTTGAACAAAAGAAGGGGCATCTATTCAAAAACGCAATTAAGACAACCACAAGGACTGCAATGTCAAAGCATAAGTAGAATATCTTGTAATTATTTCATTCCGTATCTTAAATAGAGTCAATCCACATTGGCCTGAAACGACCTAAACAAGGTCAAACCCTCCAAAGCATCGCCTATAAAAACAAGAAACCTAGAAAGCTAGTATAAAACCTGCTGTTAGAAGTCCAAGGCCAATGCCACCCAGGCCAGCCGCAATACCGAATTCCATATCGCCACGATCATTCAGGCGATGATTATCCCGAACCATCTTACGGGTATCTTCGCTATCAAAAGCGGATAGCTTGTTATAGGCCTTCTTCTTGTCGGCAGCGTCACTCCAGTTTCGTTCCGCAAGATACCACAGAACGCCACCAGCCACAATGGGAGCTATAGAGCTCCAGAGGAGCCCACGACCAACACGACGCTGACCACGTTCCTTGTCAAAAGCACGCTGTTGCTGGATAAAGTCTAGATCATCCAGCACCGGAGTCATTTCCACATTGATGAGATTCGGCATATAGGGGCGAATTTCTGCGGTCACGGAAGTATCACGGTATCCAACCTTTCTGAAATAGAGAACCGCAGATACCTGAGGCTTTACTTCATCGACGATAACATCGGTCATGAAGTGAGGCATTATATTTTCGGTAGGAGCCTCGTTCAGGAACACTTCCACATTTTCGGGATTGGTATTCAAGGTGAGTCGGGTGGCCGGTTTCAACATGGAAATAGACACCCTGTTCAGGCTATCCGCATTGATCTTTACCGTCTGAACGCCCCAGCGTTCCACATCCTTCACCACCTTTTTGATGGAGATGGTGTACTTGCCCGGCTTAATATTCTTGATGGTATCGGGGGTCACCTGGTTCAAGGGAATACCGTTCACAAAAAGGGAACAGGCTTCGGATTCACCTATTACAAGCATGTTGCCATTTCCCGGAGGATAAAGTTCAATGGATTCCTCTTCCTCTACGATTTCAGGAACAACATAGTTAGACTGGGACAGGTCAATCATGACATTGTCTTCCAGATTAAACAGGCGCTTCAGCTCAAAACGGAAAATCTTGATGTAAGGATTTTTTACGGCGGCTTCAATACTATCCTGGATATCGCGTTTGCGGATTTCTTCTTCCACCTTGGCGATTTCCTCCATTTTCTGGCGTTGGTCCTCCTTTGCCAAGGCCGTTTCCAAGTCGTCATCCTCCCCGTCATCTTCGGGAACAACTTCTACGGGAGCTGCTTCACTCTGGGCAGCAACGGAATCCTTCACCGCATCCGTCATGATAATTTCTGCAGCAGGCTTCTGGATTTCAACATCTTCGCCGTCCTGATCATCAGAATCTTCCACTTCCTGGCCATTACTTGCCTGAAGTGCCTGATTTTCTCGATCGACCAGTTTTTCAATCTGTTTCTGTTCCGTTTCTCCCGGATTTTTCAAAAAAACCGTATCATTCTGGATCTTTACGAAAATCGCCATCTGTTCCACGGAATCACCAGCCACCCAGTAACGAACGGGAACCTCACGACTGGCTTTTACTTCAGGAGTAGGAACAGCCGAATCCGAAGACGCAGCTACAGGCAGAGAATCTTCCGCTCCAAAGGACAGGGCGAAAGCACAGAGAAACGCCAGGAGAGAACGACTAGACATACTTCTAAAATACATTAAAAACAGATTTTTCAAAAAGGAATCTTCAAAAAAAGTAATGCAAGCAGGAGTATCGTTTTCTAGCAAGCCTTCATAAGCTTTGCACAATAAATGGGGCCTCGACCTTCCGACTGATCCGGCAGAATATGGACTCCAAATTCCGTACGATCCGCCCCCGGCAACAGATTTTCAATCTGTACTGATTTCATTGCAGGGCGTTTCTTCAGAATTTTTTTTACCACATCATCGTTTTCCATGGGAGAAAGGGCGCAAGTTCCATAGATGATGGTGCCGCCCAGGCGAAGGGCATCCACTGCGGATGCAAGAAGTGCACCCTGTTCCACGGATAGGCGCTTTACCCGCTTTGCAGACCACACCTTCAAGTGCTCCGGCGAATTCAGCACATGACGGTCCGAGGAACAAGGCGCATCCAGCAGAATCTTGTCGTAAGATTCCTTCTTGTGAAGACCGAACTTCATACCATCGTAACCGGATACATGAATAATTCCGCTCCATTCCGAAGGAAGAGTCTGTTCGATAACGCGGGTCAAGCGCATCCGACGATCCGGAGAACGGTCGTTACTCTGCAGGGAACCTTCGCCTTTTAGCATAGACGCAATTACCAAAGTTTTTCCCCCAGGAGCGGCACACATATCCAGAACATCGTCTCCAGGCACGACTCCAAGAGCGTTTGCCGCAAACACGGACGCTTCATCCAAATAGTAAGGTTCAAGATCGTCGCCAAACTTTAACTCTGTAGCCTTCCCTTCGCCCTTGAGAGCCTCCAGAAGGGCTGGCCAGCGATTTCCAAACAATTTTTCGTAATAATCAAAAAATTCCATCACCAGCAAACATAGAAATTCCCTACCCATACCATCGCAAGCACCCCTCCTTACGCAACACTCCGACGGAACATCCCGAATACAACTAGTGACGGGGCAAAGCCACGGAGCTAGCATGGGGGATTCCAAAGGGGGAACAGAGTTTCCCCTCAACACGAGGGAACCCGACGATACATCCCAAATACAACTAGTGACGGGGCAAAGCCACGGAGCTAGCATGGGGGATTCCAAAGGGGGAACAGAGTTTCCCCTCAACACGAGGGAACCCGACGATACATCCCAAATACAACTAGTGACGGGGCAAAGCCGCGGAGCTAGCATGGGGGATTCCAAAGGGGGAACAGAGTTTCCCCTTTGTACAAAAAAAACTCGGCCTAAACTAGACCGAGTTTTTGAAGTTGAGTTACCAGGATTCGAACCTAGACAAACAGAGTCAGAATCTGTTGTGCTACCGTTACACCATAACTCATCGTTGTGTGCCAAAGTTAGTTAATCACTTTTGCTTTGGCAAGGGGTTATTCCAAAATATTTTTACTTGGCGGGGTATAAGTAATCCATTGGACCTTCTGTTCCGCATTTTCCGGCAAATCCACCCCAGTCAGAGTGACATAGCTCCACCTTACGGCGTCAGACTTCTCCAGAACAGAAATAACCTTCGGGTCACCGGAATATAGGACGATTTCCTGTATTCCTGCAGGAATACCCGTAAGAGTCAGCATATCGCAGCTCACGTCGCGAATGAAATGGGATGTTCCCTTAATCCCCACAACCACACTGTTCACCATACAGTTACTGGACTGCGTGGTATCCTGGGAATCCACAACCAATCTCACCCCACTCAAAAGGGATGCGGGACGCTGCAGGGTATCTACGCCAACATCCAGAGTGTCCTTCAATTTTGCAATTTCAGACTTCTTAACATAGCGAGAAGTCCCCGCCTGAACGACGATGTCATCCTGAACCTTACGGAATTCCACACGGAAGGAGTCTTCTGGGACTTCCTTGGGGAGATTTAACCACCAACGTCCAAGACTATCCGTCTTCGTAAGGACATCAAATTCCAGGGAATCTCCTTCCATAAAAGTAAAGCCATACAGATCCGTAATCAAAGCCACTTCCACACCTTCGCAAGGTTTCCCATTCTTGCAGGCAACCTTACCATATAGGCGAGAAACATCCTTAGCGGCTTCTTCTGTTTCCTTCACCAGAGTATCTACGTCAGCTGCAGTACTCCAGAGGAAAGGCCTTACATCCAAAGTATCGCCAGGCTTTACCTCAGAAGTCATTTTCCAACTGCGGTAAATCAGGCTGTCCGCCACGCCGGAGCTCTGAAGTTTAGCCACTATCTGCGGATCTCCCGGGAAGAATTCCATCCACCAGGTTCCCTGAGGAATCATGACGCTAAAGCTATCGCCAGCGAAAACACTCTGGTAGAAAGGCGTTCCCGTCAGGTACACAATAAAGTGAGAGCCCACGGCAACTTCCAGTTCAGCCACATTCTCATAATAAAGCACACTACTGAAGAAAGCAGCCTTCTCGAGCTTGATGCTATCAAAATTGCCAGCTTCAGCTGTAGTCCTCGGCATATAGAAGATTTCTTCTGCAGAAGTATCAATAATGGCCAGTTGGAAGGTATCGGCAATTGCGGAATCAAAGGCGAATACACCATCGGTATCCGTAACGCTTTCCAGCATTTCAGGAACGATGAGCGAATCATCCACCACAACACGAGCCATACGAACTACAGCATTCGAAGCCAATTTGCCATCCGCGCGATGAACAACGCCGGTAACTTCGGCAACCGTGTTTCCGGTATCCGTAACAGTACCCGCCGTATGCTTATCACTACAGGCAACCACGCTACACAGAACCGCAAATATACCAAGGAACTGTAAGAACAAGGTCTTTGCAAACATTCTGTTCATTTTAGTCCTCCTCGTTTTCAGGCGGCAAAGCCACTTTTTCCTTGCTCAGGGGGAAGAACTGAATGTTCATTTGGGCCACCATGGTCTCACCTTCATCGGAACGAACAATATCCACCACTTCCTTGCGGAACAAGTCAATCTTGCTGATAATGCGTTCCAAGCCTTCGGCAGAAACGCTCATGGTCATACAAGATACATTTCTGCGTTCCGTGCTGTAGTGATCCAGGGCATCCTTGCCCAAATCTATCATCTGTTTCTGGAACTGGTGGACAAACAACGGAGTCACTTCAGATCCACTGAAGATAGCCTTGTTCACCGAACGGTAACAGCCAGTCAGGTCCAGTTCAATGAGACCGAGGCTTAGCAAAAGCTGAATAGCTTGCTTAGCCTGGGGAAGCGTAATGCGGGGATTCAGGAACAAGGCTAGTTCCTGAATATTCTTCTCCCCCACATTCAAAATAGCCAAAGCTTCGCGGGCGGCGACATAATACCACTTGCTGTAGTATTCCTGCTGGTTCTTCGTCAGAGACTTGACCGCACTCGGCAGTAGGGCGGACATCTGTTCAAAAATCGCCTGCTTGGAAGCAGCCGTCGTGGCATGAGTGAAGTCCACCATCAGGGTAAAATAGCGCCCTTCCTTTTCGTTCAAGCCCAAAGCGGCAATAAACTTCGGGAGCATCTGGGGAGTCAAGGATTTTCTGCCGCGAATCAAATCCAGATAAAAGCCGGAAGAAGAATACCCGGCTTTCTTCGCGAATGACCTATAGGAAAAATATCTCTGGACGGACTTGCGATAGTCATAGTAGTCCTGGAGGTACTTCCTGTAGTTATAATATGCGTATACGTTCATCGGGGATAAAGATAATTTTTTGCGATTTTTTGGGAACACCCTGCATATAAAAAAAGCCCCAAAAAGGGGGTACTTTTGAAGTAAACAATCCCTTTTCAGCCAATAAAAACCCATAGAGAGTGTCAGAGAACACCTAGAGAACACTTTCGGGAACGGCTATCAAAAAAAGTGTACCACCTGCAAATTTTTTAGGGTATATTTAGGGAACACCCAATCCCATCCCTCGGACTCTCGCCACACTCCAGGCGAGAGTCCTTTTTATTACTCAGGGGGCTTCGCCATCCACAAAGTGGACAATTCACACTAAGGGCTAAAGCCCTAAGTGTTCATTAGCCCGAATCCCCTTGGCACTCGCTTTCGCGACTGCGGTTGCCTGATTTTACATTCTGATTGTCTGCATTTTACCGGGGCTTCGCCATCCACAAGGTGGACAATTCACACTAAGGGCTAAAGCCCTAAGTGTTCATTAGCCAGAACCCCCTTGGCACTCGCTTTCGCGAGTGCGGTTGCCTGATTTTACATTCTGATTGTCCGCATCTTACTGGGGCTTCGCCATCCACAAAGTGGACAATTCACACTAAGGGCTAAAGCCCCAAGTGTTCATTAGCCAGAACCCCCTTGGCTCTCGCTTTCGCGACTGCGGTTGTCTGATTTTACATTCTGATTGTCCGCATTTTACTGGGGCTTCGCCGGGAATCGGGTCTTAAGCGGTCTTTCCGTTTTTTACTGCGGGGTTATTTGCCCATTCCATAAAAAGATATTTTTTATTTTTCGTTCTATGATCAAGTCTTTTTTATTCCGCGTCCTTCGTTTTGTGGGTGTTCTTGCCGTTATTTATATCTGCATGGTATTTTATCTGGCACTCACGGAACGGCGTAACGCGTTTCCTAGGGCAATCACGCACGCCGAGGCAAACCAGGCCATCGCCGGCAAGGCAAAAAACGTATCCTGCACTCTAGACGACGGGACAATTCTTGGCGGATGGATCATAGGAAGCGCTGGCGCACCTGTCCTCCTCTACTACCCCGATGCAGAGGAGGATGCAGCCCAGTTCCTTGCCGAAATGGGAGAGTTTTCCCAGGCAAGACTAGTCTCCTTCAACTACAGAGGCAGCGGAGAAAACAAGGGAACGCCTTCCCAGGAGACCTTCGAATCCGACGCAAGGCAAATTGCGGAGTGCGCAGCCCAGGCGGACCCCAGTGGTATCGCATTTTTTGCAGGGCGCGGCACAGGCGCCATTCTCGCGGCACAGCAGACAAGCGTAAAGGGACAATATCTATTCCTCGACCCGGTTTTCAGCATCAAGGACGCCATCGCTAACAAGTACCGTGCACTCTACCCCAAATTCTTAATCCGCGCCAACGTGTCTGTACACAAGGAACGACTCGAAGAAATCGATTCCCGCGCCATTGTCGTCTACGACAGAGCACAGCACGAAACGAGAACCACAGAAAACGCAGCACCGTTGGTCAAGGCCATCAGAATTTACCGCAAGGGAGTTCCTCTTCAGGATGCGCTCCTCCCCATTTTAAAGCCCTAGAAATACTCCGAAAGAACGTTCTACAGACTTTGTTCAAAACTGGCTTTGAGCGGGGGAAAAGTACTTTTTTTCATACAATTGCGTTTAAACACCTCGTAAACGCTTACAAAAAGCGTATTCCAAAAGTTACTTTATTCTTTTTTTGTAATTTACCATTACGATAGTGATAAATTTTTGTTAATTTACATTAAAAATTTTTCGAGGTATTTATGGAAAGCATTATCGTAAAAATGGATATTCGCGGTTTTCTCCGTTTCCCCGTCCAGGCAATCAAGGCAATGAAGCTTGATAAGCTGGCAAAGCAGGAAACCGGAAAGAAGGGCGAAGTCGTCGAAATCGGTCCCTATGCGGACATCGAAGTTGATCCTGTAAGCAAGCGCATCGCAATTACGCCGATCAAGGACGCAAAGGCAACCTCCTTCCGCTTTATCCCGGGCGTCAACGGTTCCAAGTCCAAGTTCCTCTATTTCAAGGGTGCTCTGAACGCCATTGGCGAAAAGATTGCCACCGGCGCCTATGAACTTGAAAAAGATGGCAACAGGTACATTTTCTCCAACGCAAATTCCAACAAGAAGAAGGGGGCCTGGCAGCCCATCGCTTGCAGAAACGCCGTTGCGAACAAGACCATGCTCTCTATCGACTCCCGCGGGACAATCATTTTTGACCGCAACACCAAGGGTAGCGTAAACACTGTGGTCAACAAGACCATGACCGCAGAATTTGACAAGGCAAAGAAGACCTTCACCTTGACATTCAGCAAGGACAAGGGCTTTATCAACGTCCGTACCATCGCAAGCCACGCAAACGCATCCTTTATGGGAACACTTTCTTCCCATGGTATCGCTTTGCCCAAGAGTAGCTACCGTACCGAATGCTCCGTCAGCGGAAAAATTCTTACATTTGGAGTAGCTCCTCTCCTTGCAAACCAGAAGGCTGCAAAGAGCTCCAAAAAATAACCTTACTCTGGAGGTTCTCAAATGTTGGAAGTATTCAAGGTTTTCTATCCCACACACTACAATTTGGCTGCGGTCAGTGTACTGCTGCTATTGATTACGATTTTCCTTCTAACGAAGAAAAATCTTAAAGTGGCCCCGATATTTTTCATGCTTCTGCTGGTTTTGAATGTATTCATCTACAAAAAGACCAACGGCAGGGCATGGACAATTACGGTAGAACCGGATTCTGCAGAAAAAACCTATGACGACGGCTTCCAGAAAGAACCCGAAAAGATTACTTTCTCTGTGGCAAACTGGGAAGTGACCGACGAAAAAGGCAAGAAGCACCACTGGTGCTGGGTTGAAGACATCTGGGAAACCATTTCCAACACAGATGTTGTCGCTGCCATCTGGGGCGAGAACGCCGGAAAAAAGGTAAAGACTTCCACAGAGAGCCGCATTAACGACGCGGACAACCTGGACAAGTAATCTCTAGAGATCCAGCTGTTTCAAGCTTAACTCACCTTTCTCCATCTGGAGATAGGTGAGTTTTTTTATCCACTCGCCCGAGGATGCCGCAACCCCGCTTTTCACATTCCAGATGCCGGAAAGATGGGTATGTCCGAAAATACAGTAATCGCATTTTTCCCTTTTCAGCATGGAATTTGCCCACTGCAGGTATTCATCCATGTTGATAAGGCGGTCTTCGCCCACCTTCCTGCTGCTTTTCCCAACGAAACGGGCAAGAGCCATCCCCCAGTCCGGGTGAACCTGCTTGAATAGAAATCGATTTAACGGAAAATCCAGAATTTTTCGGAACAGGCGATATCCGCAGTCGGATTTTGCAACGCCATCACCATGCCTGAAAAAAAAGCGCTTTCCCTGAATTTCCAGAACCACCTGCTTATGGACCCGAACCCCCAAAGACTTTGGGAAAAAATCCCCATAGGCAAAATCATGATTTCCCTGCAAAAGATGCACTTCCGTTCCAGAATCCACCAGCTGTTTCATGGAAAAGAAAAGATCGAAATGATTTCGGCAGACATAGTCATTATATTCATACCAAAATTCAAAAAGATCCCCCACAATCACGACATGGGACACAGAGCCTCTCAGAGAATCCAAAAAATGGACAAGGCGTTTTTCGCGATCTGCAATAGATCCCGGAGGGTTCACGCCCAGATGAGCGTCAGAAATAAAGACGGCTTTGCGGTTCATAACTCCAATCTAAAAAAATCTTTTGCTATTTTATGAAAGATGTTTAGCAAAGAAAAAAAAATCGGGGCTTTTTCGGCGGTCGCCGCCGCTCTGTTTCTTCTCGCATCCTGTTCTATGGACCTGACCCGTCTCAACCAGATTGATTATCCCAAGGTCATTCCATTCTTCGAGCCGATCCATATCCTGTTCAATGGAGAAAGTCATCCCCTCGATGTCCAGCTTCAGCGAGCCTATACAGCAGCAGTGGACACTGTTTCCTACCCCATGGAAAGTTGCCGCGGCAATGTAGACATCGAAGCCCGGGTTCTACCCGACTCCGTGAATGCAGCCTGGTATACACCTCTCACCATTTTCCCTTTATGGCCCGCAATGCCCATCAACGAGACCTGGAATTATCACATGACGGTCCGAATATTCTGCAACGGGAGCCTTACCTACAAGGCGGAATTCGATGAGTTTGAAAAGGTCAAGGCCTTCTGGTACGGAAAGCTCCGTGCAGACCTGGTGAACGAGGCTTCCGAGGCAATGCACCAAAGACTGCTGGAACGTCTAAGGTACGAACTCAAGTCAAACCGCAATAGCGATCTCAATTCTGGCATGTCCTAAACTGGATTTTCAAATGGCCCACACACTCTACATTGTAGCAACGCCTATCGGCAACATGGAAGACATCACCTACCGTGCAGTACGCATCCTCAAGGAAGTCCCTCTGGTTCTCGCCGAAGACACCCGTCATTCCCGACTTCTTTTTGACGCCTACAACATAGGGACGCCTATGGAAGCCTACCACGACTTCAATAAGGAAAAGGTGACCCCGAAGTATGTGGAATTTTTAAAAAATGAAGGCGACATCGCCCTCATTAGCGACGCGGGCACACCCGGTGTGGCGGACCCAGCATTCAACCTGGTTCGGGAATGCGTCCGCGAAGGCATCGATGTCCGCGCGATTCCGGGTCCCTGCGCCATGATTACCGCCCTCGTATCCAGCGGCATGCCCACAGACCACTTCACCTTCCAGTATTTTTCTCCCAAAAAAAGTGCCCAGCGAATCCACCTGCTGGAAAAGCTGAAGGACGAGGAATCCACCCAGATCTTCTACGCCAGCCCCCACAACATTGACAAGTTCGTGGAAGAAATCAAGTTGGTCTTTGGAGATATAAAGATTGCCCTGATGCGAGAACTGACCAAGAAGTTCGAAGAACATCTGATCGGAACCCCTACAGAAATTTCCGCCCATTTTAAAAGTCATCCGCCCAAAGGAGAATTCGTTCTCATTTTCAACCCCCAGGACAAGAGCGGACTGTAAATGCAGAAAATCATTAATTATGTAAGGACTCTCCCCAGAATCTACTGGATTTACACCGCCATACTTCTGTTAGCGGAAATCGCGACATTCGTTCTGCGCCCCGACCTTCCTGGTCTTTACACCCAAAGTCTGCAGTTTGCGCCCTTCGTGCTGGCCCTTGGCTTCTGCATTTTCTTCGCTATAAAAAAAGGCTTTGTCCGTGCCCTATACACCTACAGCCTTCTGTCTTTTTTCTTCTTGGCCCTGGACTACAACACGGCCAGCTACAATGGAGCAGGACATGCAGGTCTAATTCAGATTGCAACGACATTTCTACCCGTAGGCCTTTTCTGGATAGCGCTCTTTGTCCGCTGGAATTTCAGACGCATTAAGGAAAGAGACTCCCGAAAGGCGATTCTCCTTGCCCTTCTGTCCTGGGGACTGTACGCACTAGCATTTCCCCCACTTCCTCTGGGCCCGTTAGCACTGCTACTGCTTGTTCCCTGGTTCATCGTACTGAACAAATTCGGCCGTGCCCAGGCCATGTTTGCAACCTTCTGGTCGGCCATTCTCTACAACACCATCAACTACTACTGGATCTACAATGTAATGAATGTGGAGACAGCCCCGTCAGGCCTGATTCTTTTTGGGCTGTTCCTCCTTATCGCCTACTTCAGCGCCTACAACGTCCTGGCCGGATTTGTCTATACTCTAGTGAAGGATATTTCCATCAAGGGGCACCGCGTTCTCCTGTGGATCTTCCCCGTTTTTTATGCAGGCATCGAAATGACCCGAACCCGTGGAGACTTCAGCTTTCCGTGGAGCCATCTGGGATACGCATTCGGCAACCACCTGACATTGCTTCAAGCACTCCCCTGGATTGGTATTTTTGGATATACGGCGCTGGTCATCGCTTCCAACCAGGTTGTCGCACTCGGCTTCGACACCATTCAAAAGTCCGATTGCCGAAACAGGACCATGCTCCTCCGAAAAATAGCCCCACGTATAGCGATTCCCTTCTCCATCATCGCGGTCCTTTTCATCCAGGGGTCAGCCGTTCTTTCCCAGCCGGAAGCAACCCCCTTTTTCAACGCAGAACATGAAGGCAACCCAAACATAGCCTTGGTGCAGCCAAGTATCCAGCAAGGGGCCAAGTGGAGCAAGGAGCGTTTTGAGGGAATCGTCAACAAGACTTTGGGCATGGTCCAGGACAGCGTAAAACCGGGGGCAGACCTGATCGTTCTTGCAGAAACAGCCATCCCCGACCACATCCGGCGTCAACCAGGTGTTATCAGACGACTCCATAATGTATCCAACAAGAAGAATGCAAGTATCCTTACCGGAGCCTTGGACTACAAGCGAAACGACCCCGGGTCAATCAGGCGTTTTGACATCTACAATGCAGCATTCCTCTTCACGCCGGACGACATTCGCTTCCCCCAACGTTACATCAAGAAGCATCTCGTCCCTTTCAGCGAACGCATTCCCTTTGATGACATTTTCCCGATTCTGAACTATGTCGATCTTGGCGAAGGCGACTTCGTTCCCGGAAAGGAAACTCCCGTATACGGGAAGTTCCAGTGGACACCTTATATCTGCTACGATGCCATTTTTGGAGATCTGGTTCGCGAGGCTATTCGCGCAGGTTCAAGGCTTATGGTCAACATAACCAACGACGGCTGGTTCGGCAAGAGTACAGCCCCCTACCAGCACATGAACCTGATCCGTTACAGGGCCATTGAAAACGGAATGCCCGTAGCCCGACTGGCCAACTCAGGCGTATCCCTCTTTATAGACCAGTACGGTCACTACGACATGAATACGGAAATCTTTGTGGACGCAGTCATACAAAGAAAGGTGCCTCTCAAGACGCGAGACACCCTGTACAGCCACATTGGCGATTCTGTAGAGACTGCGCTTCTCTGGTTTTTCCTAGTTTATCTGTTATTCTCCCTTGCTCTTTACAAAGTGCAGACGCAAAGACAGAAAAAACAAATTCTGCTCTAGAATAACAGCATGGGGGGCCAATGCCCCGCCTTGGGACGTTCCTTAAAGCTGGCCCCCGGAAGGAAGTCCTTCAATTTCTGGGTCATGGAAGGCTTGATTGCACGATCCATCCGTCCAAAAAGCACGCTAGTCTTTCCCGGTCCGTCAAAAGAGATTTCCTTTTCAATCCGGTTCTGAGCTAAATAGGCCAACCCCTTACCAAGCGCCTCCGGGGACATTTTCTTGGCGGAGGCCTTCCACTCATCGACCCAGTCTCCGAATTCTTCTTCAAAAAGCTCAGTAAAGGCATTAAGAAAAGGATCCACGGAAGTTTTTGTCTGATTTGCAATAAAGAGCAGGTTCTGCTGATTCCAGTTATTTTCCTCGGAACAGAAATCCGCATAGGGAGAAAGGAGGGTCCAGTCTTGCTTTTCGGGACGCCTGTCAGCGCATTTTAGAAGGGCAAGTGCGCCCATTCCCCAGGCAACCACATGTGACGCAGATGCGAGTCCCTCTATGCTATAGAGGTCATCTAAATTGGAAGTCATCTTCTCATACGAGACAAACATGTGGTCCCCGTCGGGATTTACATCGACCAGGTCATCTTCCCACAGGCTTAAATCGGACGCCCAATCAGGTAACCAAATCCATTTTTCGCTCATCCAGAACCTCGCATCCCTTTTTGTAAATTCTTTTTTAAATATATAGCCTTTTTTTGTAATGTTCCATTCTTCCCTAAAAAAAGTGATTTTACACCCATATTTTCGCTCATCTACTTGACCAAAAAAACTTGTTTAGATATTTTTTAAGTATGAAAAGCTTAAAATTTCTCTTTTGCAGTGCAATCATGGTTGCAGGTGTAGCCTGCTCCAGCAGTCAGAACGTTGCTCCGGCAACTTCTAATAATAATGAAACCCGTCAGAAGGCTCGCGCAGCCTACGCAGAAATTGACGAAGACGAGGCTCCCCGAGCAAAGGCAGCACCCGCAGCGAAGTCCGAGGCAGCCCCCAAGAGCCAGTCCATCAACGCATCTGCCGCGGCTCCCGAAAACAAGGTCCGCGTTACCGAAAATAGCGATCCGTCTCCTGTAGACCTGAGCAACCAGCCCAAGCCCGTGGTCATGGTAATGCCCGCCCCAAACGGCAAGGGCACCTCCGTCCAGGAAGTGGTCGCCTCCAACCCCAACGCCCGTGCCGCAATGGAAGGCGTTATGGAATACCTTACCAAGAAGGGCTACGAAGTAAAGTCCCTGGAAGGCGGTGCAGAACTGGATAATGTAATCCAGATGCAGAACGACATCGCCGGTACCGATGATGACCTGGCTTATCTTGCAAGTCTTTCTCTCAGCGCCGACGTCTATATCAAGTTCTCCGGCTCCCTGAACGAAAACGGCCAGGTGATCGTTGAACTGAGCGCCTACGAAACCTCTACCGCCCGTCAGCTGGGCTCTCAGAGCAGCTTCGTCGATAGCCACGGACGTGTTACCCAGCAGGACATGCAGGCCAACCTGAAGACCGCAGCCCGCAAGGCAATGGGCAGCCTGGAATCCAAGATCCAGAACTACTGGATAGAAGATATGAAGAACGGCACCCCCTACAAGGTCATCATGAACCTGAAGGGCGAATACACCGACAGCCAGCTGGAAGATATTCAGGACGACATCGTCAAGCGCATGAAGAACATCTTTAACAAGGTTCGCGTAAACACCATTACTCCCCAGACAATCGACTTGGTTGTGTATGCTAACGCAGAAAAGATTGACGACGCCCAGGCAGCCTATAGCGAAATCCGTGGCGCCCTGAAGTCCTTCGCCGAAACCAAGAAGGTTAATCTCACCAAAAAACTGATTATCATGGACGTCAAGTAACTTTCCATGAAACTGAAGTTGTTCGCGCTGTGTTTGTTAATGGCCGGACCGGCTCTTGCTGGCCGTGTCATTACATATACGGCGACGTCCAATGTCTCGCAGGAAGATGCAAACAACGCAGCCATCGCCGGTGTAGCCAAGCAGATCTCTTCCCAGGTCAGCGTGGACCAGGTATCAAAAAAAAGCGAAACGGACATCAACGGCAACAGTTCCTTCAGTCAAAGCTACAAGGCGCAGAACCGCGTCTCTAGCGACATAAAGCTAAAAGGCTTTCAAATCATCCCTGTCAGGATGGACAAGGGCTACAAGGCTACGGTAAACATAGACCTAGACGAGTTCACCGCCGACCTGCAGTTAAGAATCCGTACCATCCAGCAAGAGGTTTCCGAACAGGAAGAAGCTGCGCAGAAAGCTATCAACGACCGTCTCTATTACAACGCTGTTCGCGCCATAGAAAAAGCAAAACCTCTCCTAAGACAACACCAGAAAGTATTGGACCAGCTGGGCAGGATCTATCCCGTAAACGATTCCCACAGGATTCGTCATACGATAGACAAGACCGAAACCCTGCTTATTGACAGACTCTCAAAAATCAAGATTGAGGGACCGACACAAAGGTTTACCCTGACCAAACCGGAAATGCCTCCTTGGGAAGTCAAGGTTTCAGACGAGTTCGGCCCACTCCCCAATTTTCCGCTAGTAGCAAAGCAGGACTACCAGCCCCTGTCCGAAAGAAGAACCCAGAACAAGGGAACCGCGACATTCGTCTTGCGAAACGTAAATATCAGTAACGGGCCCTTTATCATTACGGTTGAACCAAACCTCTCTGCATCGTTCATGCAGGCCGCGGGAATCCAGAACAGTATTGAGATTCCCTACACCGTATCCCAGTCCAAGTGTTCCGTTCAACTGAGTTGCACCGCTGTTGCAAACATCTGCAACGCTATCGAAAACGGACTTTCCAAAAATTCCATTTTTGCAAGCAACAAGAGTGACGCGATTCCCTTAACGGTCCAGGTTTCTGCTCAGG
Organism: Fibrobacter sp.; assembly: GCA_024398935.1. GTDB lineage: Bacteria > Fibrobacterota > Fibrobacteria > Fibrobacterales > Fibrobacteraceae > Fibrobacter. Next base: position 11,377 of record JAKSIH010000012.1, on the reverse strand, counting down.
AAAAGAACACTCTGGGTAATCTCGTTTCCTACTATATGAATATCACACTTCGCGGTGACGGAATTTTCTTTTCTGAATCCCCCAAAGGAGCTGGGAAAAACGAAGTTGACGCTCTGGTACGTGCAATCAACAAACTAGACTTTTCCAAGTTGCAGAAGCAGTTGGAAAACAGCTGTAAATAAGCAATGAAAAGACAAATGCGCATAAACTCTTTTGTAGGAATTGCTTTTCTCCTCCTGTTTCTTTTCGTTACGTTTGCCGTAGCAGTCGAACCGGAAAAACTTCCCGACAAACCGGTCAGTACCTTTATCTACAATGCCGAAGGCCAGATTGTCGAAGAACACCTAAATTATGTCCATGACGAAAATAAGCTGATGACTACTGATGAAATTCAGAAGTTCAGCGAACTTTCCGACTCGCTTTTCAGGAAAACAAATGTTGCCATTGCAGTCGCTATCGTCAACGACATCGGCAATTATCCCATTGAAGAATACTCTCTTGACCTGGCTCGTAAATGGGGCGTTGGCGGACCTACCAATGAAGGCGTTCTCATTACGGTTGCATTTAAGCAGCACAGGTTTCGTATAGAAGTCGGCCTCGGAGCTGAAGGCTATCTTCCTGACCTACAGGTTCACAAGCTACAGGAGAAGGACCTCGTTCCCGCTTTCAAGATGGAAAAGTATGGCGAAGGAATCCTGGCCCTATCCTATGACATCGCAGAAATCGTCGCAAAGGAAAAAAAGGTAAACCTAGGAGTCGATGCAATCAACTATAAAAAACAGAACAATGCGGGATACAGCATGATTCTGTTTGGGTTGTTCGTTCTATTCGTCGTCATCATACTTAAATCTAGAGGGACAAAGAGCCGAGGATGTCTCGGATCCGCAGTTACTGGCGGTCTAGCGGGCTCTGCAGGAAGTTCCCTGGGCAGAAGTATTAACCGGGGCGGAAGCTTTGGCGGAGGTTTCGGCGGAAGCAGCAGAGGCGGACGAAGCAGCGGTTTCGGAGGCGGTTTTGGTGGCGGTGGATTCGGTGGAGGCGGATCCAGCGGCAGTTGGTAAATTCATACAATAAGGAATTGCAGACTATGAAAAAACAACTTAGCATATCTGAAATTCAGTCATCCGAGTGGCCTAGACTTCTGAAGGACACACTAGGAGATAACCTGGTTTCTGCATTTCTTCAGGGCGACTGCCTTATGGAAGGCCATGATGCAATCAACGCCCCCTGGACAATCAGTTTTATTCTTAAGGACAATTCCATCGAAAAACTCAAGAAGCTTCAGGAACTACTTCCAAAAGCGCAGAAAGCCAACATGGAGTTCCTCTACTTTTTTACCCAGGAGGAAATCAACGCCTCCGGAGATGTGTTCCCCCTGGAATATCTTCACCTAGTCAACCGAAACCAGGTTATCGTGGGCGAACAGCCTCTGTCAAATTTCACTCCCGACATGAACAACCTGAGACTGGAATGCGAAAGGGAACTTCGCGGACTCATGATCCACCTGAGACAGGCTTACATCTATATCAAGGAAGACCGAAACCCACTGGCATTCTTTGTTAGGGCAAATGCCACGATGCTACCGGTCATGTACGGGGTACACTACCTGCTGAACAAGACCTATCCCAATAGCCACGAAGAAATTTATTCCAAATATCCTGCACTTAGAGCACCTCAAAGCTTTAAGGACAAGGAACTCTTCCTGAAGAATGTAAACCTTTATATCGAGGCAGTCACAAAAATCATCAACATCGTTGATACCCTGGAGGTCTAAAAAATGAAGAAAGTGTTGATCATTCTTGGCGTTATCGTCCTGCTCCTAGCAGCCCTTGTCGGACAGTTTGTCGGCATCTACAACGAAATTATCGAACTGGAAGTGGGCGAAAAAGGCGTAAAGACGGTATGGGCAAATGTGGAAACCCAATACCAGCGTCGTTTTGACCTGGTTCCCCAGCTGGTAAACACACTGGAAGCCCAGGCAAACTTCGAAAAGAGCACCCTCAAGGAAGTGACGGATGCCCGCAGCCGCATGGGAGGTTCCATCAAAATCGACGAGAACATGCTCAACGACGAACAGGCAATGAAAAAGTTCCAGGAAGTCCAGGCAACTCTAGGAGGAGCACTCCAGCGGTTGATGGCCATATCCGAAAACTATCCGGAACTCAAATCCAATCAAGGTTTCAGCGAATTAAGAATTCAGCTGGAAGGTACAGAAAACCGCATCGCCGTCGCCCGTAGGGACTACAACGAAGTTGTCGGTAAATACAACGCCTTCATCAGAAAGTTCCCCAACAGTTTGGTCGCCGGTTTTGCAGGAGCCGCCCCCAAGGTACCCTTTGCCGCTGATGTTGCAGCAAGCACCGCCCCCAAGGTAGACATTAACATAAAATAAACCGGTTCCGGTTATGCCGGGACCTTTCCTTTTTTATGTAAGAATACCCCGCAGGTTAATCCCACGGGGTATCCACACCCAAATTTTAATCAGGTAAGCTTACTTAATAGCGATTCGGGCAGATTTCTGTTCACTACCACTCTGGATGCGAACCACATAGTTACCGCGAGTGAGGCTTTCCAGAGAAACCTGGTGATTGCCAGCGGTCATGTTTTCGTTCATGGACTTCACCATGTTACCCATCATGTCGAACACGGAAATCTTGACCAGACCACCGCGAGCAACAGATACGTTCAGGCGAGTTCCCTGAGCAGACAGTTTGACGCCAGACTGAGCGATACGCACCGGGCGAACACCCCAAGTCGGATCATAAACCATACAGGTCAAGTCATCCACATAAAGTTCAGGGATTTCCGGCTGCATATCAAAGCCCTTATAACCAATGACTTCCCAGGCAAGCTTCTTGATGCTGGCACGATTCAGGTCCTTAGGATCCTGAGTCCAGGACGGCTGCTTCAACTTTTCCCAAGTTGCAATGACCTGAGTCCATTCGGATGCGTCAACATTCTTTATTTCGTGGAAGGCAAAGTCTTCCACCTGACCGTCCTGAACCTTAAACCTATGGGCGGCACCCTTATAGCGGTAGGCCAGAGCCTCGCAGGCGCTCAAGTCCAGACCGGCAGAAGTATCCGCCAGCATGTTCAGACCGAGAGCTACGAAAGGAGCTTCCCCATATTCAGCCTGATCCCAGCTAATACCAGTCAGGCCCACAAAGCCGGCAGAGCCGTTCGTCGGGTCAGTAGTTCCCGGGAAAGTCACAATGTAACCCGGAAGAGCAGGATCGTAAACATTGGTAATAGAGGACTTACCGCCCGGTTCCTTATCAGTATAGGCATACCAGGTTCCGGTAGAATTCGCAACTTCGTTCATGTCTTCCACATCATCGATAATCACCAGGACCTTGTTAGGAACAGGTGCTACAGAAGAGGAAGAAACTGCCGGCAGAACAGAGCTGGAGGAAACGCCAGGATTAACTACGCTGGAAGAACTTGCACCACCTGCAATGGAGGAGCTGGACTTGCCACCAGCAATGCTAGAAGAGGAAGTTGCCGGAGTATCGCCAGCGGCACCAGAAATGGCCTTGATAGTAGCACCGTTGCAGCGAACGTCATCCACATAGAGGTAGGGATGAGTGGTCTTCTGCATCGCATCAGGAACGTCCAGGGCGCCCTTTACCTGCCAGGCAAATGCGGTCACGGTACCCATGCCCTTATCCAGACTGAAGTGAGTTGCGTTATCGCCCCAGTCTTCCTGAACAAACTGGTCCCAGGTCAGTTCCACTTCCTTCCAGTCGTCGGAACCATCCTTGGTCACATAGTGGAAATTCCAGTTGGTGACCTTGGAAGTTTCAACTCGGAAGTTATGGCTTGCGCCCTTGAACTTATAGCTGATGGACTTGCAGGAGCTAAGATCAAAAGACTTCTTGGGGTCGGCATTCAGATTCAAGCCAATAGCCACATAGGGAGCATAGCTGTAGGCGCCCTGGGAAAGCTTAATGTTTGTAATGCCGGCAACATACTTGGAGGTATTCTTGTCGCCACCGGGAGCCTTCATCAGGACATCGTAAACCTCCTTGCCCTTACCATCGGTCCACTTGCCATTGGAAATGGAGGTGTTACCCTTGCCGTCGGTGTCATCGTCGGAATCAGCGAAAGCAGACCACCAACCGCCGGTATAACCATAACGGTCGCCATCTTCCAGGTCATCAATCAAATCAGTGGAAGTACCATTTGCAACACCCGTAGAGAAACCTGCGTTACCGCTACCGCCGTTGCCATTCTGGAGACCACAATCCTTATAGCCGGTCTTGCCGTTCATCCAGCCCTTAACCATCGAGCCAGATTCAGTATAAGTCAAGCCGTTATCGATAGCAAGATTCTTAAATGCAGCAGAGCCTTCGTTAATGGCGGAAGCAGACCAGTTAGCCCAGGACACCTTGTTGGTGTTCATCCAGTTGATCCAGGCCTGGCTGGGGTCCCGCTGGGCACCGCCATTACCATCGGCATTCACCGTACCCCATTCAGAGGCGAACACAGGGACGCCAGCCTTCATAGCGGTCAGGGCAGCGTTATCATAGCCGCTACCCACCTTGTGGGAACCTGCATAGAAGTGCAAGGTGCAAGCGAAGTTATTCTTGGAGTCCTGAATGCCTGCAGACGCACAGGCGTCGGGCTGGCTAGACCAGCCTGGGCTACCCACCAGCACCAGGTTATCGGAATACTTACGGATAATCGGAATGATGGTATTGGCGTGAGTCTTCACGGCGTCCATGCTACCGGTCGGTTCATTCCACACTTCAAAAATCACATTGTTGTAGGAGCCATATTCCTTGGCGGCGTATTCGAAGAATTCCTTGGCACCTTCGGTGCTACCGTTGGAGCTTTCGATATGCCAGTCGATAATGACATAGATATCGTTTTCAATGGCTGCGTTCACCACGTTCTTCAGGTAACCCAGCTGGAGGGTCTTACCATTTGCACTGCTGAGGTAACCACGGCCCTGGTCCTGGAACTTTTCAGTAGTAACACCCATGGCGAAACGAATCACTTCGATATTCATTTCGGAAACCATGCGGTTCACGGCCTTTTCGGAATAGAACACGGTGGAGCTATCTGCAGCGGAACTCCAGAAAAGGCTCATACCCTTGACCTGCACCGGAGTGCTTGCGTAGGACGGGCAGGAACCGACCAGCTGGCCCATGTTATTGATCTTGGCGGCCTTCAGTTCACCATAGGTGCTGACAGGGCCAACTCGGCTTGCACTCGCGGCCATTGCAGTTGTTGCAGCGGCGAGGAGCGCGGTGGCGACGACTTTCTTCATTTACATCCTCATTAATTGGTGTTTATCCAATCCCAATTCTAACCAATCCAATACACCGCATTAAAAGATAGAATGAGCGGAAAATATTCCAAGTAATATTTTTGAAAGGTTGCTTTTACGCTCTTCAAAACAGCTTTTGAAAACGAACTTTTACATAGCAAGATCACTCCGCATAAAAACAACGGGAATTCACACCAAAACAATCTCGGAACAAAAATGACCTCGGGTAACCCCGAGGCCACTTTACGCTTTCGCGGAACACTCTTTCAAAGACGATTTACTTCTTGAGAATTTTCTGCTGGAACATTTTTCCATCCGCAATCACCCGCACGAAGTACACTCCCGGACGGAGGGCGGACAGGTCAACGTTCATACCAGAGCCCAGCTGAACCGCATTCACGGAAACCTTACGGCCATCCATACGGACGATATCCAGGCGACGAACATCGGATGCCATAATTTCAAGGCTTGCAGTAGAAGCGTTGTAGCGGACCACCTGGGCGAACGCCTTGCCGGAAGCAACGATTGCATCCTTGTCGTCCGTCTTGGAATCGCCATCATCTCCTTTTTCAGAAGAGCTGCTGGAACCGTCCTCCACGTTAGAGCTACTAGATTCATCCTTCACCGCGGAACTGCTGGAATCATCCTTTTCGCTGGAAGAGGAACCCGGAGTTGTCTTATCGAAGTTGACGATAATCAGGTAAAGGTTACCGGTATCGCCCTTAGTAATGGTATGCTTGCCTGCAGTCAGCTTGACGGTTGCGACTCCAGCCGTAGCTGTTACCTTTTCGCCATCCACCTTAATGGTCTTGGCAAAATCTTCATTGAACACCAGCGTCATGGTTGCTGCACCAGCCAGCTCAAAGTCAATCGTAGTAGAGGTTTCAATCTTCAGGCAGCGAGAAAGTTCAACGCCTTCGTAAGTCACAACACCCTTGCTAGTAGAAAGACTTCCGAAGAAATCAAATACATCGCTGGAGGTTGCATCTTCCGTAAAGTTATGAACCACATCGCCCTTGATGACGCCAGCGGAACCTCCTACACTAGAGCTGGAACTTTCCGTCTTCACGCTGGAGGAAGAACTTACAGAACTGCTAGAAACCGGATTAACAGAGCTGGAAGAAGCAGGTTTCACACTAGAGCTGGACTCCACAGGAGAAGGATCCACCACAACCATGTTACCCTGACCCTGAACACTCTTGACAGCTCCCTTATAGGCCACCAGGGCATTTTTCAAAGCCTGATCCACTTCATACTTTTCGTCATCGGCAGTAGAGAACGTCCACTTGAAATCGCCACCATTCATACGGCCAGCAAACTTAGTCACGCTAGTCTTCGCTGCGGCAGGTTCTTCGGCAGTGTACTTGTACATGAGGGACGTATTCAAGTCAAAGTTATTATGCTTATTTCCACCCAGGTAAGAAGCAATGGCAGAAGGCATTTCCTGATTACGGCTTGTAATGACGTAAGCATCAAAATCCTTCTTGGAATCAATAGCGCCGATTGCAGTTTCAGAGCCTTTCAGGATATACTTGCTTTCACCATAGGCAATAAAGGTTCCGCCTTCGATGTAGTTATTGAAAGCCTTGATAGAGCCACCCGCTTCGCCGCTAAAGGTACCGTAATTTGCCGGGTCGCGCTTGGTGCCACCTGCGTAAACATCACTACCCTGCATGGAAGTGAGCATGGGGTATTTGCAGTTACGGAAGTAGTTGGCTTCCGCAAAGATGGAGGAACCAAGAGTAGAGCCGATACCATACTTGGCGTTACCATCGTAGTAGTTGTTATAGACATGGGCGCTATAGAAGCGGACACGAGGATGACGGCTATCGGAATGGTCGTACCAGTTATGATGATAGGTAATGTAGAGACCTTCGGTGGTGCCTTCGGAAAGGCCCAGCAAGTTAGACTTACCATTATCGAAGAAATGGTTGTAACTAAAGGTAATATAGGTGGACTTCTTGCAGTCCAGAGCACCATCACCCTTAACCTGATCCTTATCGGAACCGGCATCGCCATAGAAGAAATCGTTATTGTGAACCCAGACGTACTGGTCATTCTGCTGAAGGCCAATGTTGTCACCTTCTCCGCTGTTCACGTTCATGATGCCTACGTTACGGACTTCCACATTCTGGGCGTTCTTGATACGAATGCCCCAGCCGTTTACAGTCGCATCTTCACCGATACCTTCCACAGTCACATAGGAATTTTCGGAAGAACCCAGGTCAATAAGCATATCCCCCTGCACCAGGGAATCGGAATCCGTCACGTTACCGATAAAGCGGAAATCCACCGGGCGGGTTTCATAACCCTTCTTCATGCAGTTTAGAATGCCCTGGAAACTCAGGCACTTGGTAGTTGCGCCCTTGGCATTGGTCACCACATCCATGGTAATGGTATTCTTGTTATTTTCAGTAACGTAGAGAACCACGGCACCACTCTTCAAAGTACCATCAGCCTTATAGGCGCCAGGAACGCGACCGTTGCTAAAAGCAAAACCGCTACGGTCGTGAGCCTTTACTTCCACAGTCTTGGTAACGGCTGTACCTTCGGAACCACCCACCACAGGAGCGATCTTCAAGGTGTGAGAACCAGCCTTCAAGCCCGGCACATCGACACGGACATAAGAACCATAGCTACGGATCAGCGGGTCATCCACCTTGACACCGTCCGCGTAAACGTTGTAGGAGGAGGCTCCGGAAACAGGAGCCCATTCGGCATAGGCCGTTTCGAACCAGCCATCGGCCTTATTTACCGTCACCTGCGCAAAAGCAGTGGCTGCGCCGAAGGAAACAACCGCGGCCACAGCCATCTTGGAGAGAGAGTTTTTAAAAGACATACACACATCCCATTTTAAAGTTTTCGACGGCTTTGCACCATTCCAACCCGTCGTTCTCATTTATGTTCTCAAATATATATTCAATATTTTACAAAAGCAATAGAAAAATTGACGAAAATTAAATAAAATTCAAATTATTTTAATTTTCATGTTCTCATTTTTATTTTTCAGCATTTTCATCAAGCTTTTCCAACTCATCATAGACCTCGTATAACTGCTGGACACCATTTTCCAGGTTATAGTAATGCTTGATGTAGGGAATCAGCAAGGCAAGGAACAGCACATCCAGGCAAAATACGGGAACATCCGGAAAAATGGCAAAATACAGGATGCCCAGCACAGACAACAACGCAAACACAAGCACGACCAGTTCATGGGTCAGGCGTTCGTGCTGGAAAAAGCCTATATGGGTCCGGACCGATTCCAGCTGGTCCGCCGTCAAAGGCGCCCCCTTCGCAATCAGCCGTTTCAGCAAGGACAGATAGTCATCCAGTTTCTTGATCATAAGCGCTCCTTTTCACAAAAATTCCGCATTTACCACAAAACTAAAGCAAAATTTTTCTGAAATCCATTATTTATGGAATTTTTCACATTTTTCCAAGCCATTCTCTACAGATAAACATATCTTATCATCAGACTTTTCCGACTTCCCGGAAAAACGCAAAGGTCGAAACAAGATGGAACCACTACAGTACTTTTCGCTACCTCAGATGTTTTTCGCAAACTGCGAAAGAGAGGATTTCGGCGGCTGGTTCCACCGCAAGAAAGGGGCCTGGGTCCATTTTTCCCGTCAGGACCTCCGCCTAAGGACATTCAACCTGGCGCTCGCCCTACGAAGCCGGGGAATCCGTCCAGGACAAAGCGTGGGAATCGTAGCCAACAGTTGCCCCGAATGGATGATGGCGGATATCGCCACCCAGCTGAACCACGCTATCACCGTTCCCCTTTTTCCGAACATTTCATCGGAAAATTTCAATTTCCAGTGCGACGATTCCGATGTCCAGATCCTGGTACTAAACAACGTTGACGAACTGGACCCGGAACTGCAAAATTGTCTCGGCCGCTTCAAGGCAGTCATCTGCATCGACCCGGAATCCCGCCTCGTACCAAACGGAATTTACTGGAACGACCTCCTGAAGGAAGGGGCCGAAATCGCGAAGGCCCCCGAGTCGTCCAAATGGCTAGAAGAGCAGCTTCTGTCTATTAAGCCCGACGACCTTTTCTCCATCATCTACACCAGCGGTTCCACAGGGCGGCCCAAGGGAGCCGAACTGACCCACCGGAATATGATGAGCCAGCTGAGAATCCTTCGGCAGGATTACATCCGACTCTACAACAAAAGCGACATCTGCCTGGTGGTGCTACCCGTCGCCCATGTCTTTGAACGCATGGCCGTCTATTATTATGTTCTCAGCGGAACCACCGTCTATTTCGCCGACAGCCCGAAAAACGCGGCAAGTCTCATCAAGGAAGTCCGCCCCACCTTCATGACCGTGGTGCCCCGCATCCTGGAGCGCATTTACGAAAGCATGACCGCAGCGGGAGAACGATGCAAGGGCGTTCAGAAAGTCATCATCAACAAGGCTATCAAGCTGGCAAAAACGGAAGACCCAGAAACATCACCCAGTCTCGCAAAAAAACTTTACGACAGGCTGGTCTACAGCAAGATGCGAGAGGCCATCGGCGGCAGGTTCCGCATCATCGTTTCTGGTGGCGGCGCCCTGAACAAGACCATCTGCAGATTTTTGCTGAACGTAGGCATTACCGTCTGCGAAGGCTACGGACTTACAGAATGCTCTCCCGTCGTAAGCGCAAACAAGTCCTTCTACGTAAGGCCCGGAAGCGTGGGACTCCCCCTCCCCCATCTGGATGTAAAAATCGGGGAGAACAGCGAAGTACTGGTTAAGGGCGACAGCGTATTCCGCGGGTACCATAACCGCCCCGATCTCAACCAGGAAATTTTCACCAGCGACGGCTACCTGAAAACAGGTGACCAGGGCTCCTTCGACGGAGACGGCTACCTGTACCTAACAGGGCGCATTAAGGAACTGCTAAAAACCAGCACCGGAAAATACGTCAGCCCCAACCCCATCGAGCTGGAGCTGAACCGCCATTCCGTCATCGAGCAGGCGCTGGTCATCGCCAACGACCGCAAGTTCGTATCCGCACTTATATTCCTGAATCCAGTCAACTGCAAGCGACTGCTAGACCTTAGTTCGCAGAATTTCGACTTCAAAAAATCGAAAGACAGCCCAAGAATCAGGGAAGCGGTTTCCCGCCATGTTAATCGCATCAACAGAAAACTGAACCACTGGGAACAAGTCCGAAAGTGGACTCTCATCACCGACGAACTCACCGTCGAGTCCGGACTTTTGACCCCCACCCTGAAAATACGCCGAAAGGCTACCGAAGAAAAATACGCCGAGCAGATCGAGGAAATGTATAGGTAGGTCCCAGGCTCCAGGCGCGAGGCCACAGGAAGCGAACCGCACTAAAAAATCCGGCGAGTTGAACTCGTCGGATTTTCCATTTTTACGCCAATGGCGAAATTTTCTAGCTCAAAGGCCGTAGGCCGGCTCATTCCTCATAGGGAGGCGAAGCCGACCGACCTGACAGCCCTAAAAATCAGCTTCGCTGATTTTTAGAAATGGATCACGCGGACCTTGATGACCTTCGGGAGCTTCTTCAGCAGGTCAATCACTTCATCACCGATGGTGGCTTCGGAGTCGATCAGGTTGTAACCGATCTTGCCGTTGCTCTTGTTGGAGAAGGAAGCGATATTGATGCCAGCACCGCCGATCACCTTGGTGATTTCTGCGATCATATTGGGGACGTCTTCGTTGATCACCACGACACGGCTCTTGACGCCCATGTGGGGCTTGTCCATGAGGGCCGGGAAGTTGACGGAATTGCGGACACAACCGTATTCGATGTAGTCCTTCAGTTCTTCGACAGCCATGACTGCGCAGTTTTCTTCTGCTTCTTCAGTAGAAGCGCCCAGGTGCGGGAAGCACATAATCTTGTCGTGCTGAATCTGCTTTGCATCGGGGAAGTCGCAGAGGTAACCCTGGAGAGTGCCGTTGTCCAGCATTTCATAAATGGGGTCCATTTCAACCAGACCGTTACGGGCGAAGTTCAGGATATGAGAGCCCTTGAAGTTTGCCAGATTCTTACGGTTCAGGAGGTTTTCGGTAACACCCTTGATGAACGGAACATGAACGGTAAGGAAGTCGGAATTTGCAATCACGGTGTCGAGATCGGCAATT
>JAKSIH010000011.1 GCA_024398935.1 Fibrobacter sp. | reverse complement strand
CCCAGGAAGTTGGGCTTTGCGGTAAGCTTCACCAGAACGGTTTCGTCTTCCAGGAACTTCATTTCGCGAACGTTCAGTTCTTCGAGGATGAGGTCCTTCATGGTTTCGGCAACGTCCTTTTCTACGGCACCATGGGGCACCACAGTCATGGAAGCAATCGGCATACGGTTCTTTACGTTGTTCGTAGCGCGAATTGCACGGCCCATTTCCACCATGCCGCGGACCATTGCGATACGCTGCACCAAGGCTTCGTCCTTCAAGGATTCGTCAGCGCTGGGGAATTCGCAGAGGTGTACGCTCACAGGTGCGTTGGCATCCACTTCGCGAACGAGAATCTGGTAGATTTCTTCGGCCAGGAGCGGCAGGAACGGAGCAAGAATCTTGCTGAAGTCCACCAGCACCTTGTACATGGTAGCATATGCTGCATTCTTATCGCCATCGTTTTCAGACTTCCAGAAGCGGCGGCGGCTACGACGGACGTACCAGTTGGTCAGGTCATCCACAGCGGCGATGATTGCAGGCACCACGTTGTACAAACGGTAAGCCTTCATTTCCACTTCGACCTTAGCGGCCAGATCCTGCAAGGTTGCAAGCATCCAGCGGTCCAGTTCGTTTTCGGACTTCACCACTTCACCCGGATTCCAGTTCAGCTGGCCCTTGGCGGCGTCGGCGTTGTGGTTAGAAACGAAGAAGCTAACGGCGTTCCACAGCGGGAGCATCACCTGCTTCACGATACCCTTCACACCTTCTTCGGAGAAGCGCAGGTCTTCAGCCTTCAGTGCTGCAGAGTTAATGAGGAACAGGCGGATGGCGTCGGCGCCAGTACGTTCGATAAGTTCGTTGGGGTCCGGATAGTTCTTCTTGGACTTGGACATCTTGGAGCCGTCTTCGGCCAAGATGATACCGTTCACGATCACGTTCTTGAAGGCGGGCTTCTGGAACAGAGCGTTAGAAAGAACGGTCAAGGTGTAGAACCAACCGCGGGTCTGGTCAAGGCCTTCGGCAATGAAGTCAGCCGGGAAGCTCTTTTCAACCAGTTCCTTGTTTTCAAACGGATAGTGGCGGCTAGCATAAGGCATGGAGCCAGATTCGAACCAGCAGTCAAACACTTCCGGAGTACGCTTGAATTCCTTGCCATCCTTCTTGATGACAATCTTATCTACAAAGTGCTTGTGGAGATCTTCCAGAGTTTCGCCGGTGAGGTCGGCCAGTTCCTTGATGGAGCCCACAGCGATCATTTCGCCATCGTCAGCAATCCATACAGGAATCGGGGTACCCCAGAAACGGTTACGGGAAAGGTTCCAGTCGCGGGCGTTGGCAATCCACTTACCAAAGCGGCCGCTCTTGATGTGGTCGGGAACCCAGTTCACGGTCTGGTTGTTTTCGACCATCCATTCCTTCAAAGTCTTGGTGACACCTTCTGCGTTGGTGACTTCGCCATCGATCTTCAAGAACCAAGTCTTGAGGGCGCGGTACAGCAGAGGCACGCCGGTACGCCAGCAGTGGGGGTAGCTATGAACGAAGGTTTCGTGCTTGAACACGCGGCCCTGTTCCTTGAGGTAGGCGATAATGCTCTTGTCGGCTTCCTTGGCACCCAGGCCCTGCCACATGGGGACCTTGTCGGTGAACTTGCCTTCGGTATCCAGCGGGTCGAAAAGACCCAGGCCAAGAGATGCGCCCAGCTGGAAGTCTTCTTCACCGAAGGAAGGAGCGATATGCACAGCACCGGCACCGTCTTCGTCGCTAACGAAATCGGCAACGTAGATGGTATAACGCTTGGCCAGTTCTTCTGCGGTGGCGTAAGCGTCGCTAATGTGGAACAAAGCTTCGTACTTGAGACCAGCAAGGTCAGAACCCATGCACTTGTCCACAATGTTGGGCTGCTTGAAGTAAGCGCCAGCGCGGGTACCCATGACCCAGAACTTCTTGCCATCCTGTTCTACGCAAACGTATTCGGCATCAGCCTTCACTGCAATGGCGAAGTTGGAGGGAAGAGTCCACGGGGTGGTGGTCCACACCAGGATGTTGGAACCAGCAAACTTGGCGTTATCGGAAACCAGCGGGAAGATGAGAGTCAGGGACGGGTCCTGACGGTCCTTATAGCCCTGGTTGGTTTCGAAGTTGGAAAGCGGAGTTGCAAGAGCCGGGCTGTACGGCTGGATGCGGTAGCCCTGATAGATGAGGCCCTTGTCAAAGCACTGCTTGAACACCCACCACACAGATTCCATGAAGTTCTTGTCCATGGTCTTGTAGCCCTTGTCGAAGTCCACCCAGCGACCCATGCGACGAACCGTCTTGCGCCATTCACCGGTGTACTTCAGAACCTTGCTACGGCAGGTTTCGTTAAACTTATCTACGCCCAGGTTCTGGATTTCGGCAACGCCAGCCAGACCCAGTTCGTTCTGCACCAGAGATTCAATAGGCAGACCGTGGCAGTCCCAACCGAAACCGCGGGGAACCTTCTTGCCCTTCATGGTCCAGTAACGGGGAACGATATCCTTGATGGTACCGGCAAGCAAGTGACCATAGTGCGGAAGGCCAGTTGCAAACGGAGGGCCATCGTAGAAAGTATAGGGTGCAGTTTCCGGACGGCTGTCCAGAGACTTCTTAAAGCTATCATCCTTATCCCACAATCCGAGCACGCGCTCTTCGATCTGCGGGAAGGTTTCTTCCTTTTGTACTTCGCGGAATAACTTTGCCATTGTTTACCTCGGGGCATACAGCCCCCTATTAAATACGGGCGTAAATTTAGAAATTAAAAAGGGGGGCAGCCGCCCCCTCGCTTCAACTTTTGCGCAAATCAGCCTAAAAAGCGGACAGCGCAAAATTTTCCGCTACCCCCTCTGCGGGGACACCCCGCAACGCCCCCGTAAAAGCTTACAATCCAAAACTAAAAAGAACCTTACCACTATCAACTTCCGCTACGGCATTCACTTCCTGAGCTTCTTCAAAAAATGCGCGTCGCTTGCCAAATTTGGAATTACCATTTGCCTTTGCATTCCATTTTCGGTATGCAAGTTCATAAGCATTATTAAGCGAAGAATTAGCAGGATTCGTAAAGGAACGCCAATTGTAAATGTAGGCATTAGAAGGATTTCGTTTTTTTTCAATATTAGGTTCTTCGAAAACGTTTGTACTGATCCACTTTGTAATTCGGTCGTCAGAAGTATACGAGCCAAGTGTTGCATCACCTAAAAACTCAGATGTTGAATTAGCTTCTTTTAAATTCGCATTAGCCTTAATCCCTTTTTCTGAACCATATGCACCATGAACCATTAGAATATTGTAACTTTCAATGGATTCCATGGGTTTAGGAATCGACCAACCATAAATCGTAACAAGAAACAAAACAACAATTAATTTTTTCATGCTAATTTTCATAGGTTATATAATTTCCTTTTCCATCGCCAAAAGATACTTTTTCCGAACTAAAATTTGTAAGCCACTTAATTTGTTCTTTTTCAAGAAAGCAAAGACTTTGAAAAATATTCATATAATTTCCAATAAATGAAATTGTCGCATAACGATTTAACTGAAAATCGTCTTTTAGTAATGTATTTTTCACATCCGAATTAATCAAAAGAAGAACATCAAACAACTCTCGATCCAAGACTAAACAGTATATATCACCACCAAATGCACGAACATCATCGCATATCTCAATCCATTCTAAATCTTTATCCAAGCGTTTGTATGTCAAGATTCCAGAGATTGTATCCAAAACAGCATACTGACAACTATCTCCTCCAGCCGAGAACCTTCCTCCAAGCGCAATAAAGCCATCATCCAGCCACTGATGTATCCGATTAATTTCAAATTCTTGCGAACAACCTTCGTTCTTTCTTGATAGTTTCATTTCATGCGCCGTTTCACCCAGTTTCCACAAAAGGATGTTATACCCTTCCCAGCGCCAAAAAATGGAATCCGTCAATTGGTACCATCGGTAACCACCACTCTTATTCGTGAGAGAATCACTCCAACGCGGGCCATCTTCCTGTACTCGATAATTATAGACAAGTAAGCGGTCATGCCCACATCCCTCATCTTCGCTATAACCACCATTCCATGTTTCCGTAGTTTCAAGCCACCCTCTGCAATCGTATGCAACAACCAGGGAATCGTCTATGAAACCGGCAATTGACATATTACCCCTTCCAACCCATTTAAACTCAACTCTGTCGCTACACCCCCACATGCCTACGCATACAAATACAGTTAAGGCAACTACCAGCAACCTTGCATGACATAAGCAATTCATTAAAATCATCATTATCTAACCTCCATTAGACACAATCAACTTTAGGGTGGGCGGGTGGGGTAAGCGGGGCGTTGCGGGGCGGCGCCTGAGCCCCGCAGTAGGGGTGGAGAGCAACGAAGTGCGAACCAGGGGGATACTTCCCCCTTCCATAAAAACAATCTTGTAATGGCGGGACAGCTGGTCCGGAGTCACGAATTCGTCGGAAATGTGAGACAGAGCTTCGTAGCTCTTACCCACCAGTTCGGAACCCATGCAGGAATCCACAACGTTCGGATTATTGAAGTAGGCGCTCATACGGAATTCAGCGATCCAGTACTTCTTGCCATCCTGTTCTACGCAAACGTATTCGGCATCAGCCTTCACTGCAATGGCGAAGTTAGACGGGAGAGTCCAGGGGGTGGTGGTCCACACCAGGATGTTGGAACCAGCAAACTTAGCGTCGTCGGAAACCAGCGGGAAAATCAAGGTCAAGGACGGATCCTGACGGTCCTTATAGCCCTGGTTGGTTTCGAAGTTGGAAAGGGGAGTTGCAAGAGCCGGGCTGTACGGCTGGATGCGGTAGCCCTGATAGATGAGGCCCTTGTCAAAGCACTGCTTGAACACCCACCACACAGATTCCATGAAGTTCTTGTCCATGGTCTTGTAGCCCTTGTCGAAGTCCACCCAGCGACCCATGCGACGAACCGTCTTGCGCCATTCACCGGTGTACTTCAGAACCTTGCTACGGCAGGTTTCGTTAAACTTATCTACGCCCAGGTTCTGGATTTCGGCAACGCCAGCCAGACCCAGTTCGTTCTGCACCAGAGATTCAATAGGCAGACCGTGGCAGTCCCAACCGAAACCGCGGGGAACCTTCTTGCCCTTCATGGTCCAGTAACGGGGAACGATATCCTTGATGGTACCAGCCAGCAAGTGACCATAGTGCGGAAGGCCAGTTGCAAATCCACGGAGCCGAGGGTCGCAAAAATATGCTTGCATATTTTTATGACCGAGGCGAACAGGATTGCAGCTTTGCTGCAAACGGAGGGCCATCGTAGAAAGTATAGGGTGCAGTTTCCGGACGGCTGTCCAGAGACTTCTTAAAGCTATCATCCTTATCCCACAATCCGAGCACGCGCTCTTCGATCTGCGGGAAGGTTTCTTCCTTTTGTACTTCGCGGAATAACTTTGCCATTGTTTACCTCGGGGCATACAGCCCCCTATTAAATACGGGCGAAAATTTAGAAAAAGGCGAACATCGTGACATTCACGCTTGCGTGAAATGGCATGATTGAGCCGTTCTAAATGCAAGAGGGGACTGCCGTCCCCACTTTCTATTCAACAAATTCCAGAATTTCTTTTTTGTGCTTATAGAAATACTGGGTCCAGATTTTTTCCAGCTTATCGAGGGTGGCATCAGAAACGTCGTCCATAGAAATTCGTTCCCCATGGGCAGAGGGCGAAAGGACCTTCACGTTGTCGCTTCCAATATCGGCCATTACTTCAAAGTCGCTGCTCTTGCCGGAGCGGGCCACCCATTCGTTAAGCACGTAGCTTCCCCAGCCAAGCAATGTCTTGTTGCCCTTGGTCTTTACCATCATATCCATGTCCGTATCAAAAGTCAAAATACGGTAGGTCCCGCGGTCCTTCGTCTTGTTCAGGCCTGCATTCAAGACAGCGATGGGAGAATTTGCCCACATGCCTCCGTCACAATAGCAGTACTTGCCGTTAGCATCAAACTCCACATCAAAATAAGTCGGAGCCGATGTAGAAGTGAGAACCGCGAACCACTTCTCCGTCATGGAGTCGCCGCGGTCCCAGACCTTTTCCACAGACTTTCCGTTCATGCGGGTCGTCGGAATGAAAATAGGCTTTTCCCACTTATCGCAGGTTCCTTTTAATTTGTCCTGAAGAAGCGTTTTCAAATGGGAATGATCGTAGGTTGGGCATTTCCAATCCAGCAGTCGTTTGTACCAAGGATATCTCTTGAAAATCAACTTCAGATTTTCACGGTATAGCTTATGAATTTCCGCAGCGGAAAATCCCTCGTTCAAAAGAGCTGCCACAATGGCTCCCGTAGAGGTGCCGCCAAAGGCAAATGCCATGTCCGCCAACTTCTTTCCACCAAGAGCCTTTTCAAGTTCAACCATTAGCGCCACAGGGCCCATACCCAATGCGCCGCCACCATTAATCGATATAGCAAGTTTTTCTCTTCTCATAACAGGCGCAAAAGATAACATAATCAAAACTTTACCCTTGCAGTCGGATTCTTCAAATAGACATATTGGCCTAAGACGTTCTAAAAATACAGGAGGTCTAATATGTTTTGCAAAAGAATCTATAGCCTTGGAACCGTCATTCTCATTACTCTATCAGCGGCCATTGGCGGGTTCCTTTTCGGTTTCGACTCCTCCGTAATCAACGGGGCCAATGTGGCAATCAAGGAACATTTTTCCTGTAACGATTTGCAGTTGGGCCTGGCAGTCTCACTGCCCCTAATCGGTGCAGCCATAGGCGCCTACTTCGCAGGCCGTCTCGCCGACAGATTCGGTCGAGTAAGTTGCATGTTGGCAGCCTCCATCCTTTTCTTTGTAAGTGCAATCGGTTCCGGGCTTCCATTCAACATTACGGACTTCATTATCTGGCGGGTCATCGGTGGCGTAGGCATCGGCGTAGCCTCCATCATCGCCCCCATCTATATTGCAGAAACCGCCCCGGCGCATCTTCGTGGCAGACTCGGATCCATGCAGCAGCTCGCTATCGTCATCGGTATCTTTTTTGCACTTCTATCCAACTATGTCATCGTCTATTTCGCAGGATCGGCTAGCAATACCATTATAGGGTTCGAAGCCTGGAGAATCATGTTCTGGGTAGAGGCGATTCCTGCCCTCATTTACGGAATTGCCGCCATTCAGCTGCCTGAATCACCCCGCTACCTTATCAGCAAGGGGCGTCTGGAGGATGCCAAGAAAGTTCTTGAAGAAATCAGCCTCGAAAATGTGGAATACGAAATGTATTCCATTCAAAGCACGTTCCGGAACAGCAGACCGGCAAGGCTCTCCGACCTGCTTGAAGTTTTCGAAGGCAGAGCCCATATTGCGCCTATCGTCTGGGCGGGTCTCGGTCTTGCCATTCTCCAGCAGCTCGTCGGCATCAACGTGATTTTCTACTACGGAACCATGCTCTGGAAAAGTGTGGGGTTCGGCGAAAGCGATGCTTTTCTTACCAGTCTCGTCTCCAGCGGAATCAACCTGACCATGACCGTCATCGCCATACTTCTAATCGACAAGATCGGACGCAAGCCTTTGCTCCTTATCGGCTCTTTTGGTATGGCCATTACGCTAAGCACCTTGAGCGGCTGCTTCATCTTTGGAGCAGACAACGGAATTCTTTCCAGTTCTAGCGGCATTATCGCTCTTACGGCAGCAAACCTGTATGTTGCATTTTTCGCGGCCACCTGGGGTCCGGTCATGTGGGTCATGCTCGGCGAAATGTTCAACAACCGTATCCGCGCCGTGGCAATCGCAGTCTGTGGACTCGCCCAATGGGGTGCCAACTTTCTGGTCAGCTGGACATTCCCCATCCTGGTCGGAGAAAACGGTATCGGCATCGGCCCCACCTACATGATCTACGCCTTTTTCGCGACCATCAGCATTTTCTTTGTAGCCCTATTCATTCGCGAAACAAAGAACAAGGAATTGGAAGAAATGTAGTATCGTTCTATCAATTTTCCTTGTGAAATAAAAGTTCTCCAGCAGCAGTTGGTGAACTTTTTCACATTCCAAATTTTTAATCTATTTTTACTAAAAAAGTTTTGGATGTGTATTATGAAAAAAAGGAAAGTGCCAAAGGTTTACGCAAATATAGTCCTAACCCTCTGTGGACTGGTCGCACCAAGTATTGCAGCAACTCCTCTAGAAACTGTTCCCTGGAACAATCACGTTGGTGCAGTAAGCTTAACTTTCGATGACGCTCTGGAAAATCAGGTAGTAAACCTGAAACCCATACTTGACGAAATGCCGGAAGCACATGTCACTTTTTTTCTGACCAGCACAAGTTATTATCTGACCCATCAGGGAGGCAATAAAGGGTTTGCCGCCCTTGCACTAGCAGGTCATGAAATCGGGAACCACAGCAAGACCCACGGCCACTATACCGGGAAAACTCAAGTGGACGATGAATTGCTAGAAGAAATCGTGTATCCAGCAGACACTATTGAAGCGCTACTCGCCGCGGGAGGCGCGAATATAAAAGTATCCGCCTTTGCAACGCCCTACTGCGCAAACGACGACGCCGTTACCGACGCCATCAACCAAAGACATTTCATCAACCGCGATTGCGGCGACTGGGGTTATCGCAAAAGCTGGAACAAGGAACCGGACTGGTTCAAGTTTTCAGCTCTCGGCTGGGATGGCGACACCAAAACCGTGGAAAGCATTACTGTCGCCATGGATACCTGCATCGGGAACGCGGACTTCAGTGGTCTTAAACCATGGGAAACGCCCCCAGGCCCCGAGGGCGAATGGATGGTGGTTCTTCACCATGGTGTGGAGGAAGAAAGCAGCGGCATGAGCGTGGGCACAGCGGACATCCGAAAAATCATTCAGCACGCTCTGGACAACAAGATGTGGGTTGCAGGATTTGGAACCGTGGGCGCATATTACAGAGCCCACTTCACTCTGGACACCGCAAACGCCGTAGCCAACGACGACGGATCCTATAAGGTCAGCTGGACTCTCCCCCATCCACAAATGCCCCAAAGCATTCCCATGAAGGTAAAGCTCAACAACGAATTTCTGGCCGAAGCCTTTGGGGACATAGCCATTCGCGCCGACGGAACTGTACCGCAGGTTATACTGGAACAGAACGGCAAAGCTATTTGGCCAGACGCCCAAGGTATATATGACATCCAATTCTGCGAACTCAGTCTAAACATTCGCCTATCCACATCAAAAGAATCCACTGGCAGCAAAACCGATAGTACCGGGACCTCTCCCGATTTCGTCCAGAAAAATCTTGATTCAAGATTTTTCGCAGGCAATCGTACGGTTTATACCCTCTTCGACATGAACGGGAATCGCCTTGGATTCGCCGAGGGATTCAAGGTTCCAGATGCAATGCCCAAGGGAACCTACCTGATTCAGGCAAAGACGCCAGGCAAGGCAACGGTGACCCGAAAGATTAGGCATTAGTACACGCTCGTAAACCATAATTATCAGCATTTCTGCACACACCCTGCGAGGAAAACAATATATTCTTCGCAGGGATTTTTATTTGGAAAATCTGGAGTTTTTATGAGTATTATTTCCGTAGTTCCATGGAACGGCCACAAGGCCGCCGCCAGCTTCACTTTCGACGACGCATCCGAAAGCCACATCACCAACCTTTTTCCTCTTGTAGAAAAAATGGGCATTAAGGTTACCTGCTTTTTAACCGGCGACAGTTGGTATTTCCGTCATAACTACGACAAGTTTTTGCAAATGGCGCAAGCTGGACACGAAATGGGAAACCACACGGAAACTCACCCCAAATTGACACAGCTCAGCGACGCCGACCGCCGCCGGGAAATTCTGGACTACAAAGAGTTTTTAAAGGAGCAGTTGCCGGGTCTCCCCTTCAATGTCTTTGGAACGCCCTACTGCGACAACAACGAAGATGTCCAGAAAATTATTGGGCAGGAACACTACATCAGCCGCGACTGCCGCGGTTACGGTCGCATTACGTGGGACAGGGAACCCAACTGGCTTTCCATGGATTCCAAGGCCTGGCAACGTTCCCTGAATACGGTCGAGGAATTCCAGCAGATTGCCCGGGACACAAACGATGCCGGCGAGTGGATCATCTACATGAATCACGGCGTGGACACAGACCTAAACAACGACTATTCCATCAATCCCGACGACCTGGCCGCCATCATCCAGCAGGCTAACGATCTTGACATGTGGATTGCGCCTTTTGGCGTTGTAGGAGCCTACCATAGGGCCTCTTTTGCCTTGCAGGATGCCACCGCAAATAATACAGAGAAGGGCATAAAAATTTCCTGGGAACTCCCTCACCCGAAAATGCCCAGAAGCGTTCCCATGAAAATCAGGCTAGACCTAGAGGAATTACAGCGGAACATGGGCAGAACCGACTGCAATAGAATTTCGCAGAACGGCAAGGAACTGAATCAGAATGACGATGGAAGCTACACCATAGAATTCATGGAACTAGCGCTGAGCATCACCCCTTAAAGGGGATCCCCGCCTTCGCGGGGATGACAACGTGAATATTCGCGGAAATGACTATGTGAATATTCGCAAGGATGACTATGTGAAAAAATCCCCCGGGCATTGACCCGAGGGATTTTTCAAATTGAAAAGCAGAATTTCCGCTTTCGCGGAAACGACCGCACAATTACTTCACGTTGATCTTGCTGATCTTGTTACCAACGCGGACCATGTAGACGCCCTTGTTTGGAACCGTAATTGCAGCGTTGCCAAGGCTCAGCTTGCCGCTTGCAATGACCTTGCCCTGCATGCTGAACACGGCGAAATCAGTGCCGTTGGCGGCGACAATCTGGATCTGCTGACCGGCAACGGAAACCACAGCCTTTGCATCAACGGCCACAGTCTGAATCGCATCAGGATTGGTGGGATTCGTCGGATCAACAGTGGGGTTAGACGGGTTGGTAGGATCCGTAGTCGGATTGGAAGGTGTCGTGGGAACAGTGGAGGGAACCACGGTGCCGGTAATCTTGGCAGGATCAATCACAGTGCCGCTTCCGTCCAGGAATTCGATGGACTTCACGGAGATTGCACCGTAGCCGCCCTTTGCATCCTTCACTTCGAACTTCAGGCCCTTTGCAGTCTTAAGAATGTCTTCGCCAAAGGGAGCGGTGTTCTGGTTTACCCAGTCCAGAATTTCCAGATCCCTGGTTCCTGTGCCAGAGGGTGTGAGGTCAATGGTAGTAGCCTTGTAATCTGCGCTTTCCGGCAGATACATGCCCGGTTCACCACCCGCTTCCACGGTCGCTTCGTTCAAGAGAGCAACACGGATGGGGCCCTCCACCTTTGCGGTAATACGGACAGACTTCACACCGAGAGCGGTCAAGTTTACACCCTTTTCAGCCAGGTTGAAGGACATGGCGATACCTGCAGAAGGATACTTCAGGGTACCGGCGGCGGCAGCTTCGGCAGACCACTTGGGTTCAGGACCGATTTCCATAACAGCGTCTGCATAATATGCGCCGTTACGAAGATAGACGGGAGATGCGCCAGAATCCGGAGACATCTTGGTACCGATACCATACTTGTCGTGGTAGGCACCCCAGTTCCAGAAGCCGGAAATACCGACCGTGGAATCACCACGGGCCATCTGAGTACCTTCTACGCCGGAATCGGAAGAACGCATGAGGCTAGGATCCGGTGTGAACTTGGTAAAGCCAGTCATGTCGTAGAGGTTAGGCATGTTACCAGTCATGAGAAGCAGGTAAAGGAGGTTCAAGGTAGAGGGATAGTACTTTTCACCCGTCACAGAACCTTCGCCGCAACCATTTGCAGTAGAGCAGCTGGTCTGGTTGGCAAGAACCTTATAGACTGTTTCCATGTAGTTCTTTGCAGTCTGGTCGCTTGCCATGGAGGAAGTAGCAAGACCGAGGCCGCCAGAGAAGGTAGAGGAGACAAAGCGACGCTTGTCGGAAAGTTCAGCTTCACCATTGACATAGTAACCGGAGTTAATGCCGCTGGCAGTCTTGGTAGCGGGCATCAGCCAGCCGGACACCTTGGTATTGAACTTCAGGGCATCAGCGTCACCATACCAGTAGTAAGCCCAAGCGGTACGCCAGGGAGTACGGGCGGCATCGTCAAAGAAGCCGGCGGCTTCGGACTGAGCCACGGAAGCGCTGGTCTTGGTGGGCTTATGGTCGCTCCAGGAACACCAGTCTGCAACGAGACCCGTGGTGGAGTTCTGGCAAGCCAGCAAGTCCTTGGCAACATCGGAACGGTGGGTCGCCCAGGAAGACTTTCCGGTAACCATTTCGAACAGCTTGAAGTTTGCAAGACCTGCGTAGCTGGGGTTGAAAGCGTCGTTCCAGTTGCTACCGGGCTTCAGCTGAGAACCGTTAAAGTCGTTAGTTTCAATCCAGCTGATGAGGGCCTTGGCGTCATTCAGGTACTGGGTGTTGTTCCACTGCTTGGAAGCCATGACCAGGGCGAGGGCAGCATCGATGTCGGAGTCCGTTGCGGAGCCGGTACCGCCACTGCAGCCGATACGCCAGTGCATACCGCCATTAGCGGGAGCATTATTCTTCCATGTCTTGTACAGCTTGTCGAACATGGCCTGGGTGTTGTTGGTGCTATTATCCATATACACCGTGATCAACATACCATAGGCGATAGCTTCGGAAACTGTAGAGCAGGTGCCTTCCGGAGAGAGGATCCATGCGGAACCATCGCCCTTGTCCTGATACCAGGCCTTTTTCCAGATATCAAAGTGTTCCTGGATCACGCTGGTCGTGGCAAACGGAACCGTATAGCCGTTGGGGCTTGCCATATTCTGAGGGAACGGATACTGGGGAGCGGCCATCGTGGTAGTTGCGGCCAAGAGTGCAGTACCCATTGCAATCTTGAAGATATTCTTCATTGTTCTTTCCTTGTTGTTAAAAACAACCCATCCTATGTTCCTAAATATAAAATGAGACGCCCTTTTCGTGAAGCGCCCCATTGTAATAAATCGGTTTCAAAACCTTGTTTACAAGCCAATTTGCGTAAACAATCATTTACCCGCGTGGCAAAGTTTCTACAGGTTGTACTCTATTTTTCTGCAGCACTTGCCTGCGCCGCCAATTTCGCCTTTTTTCTTTTTGTCTTGAAATGCAGATAAAGAGGGCTTGCCGTATACAGGATGACCACCAGGAGCAACGTGGCAAAGGGAGAATTCATATTGAATTTCTGCCAGCCCAGGGCGTTGGTCACACCCCAGCCGATGGTAATCAGGGGCAGGTGCAGAAGGTAGGGATAAAAGGATGCCCGGCCTATGGTGCGCACGATGGGAATGCAGAAAATCCGAGCAAGGAAACCCTTGGCGGGAATGAGGCTCATAATGAACAGGCCGCTAATGAGGATGGGTATAGAATGCCGAACAATAAAGTAGACCGCCTGATGCTGCACCCAGTTCTGCCCCGCATAGCAGGTGATATACAGGGCGATAAGCAGCACCGCCTGGCAAACTCCCGCCACAAAGTTCTTGTACAGAAAATCAAATTGCCGTTCCTGATACAGCCGGAAAATGATCATGCCGAAAAAATATTCGCACAGGTGCATGGCGGGAAACATATGGAAATACCGGAAGCGTATTCCATATTCCGGGGAATAAAGGTGGGTACACCCAAAGAGAATTCCCTGCACGATTCCAGGAATGAAGGTCAGTGCAAAAAGCAGCCACAGAAGCTTTACGTTCTTGATTTTGAAAAAGAACCTGGCGGCCGCCGGCGTAAAGGCATAGCAGATAAAAAATCCGGTCAGGGCCCAGGAAGGTTCATTCAGCTTCATTCCGAGTTCAGGTACCAGGGACCAGGTAAGCGTCAGGTGCAAAAGGAGACTGCGAATGGGATGCGTCATGTTATGCAAGCCGTTCACGAAGGCAGTCCCGATGTCGCTAACATTTTCCGGCAGGGTGGTCATTCCGGAGAGCTTAAAGACTACGGCTACAAACATGATAATGGTGCAGATGAAGTGAAGCCTATAGAGTTTTGCAATGCGGCTGAACATGAAGGGCACCACGGCAATGCGACGGTCGGGATCGCTGAACTTGGAAGCAAAGAGAAAACCCGCGAGAACGAAGAACAACCCGGCAGAGAACGCGGGACCGCTAACAATGGGCTTTAGCCATGTATACTTCGCAGCATAGCCGAATGCCGCAGAAGAGGCCAGATGCAAAAACACGATGTTCAAAGAAGCAAGAAGGCGTAAACCGTCAATGGCAGGAAAATAGGCGGATTTCGGCATAACAATTCTCTTATTTCTTGGATTTATCGACAGAAGGAACGTCCCTAACGGCAGGCATCTCGCGGGTGGCGATGCTTTCCCGAGCAAGGGCTGCGGTAGAGCGGGTCACGGCACGGCGCTGTTCCCGCATGCTGGCAAGAGCCTTGGATCGCCTGCGGGCGGATTCCTGCAGGTCCACGGATTCGTCGTACTCGTCCACGATTTCGCGGCCCAGAATTTCTTCCAGTACATCTTCCAGACTGACAACGCCTGCAATAGCGCCCCATTCATCCACGACGCCAACGATGTGTCCACGCTGCTTTAGAAAGCGGAGCAGCAACTTGTCCAGGGTGAGGGAATCGGGAATCAGCTGGATGGGCCGCATAAGCTGGCGAAGCTTTATGTCGCGGAGACCTTCGGCAAGCTTGTTGTAGGCATCCCGACGGAGAATGACGCCGATCCAGTTGTCCTTGTTTTTTTCGTACAGCGGAATGCGGGAGAAGGGCCAGTTCCCCCGCTCGTCCAAGGTCTCCCCGATGGACTGGTCCGCAGACAGGGAGAACACCACCTGACGGGGCGTCATGACCTTACGGACCGGGATGGACTTTAGCGCAAGTATATTCTTGATGACGACGGACTGCTGCCTATCAATGACATCCTCCCGAAGGCCCAGACTCACAAGGCTATTGATATCGTCGATACTCACTTCCTTCTGTTCCTCATCCTTACGGGTCCAGTGCTTTGTAAGGGTTAGGCATAGCCAGATAAGTCCCGTGAAGGAAAGGATCTTCGTGATGTAGTAGAACGGGACCGCCACCAGCGGGGCCACCACCTTGGCCTGCTTCACACCCAATGTCTTAGGCGTAATTTCTCCAAAAAGAAGGATCAGGATGGTAAGAATGATAGGCAGGGCCACCTGACCTGCAGGCGGCAAGTTCCTTACCGCAAGTGCAGTCGCCAAAGACGCACCCACCGTATTTGCGATGGTATTTACCACAAGGACCGAGGCGATATAGCGGTCGATGTTGTCCTTCACGTGCGTCATATACTTCGCCGTGAACTTTTTCTGTTTTTCCAGCAGTTCTATGGCTGCAGGGGGTACACTATAGAAGGACGCTTCAGTCACCGAGCAGAAGGCCGATATAAAAAGACAGCCAAGAACCGTAAGGACAATATAGAGCATTACTCAATTCCCCAGAATAGCGGGTCAATAGCCCACAGCTGAATCCGTTCCAGGTCCGAAAGGATTTCCAGAGCGGAATTCAGGTTCGCCCCGGCGTCAAAGGAAGGTATTCCGAATTCCATGTCCGTATCCAGCTGGCGGATATACACATCCACAGAAGAACCGATACCGGCAAGTTCCCTCGCGGCGACAATGGCCTCATCCAGGCCGCCCAGGGCATGAACCAGTCCAGCCTCCTGAGCCTGGAATCCGGTCATGACGCGACCGCCTCCATAAAGGGAATCCACCGTAGTCTGAGGAATTTTCGTAGCGGAAGAAACCACTCCGGTAAAGCGGTTGTAGAAGTCATCCATGTATTCCTGCAGGGCGGACTTTTCCACTTCACTCCAGGGGCGGCCAAAGGTTGTCGCATCGGCGTATTCGTGGGTTTTTACCGGTTCGCTGCGAACGCCCAGCTTGGAAAGCAAGCCGGAGGCATCCACCTTACCGCCATAGATACCGATGCTCCCCACGATAGCCATAGGCTCCGAAATTATAAAGTCTGCACCGCAGGCAATGTAGTAGCCGCCCGAAGCGCCCATGCTTCCTATGCTTGCAACCACGGGAATTCCCAGTTCACTTACATGGCGAAGAGCGCCCCAGATTTTATCAGATGCGATAGCGCTACCGCCCGGCGAGGAAATGCGGACGATCAGGGCTTCCGCGGAAGATCCGGGCAGTTCCCTGAGCTTTTCCATGACGGACCTTTCCATACGGCCGTCAATGGTGCCGTCGATATTCAGTACGGCTATTTCCTTGCGCCGTTTCCAGCTTTCGTCAAAAACTTTAGTTTCATTGGGATGCCATGTGGAGGCGTAGGCGAAAGGAGCGTCAAATCCAAAGAAAGTCTTGAGGGCATAGGCGGGAACCTGGTCGATGTAGAGAAGGGTATCAACCAGATGGGCCTTCTGGGCAGCAGCAGCCGTAACCACCGGATTAGACGCCAGGGAATCCAGGAACTTATGATTTTTTTCTACTTCCCCAGGCATACGCAAGGCCATCTGCTGGGCCATCATCCACCAGATGTTCTGATAGAGGGAATCCATGTTGCTACGCGCCTCTACGGACATGGAATCCGCAATGTAGGGCTCGACCGCGGACTTGTACTTTCCATGGCGGAGGAACTCCACCTTTACACCAAGCTTATCGAACAGGCCCTTGTAATAGAGGATGTCCCCTCCAAGGCCTCGCCAGTTCAGGTGAGCGGACGGTTCCGCCACGATCCGGTCTGCGTGGGCGGAAGCCATAAGAACCGCAGGACGAATATCATCCACATAGGAAATAACCATACCGCCTTTGGCCTTCAGTTTCTGAACCGCAATGTCGATTTCGCTGGAGATTCCCATATTGCCGCGGTAGCCCGAGAAGTCTAGAATCACTAACCCGCAGGAAGGGTCCTGATACAGATGCTCGAACAGGTTACGGACGGACCAGATGTTTATGGAGCGCCGCCCCATGAAGGGAACATCTTCAGCAGTTTCCTTCACCTCCATATCCAGGGGGACGCGGATGATTTTTCCCCGCATGGATGTTCTCGGACTGCGGGAAGAATGGTAGGAAAGGACACCTCCCTTAGGCAGAAGATCGTCATAGACATGCAAGGCCAGGTTGCTGTACCCGCCCAGGGACGTAGAGAAGGTCAGACGCCATTCGTCATCATCCCCATAGACGGGGAACTTGAATCCGAAGCGAAAGCCATAGGCTTCCATTTCCAGGAGCAGTCGATGATTTTCAAAATTTTCAACATCATAACTGACGCTGAAGGAATTGCCCACCCGGAGAGTCGCACCCAGGTTCTGTATCCTTTTCTGCGATTCCGGACCTACAAATAGTAGGTTATCGCAGGAATACCCTAGGGACAGAAAATTTACCGGCCTCAGGAGGACGCCGAGATCGTAGCTCCATTCCGTACCCTTGAAGTCCGCACTCCTCAAGGCCGTAATACGGTTACCCCAGAAAAAGGCGCGGTCGAACATTTCTACGGAATGGGAAATGTTCCAGCGGGACTCATCCATCCCGCCATCGCCAAAACGATAGTCGAAACCGGCGGCCAGGCTCCCCAGATTTCCGCCCATGCGAATATCCGTCGTACCGTCGTCAAAATCATATCCCAGCAGAAAGCCCCTGGAATCAAACGCGGACACGCTAGCGGGATTTCCCCAGATGCCGTGCTCGTTATCCAGGGAGACAAATCCCGATTCTCCGGGAAGATAGGCAAGGGATACGGAAGCGTAGGCCAACAACGCAAGAAAAACGTGAGACCAGCAAAATCCAAACGTCTTGTTTCTCAAAAATTTCATCAAGGTACAACTTAAAAAATTTCATTTACCTCCATATCGGGCGTTGGAATTTCCCCAACGATTTCTTTCTCTTTTTTTAAATTTGGTCCATGAAGTTTAATGTCAAATTGTACTTCCTGATTTTTTTTGCAGTATCCTATGGAGCCAGGCTTTTACAACTTCTTCAGCTGTATTTCTGGGATACGCCATCGGGAGGGCCTTTCGTAGAGCGGCCTCTGCTTGGCCTCAGTACCGCAGCTATCGCGGACTTCGCCGCATTCGGCCTGACAGCAGCCTTGTTCTCCCTAGGAATTTTTATCAGGAAAAATTTTCAGCAAGTCTGGTTTGTTACCGTATCCATTCTGACCATGGCCTACCTGATCCTTTGCGGAATCAATGACCAGATTATGCGCTGGATGGGTCAACACCTGACATTATCCTTTCTCTCCACCTATTCCGTATCCAAACTGGAACCGACCCTGTTCGTAAATATCGTTTCCGAGGGACTCTGGAATTTCGCGGTAGCCATCGCCATCATTGTGCTTACCGGTTTTCTCCTGGTCTGGACGCTTCGAAAAAAAGTGTTTCAGAAATCAGGAAAGATTCCTTCCCTGACCTTTATAGGACTGGCAACAGCTCTTGCCTTCGTGACAGGGAACTCCCATCACTTTATCAAAGCCTGTCATATCCGCTGGCAACGAATTCAGCCTCCCTACATCACCCTTCTTGAAGATCTGGAATATCAGAAAAAGCACAGCATAAAACCAGAGAACTTTGAAAATGGAATTGCCCTGCTGGGAGGTAATCCACAGGCCGACTACCCCTTTTACCATCTTGTCGAGCATGAAGGTGAATTGATGGAATCCTTCAAGACAAAGCCGCTCTCGGAAAAGAAGGATGTTATCTTGCTATCCCTGGAAAGTTTCCGCGGCTGGGTTGGAGATTTTAGAATCGGCAAGAACTGTTCCCGGATGCCAAACCTCTGTAGACTTAGCCAGAGGGGAACCTCGTTTCCCTACACTTACAGCGTAGGATACCCCTCTACGGAGGGAATGCTCGGACTACAGCTTGGCATCTGGAGCCATCCCAACAAGATATTCTTGAGCAGCCTGATGAATGTAAAATCCCGAGCCCTCCCGGAAATTTTGGGAGAGGCGGGCTACCACAGGATTGTACTTAGTGCGGCCGAACCCAGCTTTGACAATTTCTCCCCCTGGTTCGAAAAATGGTTTGACGTTCACGAATACAACCCGAAAGTCAATACGGACATTCCTCTGGCAAACCGGTTCAAGGAGATGTACGAAAACCGCCCTCAGGACAAGCCCCTCTATTTCGAGTGGATCAATTTCGTCACCCACACCCCCTTTAACGTTCCTAAATCCTATGCAACTCCTGCAAAAACCTCCGACGAACGCTATGGTCAGGCGGTAGCCTACCTGGACAGTGCCATAGGAATTGTTCTAGACGCCATCGAAAAAGGTCCTCGTGCAGACAAGACAATTATCATTGTCACGGGAGACCACTCCATAGCAAACGCCAAGGCACAAAAGAAAAGCGACGAACTGGGTGAAGCCAACAGTACCTATACCTGGACCACGTTCATCTGGGCGGGCGCAGGCATTCCAGAAAGTTTGTCTGTAACAAGACCCGTTTCCCATGTGGATTTCGCCCCCACCATCCTAGAACAGCTTGGCATCCAGGCGACCAACCATTTTGTGGGACACAATCTTTTTTCAGACGAAGCATCCCCCACCTTCTCCTTTAGGCACCACGATGCCATTATGCGCAAGGACAGCATAGCAGTCTTCGCCCAATCGGGAAACAAGGCATTTGCTCACGCCAGGTTCCAAAGCAAAACCGTTAACTGGGACACCACAGAAACTATCGGCGGATTTATTGCCGAGCAAAAAATGGACAAAGATGTCTCTGCGGAAGCCAAGGCCCTTTTGGACGCCATGAATTCGTGGGTTTGGGTGCTCGACAAGAATCTTTTGATGCCGTAAAAAAATATTGAGACCAACTCCATTTTGTATATTTGCGGGAAAGTTCAGTCTCATACTTATCTAGGGTCAAAATGAAAAAAGTAATCACCTACGGAACTTACGACCTTTTGCACCAGGGACACATCAATTTGCTCAAGCGTGCCAAGGCTCTCGGGGACTACCTCATTGTAGGCGTGACCAACGACAACTTTGACCGTGACCGCGGTAAGCTGAACGTTCGCAACAATGTTCTGGAACGCGTAGATGCCGTACGCGCCACGGGTCTTGCCGACCAGATTATTATCGAGGACTACGTCGGACAAAAGATTGACGACATCCAGAGATACAATGTGGACATTTTTGCCATTGGTAGCGACTGGGAAGGTAAATTCGATTACCTCAACGAATTTTGCCAGGTGGTGTACCTCCCCCGTACCGAAGGTATTTCCTCCACTATGCTTAGAGCAGAATCCCAGGACATTGTCCAGATGGGTATTCTTGGCTGTGGCCGTGTCGCTCGACGTTTCCCGATGGAAGCGGATGTGGTTAGCGGCGTATCCGTGATTGCATGCTACGACCTGGACCCGGCCAAAAGCAAAAGCTTCGCTGAAGAATTCAACGGTGTGAACGCCTATGAAAATCTCCAGAATTTTTATGACCATGTGGACGCAGTCTATATTGCCACCCCCCATCTTGCTCACTATGAAAATATCAGGACAACGCTCCTTGCGGGAAAGCATGTTCTATGCGAAACCCCCATGGTCCTAAAGGGAGCCGAAGCCAAGGAACTGTACCAGCTGGCCGAAGAACAGGGCGTCATCCTGATGGAAGCCAACAAGACGGCACATTGCCCCGCATTCAACCACCTGATGGTAATGATCAAGTCAGGCCTCATTGGCGACGTGGTGGACATAGAAGCATCTCTTTCCCAGTTGCTGGACAAGAGCGGTCGCGAATTTGACCCAAAGCAAGCCGGCGGTGCCATGTTCGAGCAGGGATCCTACCCGCTGCTTCCCATCCTTAAATTAATGGGCATCAACTACCAGAACCTGGAACTTTTCTCCCGCATGGAAAACGGCGTAGACATTCACACCAAGGGCGTCATGAGATATCCCAAGGCGGTATGTTCCTTCAAGGTGGGACTTGGCGTAAAGACCGAGGGCGACCTTGTAATTTCGGGAACAAAGGGATACGCCTACGTTCCCGCCCCCTGGTGGAAAACAGACTACTTCGAGCTCCGTTACGAAAACCAGAACGACAACAAGAAATTCTTCTACAAGTGGGACGGTTTCGGCCTGCGCTACGAAATCCAGGAATTTATCAGTTGCATTTACAACCATCGCTTCAGTTCCGCAAGACTTCGCCGCAGGGAAAGTATCTGCATGGCAGAAATTATGGAACAGTTCAGCGAGCACAAGAACTTTTTCGAAATTTAAAAAACTACAAAGAAGGCATTTTTATGATTAACTTTACCGTGGGTCCTGTACAGTCTAGCGAAGCAGTCCGCGCCATCGGTGCAGAACAGGTCCCTTATTTCCGTACCGCAGAATTCTCCCAGCTCATGTTGGAAAACGAAACTCTGGTCAAAAAGTTTGCCTACGCATCCGAAGATTCCCGGGTTGTGTTCATAACAGGTTCCGGTTCTGCCGGCATGGAAACCGCCATCATGAACACCTTAACACCCAAGGACAAGGCCATCGTCATCAACGGAGGTAGCTTCGGTCACCGCTTTGTGGAGCTCTGCGAACTTCACGAAATCCCCTTTTCCGAGGTAAAACTCCCGGCAGGCAAGGCCCTGAAGCCAGAACACCTTAAGGAATTTGAAGGCAAGGGCTACACCACCTTCGTCGTGAACAAGCACGAGACCTCTACCGGAGTCCATTACGACATGGACCTCATAAGTGATTTCTGCAAACGCAACAACCTGTTCCTGATCGTAGACTGCATTAGCACTTTCCTCGCCGACCCCTTTCACATGGAAGAACTGGGGGCAGACATCATGATAACCGGCTCCCAGAAGGCTCTCGCCTGTCCTCCGGGAATTTCCGTCATGGCACTTTCCCCAAGAGCATTGAAGCGCGTCGAGGAAACCAAATGCAAGTGCCAGTATCTGGATCTTAAGCTTGCCCTAAAGAACGCCGAACGCGGCCAGACGCCCTGGACCCCCGCGGTAGGCATTCTCCGTCAAATCCATGCACGACTTCTGGAAATCAAGGCAAATGGCGGTGTAGAAGCCGAAATCAAACGAACCGCGGCTCTCGCGAATTATTTCCGCGAACAAATCAAGGGCCTTCCCTTCGAGATTGTTTCCGAATCACTATCCAATGCGGTAACTCCTCTTCACCCCACGACCGCCTCCGCCAACGACATCTTCCTAAAGATTAAGGACGAATACGGCATGTGGATTTGCCCCAACGGTGGCGACATGAAGGATACCATTTTCCGAGTCGGTCACATCGGTGCCTTGACCAACGCAGACTACGACAAGCTGGTGGATGCGTTCAAAGACCTGCAGAAGAAAGGCTTCATCTAATGCGGGAACTGACTAACGACGAACTCCACGATTTTTCCCTGGGCATCCTGAAGGAAGTCCACCAATTCTGCGAAAGGGAAAACATCAGGTATTCTTTGGCATACGGGACCTTGATTGGAGCCGTACGGCATCAGGGCTTTATTCCCTGGGATAACGACATCGACATCTGCATGCCCCGTCCCGACTATGAGCGTTTTATCAAGACCTTCAAGTCGGAAAAGTTCCAGTTGGCCTTCTTTGGAGAAGGCTGCAAGTACGACAGCCTCATCGCCTATGCCCGCGTGTTCGACAACAGGGAAACCATAGCAAAGAACGGTCACTGGATTGCCCAGCCGGCAGGCGTGTGGATTGACGTGTTCCCTCTGGACGGTGTCCCTGACGACCCTCAGGAATTTGCAGCTCTCTACAAGGAACTGCACCAGGAATGGGAACGCATTATCCCCAAGAAAATTCAGTTCAAGAGAATTTCGCACTGCAAGGGACTCAAGAACAAGTTGAAACTGCTCCGCAACAAGTGGCGGCAAAAAAATGGTCTAGGCGGTCATCGCATGCAGAAGGAATACAACGAGAAAATCCGAAGGATTCCTTTTGAAACCGCAAACTACTGGTCTCAGCTAGCCGTCATGGACAACGGTCCCGTGGAGCACATTCCCGTAAGTGCTTTTGACGAAAGACGGCTCCTGAAATTCGAGGACGCTCAGTTCTACGTGATGAAAGACTACGACCTAAACCTCCGCGCCGTCTATGGAGACTACATGCAACTCCCTCCGGAGGACCAGCGGGAACCCCACCAGTCCTTTATCAAGTTCTACTGGAAGAACCGTTAGGCAAAGCCCATGGCCTCCATCAAGCAGCAGACGATTAGCGGTTCCAAGTGGAACTTCATCGAAAGGATTTCCGTACAGGGAATCCAGTTCCTGCTTGGCGTAGTCATGGCCCGCCTGCTGCTCCCCTCGGATTATGGAACAATTGGACTGCTGGCCATTTTCTTTGAAATTTCCCAGGCGTTCATCGACAGCGGTTTCAGTTCCGCCCTGATCCGTACCAAGGACCCTACGGAAAAAGACTTCAGCACGGTCTTTTACTTCAACCTGGCCATCTCTGTTACAGTCTATATATCGCTGTTCTTTGCAGCGCCCTGGGTAGCAGACTTTTTCAAGATTCCTATTCTCTGCCCCATCCTTAGAGTTCAAGCGGGAACCTTGGTCATCAACGCCATCATGGCGGTCCAGGTTTCCATGCTGAACATCAAGCTGGATTTCAAATCCCTGGCAAAACGCAAAGTAAGCGCAACCCTCATTGGCGGCATTAGCGGTGTTGCATTTGCCTATACAGGATTCGGTGTCTGGGCTCTGGTCTATCAGCAAATCATCGCAGCCGTCATCAACCTGGTTTTCATCTGTTACATCTGTCGCTGGTATCCAAGAGCGGGCTTCAGCAAGGAATCCTTCAAGCGCCTGGGCTCCTTCGGCAGCCGTCTCCTTGCCGCCGGACTTCTGCATACGATTTACAGAAACATGACCACCTTCGCCATCGGCAAGTTCTACTCCGCAAAGGACCTAGGTTTCTACTCCCGCGGTTCCCACTTCGCGGACCTGCCTGGCAATACAATCAACGGAGTGCTGCAGACCGTCACTTACCCCATCCTTGCAAAAATCCAGGATGACGAAGAACAGCTGGTCCGCGTCTACCGCAAGTACATTCGCATCACCTCCCTGAGCATTTTTATTATCTCGGGTATT
Source organism: Fibrobacter sp. (assembly GCA_024398935.1). Taxonomy (GTDB): domain Bacteria; phylum Fibrobacterota; class Fibrobacteria; order Fibrobacterales; family Fibrobacteraceae; genus Fibrobacter. Next base: position 51,567 of record JAKSIH010000011.1, on the reverse strand, counting down.
CTCTGCGCCCTGGCGGAACCCATCATCCTGCTCTGCCTTACGGACAAGTGGTCAGAAGCAGTCATCTACCTGCACGCCTTCGCATTTTCCAGTATGTTCGACCATCTCAGCACCATTAACCTGAACCTGCTCAAAGTCAAGGGACGTTCCGATTTATTCCTGAAGTTGGAAATCATCAAGAAGACCATCTCCATCGGGATTCTGCTCTGCGCCATTCCCTACGGAGTCCTTGCCATCTGCCTGTCCAAACTGCTATATAACCAGATTGCCGTGTTCATCAACACCTACTATACAGGGAAACTTTTCCACCTGGGATATGTCCAGCAGGTAAAGGATTTCTCCCCTTACCTGGTGCGCTGCATTATCGCCTGTATTCCAGCCTACCTCCTGACCTATTGGGAACTACCCCATCTTGTAACCATCATTCTCGGAGCAAGCCTTTCGCTATTCCTCTACTGGTTGCTGCTCCGCAAGAACCCCGACATGCAGGAATTGCTGGAACTGTTCAAGGCTAAAATCAAGAAGAAGAAAAATGAAACTCATTGACAACTTAAAATTGGCTGTAAAGCGTTTCAAGAACAAGGTAACGAAAAAGAATCCGAAGGCCGTATTCTTCTACCCTCACGAAAACTGCCGCCTGGACGGTTACGACATCCTGAACGGTGAATCCGACAATGTTCTCTGTCTTTTCAACGATATGGTCCGCGATGAAAGATTCAACGACTACCAGTTCTATGTTCTCTATTACCAGGACGAAAGGCTACAATCCTACAAGGACTACTGCAAGGATTTTCATCCGGAGCGAATCCGTTTCGTCCGTTTCAGGGACCATAAGGGAACCCGACTGGCCATTTCCAGGTGCTATACCGTATTTACGGATTCCGATTATACCCGCATTCAGTACAGAGCTCCAAACCAAAGAATTATCTGCCTCAACTATTTTGGCGGACTCATCAAGAATGAATTTCACCGCTGGGACAACCACGGCGGTTACGAAAAGATGCTGAAAGAACAGGAGGAGATGCACCGTCTTTATGACTATCACCTCTCCATCTCGGATATTAGCTCCAAGTTTATCGCCTTAGACAACTGCCATTTCTACTCCAACTTTCTCTCCCTGGGATTCCCGCGTAACGACATACTCTTTAAGGACCACTCCGACCTAAGACAACAAATCGAAGAACTGGTCGGTTTCAAGTTCAAGCACCTCATTACCTACGTGCCCACCCACAGGGACTACGAAAATTCCGTCCGTGAATTCTTCGACGCTTCCAAGGCAACCACGCGCTCCATCTGGGGGCATGTCACACCCGAAGAACTGGAAAGTCTAGAAAAGACTCTGGCAGAAACGGAAACGCTGATCATCGCCAAGGTCCATCCCATTCAGGATGCCCAGACTTCCGTCATTTCCAAGGAAGCAAGCAAGCATGTTCTCTTCTACAAGGATTTGGCCAAGAGCATCAAGACAAGCCTCAATCCCCTGCTTTGCATTTCAGACAGCATCATTACGGACTACACCACCACTGTCTACGATTTTTTGTACCTGGACCGTCCCATCATCTACTATTTCTACGATATAGAACAATACAGGGCAACCCGCGGGTTCTTTATCGAGCCCATTGAGTCTGTCTGTGCAGGTCACATGACCTATGATATGAGCGGCCTGCAAAACGCCATCCGTGAAATTTCCGGGGGGAAAGACCCCGAAAAGCAAAAGCGTCAGTTTTTACGTCAACTTTTCATCAAGGATATTGATGCAAACGCCACCCAGCGCATTAAGGATTTTTTCTTTCCTAGCAATAAATAAGTCCATTCTTTATACGGTAATCTGCTTCGTCTTTATGATTCTGGTTGCAATTCCATATCGCTATTGGCAAATAACGCTTTCTAGGAAGACGTCAGCTTCTTAACTTTTCTTGCACCATCTTTTTGAATAAAAACGCAGGGGCTTTCAAAGGATAATTTTTCATTCTGGAATGTGATGTCGACGGAAGCGTTAATCGAGCCCGCAAACACACCACGGCGTTCATCGTAAACAACTTGCGCGACGGAATCATTCTGGAGGACACGGACCTTCTCCGGCATTCCCCCGCGGAATTTCTCCCGGGGCACAGGCAGATCCACCTGATAGGCGTAAGATGCCGCGCGGGGATTCCGACCGTGACTTTCCCAGATTTTCAGGACCTTTGCAGACTCCTCGGCCTTCTCGGTCCCTATACTTTTCCAGTTTCCAGCCTGCGGGAGGAACACTGCCGAAAACCCATTGCCATCCAGGTCGGTGTATGCAATTTCATCGTGCCAGAGTCTCCGGGATACAACAGCCTTGTTCTCGGGAAGCGTCTCGACCAGTCCGTTCCCATGTTCTACAATCACCTCGGAATGAACTAGCCGCTGGTCCACCGTCGTAAAAGTTTCCTTTCCCGAGGTTTCCGCAATCCCGTTTCCGAGGGCCACTACAGTCCCCTCCAGAAAAATCCAGACCTTCCGTGCGGTCACGCTTCCATAGTCAAGCATCATGGTCGCAACACCGTCAGAACCATCCGTCAGGCCGTTTACCATTTCACTTCTGTTCGTCACCCGCTTTTCATTTTGCGTTCCGTCGCCAGACGACGTAACGCCAGGAAGCATTCCCCAGTTCCACAGGGGATAGATATTCCTGAAATCATCGGGATGGCGGTAAACCGAAAGTACACCCGCACCAAGCCAGAACCCCTTTCGATTTTCCCGGTTGATGCTTTCACTGCCAACGGTATTTTTCGAGGACATCCTGAGAGATACGAAATATTCCCCACTGCGGCAGACCATCAGCTGTCCCCGTTCAAAGTAACGGCAACCCGACAGGTGATTTTCTCCAGAAATTTCCCCACGCCAGGCGCGGTATTCGGACCCGCGGGAAGAATCGACCTGCAGTAAATTGTCGATGATGCGCCCATAGGCAGAGGCTTCCTTATTGCCGCCCCTGCGGGAAATTTCACGACCCAGGACCATGGGGTCCACCATCCCCCTCCACATCATCCAGCGGTTTCCCTCCAGGGCAAGGTCCGTCATGGCAGTGATGTTTTCGCGATCAAAGGCATAAGGTGTGCCCCGGCAGAGAGCGGCCCATCTTGCAGCAATAGACAAGGCGATTTTTCCGTATCCACCGTTATACAGAAGGTTTCCATGCATAAAATAGGAATGATCCCTTTGATGCCCCTCCTGACCCGTCACCTTCATAGTTTCCTCGATGGTTCTCAACCCCCGACGCACTAGGGAATCCCTACCTTCAAGAATACCTCGGACTACAACCAGTTCAGAAATCCATGTTCGGTTTGCACCATTCCCGCTAGGCTCCTGCGGAAAGGATTCAATCATCAAAGGTCTCAACGAGACGGAAATTTCATTCCAAGTCAAGAATGCAATGGTAGCTAGTTCTCTGGGAATTCCAATTTCATTCATCCACCAGTTATCGCTTACAAAATCATTCCTACGGATAAACCAGTAATACAGCGACTTTTCCAGGGCTGCCCTTACGACGCCACAGCGCTCTAGTTCCGAAGCGTTTTTCCCTTCAGAGGAATCCATGCAGGAATGTTCGTAGGATTCCGCCAACGTCCTAGCCTTTTTCAGATGCTCTATAGGCGTGTGCCCCTTCTTATGGTACTCAGGACCAGGCCATGTTCCGTCAAGGCGTTGCTCAAGCAACAGAGCTGAAACATCTTTCTCGGAAACCTCCGAGGAATAATCCACTTTCAGCCGAAAGAAAAGGGTATCCAGGAAATTTGCCATAGAACAGGACACCGCCAGGAAAATAGCGAGAATCAGTCTATTGCAAATCATCATTTCCTACCGTGAGTTTCTGAACTGTCGAAGCAGGCTTGCTAAACTATGGGAACGCAGGAGGCAGACTAAACCGCCGAGAGACTTTTTCCAGTTGGCCTGCTTTTTCTTTGCGCGATATTCCTTCAGGTAATCCGCAAAGGCGACCTTGAAAGATTCCTCCGTCCAGTCCTTATCCAGATATTTGTCGTACATGTGGTAGAGGAATCGGTCATAAATTTCAGAGCCCTTCATTCCCTTCAGGCCAAAATCATTTTGCTTCAACAGGGTGTAATACCTGTAGGCAATATCTTCCGAGAAGGTGGCGATTTCGTTCACCACATTCTTCAGGACAAAGTTTTTCCAGGATTTTTCCACCAGGGAAAGTTCCTCGGGACGCATGGCCTTCTGCAGCTTGCCGAAAGTGTTCAACGTGCAGGGATAGGCGATGTCCGGAGAAATCGACGTAATGGAAGTCCCCGTGTTAATGCGGTAGTGAATGAAGGTCTTGTTGCACACCGCCATTTTCCTAGCACGGACATTAGCCATGGTAGAGAAAAAGCAGTCATTCATGCGGGGCTGTTCCTGGAACTGCAAGCCTTCCGCCTTGACGAAGGAGGCCTTGTACAGTTTATCCCAGGCAGCGGTCCTACAAAACTGAAAAGCGTCTTCGCGAATGTCCGCAAAGGAAAATACCTTTCCCTTGGGCACTAGCCGTTCCTTCAGGGAGAAAGACTTGGTGGACTGCACTCCGGTTTTCTGGTTGAAGGTTGCCGCCTTGCAAAAGACAACATCCGCATCCGTCTCTTTCGCAAGCGAGACCATGGACTGTAGCATATCCAGTTCAAACCAGTCATCCGCATCCAGGAAAGAAAGATATTTTCCTGTAGTTTCTGCAAGTCCCGTGTTACGGGCGTGCCCCGCGTTAGACGCTTCCTGGGAAACAATTTTCACACGGGCATCGCGAGCGGCGTATTCTTCCAGAATAGCAAGGGAGCCGTCGGTGCTTCCGTCGTTGACGCAAATGATTTCCAGTTCCTTCAGAGTCTGCCCCACCACGGTATCCAGGCATTCCCTCAGATACTTCTCACCGTTATGGACAGGAATAACAACAGAAACCACAGCACTCATAAAAACCTACTTAGAGCCCTTCAAAAGATTCTTCACCTTCTTAAACAACTTCTTTCTCAATATATAAGATTTTAAAATCAAGCGGACTGCAAAAACTTGAAATGCCCCAACTCCGGCATAGTTCCTATAATAATAGGATTCAGAATTAAAGCGGATCATGAGGCGTTTTGAAAAATCAAACTTTTTGTTAATGATTTCAGAGTGATTGTGAAGCAAATGTACCGAGGGAACATAATGGGTCACATATCCCCTGTCGTGAAGTTTCCTGGAAAGGATCAGCTCTTCTGCAAACAGGAACGTATTGGGATCGAAGCAGTCCACTTCTTCAAAGAGTTCCCGGCGAATCAGGAAGAACGAACCCATCACCCTAAACACCGGATTCCTTTCAAAGGTTTCCTGCAGGTCTCCGGAGGTCCACTTTTTGGGAAGGAAACGGGCGAAGGGATAACAGAGATTTTCAAGACCCCAGCGCAGGAAAAAGGACTTTTCAAAGTAGGGATTCTGGGGTTTTCCATCACGCCCTACGATGGACGGCCCCACAATGGCCACCTTCGGCTTCCTCGATTCCTCGATTAGGGCGTCAACATCTAAAAAATCATCCAGGATCAGCAAGTCGTTGTTGGAGAAAAGCAGATAGTCGCTTTTCAGGAACTGGGCCGCGATTTTTGCACCGGCATTGTTTCCGCGGGCGTATCCGGCATTTTCCAAATTTTTCCACAGGAAAATCCGATAGCCATTTTCGCTTTTTTCTTCCAGAATAGAACCTTCGTATGTCAGACTTGCTACCGTCTGAAAACCCTTGGACAGCTTGCCAAAGTTTTCATCATCGACGCTGTTGTCCACCATCACGAAGGAAATTTCATCGGGAGTCTTTCGGCATTTCTCGATAAAGTGGGAGACGCACTTTAAAGTCGCCTCTGCAGATTTATAGTCCAGGAGAATGAAGGTCAGCATGATTCAGCTCCATACAGGGACAGCCATTCCTTCTCATGGGCCTTCCAGGAATTTCCGGCCATATACTCTACCGCCAGTTTTTCCTTTTCAGCAATTTTTCCGTCCAGCAGGTCCCTATAGGCCTCCATCATTTTCCGGGAAAGGACCTCCGCATGTTCCTCTTCCGTCTCATAATGGTAGCTGTACAGACAATCGGTCTTTTCGCAGATATCCTTCACGCAGGCAATATCCGGACAGATCAAGGTCTTCCCGTAGGAGAAGGCCAGCGGGACCGTTCCCGAATTCAGGGAGGAGCGATAGCTGTAGGGAACCGTAAGCACGCCGGCAGACTTGATGTAGGCGGCAAGCAAATCGTCGGGAATAAATCCAGGATCGAATTTCACATTTTCCGCCCCGGCAATCAGCTGCTGGATCGAATCCTTATAGGGTTCCGGCTCCACCTTGCCGCAGATCAAAAGCACAGGCTTCGGGCAGGCTCCCGATTCGGGACAGGACTCCCCAGAAACAGGTTCGGAAGAACCAAAAGTTTTCTTGAAAGCCTTCACCAGAACTTCAATATTCTTATAAGGCTGAATAGCTCCCGAAAACAGAAAAATCGGACGGGATTTTTCAACGCTGTAACGGTCATGGACATCAAGGTCGCTCTCCGGATAGGAACCGTAATAATCCCCATGGGGAACCAACTTCACCTTGTCCGCATATTTTTCCAGCTTGGCAATGGATACCGTGTCCTTGCACATCACATGGATGACATTTGAAAATTTTGCCAGAAGCTTAAAGAGGATCTTGTTGTAAAAGGGAGTCTTGGCATGGGACACGATGTTATGGATCGTCCACACAATTCTCTTGCCCCGCAGTTTGAGAGCAACCAAAAAATAGACACGCTTCAAGAAGGAAACTACATCCTTGCTCTGGTCAAACCAGTTGATATGGTAGACATCCGCCTTAAACAACTGTTTCGGATTTTCCTTCTGGATTTCCTTGTAGCCCACACACCTAAATTGGCCCGAAGTCTCCAGAAGATTCGAAAGGTTGAACAAAAAATGGTTTGTTCTTTTTTGATTGGACGGATAGAAGCAAACTGTTTTCTGGCTCATTTCTCACCTCAAAAAAGATGAAGGATTCGAGTTGGAATATACTCCACCACTAGGCGTAACACACCATAGTAGAAGGCCTTGAACTTTTTCCCCGCACGTTGATGACGGCGAAACGCATCCTTCATCAGGGTGGCATGGTAGGCCCAGTTTTCCTTGAAGGTAAGGTCGTCGTACAGCGCCTTATGCTTATTACGGATGTAGGAAGTATTTTCCTTCCAGTTCAAGACCTTGTTGGAAACGCGAGCCTTGTTGTTCACTTCATCCAGACAGATGACCAGGGCTTCCGGCACAAAATAAAATTCCGCCACCTGGGCCAGACGAATGCAAAGTTCATACTCCTGCCAGAAAGTCAGACGCTCATCAAAATTTCCGACTTTTTCCAGAAGAGCTCTCGGAAAGAACAGGCAGGATGTCGATGTCACATAGGTGGTGCGGATCAGCCGGGACAGGTCCCCTTCGTGTTTTTTGGGCGGGATGCTCGTACGAAGGTTCGTTCCCTCGCCGGAGACTTTCTTAAAAGTGCGTCCACAGAAGATAACGGAGCCGGGATGCTTTTCAAAGAGGGCCAGCTGCCTTTCCAGCTTGTTGGGCAGCCATTCATCATCATCATCCAGAAAAGCGATAAACTCACCCGTCGCATGGGCGATTCCCTGATTACGGGCATAATTTCCCCCGTGGGAATCCTTTGCGTCTATGCGAACATAAACCACTCGTGGATCCCGGGAATAGAGTTCCTGCGTTTCGTCGGTGGACGCATCATCTACAACAATGCACTCCAGATCACCCGTTGTCTGCGCAAGGACACTCTGTATAGCCTTTTCCAGAAGAGCGTGACGATTCCTGGTGGTAATTACCACGGAGAATTTTTTCATGACAGCGCCTCCCTATCTTCCTTCTCGGACTCATCGCCCTTAAGTTCTTCAGATTTTTCCTCGTCCTCCTCATCGATTTTTACGGCGCCCATACAGTAACCCATCAACATGTAGGCAAAGGTATTGTTACCGCCAATTTCACCAGAAAGACAAGCGAAGATAAAGAAGCTGATTGAAATAAGAAGTCCCGCCATTCCGTGGGAGAACCGCCGTCGCCTAAAGAAATAGATAAAGGCAATCATGAACAGCAGGATATAGGAAGCTATTCCTACAAAGCCATAGTCGATCAGCTGGAAAAAGATAACCGATTCCAGGCCTCCGATTTCCGAATCCGTCACACGGTCATTATAGGTGTCGCGTTCCATCACATACTTGCTGGTGTAGCGAACGCCATTGCCATAAATCGGACTCTTCATGAACTGCAGGTAGGAAAACAGCAACTGTTCCTGACGCATGCTCACGGAACTGCCTTCCCCTTCCACGGAAAATTTCTCCACCATCTTTGAGGCAAATCCTGCCACAGCAAAAGCGGCAACCACCAAAATCAAAAATTTCATGCGGATTCCAGCTTTCAGGAATCCATACAGGAACAGGCCTATCAATACGCAAACCAAGGCCGTTCTCGATCCAGAAAAGACAATCAGTAAAAGCAGGCCTCCAACAGCACAGAAAGTCCTTGACTTGGGCCAGGGCAAATCCTTCAGCCTACAAACCAGCATCAGAACAGCACCGCACAGAAAACTTCCCAGAACCGTGGGATGTGTCGTCGTAATAAAAATTCGGGACCGGTAGCTTCGCGAGGCCGAGACTACACTATTCAAATCATAATAGCCATCATAGAAGGGAAAAGCCTTACATATCAGGGGAAAAATAAAATTGCTCTTAAGGGCATATTCAATCATTCCCAGAATGAAAAGCGCCACAATGGGGTAAAACCATTTTCTCTCAAGGTTTATGCTCTTGTAACAAAGGCCACCCACATAGGCAACTATCAAGTAGGCATAATTTTCCATGTAATAGCGCAGGGCATTATAGCACCCCTTGCCACCTTCGCCATTCAGCACCGCCGTCGCCATCAGGGAACACAACAGCAGGAACAGGGGAATCCGGAGAGGATTCTTAAAAATGCCCTCCATCAGGGTACTGCGATTCCACAGGAGGCTCACCCCAAAAAAGGCGTACAGAAAAACCTGCTGGGGGGAGACTTGAGGATTCTGGGTAAAATAGATGCAGGGCGGAAACAGCACAAGGCTCACGAACACCCATGTAAAGGACTGCTCCTTGTTTCCCAGAAGCATTGCACCGAACAGGGCAAAGAACAGCAACAAAACGAAAACACTAAGCATGGCCGGATCTCAGGCTGCTATAGCCGTTTTCAAGCAAATTCAAAATCACATTTCCCGCAAACTTTTCAACACAGGAATTCCAGGAAGCAAGTCCCATCTTTGCCCGCAGGGGCAGGTCGTTCACCAGCGTTTCCATTCTACGGGCAAGGGCATCGATATCGCCGGCTTCTACCAAAAAGCCATCTTTTCCATCCGCCACCACGTAGGGCACGCCGCCGGAGAACGTGGATATGACGGGAATGCCAAGCCCCATGGCCTCGACCAGGCTCATGCCGAAGGTCTCCGCATAGGATGGCAGCACCAGCAAGTCGTACTCCTCAAGGCGCTTCAGGTAATCCCCATGAGTGAGCCAGCCGGAAACATGAATAAAGTTTGCCTTCGGAGAGGCTGCTGCAGTTTCGCGGACCTTGTCCACTTCCCCATCGCCGTACAGATACATTTCTGCAGGAACGTCAAACCTTGCGCGGGAAAACGCCTCTATCAGGTCATAGACACCCTTGCGATGTCCATAACGGCCGGAAAAAACGATTTTCACGGGCTTTGCGTGGGAAGCCAGGTCCACCGGCTTTTCCGCAATAGTCTGACAGGGATTCGGGATAATCACAAAACGACAGACGCCCTTACCCACAAATTCATCCAGGAATTCCTGCATATCGGGCGTAATGCAAATGACCAGCGCGGAATGGCGAAAATAACTGCGGATAAAGGACTTCAGGGGCCAGGACGCCTTGCTGCAAAATTCCTTAAACCGGCTGCCATGAATGTGGGCCATGTACTTCTTTCCCCGAATCCTCAGGCAAAGACTAATCAAATATTTCCGGATAAAGCTTCCATTGAAGGAAGTGTGAATCTGGTAAAACTTGATACCCTTTTCCGGACAAAGCAAAAGTCTCAGACAGAGCAGGAATAGGATAGGCAAGGACTTTACGAAAGAGCCATTGTAGCTCGAGATAAAGAACTTCTCGGGAAGATTGAAAAGATTCCTGTAGCTTACCAGCACAGAACTAATCCCGCCCTGGACATAGAGAGCTGGCCCAATATGACGGATCTGTTCTATCATGAAAGTACCTTTACCTTTGTCTCAAAATTCACATTGCCCTTACACTCCAGGCTCGCATAAAGGACCTTGCAGGGAACCTTTTCCCCGAAATGGTCCGAATACCAGCCCAGCATAGGACTTTCCTCGCCACAGGCAATGCGGTAATCCAGGCTAGAATCCGTAGTGACGCGGACCTTACGGGCCCCCGCTACGGAAGCTTCGAATACTCCCTTGGACACTTCCCGAATTTCAGCATCGGGATGGAAATGGAAGGGTACTTCCACCTTATAGGACGTATTCCCTTTCAGGGAATCCCTAATGACAAATTCTTCCTGATCCCTGTTGAATTCCACGGTACGAGAAGGCGTCACGCCCAACTTGTCATAGCCATTGTGGTTTGCAAGAACAGAATCACTTTCTGCAAGAAGCGTTTTGCTCCTAAAGTGGTTCAGCCACATGGTGGGTCCCGCCTGGGTCGCCTGGTCCATACCGTTAACGCGAATCGTGTTGTGGGAAATGGTTCCCATAAAGTACTTTCGCCATTCCTTATGGGTGTGGTAGGTAAAGGTCCCGGAATCAACCATTACGGGACATCCGTCGACATGGAGAATAAAACTCAGTGCATCGGCATGGCCATGGGCGGCAATGCTCAAAAAACCAAGAGGGGCTGCGTCGAAATGCAGGTAGGTTTCCTTGCGAACCTTCTTCCGACAGCCCCCATCGCAAGCGGAGACTTTCCGAAAAATATAATGGCCGCTCTCCGGGAAAAACGCATTTGCATCGGGATTGTCGCCCCGGGCATCAAGGTCACTAAAAGCCTTGCGTCCACAGTCGCCAAAAATCAGTTCATTCTTGTCGTCCCAGGCGGCATCGGAACGTTTCAACCCGGAATCGTTGAAGAATGTAGCGAACGCCGTCAGCAGGGACCTGAAATTGTTGAAGTGGCCGCCGGCATCGGGACGCAGCAAAAAGCCGTCGTCCCCGTCACCGTACATGGGATAGTTGTAGTTCACGTCCAGCATGGCGTTCAGGTAGCCCGCCATCCTGTGCAGCCTATCGCAGTATTTTTCCGAGAACGGATGCCCCGCCCGGTTTCCCGCCACGGCCGCCAGCAGGAAAAAGTCATCGATGAACTGGATATATTCCGCCGCCTCCTCCCGGTTCACCCCGTCAGGAGAATTCTGCAAGAGGATTTCCCGTTCCAGTCCCTTCTGGGCATAGCGCAGGCGGCTCTCGCGTTCCGGAATGTCCCAGCAGCAGGCCGCAATGAACAGACCCGCATATTCAGAAACCAGGTGGTTGTTGGCCGAGGAATACAGGGACGGATGCTTGAAGGAATAATCCGCATGGTCATAGACCAGCGGCATCCAGATGTTCCTGACAAACTCGTCAAAGGCAGGACATTCCTTCTGCAGGTTTTCCCCATCCAACAGCTTCCAGCAGTAGGCCCAGTTTATCAGGCGGATATTCACCTCGATATTGCTGTACCAGTTCACCCCGTGCATATAGGGGTTTTCCCTCTTCCAGGAAGTCACATGGTAGATAAACAGGTCCAGGAAATTCTTGTCCTGGGTTTCGCTGTACATTACCGCAATACGAGTCAGGAACAACAGACGGTTCACTTCCCACACATGCTTCGCGCTGCCAAATTCATCGGAACGGATATTGATCTTGTGGGCAAAGGACTTCGGGAAGCGTCTCTTCGAGGACAAGTCCAGGTGCCAGTCAATGGGCTTGTAAATATCCACCGCCGATTCAAAGATCGGGTACATCAGGTGGGCATTTCCATCGTCTATCAATGCAGAAGAAACCTCCGAAGCCATGTCCGGGGTTTCCTTCTGATAAATCTTCCTGTCTAGATAATGGGTCTGAACCCTCTGCCGAACCCTATACAGGATTTCCCGGGCAGAAAATGTCTTAATGCGTTTGATGTACCAGGAGATAGACACTAGTCTTTGATCTTCAGCAATTTCTTGTAGGCGCCAATGAGCTTTGGACGTTCGTAGTCCCAGCTCAGTTCCGTTTCAACGCGTTTACGTCCGAAGCGGCCCATTTCTGCAGCCTTTTCCGGATTTTCCAGGAGCCACAGGATCTTTTCCGCAAAGTCCTCGGTGCTGGTATTTTCCGCATAGAGGGACGCCTCCTGGGCGCTGAACTTACCTTCCTTCAGGGTAAACTGCACAATGGGTTTGCCGAAAGCCATATATTCCATGATCTTATTCATGGTAGACTTGTCGTTCATTTCCGAAGGCAAATCCGGATTGACGCAGACATCCGCCGTGTTCAGGACATCGGCCAGGTATTCGTCGGAAACGCGTCCCGGGAATTCCACATATTCCGTAAGGCCCATGGATTCGTTCAGCTGGCGGAGTTCCTCAAGAGAAGGTCCCCCACCCATGATGCAGAAGCGGATATCCTTACGACCCTTCCTGTTCACGATATAGTCAACAGACTTCAGCAAAAGGTCAATGCCTTCCTGCTTGCCCATCACGCCGATATAGCCTACCAGGTGCTTAAAGCCCTTCTTCACCTCTTCCTTGGCAGGCCCCACCTTCAGTTTCTGAATGTTCGGGCCACTGCGCACCACGGTCACGTCGGAAGCCTTCTTCTTTCCGCGACGCATGGCGATTTCCTTATAGGACTCGTTGGTCACAATGGCGTGCTTGGCAAAATGGTAGGTCAGCCGTTCCACCAGAAGCATGGCACGGTATCCCAGGCCTTTCTTGCCGAACTTGGCAATCCAGAGTTCCGGATTAATATCGTGATGGTCGAACAGGAACTTGCAACGGGTCATCGCAAAGAACGGAAGTGCTGCGATAAAGATCAAGTCTGGAGGATTGCAGGCATGGATTACATCCTGAACACCCTGCTTGCGAAAAACCTTCCACAGCAAGCGGGTCTCATGATACAGGGCGCAAAGGTATTCCTTGAAATAGTCCAAGGTCCTATTCGCCTCGGGAAGAGGATGGCGGTAGATCTTGATGCCATCCAGTTCCTCGTAAGCCAGAGGGTACTTCTTTGTCTGGGGACAAATGACCGTAACCTCCGCACCAGCCTCGTGAAGGGACGTGGCCTCCTGCCATACGCGCCTATCAAAAGGCACCGGCAGGTTTTCTACAACAATACAGACTTTTTTCCCAAACAGTTCAGCCATAAGCTACCAGCAGAAGCCCTCGTAATTCGGGAGGGTTTCAATAGAGGGATCCTTCATGCGGACCAGGTCCAGGAAATGGACATCGGGGTACTTACGGACCAAGTCAGGAAGATCCGGATTACGGACAGTCGCAATAACCAGGGCAGTCTTGTCGAAGACATTCTCGATATCCTGTTCCAGAAGAGGCAGCAAATGAGGAATTCTTCTCTTCAGCTCCTGCTGGTTGGTCTCGGTCTCGCGGGCAATATTCAGATAGCGGTCATAGATGCGCAGGGAACAGCCCTTGCCCAAAATCAACTCGGCAAGCTTGATGGCCGCGGAATTGCGCAAGTCATCGGTACCCGCCTTAAAGGTAAGACCGATAATGCCGATGGAACGCACACCAATTTCCTGAATGCGGTCCATCACTCTCTGGATATGGAGAATGTTACTATGGTCAATGGACGCAAGGACAGGAACATCCACCTGGTTGGACTTCGCCAGGAAATTCAGCCCCTTCAAGTCCTTGGGGAGGCAGGATCCTCCATATGCAAAACCAGGCTTGAAGTAATAGGGAGAAATATTCAGTTGGGTATCCTTGCAGAACAAGTCCATGACCTGATGGCTATCGATGTCCAACTTTTTGCAGATGGCTCCAATTTCATTTCCGAAAGTCACCTTCAGGGCGTGGTAGGAATTGTTCACAAACTTGATAATTTCAGCCACCTTGGGAGCCACTTCCACAATTTCGCTTCCCAGAGGCGCATAGATTTCGCGAAGACGATTCAGGGTCCTGCGGTCTTCGCAGCCGAGAACCGTAATAGTCGGATTCAGGAAGTCGGAAACAGCCATGCCTTCGCGGAGGAATTCCGGATTGGAGACCACGGTAAAATTAATTCCGGCGCGCTTGCCGGAAACCTTTTCCAGCATCTCGGTAATCTGCTCGTTCGTTCCGGGAGGAACCGTACTACGGATAATCACGGTATGGAACTTGGACTTGGAGCGAAGGGCTAGACCTATGGAACGGGCCGCAGACAGCAAATAACTTGTATCCAGACGACCATCCTGTGCATTGGGAGTGCCAACGCACAAAAAGGAAATTTCAGACTTCGCAACGGCTTCGTCTGCAGAGATCGTAGCAGAAATTCGACCCGCGTCAAAGCCTTCCTTCATCAGTTCATCAATATCGCGTTCAACGATAGTAGGCAAGCCCTTTGCAATGCGGGCCACCTTATTGCAGTCCACGTCGCAACCAATCACCTTATGTCCAAGCTTAGCGAGACAAGCAATGCCTACGCAGCCTACATAGCCAAGCCCGAATATGCTAATAGAGGTCATACAAACTACTCCGCTTTCCCCTTGCCGATGCTAGTCACCTCGAAGCCAATCTTGCGAAGGGCGTCGGCATCCAAAATGTTACGGCCATCAAATACGAAAGCCGGCTTTGCCATGGAGCTGTAGATGCGCTTCCAGTCCAGTTCGGCAAAGCACTTCCATTCGGTGCAGACCACCACAGCGTGGGCACCTTCAGCAGCCTTGTAGGCGTCTTCCTCGAACTGAACCTGTTCCAGCACGTCCTTCAGGTCACGCTTGGCATCGGGAATAGCCTTCGGATCCGTTACGACCGGCACCGCATGTTCGGCCAGCAAATCGCGCACCACCAGGTTGGCGGGGCTTTCACGGGTATCGCCGGTATTTGCCTTAAACGCAAAACCGAACACGGCAATCTTCTTGCCGGCAATGGTATTGAACATGGTTTCCAGCATGCGGTCCACCACGCGGTGGGTCTGCCATTCGTTAATCTTCACCACACTTTCCCAGTAGGCGGCAACTTCAGGGAGGCCGTAGTAGCCACACAGGTACACCAGGTTCAGAATATCCTTCTTGAAGCAGGAGCCGCCGAAACCGATGGATGCCTTCAGGAACTTGGGACCGATACGGCGATCTTTGCCCATCACGTAGGCAACTTCATCCACGTCGGCACCGGTACGTTCACAGAGGGCGCTAATGGAGTTGATGGAGCTGATTCGCTGGGCAAGGAATGCGTTAGCGGTCAGCTTGGTCAGTTCGGAACTCCACAGGTTGGTAGTCAGGATGCGGTCACGGGGAACCCAGTGGGCATACACATCCACCAGCTTCTGGCAGGCGGCAAGACCGGATTCGGTCTGATGGCTACCGATAAGAACACGGTCCGGTTCGAACAGGTCCTGGATTGCAGTACCTTCGGCAAGGAATTCCGGATTGGAAAGCACTTCGAAGTGAAGTCCCTTGTCGTTAGAATTCAGGATGCGCTCCATGGCGGCTGCGGTACGGACAGGCAGGGTGGACTTTTCCACGATGATCTTGCCCTCGTCGGCAATATCCAGGATATTGCGTGCGGTCTTTTCCCAGTACTGGAGATCGGAGGCCTTACCGGCACCATGACCGAAAGTCTTGGTGGGAGTATTCACGGAAACGAAAATAATGTCCGCTTCCTTGATGGCTGCGGGAATATCAGTGCTGAAAAACAGATTACGGCCACGGGCGCGCTTCACCACGTCATCCAGACCAGGTTCAAAAATAGGGAGGTTTTCGCTATTCCAGGCATCAATACGGGACTGGTTAATATCAACCACAGTCACCTTGACATCGGGGCACTTGTCGGCGATAACAGTCATAGTGGGGCCACCGACATAGCCCGCGCCAATGCAAAGGATCTTAGTAGTAAAACTCATAATGGACCAAATCTAGATAAATTTCACTATAGAATATATTCTAAAGGCGGCAAGAAGTACATTCGCTCACACCAATAAGATTTTTATCACATTCGAAGCACATAAAATACACATTCATCCGTACCCTACCCAATTCCTATTTCAAAAGCTTACGGACCTTTTCCAGCCGGTTCAAGGCTTCAATCAAGGTTTCATCCTTCTTTGCAAAATGGAAGCGGATCAGGTGATTTACCGGCTCCCGGAAAAAACTTGATCCAGGAACAGCGGCAACGCCCACCTTACGGGCTAGGTCCATACAGAACAGTTCATCGGGCCGGACCGCCCCCGAGCCGCTCATGCCGATACCGGAAACAGCCCCAAACTCGCCATTGGCCATCCGGCGGTCATAACCAAATTCGGAGATATCGACCATCACGAAGTAAGTCCCCTGCGGCTCCTTGAACGAAAAGCCCAGATCCCGGAGGCCCCTTGTAAAAAGGTCCTTCATGTGTGTATAGTGGGTCTGCAATTCTCTGTAATAGGAATCGTCAAAGTTCATGGCGACGACCCCCACTTCCTGCAGGGGTGACGCCGCTCCCACGACCGTAAAGTCATGCACCTTCTTGATCCGCTCCATGATGGGTTCCGGGGCAAGGATATAGCCGAGGCGCCATCCCGTTATGGAATAAGTCTTGGACAGGCTGGAACATTCGATGGTCCGTTCCCGCATCCCAGGCAGGGTCGCCATGGCCGTATGAACATTGGGGGCAAAAACGATATGTTCATAAACCTCATCCGTAACCACATATAAATCATACTTGATTGCAAGATCCGCGATTACCTGCAGCTCCTGGCGGGTAAAAACCTTTCCGCTGGGATTTGACGGATTGCAAAGGATCAACGCCTTGACACCGGGCTGCCTCATCGCATCTTCAAGAACATTGGGGTCAAAGGAAAAATCCTCGGGGGAAAGGGGAACATAAACGGGCGTTGCGCCGCTTAAAATCGTATCAGCGGTATAGTTCTCGTAAAAGGGGGAAAAGATTACCACCTTGTCGCCAGGATTACAGATAGACATCATGGTAATCATCATCGCCTCGGTACTTCCGCAGGTAATGACCATTTCCCTTTCCGGGTCATAGCGCAGGCCACTGAAACGCTCCTGCTTGCGGCTAACCGCTTCCCGGAAATTTTTTGCACCAATCGTTAGCGCATACTGATGAGGACCCGCAGAAGCAACTTCCTTCAGGCGATTCTGTAGCGCGGTAGGCGGGTCGAAATCGGGAAAGCCCTGTGACAGGTTGACCGCCCCGCAGGCATAGGCTATGCGCGTCATGTAACGGATAACGGACTCGGTAAAATGGCTAGTACGATCGCTTAACGGTTTCATGATTTTCTCTTACACCAATTTCAAAGATAACCTATTTCCATCTTAAAACAATATCAAAACGCCATTCCCGCGATTTCCAGGCCCGTCAGCCCCTTTTTTTCGTTCTCCAAATGTTCTCAATTCCGCTTTCGGCACCTACTTGAAAATAGCCTCGAGACGGGTCGTCTCCCCCGGAACAAAAGTCCTTACCGGAGAAACCTCCCCATCGCTCCACTGCACAAAAACACCCCCTGCAGCCGATTCCGCAGAAACGGTCACAGGGAATTTTTCAAAGAAGTTTATGGTCATCGCCGGACGGTCCAGGGGAAGTCCATGCACGACCACCGTACCGGGTCCCACAGCGGACAACGTTACGGGCGCGGAAGCTCCCATCCCAAAGAATTCCCGCATTTCCTCCAGAATGACGCCCTGTCTTTCCTGGGCGAAGTTCCTGATCACGCCAAGCTGGTCCTCAAAGCGTTTTCTACTATGTCCCCAGCGGGATTGGTCACGGGCAGTCTCCCCGGAAATTTCCGCCATAAGCCTGTCAATGCGCGCAAGGATTCGCGAACTTTCAAAATTCATGGAAAGAAGCGTGGTCATGCGGTTGATAAAGGCCACCTTAAAGGACGGATTTTCCAGAAGCCTACGGAGCAGTAACGTGGAGGCAGGCCCGTTGGGCCAGGAATCCCCATCTTCCGCGGTAGCAAACTCAAAGATGTTTCCCTTGAAGGAACTCATCCCGGATCCAAAGCCAAAATCCGTATCGTACATAAACCATTTCCACAAGGTCTTCGGACTCGACGAGCGCCACTTCTTCAGGTTGTTGCTGGGCCAGTCCCTATTGTCCGCAAATAGTTCCGCCTGCATATAGCTCATGAAATTGCCCACATCAATCTGTGACGCTACGACCTGGTAATTTTCGTCCGTATCCAGGTGGTGGTCTTCCAGCCAGTCCATCATGGCCTGGTATTCCGTAGAAGAACCTGTAGAGGCATCATTTCCCGCCTTCAGCAAATCTATGGATTTCGGGTCCATGCCATAGTGGGTTTCAAAATAGTATTCCGTGGAGCGTTCCCGGATGTTATGGATTCCGTAGTAAACCCCGTTATAGAACACGACAGAGGCCCGGCCACGCTGGTAATCCACCCCAAGGCCTTCGGTAATGGAAGTCGCCAGCATATCACGGATATAGTCATGTCCAAAATTGCTTCCATTATCTCGAAGGACAAAGCCCTTGAAGGATGTCAATTCCGGGAACTCCGGGAACAGGGGGTACTTCAGCCGCTTACTCCCATACTTTTCCCTGAAGGTTATTGCCACGGACTTTTTGGCATTTGCACGGCTATAGTTTCCAAAAATTTCCAATCCCGCATTTTCCGCAAAGGCCGGAGCATTCTCGCCCTTTTCCAGCAATTCCACAAAGACGGGAATTTCCTTGTCAAGCCAGTAGTTCGCCCCGAAATGGGGATTTTCCTCCTGGGCAAAGGGTCCCTCTTCATATATTCCGGAATCCGGGTCAAAAAGGGAACCCGGGTCGCCCGTGAGAAACACCGCAGGAACAGTAGGAGCCTGCTCAAAGATGTAGGTCCGGTTCATTACCTCGCCGGGAAGGGCTCCCGGAACAAAGCTTGCACACCGGGCAACAGTTGTCTTCTCGAAGCCAAGAACATTTACTTCAGGACTATTCTCCGAAGGAAGCTTTCCACCCAGCTCACAGTGGATATGGTTTCCCTCCGGGAAGAATACCGCGAAAGGCTCCTGGTAAAATCCCGAGGGTGGCAGCTCCGCAAGGGTATCCAGGGCGGGAGACCTTGCGGGAAACACGGTCCCGACAGTAAAACCATAGGGGGTAGGTTCCGCAAAGCCAAAGCTTACTGCAGAGGGATCGTCACCCACCACCGACCCCATGGACCAGCTTTTTCCTACAGGGATTTCAGGATACCGCAGAGAATCCATGATGGCAGAATTCTCATCCATCAGATACAAGCTCCCGCCCGTTTTCTTGGACTTGAAGGAGGCATGGGGCTCATGGCCGCGATTGCGGACGATATAATCAAACACTTTTACGGTTACTTCCTGATTCTCGTTGGACGCAGGGCTCATCCGGGTGCCATAGATATTGGAAAGGTCCGGAAGAGTCTTTCCCACAGGCAAGGCCGCCCGGTAGACCGTAGACGAATCCCCCGTTCCCGTAAAAATCACCTCGTAGCCCTGCCAGTCTTCCACATCGGGCTGAGCCAACCTGAACGAAACCTTACGGTCCTTGGTGATATAGGCGTGCATCAGGATTTCATTTGCAGAGGATATATCGATAGCGTCCTCGGAACTGGAATTTCCCGTTCCCACAAAAACGGAAATGGAAGTCCACCCCAGCTCCGCATTATCGCCAAACTTCATCGAGGAACCAAAATGGCGCCGGGAATTTTCCTTAAAGCAAATTTTGCTCTGTCCCGGAAGGAATTTCGCATAGCTGAAACCTGCCACAGGCTCCGCCTGGCTATCCGTCCAGCTCCAGCAGCCGGGACCAATCATGTCGGAAGAATCCGACGGGGCGACAAAGTCGGGAAGGTCCTTCCCGGACAGGAAGACCAGGGTAAATCCCAGGGGCGGGACAACCACATTTCCAAAAGTCCATTTTGCGGGCTTTTCCAGGGAATTGGTCAACGACTTTCCCAGCAGGTTTACCGGTTCGCTGGAGGTATTAAAAATTTCAACCCATCCCCCATCGCTCCCCTCATGATCCTCATAGACAAGATTCGTGGGATCTATCTCGGTAAAAATCAGGGGGCCTCCCACAAAGGGAACCACAGGCGCCGATGGCGAATCTTCCGCAGGAGGGCCAAAATCCCTAGGCGCAAAAACATGCTCGTTGGAACAGGACGTCAAAAGACACAGGGTTGAAGCCACAATCCCGTACAACGACAAAAAAAGATGTTTTTTCATAAAAAGACATCCCATTGCCCCAAATATATATGCTAATTCCGAAAAAAGGGGCTACCAGGGGCTTACAAGTTGGATTATACGCGTTAATGCGACCGGGATCAAGCCTTTTTGCCAGTTCCACGCACCGTGAACAACGCCGCCCCGATCAGGACCAGTCCCACAGAAACAATTTTTCCCAGGGGGAACGCTTCGGAAAAGACCACGGCCCCCGCCACCGTGGGAATTGCAGCACCGACTGCAGCGCTGAAGGGAATGATAAAAAGGGCGCGCCCGCGGGAAAAGGACACCTGAGAATAGATAAAGGCAATGCCATAGGTTGCAATGTAGCCCAGCGTCCTTAGGTCCAGTAGCAGGTCACAAACAGAAGAAAAGGTAATGTTATCCAGGTCAAAATCCATGGCGAGGCTCTTGTAGAAGGCGGCGGAAACCCCAAAGCCCACCCCCATGATCAGGGAATCCGCAATCTCGCGGTTCCGGCAGAGCAGATGGACAAGAAAGGTGATTCCACAAGTCACTCCGGCAAAAATCCAGAGCATATTCACATTCTGGATGCTGGAGGAACCACCTAAGGATTCTACAGAATAAAGAAGGCCTGCCACAACAAAACAAATTGCCACAACAATACGGCGAGTCAAGACCTCCTTCAAAATTACAAAGCCCATCAAGGCTGTAAGCACCGGGTTTAGAACCATCATGGGCTGGACCTGGCTCAGATCATAACGGGCCATGGCGATATAGTAGCCAAAAGTTGCAAGACCGGAACAGGCAAGGCCTAGCCACCAGTAACCATTGGTAACCACGCCCTTAAGGAACTGCCAGGGCCTAGATACGCCCCCGGTTTTCTTGCCCACTGTAGATATTCCGGATTTTTCCAGAATATTTCCGCAGGCAAAAAGAAACGCAGGACCGATTGTCAGCAACAAAAACAACATTATGAATTAAGAGTGAAGAATTAAGAGTGAAGAATTAAGAGTGAAGGATGAAGGATGAAGGATGAAGGATGAAGGATGAATCATATTTCATTTTTCATCTTTCATTTTTCATTTCTAAAGTTTGTCGTAGATTTCCTGATAGATCCAGTAGTTGCCCATAACACGCTTTACATAGTCGCGGGTTTCGCGATAGCTGATTTCCTCAGATCGGACATCCCAGGGAAGGTGACCGCTTGCAGCCTGCCAACGCTTCGTGGGCTTGGGACCTGCATTGTAGTTACCCAGCACATACATGTAGTCATCCTTGTAAGTGGCCTTCAGGTCCACCAGGTAGCGGGTCCCCAGGCGAATATTCAGGTAAGGGTTATACAGCTGTTTCGGGTCAAACTCAGCAAGACCTTCCTGCTTTGCAAGCATCTTGCCCGTAGAGGGCATAATCTGCAACAGGCCACAGGCACCTGCGGGAGAAACAATCTCAAAATTGAAAATGGATTCCTGACGCATGACGCTATAGACAAAGAACGGGTCAATGCGGTCTCCTGCATGGAACTTCACCTGTTCCTTGAAGGGCGTGGGATACAGGTAATGAAGCACGCCCATAGGAGGCTCCAGCAGAAGGCGACGGTCAATGTTTGCCTGGAACTGGCGGGCAAGGCGGTAGCCCGCGGCAATTTCACCCATATCGTAGAACAGCAAGCCATATTCGTAAAGGAAATCCAGACGCTTTGCGTTCTTTTTCCGGGCTTCGTCATACAGGTTGAAAGCGTGTTCGCTGAACCCGTAGAGGAACAGGGCCTTGATGCGCTCATAGCGTTCCGGACTATAGCTGGAATCGGCCTTCCCTGCATTCTGGGCATTGCGAATCCATTTCAAGGTTTCTTCCGGAGACATTTCTATGCCATGGGCGAAAGGCACCTGGGCAGAATCCATCAGTTTATTTTCCAGTAGCTTTACCCGGCTACGATGCGCATAGGAAGACAGCGGAAAATCCCTGATGCAGTCCAGATAGGCTTCACGGGCCAGGGAATCCTTCCCCTGCTTCATGTAGGAATCCCCAAGGAACATCCGGGCGCCGCTGCTACTCCAGCGGTCATTTTCCTTCATGGCCTCCTTGAACATGGATTCGGCCTTGGCCCAATTTTCCTGTTTGAAGTAAACAAAACCCATACGGAATTTTGCCCACTGGCGGAAACTACTCTTGCCATAACGCTTGTCGGACAGTTCCTTATAGCAGGTCAAGGCGCTGTCAAACTTTTCGGCCTGTTCGTAATCAAAGCCTCGACGCCAGAGGTTATCGCCGGTGCTCTTGCTATACTTGCTAACCACCTGAAGCATGGGGTCGTAACGGCGGATGGTCTTTGCATACTTGGTGGAGTTTACCGTACGCATGCGCTTCAGGGCGGTCTCGATCCAGTCCTTGCGATGTTCCACGGAGTCCACCAGGAAGCAGTACTGTTTGATAGCATCGTCTTCACGTCCCAAATTGCGAAGGACGGTAGCCCGCTTTTCCCACAGGGCGATACGGTCTGCCATGGAAAGGGTACTTGCAGGAAGCTTGCTCTGGAGAGAATCCTCCGGCAGGGGTACTGCACTTTCCGGCTTCTTCTTCAGTTGTTCCATATCCAGGATGCTGATGGAATCCAGAAGGGCCAGGCAGGCAGAAGATTCTTCCTTGCCGCAGGCAATTTTTGCATAGGCGACTTTCTCGTTCAGGGACTCGGGAGAAATCCGCTCACTGCGAAGCCTCTTGATGGAGGCGAAGGCAGAGTCCTTGTAGGCAGCGCTGGTCAGCAACTGCATGTAAACCTTTTTGGCTTCCTTGGTATTCTTGAACTGCTCCATGTACCGGGCATACCGATACTTGAAGGGTGCGGACTCATCGGTCTTGGGATACTTTGCGATAAAGGCTTTCAGGGAGTCTGCCTGGGCCTTGTCAGAAACACCCTGTTCCAGGGCAACCGACTGAATACGCAGAAGGTCCGCCTGACGAGCCCAGACCGCATTCTTTTCCAGGGACTTGTTCAAAGCCAGGGTTTCACGCATCTTCGCATATTCCCCCAGCTTAAACTTGGCGGTCGCCATGCGTAGGATTACGCTTCCGTCCAAAAAGGCATCCCTTCCGCGAAGGGAATCGTAGGCTGCATAGGAATTTTCCCAGTCCCCCTTGTAGAAGAACATGGCCGCAGTTGCAAAGTCCCGGATATTTTTCGACTGTGAAGGATCTTCACTTGCAGCCTTCACACGGTTATAGCGGACCTCCACATCCTGGAACACCTTCGGATCGATCTGTTCCAGCTTTTCAAAGGGATTCCCTGCAACTGGAACTTCTACAGACGATGCCGCAACGGAACTGTCGGTAACTTCACCAGCACTTTCTGCAGAGGAGGACGGAGCATCCATAGAAGAAGAACTTAAAGTCTGGGACACAGCAAACACACCTGCGGAGCAGAGCCCCAGCAGAATCAGGAGGAATCGATTCATGTTCTTTTTATTTTCCGTTTTTTTCAACTTGACCTACAAAGCTTGAGATGCCAAGATCGGTAATTGTCTGTGCATACTTCTTGCGTAAGTAGGCATTCACACTTTCTGCGTCATCCATCTGGAGAACCGTAAGGGCCGTATCGCGAACGTCCTCGAAGTTAATGGAACGGATGATCTTCTTTGTGGACATGACACTCCAGGGAGTCATGGAAAGTTCGTCAATTCCAAGTCCCACCAGCAGCAAAACGCTCATGGGGTCGGCACTCATTTCGCCGCAGACCGCCACGGGGATTCCTTCACGATGTGCTGCCTGGACCGTCTGATAGATCATGCTAAGCACAGCCGGATGATGGGGTTGGAACATGTCCGTAATCAATTCGTTGGTACGGTCAACAGCCAGGGTGAACTGGATCAAGTCGTTAGTACCGATGCTGAAGAAATCCACTTCCTTGGCAAGCTTGTCCACAATCATCACCGCAGCGGGCACTTCGATCATGACACCCACTTTCACCTTGGCGCACTTCTTTCCGGAAGCTTCCACTTCATCGCGGCAGCGCTTGATGCAAGCCTTGGCCCGGCGAAGTTCCTGCATGCTGGATATCATGGGCAGAAGGATTCGCAGGTTCCCCTTGGTATTCGCAAGGAGCAAGGCCCTCAGCTGGGTGCAGAAGATATCTTCGCGGTCAAGGCAGACGCGAATGGATCGCCAGCCCATAAAGGGATTGGATTCGCTCACCGCATTAATGCCGCTAACCAGTTTGTCTCCCCCTGCATCCAGAGTACGGATCATGACCGGGCAGGGAGCCATCGTCTCGAGGATGTAACGGTAGGCGTCCCGCTGTTCATCCTGGGTAGGAGCACCCTTCCGCAGGAACAGGAACTCGGAACGGTACAGGCCGATGCCCGTAGCCCCGAAGTCCGTTACTTTGTCCGCTTCCGCAGGCAATTCGATATTTGCATGGAGCGTGATATACTTGCCATCACGGGTCATGGGTTCCAGCTGTCGCATGGTAAACAGTTCGCGACGCTGGCGTTCAAAAACTTCCTGACGCTTGTGGAATTCCCTGATGTCATCTTCGTTGGGGTTGACGATGACCGTTCCATTGGAACCGTCTACGATGAGTATGTCATTGGGCTTTACCAATGCGGCACTATTACGAAGACCGGACACAAGGGGAATCTGCAGAGACCTTGCAAGGATGGCCACATGGCTGGTTCGGCCACCCGTATCCATCACAAGACCGCTGACCTGTCCCGGCTTTAGGGACATGAGCAGGCTGGGCAGAAGTTCGTGCCCTACGAGAATCACCCCCTCTTCGGCAGCCACATCCTCCAGCACAGGTCCGGAGTCTTCCATGGCGGCCATCAGGCGATTATACAGGTCCCGCAGGTCCGTTGCCTTATCCCGCATCGCGGCGGAGTTGATGGACTCGAACTTTTCGATATAGGCGCCCAGAACCACATGAACCGCCCAGCGGGCATTCTTGTGGTCCGTGCGAATCTTTTCAATAATCCCATTGACCAGCCCCGGATCCTGAAGGATCATCAGGTGGGTAGCGAAAATCAGGCTATCCTTAACTCCGGTACGGCCTTCGGAAATTTCCTTAATCTGGGCAATTTCCTTGGAAGTCTTATTGATTGCTTTCAGAAACAGCTGTTCTTCATCAGCGAGGCGGCTTTCGGGAAGAGTCTCCTCGACGACAGAAACTTCCCGGTTAATTACCGGAAAAACCCGGCCCATTGCAAAGCCGGGTGAAGCGGGAACGCCCGTCAGGACCGAGCGTTCCGGTTGTTGCTGATTAGCAGGGTTCTTCGTTGAAGTGGTCATTAAACAGGGCTTCCAGCTGGGAGGCTACGTTTTCGGCATCCTCACCGTCAATTTCAAACTTTACTTCGGAACCGGCAGGAATGGCGAGCATCATCACATTCAGGATGCTCTTCGCATTAGCCTTGGAGCCTTCAAATACAATAGAGACATCACTCTGGGCCTGTCCCGTAATATCGACAATCATGCCTGCAGGACGAGCGTGAATACCCAGTTTATTAGTGACCACCAATGTTTTAACTATCATCTTTTTCCTCAGAAAATATCCACATTGACATCCAGGCCATCCTTCAGGATGACGCGGAACAGGCTATCGGCAGAATGGATGGTCTTTACCAAATCATCGTGCAGGGCCCTGTCGTTCAGCAAAATACCGGCGGTGTTATCCTTGGATTCCAGCTTCGTCTGCACCGTATTGAGCAGTTCATCCAGGTGTTTCGTAACGCCTTCCAGTTCACCCATCAGATTGTTTGCATTACCCATGACCTTCTCGGTATTTGCAAACATGTTGTCGATGGGAGGCTTCACGCCGTCAACAAGTTCATTCACCTTAGCCGTCACCTGGTTCAAGCCGTCAAGGCTCTTCTTAATCTGGGGGTCGGTGGTGTTCAGAAGTTTCATGGTCCGGTCTTCCAGAGCCTCGGCCTTTACCAGGAGGGTCTTGAACCTTTCCTGGAATTCCGGATTTACGATGGTCTGGTTCAGGGCCTGCTTTACCGATTCCAGCAGGACCTTGGTACTATCGCAGACTTCGCCGGCAAGGCCCAGGGCCTCCGCAATACCGGCATCAAACTGGCCCGTAACCGTATCGCCCGGAGCGTAATACTCCGTTGCATCGCCAAGAATCATACCGATCTGGCGTTCACCCATAATACCGATGTTCTGGACGCGGATTTCGGAATCCTTGGGAATCTTTACATCCGTACGCAAGCGGATGGTCACCACAACGCGATGCCCCGCAAGCTCGATGTTTTCCACCTTGCCCAGCTTTACGCCGTTGACCTTTACAGGGTCGTCAAGAACAAGGGTACTGACCTGAGTAAAACGCAGATAGTAGGTATTGAAGGTCTCTCTCGGATCCTTCTCGTTCAGGAAGAAGATTCCAAAAACCAAAATGACAAGGGCCAGGATAACGACAAGCCCTACAGAAAAATACAATGCAGAATACTTTTTCATTTGCAACTCAATCTAGCTTTTCTCAAAAAAAAGCGGAAAGCCATACTTGAAATAGAGACCAAATTCACCCCATAAAAGAGGGGATTATCCTTCTATTCGCGTTATTGGGCTGTTATTTTCAATACCATTTACATGCCGGTCCAGCCAGTCATGGAGCAAGGCGTCCCGCTCATCCTTGGGCAACAGGAACTTTTCACGGCCTTCCTTCTGCATGAACACATCCAGGTAGGTCATGAGGACACCCCCTGCAACGGAGACGTTCATGGATTCGGTAATGCCGTACTGGGGAAGCTTAAATTCGTAATCGGCGTGGGCCAGCGTGTCCGGATGGTTACCATGGAACTCGCTTCCCAGATAGAATGCCGTAGGCTGGCTCAGGTCCAGGTCCAGAACGGAATTGGTGGTATTCGTGCTGGCAACGGCAATCTTATAACCCTTGGCGCGAAGCTTTTCCATGCAGAGCATCCGCTTCTTGTACAGGTAGAGGTTCATCCACTTGTAGGACCCCTTCAGAATAGACTTGTTCACGCTGTAGGCGTTGTCCTCTTCAATAATGTGGACATCCTGAAGTCCGAAAACTTCAGCGGTACGAATCACGGCAGAAATGTTGTGGGGATCAAAAAGATCTTCCAGGACCATGCAGAAATGCCTCGTGCGGCGATCCACCACCGAGGTCAGAAGTTCCTTACGTCGGTCAGTCACACGAGCTAGCAGAGATTCCAGACTTTCCTTATTTTCGCTCATTTTAGATTCTCCAACATTATTTTTGAATTTCCACTTTCAAGGGCGTTGCCGCATTTTTAGCCTTGGCACGTTCCTTCTGCAACTTTTCAAAATCACCAAGCTTCCAGGGGGCGCCATTGACAACAGTCTCAAAGTCAAGAACGTACTGTACATTTTCCTGGGATTTCAATGTAGCGTTCTTCAGTATAGGTTCCTTGTTTCCGCCGAAATAGCTGCCAGCGGCCTTGTTGATATCGCCGACAATCTCGTCCAGCTTTTCGTTCACCACATTCTTGAAGACCTTCATCTGCATAATGGAATTCAATACGGAATTTCCCGGGAACACGATTGCCGTTAGTTTGTATTTAAGTTTCTTTCCCGGAAGGGGATCCATGTCCAGGAAGGCGATGGCAGTCCCCGTCAGGGACCACTTTAAGATCTTGGCATGACCATAGCCAAAGAAAAGGTCACGCAAGCCAAGCTTTGCGCCAGCGCTATCCTGCAGGGCCCAATAAAATTCCCCAGAAAGGGAACCGCCATTACTTCCATTGAAAAACCTCCTGTCCTTGCTCGCATACTCAAGGCTGTAGTTGGTTTCCAGGTAGGCATTAATCAGCTGGGCCGTAAAAGGCATATTGTCAAACAGGTAGCTAATCACGTTCTGGTCAAGGGGAAGCGTTCCCTCGTTCACATAAATAGCCCTGTACTGGCGACCAAGCCTAGCAAAGATTTCAGGAGCCATAACATTGTTCATGTCGGTACCGTAGCCGCGCTTCACAATTTCCTTGTAGACTCCGCAGAACTCCCCGTCGTACTTGATGCGCTTCAAGGGTTTCTTGTCCGCCTCATCACAACCGGGGACATCGATATCCAGGCATTTTTTCATGCCGGAACAAAGGGACTTCAAATCATCGTCGCCCAGCTTGTTGCGCAGGTCGCTACGGGTCATGGAGACCGTCCGCTCCTTCGCCTGGGCGGCTTTCTGGACTGCCAGGGTCTTTTCACCGGAGGACTCCTCGGAAGCAAAGGCAGTAAACGCGCACAGCAAGATGGCGCTGGCAACTTTAAAGCTAACATTCAGAAGGTTCATCGCAATTCCTCCTAGTTTCTAAATTCAAGACTGTCCAGCGGGATCACCGTGAACGGTTTCAGGGCATCCAGCTTTGAAACAGGTGCCACGACGGAAATCGTCATCTTATCCCTACTGAAGTATTTCGCTATCATCGCCTTGACCTGTTCCGGTGTCACAGCATTGACTTCCTTCACATAGTCCAGGTAATGATCCTGGGACTTTCCGAGAAGTTCACCCTTGGCGAAGATAATCGCAGTAGAAGAAGGACTGTCAAAAAGGCTGGGCAGGCTTTCAATAATCGCCTTCTTTGCCTGGACCAGTTCCTCTTCCGAAGGGCCTTCCTTGGCCAGCTTTTCTATTTCCTCATAAATCAACTTCAGGGCAAAGTCTACGGATTCCACCTTGGTCTGCAGGGCAATAGTCACCATGGATGTATCACGGTAATCATTTCCAACGCTACTGTAAATCGAGTAAGCCAGACCTTCATCACTGCGAACGCGGTTCATCAGACGGCTGGTAAAGCTGCCACCACCCAGGATAAAGCTTGCCACCGCAGCAGGATAGTAATCCTCGTGGGGGCGCTTCACGAAAGGCTGGTTCATGGAGATATTTGCCTGGGTAATATCCTTGTCCACCACATAGATTCCCGGCTTACGCAGGAAACTCAACGGTTCCGGCTTTACCGTCTGGGGAGCAGGTTCCACCTTCCAGTCCGCAAAAAAGTCCTTAAGCATGGCGATAGAGGAATCCCGATCCACATCGCCGGAAAGGGCAAACACGATTTTCCTGGAGGAAAAAGTCCCTGCGGCAAGGCGCCTTACATCCTCGGGGGTAACGGCCTTGTACTCTTCAGCAGTGGCATCCCACAGTCTCAGGTTCGGAGCGTAATTGACCTTCGCCTTCAGGGCGGAAAGAACTTTTGCCGGAGTATCATAACGGCGGTCGTAGGACGTCACGAAGCTCGCCTTCACGATTTCAAGCTGATCCTTGTCAAAGGCAGGTGCTGTCAAAACCTTTTTTGACAGATCCAGCATGTTCTTAAAATCCTTGGAAAGGCAGTCTATGTCGAACATGGAGGAATATGTACCGGCAGACGTGCTTATGCCTGCACTGATAAATTCCAGGGAATCATCCAGGTCGTGGGGAGAGATTCCCCCACCTGCACCGCGACGGAGCATGGAACTCACCATAGAAGATGCCGCCTCGTCCTTCAAGGTAGTCGGCAGGCTAGACTCTTCAAAGTAAACCGTAAAATTCACCAGGGGAAGGGACCGGTCGCTGGCGATATAGCCAACAATCCCCGGGGCAACTTCAACCCGGTAGTCCCTGGGATGGGGCGCCACATAGACAAATTCGGGAAACAGGACATCCTTGTAGCTAGCAGGCAAGACATTTGCGCTAGCCGTTTCTGCAGAAGATTCGGCAGAAGTTTCGGCAGAAGGAATCTCCGCGGGAACGGAGACGACCGGCTCCGCCTTTACAGGATCTGCCTGAGGGGCTGGCGCAGAAGAACAACCAAACAGGGCTAGTCCTAAAACAGCAAGCGGGGCCATGGCCCTGCAAGCAACCATCTTTCCAGAAACTGAATTTTTGTTACGCATCGCTATCAAATTAGAAAAAACAACCCTACTACGTGTATTCCGAATCCCTGAAGAGGGCTGTTTAAAGTCCAGACCTTTCCACAAAGTTTTTATCTTGTGACGCAGAACACTCACCCATATTTTTCAGGCATATCATGGACTATTCCGGAAAAGTTCGGTTCGCGCCAAGCCCTACAGGATACCTGCACGAAGGTCACCTGCTGTCAGCGCTGTATGTATGGGCCGCTGCGAAAAAATGGAATCTCCATATTCACCTGAGAATCGAGGATCACGACCGGGGACGCACGCGGCAGGCCTATATCGACGGCATCAGGGAAGACCTGGACTGGCTTGGGTTTGAATACCAGAGCGAAAGCATCCAGAGCGACCGCCAGGAAATATACCGCAGTGTTCTAGAGAAGCTGACCGAGGCTGGCCTGACCTACCCCTGTACCTGCAGCAGAAAACAGCTGGAAGCGGAAAATCCCCGTAGCGAAACAGGGGAAATCATCTATCAGGGGAAGTGCAGCAAACAGGATGGAGGCGCCACCGACGAAAGATACGCCAATCCCCACAACCTGCGGTTCAGGACTTCAGACAAAATAATAGAATGGAATGACTGCCGTCTTGGACACTTCATCGAAAAACCCGCTAGCCAATGCGGTGATTTCCCCATCCAGGACCGGGACGGATTTTTCACCTACCAGTTCTGTGTCTGCGTAGACGACCAGGAACAGAACATCACCCACATTGTCCGGGGAGAAGACATCCGCAACTCCACCGCAAGGCAAATCCTTCTAAGCCAGAAAATCTGCCAATACGCAGGAGGCATCGGAAACATTTCCAGGGATTACCATTCCCCGCTCTACCTGCACCACGGACTCATCGTGGATTCCACCGGCAAAAAGCTTTCAAAGCGGGAACTGGCACACAGTATCCGCCAGGACAAGGAAGCGGGAGTCTCCCCGGAAGAACTCCTGGGACGGGTCCTTTTCAAGGCAAATCTCGCCTCGGATTCCTCCCCCCTCCCCCTGGACGAAGCAATTGGAATAATTGTACATACTTTGTAGGCCTACAGCGAAATTTTCCCCCGTAAAAAAATTATATTCAGGGCATGTCTCCAGCGTCCCCTTCTGCAACCCTTTCGAAGCTCCGTCAGGAAGTTTCCATATTCAATTCCAGTGACCGCTTGCTGAATTTTTCCTCCAAGGGCGATTTTCAGTCCCCCCTGATCATGGAAGCGGGAGATTTGTTTCTGGAAAAGTGGTTGCAGTCCAAGGGGCCTCTTCCTCTGGAATCCTTCTTTCCCACTGGCGCCACCTACACGGCCCAGCAGAAGCTGTACCAGCTGGACTCATTTTCCATGGTACTCCGGGAAAAGGCAGAGGATTTTGGAGAGACAGACCTTTACCTGGTCCTTGGCTTTCTCAAGTGGGACGGCAACGCCCTTGCCCCAGCCCTCCTTGTCCCCGTAGACTTCGATAACAGCAAGAACACCCTAACCCTATCCAGCCGCCCTCCCATCGAAAACGTGGTCCTCAGGGAGCGGCTCAAGGATGTCCTTCCCTCCCCCCTGCCCAAGGCAGAGGATGCTGTCATCAACGGTCTGTTCAGCATCAAGCTCTACTATTCCCTTTTCGAGAAGGCCATAGCGACTGTCCGCAACTGGAAATTCACCCGTCATGGAATTTGCCTGGGATTCTTCAACACCACCCGTCTCCTCTCCCGAAACTGGTTCGAAAGGGGATTTAACGAAAAGAAGGTAGACGCAAGCTCCACCCTTTCGGCGCTTCTTACGGAAAACGGCTTTGAAGTCCAGGAATCCCTTTTTGAAAACAGCGACGTGGACCACCTGTTTTCTCCGGCAGACTACCATTTCCCCTATGTTACGGATTCCCATACCAGCAAGGTCACCCTGGACGCGCTAAACGACGCAACCAAGGCCTATGCCATCCAGTCCCTACCGGGGACTGCCAAGTACAAGGTCGTTACCAACATTGTGGCAGAGACCGTTTCAAAGGGAAAGTCCGTCCTGGTGGTTTCCCGCAGAACCGTCTCCGCAAGCTCATTTAAAAACACCTGGAATCCTCCTTTCCGTAACTACCAGAGTCCTGAACGAAGCGTTCTAGAGGCAAAGCTCAGAACCATGCGCAAGGATGCGGTAGACTACTACGACGCAGTCAACAAGCCGCTTCAGCCCTCGGGAGTCCTGCTGGGAGACCTTCTGAACGAACTTGCAAATACCAAGCCCTCAAAGGTAAAGTATCCCGACTCCTTCTTCCAGGGAATCCTCCAACTGGACTACCAGAGCTACCAGGACCTAAAGGCAGATTTACAGGAACTGATCCGTCTTTACTTCGAGCAGAAGGGATTTGAGGCTCACAAGGCATTCCAGACCGTACATGTCCCAAGCCTCTCCACAGACCAGAAAGTCAAGCTCGCTAACGAACTGAGCGAAGCCGCCAACAGCGTAACGGAACTGGACGCAATCATTTCCATTATGGAAAATGCGGGTCTGTTTCCTGCAGGAACCTTACTTGCAAACCTTGCAGAAATTTTAAAACTCATCCAGGAAAGCTTCGACCAGGATACGCCCTCCTTCGAGCAATGGGAACTCCGCTCCAACAATTGGGATTCCTACAAGGATACCCTGCTGAACCTTCCCAAGGCGGGAGCCAAGTGGGCAGAATACCGCAGGACAACTTCCGAGGTCTACACCGATAACGCAGTGGATGAGAACATTCTCGCCGCCCGCGATGATTTTGCGGAAAGCCAGAAAATCGCCCTAAAGGGACTGTCCGACCGATATAGGAGTTCCCGCAAGAAACTACTGAAGGTCCTGCGAAATCCAAGAGCCGTAGGCTCCGATGACGCCCTCCTTGAACTGATCGACAAGCTTTTGGAACACCAGGAGCATAAACGAGCCTACAAGGAAAGTTCCGTCCTGGGAAACCGTCTCCTAGGCAAGGACTGGCTCTATGAGCGGTCCAACTGGAACGAACTTGAATCAAAAATCCAGTATGTTTATGACTTCCGAAAAAAATACAAGGGCACGGTCAAGTTCGAGCAGCTCCTACAGATACTAGAGCAATGGCACCTGTTCAAGGAGCACCTGCCAAAGCTTTCCGATTATTTTGCAGCAGTCCAAAAACTGCAATCCAATATCAGCCAGATTTCAAAGGACATGTGTCTGGAGACTCCCCTGGAGAGCCTCAGCATCGAAAAGTGGCTGGATGCAATTAAGTCCTGGAGCGAGAACTGGGAAAACCTGGACATCCATGTCCAATTAACGGCCCTGTTCAAGAAATTCGAGAAGTACAACTGTCCCGGCCTGCTAAAATTCATCCAGGACACAGACAACGTAAACAAGGACGTTCTTCAGCAGGTAACCCAGTACTGGACCGCCCATACAATCCAGAACGCGACCAGGAGTTGCCCTTCCCTGTTTACCGTAAGCCCGAAGGCAAGGGCTAAAAAGGCAAAGGAATACAGGGACCTGCTGGATTCGTTCGGCAACGCCAACTTCCGTGAATTCCACGAAACCGTCGAACAGCACCCGGAACTTCTGACAGTTGCCCACCTGAACGAGACTTTCAACCTTGCCGAAAGGCATTTTGACCTGGCAATCATTCTCGACGCGGACAGCATCTCTGTCGTAGGCGCCCTCCCCGGGATCATGCAGGCGGAAAAGGTCATCCTTGTAGGCGACCCCCACAATCCACCCCTGGAAAAGCAGCCCTTCGACGCCTACCAGGAACAGCCGCTCAGCCACACGCCCCTTTTCGTAGAAAGTGTCCTGACAACGGCTCTCCGCAAGGGCATTCCCACACGGGAACTCTGGTTCGCAAGTTCATTCTACGGAGACCCCGCCCTGGTGGATTTCGCCAACAGGCATATCTACAATCGTGGAATCAAGCTATTCAGCGCACCCACTCGTGAAACCTTTAAAGGCATTCACCTTAAAACGGTCCAGGACAAGGTTCTCTCCATTGCCCAGGCGGCAATCCGCCATGCAGAAAAGAATCCCGGAAAGACCCTCGGCATCATCGCGTTCCATCAGGCAACCTGCCACGAAATCGAATCCGCCATCCGGGCAATGCTTATGGCAGATTCCCCCGCGGCACGATTCTTCAATCAGCAGAACCTGAATATCCGTTACTTCATAAAGACTCCGGAAAGAGCAGTCGACCGTTACCGCGACGTGCTACTTGTCTGCGCCGAGGCTGAAGGGGGAACAAGCATCGTTGCAGACCGGAAGATATCCGTCTGCACAACCCTGGCCAAGAATGAAACCTGGGTCTATATATCCGAGTCGGACCTGTCCAAGCAGGGAAGCGCCAAGCAGAATCTGTTCTGGACATGGATATCCTACCTGCAGGCCAAGAACTTTAGCTGCGAAACCAACAGTTCCCTTGCCCCCTCCGTAATCAGGCCGCAGGTCATCGAGTCCCTGGGGGCCGAACAGATCCAGGCGGAGGAATCCCTCAATCGCGGCGGGATCAGTCTGGGCCCTGTCGTCGTGGATGCCAACAACCCCAACCACTTTCTTGCGCTCATCGAGGACGACTGCACGACAGAACGTTTCCGCACCTCCGTGGAAGATCGCGAATACATCAGGCCCACGCTGCTCAAACAATTGGGCTGGAAGGTCCTCAACCTGTGGCTACCCTTCTGGCACATGGCAAGACAGGACGAAATCGGTCACCTGGTCGCAACAATCGCCATCGAGCAAAGTGTCGCACCACCACCTCCAGCCCCCCAGGATGAAGATAGCGACGACGAAGTCTTTGAAAAATCCTCCAGCGCCATGGTCGTTCCCTACCAGGTTCAGCACCCGAAAATCGAAGGAACCCCTCACGACAAGCCTATTGCGGAATTGCCTGTAGCAGCCCTTATCACGCAGGTCAAGTTCTACATCGATCGCGAATCCCCCATTCACCAGGATATTCTAAAAAGCCGTGTTCTGGAACTGCACCATGTCGACCGGGCAGGTCCCATCATCCAGCAGGCATTGACAGAAGCGATCAACCAGGGGCTTCAGAAAAAGCGATTCGTCAAGACCGGTCCCTTCTTCTACTCCCTAAAACCGGGTGAGGTCGTACCGAGGAATCGGTCAGGCCGGCCCGATTCCGAACGAAAGCTTGCCTATGTCGCTCCCGAGGAACGGTCCAAGATGCCGGCCTCGATGGACGAACACAACCTCAAGCAGGCCCTGGGACTCCTGGAATAGAAAAAAGCGAAGCAGGTGCTTCGCTTTTCTTTTTTGCAAAACGGGGGTGGCTATCGCAGTTTCACGACAAAGGCATTGATATTGTAGACCGACAATTCACGGGCCTTGTCTTCGGCAGCCTTCTTGGAACTCCATCCACCACCGCGAAGCTTATAGAACGGAGCGTCATACACTACGTTGATTGTGTAGCCAGTGCTTGCGGAAAGCTGGGCCTTGCGACGCTGAGCCGCATCGAAATCGGCAACAGCCTCGAACTGCAGGACATAGAGTCCGTCACCCTTGGCATCCTTCTTGGATGACTTGGCTGCAGGCATGTTCTGACTGGAAGTCGTATCCCTAAGAGCGGAGCTCAGTTCAGGCTTATATTCCATACCCTGGAACAGGGAATCCATATCCGTGGGATCACCCGCCCAGACCAGGGACAGCGAAACGCAGAAAGCGGCAATAAACTTTTTCATGGCGACAAATATAGTAATTCAGGTAAAAAAAAGGATGGCAGCTTTACCTGCCATCCTTTTAAAGAACCTTGTAGAAGTTAATCCTTGTAAGGAGTAGAGGATCTTCTCACACCCCAGACAGAAGTTCTATCCAGAGAGTTCTTCTTGCCGAACTTCTTGCCCAGCTTGATGTAGGACTGGAGCTTGCTGATGTAGGCACCCGTTGCAACTTCGCGGCCTTCATCGGAACGCATGTTCCAGGCGATGAAGAAGTTGCGACCGGCATCCATACAGTTCTTGCCCACACCGAAGACGGTTTCATCCTTACACTTGATCTTACCGCTCTGGCTACCTACGAAGCCACCCAGATTGGTGTAGTATTCCACGTTATAGAAGAAGTATACATTGTCCAGTTCCTGCGGGTTCTTGCTAAAGTAGTCGTAGTACAGGGTGTCGGAGTTAATCAGGGCGAACATATCGGACTGGACAAAGTGACCAGCGACACCGCCTACAGAGTCAACAACATCTTCGTAGCTCTTGGTCGTAGAGAACGGATAGACCTGAACCATGGGAACATTTTCGCCGGCAGGAGCATTACCCGTATGAGCGAAGGTCACTTCCTTCACGGTCACTTCAGCTTCACCGTTGATGGGTACCCAGGGAGAAGGCAGACGATTTGTTTCGTTGTATGCGGTAGGAGCATTCCAGTTGTATGCAGCATCACCGGCAACGCGAAGAGTATCGCTACCCGGAACATCGATGTTTGCGGTGTCCTTCCAGAACACGTTGGTAATGTCGCCGCTGAAGCGGATGTAGTCGCCTACGTGCGGAGTGTTGGAAGTTCCATCGGACACATAGATGGCGGTAATTCGAGCAGACTTGTCAGACACGTCCAGAGCGGTCACGTCGGACTTGAAGCGCTGATCTTCAGTAAGGGATGTTGCAGAGTTCAGATAGAACGTAAAGGAGGAAGTAGCGAACTGCTGGTTTGCAACCGGTTCAGACATTTCCAGCATCATACGGTCCATATTATCGCCAGCCTTGACCACGCGTGCGGAAATGATGATCGGAGCCATACGGTCGGTAATATCACCATCAAAGCTCTGGGTCACTTCCTTACCCTTGTCCATGAACTTGGCCCAGGAGAATACCTTACCGCTTCCACCGGTCTTCGGGCTCTTGGAAAGAGCGAGACCACCGATATCGATACGGGCGGTGCAGTAGCCATCGGCAGCCGGAGTACCGACACAGGAGATCTTGGAGAGATCCACATAATCGTTACAGTACATCACGGAGTCCATTTCCTTATTGGAAATCTTCAGCTCAAAGGGGTTCAGCTTCTGGGCAGAAGGTTCATCCCACAGGAAGCAGACGAAGGACGGCAGGGAGTCCTTATGAATCGGACGGTTGTAGTACACGGCGGCAGAGTCACCCACACCATCCAGGTATTCGGTGCTGCTGCTGAAGTA
This sequence comes from Fibrobacter sp., assembly GCA_024398935.1. Taxonomy (GTDB): domain Bacteria; phylum Fibrobacterota; class Fibrobacteria; order Fibrobacterales; family Fibrobacteraceae; genus Fibrobacter. Next base: position 14,264 of record JAKSIH010000011.1, on the reverse strand, counting down.
TGCAGAAGGAATGTTCATTTCATTTTCCGGAGTTGCACCATGTACGTCAAAGATGTCGGTAAGTACGGGATAGGGTACCGGCGGTTCACGGAAGTAGACCGGAGAGTACTCTGCCTTCACAACACCATTGTCCGCGGCAATCACCTTGATAGTAGCGGGATTGTGGATGGAAGGATCGGTATCCCAGCGGTATTCCTTCAGGGAGCGGATAGAGATCTTGCCCTTACCGCCTTCAATCTTCAGCTCTGCAGAAGCCTGAGCTTCGATGCGGGGAGAAGTTTCAGAACCAAGCGTCACGTTGAAGTTGCACTTTTCGCAGAGGGTGCCAGACGGAGTCATGGCAATCAGGTAGAAGTCATAGAAGCTACCCACCCAGTATTCCTCGAATTCACCATTAGCCAGGGGCTGTTCGCCCTTAAGATTCTTAGTGTAGGCGGAATCGGAGAAGGACAGGTACGGCACATAGAAGCTAATGGATGCCGGAGTAGTCGTAGAGCTCTTTACATTAATGGTGTAGGCCTGCTCGTTAGCAGTCATGGCAGCAAAGTTCACTGTAGCATAGACGGTATCCACACCGGATTCACCGATAGTGCGGGAAGCGCTGGGAAGAATCGGGGAGAGAGAACCATCCAGTTCCTTCTGGAACAGGCTCAGGCCGGCAGAAGTTTCCAGAGCATAGGAAACACCCATAGCATCGGTGGGAGAAAGGCTCAAGTCACCAGTCGTTGCATCATCAATGAGAGCGGTAATATAGACGGGCACCGGCTGACCGGCCAGTTCCTGACCGACAAAGGTGTAGTTCAGGCCCTTGATCACGTCACCGTTGGAGTCAAGCACAGAGGTGGGGGTCTTGAACATCACGTCCACCTTACCGGCGGTACGGAAGGTTTCCACCTTCTTGGCCTTGCCTTCGGCGAAGGCGAACAGGGTCCAGCGTCCCGGAGGCAGGTTTGTCTTATCCTTGTTGACCTTAGGTGCAGAAACATCGGTCAGGTCGATACCGCCCTTGTTCATGCGACCCGGGGTAAGAAGTTCGGCTGTTTCCAGGCTGAACGTGCTACCCGGAACCAGATAGTATGCCAACTGGACACCGCAAACGCTTGCGATTTCTTCGCCGCAGCAGCGCAATTCATCAGCGCCTTCACCGGACATGGCACCTGCACAGGAACCGTCACCGGACTTGGTGTAGCACATTTCGTAGCCAATGTTTCCCGTAGCCTTATCCTTAGTCTTGGAAAATTCGATAGCCACGGTCTGCTTAATGTACATGTTAGTCTTGATACGGACGTTAGACATGGTGGTACGACGGTCGCAGAAGAAGATATCAATATCGTACTGCTGACCGACTTCCAGGGCGCGGCCACCGTAGCCCTTGAAGTTATCCAGGTTGACATAGCCAGGAGCTGCAAGGTGGGTACCACCCAGGTCCACAGCCAGAGTATAGTCGATGAACACCCAAATGTCATCGTCACCACGGAAGTTAAACTTCAGGCCCGGCTTGTGGGTAAACTTTGCATGGGATTCGAAGCAGTAGTGCTGGTTACGACTAGCAGTCCAACGGGGACCACCACCTGTCTTCACAACAGTTTCGGTACCATCCTTATAGAAGGTCCAACCCTTGGGAGCCTTGTCCGGGCAAGACCAGCCAAGAACGCAGTTGTTATTTGCGGGAAGCTTGTAGAATGTCCTGACTGCGGCATCGGTGCCATCGCCATCGGCAAAGAGACCTTCGCAATCGGTACCGCCCTTCCAGCTGGAGCTGTTACAGAACACGTCAATCAGAGGAATGCCTTCGGTGGCGTGATTTTCACGAAGTGCGGGGCCGTAGAACACAGCACCTTCTGCACCTCGCTTGGTACGGGCAGCAGGCACCGGCACCTGGTTGGGATCCGCAGCAAGAATTGCAGCGTTGTCTGTGGTTTCTACAGGATAGAAACCACCCGGCACCTTCACACCATCACTGACGAAGAAGTCGGAGTCGAATTCCCACTTGCCGTCTTCGGAACGGGAGAAGGGCATATTGTAGCAGCTCTTTTCATTGACACCCTGAGTGTAATTGAACAGCTGGTTGAAAAGGCCCTCATTAATGAAGCAGTTGGCGCCGAAAGTACTCAGCGTGGGCTTACGCATCTTCTGGGGAACATTGGGATCAAGATACTGGTTCACAATGCCCGTAGTCACACCGATGCAGCGATTTACAGCGGTAACGGCAGTGGTCGCAGGAATACCCTGGGCACCCGTCTGGCAGCCTTCGCCACCCTGAGAATAACAGGAGAAGGCCGGATGGAGAGAAGCATCGGTATCATAGATAATAGCGGCCATGGTATAGGAGCAGGTACCTTCCACACCTTCGGGGAAGGTGGTGTACCAGCCATTGTCACCATCGGAGAGGAACTGATCCTGGTCGGGAACGAAGAACAAGGTGTCTGTGCCATAGGCTTCGAAGAAGGTTCCCAGCGGAATGGGAGTTGCAACGGCAGCAGTTTCCCAGTTACCCTTGGCACCGATCATGTCTTCGCGTTCCAGGTCATCGTCGCGGAAGAGGACCACGTCATCGGTAATGGTTTCGTTGAACCACACATAGCTGTACCAGCCGCACTTGTCGGCCACGGCAGTCAGGGGCTTACCGGTCTTACCACCATCCATACTGACCATGGGGACAGAGGACATCCAGTCTTCGTAGTCCGGCGGAATCATGACGAAAAGGTATTTTGCGTCGGGAGGATTGTTACTATAGGCGGTCTTACCCGGTTCAGCCGGATTTTCGTAAATGTAGAGATCGCCGGCGGCAAGATCGTCGCAAGTAAATGCGTCTGCATTCTGACTTTCATTATTGGCAACATCGTAGCCGACCTTGTCAATCCACTGTGCGGGGTAGGAAGTACCGGTACTGTTTACACGGAAACTCTGACCCTGACCGACAGCGGCAGCCTTGGCTTCGTACCATCCGGAAGTTCCAATGGAAAGTTTCGGGAACATACCACCCGCTTCGAGGGTCACCATGTCCCAGGTTGCGGGAGCCTTAATATAGATGTTACCCTCGCACTGCAGAGCGAACGCACTCTGGGCACCGGCGAGAAGCATTCCAATGCCCAAAACCCATTTTAGCAAGGTATTCTTCGTGTTTTTCATAATCGTTGTTTCCATCGATGGTTTTCCTTCCAACATCGGCATAGCAGAAAGACCGGCCTTTCTGAAACGCCACACCGCGTTGAAATCTATTCTTTTCTTTAAAGAAATGCCAATTTTTTTATCAATTTAAGAAAAAAATCTGGTTTGTCCTGTATACAGAATGTTGATAAAGCCCCCTTTCGTGCCTAAAATCACACAATTCTACCAGCGTTCCCGTTTACATTATTTTACATTAACAAAAGTTTTCAATTTTTCGGCAATTCTTACCCTTGCAGTGAATACAAAAAGGGATGAAATTTCCAGAATCCCCTGCAGAAAACCAGTGAGAATATGTTAGATTTTTGGACGAAGAATTTTCGGAGTAACCATGTCCCAACCCCATCTAGTCGTTCTCTATCCCCAGAAAATGTTTAAACAGTTCCCCCTAGAAGTGGGCACAGCAATACTGGGCCGAGGCCAGGAAGCAGACATTAAACTGGAAGACGAACTGGTCAGCCGCAAGCACTGCGCCGTCAGCTTTGACGGGTCTCAGGTGTATGTTCAAGATTTGGACAGTACCAACGGCACCTATGTGGACGGCAATCCCATCCAGAGTTTCGCCCTTGGGGAAGACAACCGTCTCCAGGTGGGTTCCATGGTGCTCAAGCTGGAAATGAACAACCCCCTGAACGGCATTTTTGACCTGAAAATCTATGAAGCCTCCACTCTGGACGACCAGACCGGCGTAAGCAACTACAGGACTTTCATGAACCGGAGCCTGGGTGAAATCATCCTGGCAAAAAAGAACAGCCTCTACATAAATATACTCATGGTGGAAACGGACCATCTGGAACAGCTGGGAGAATCGCTGGGGGCCCAAAGTTCCGAACTGATTCTCAAGGAAATCGCCCGCATCCTGAAGGAAGAAAAGAGGGATACGGACCTGCTGGCCCGCTACAGCGAAGGAAAGTTCGTCATCCTCATGACAGGGATTAGCCCCGACGACGCAAGGAAAATCGCGGACAAGATCCGGGCCGCCGTAGAAAAGAACCGTTTCTCCTGGAAGGACAGCGTAGTTCCTGTCTCCGTATCCGTGGGGCTCCTCAGCAAACAGGGGGAAAACATCGCCACCATCCAGGAAATGGTTACCGAAAGCAAGCGATTGCTGGAAACCGCCAAGGAATCCGGCGGGAACAAGGTTCTCTGCGGGTAAAGACCGATAGCACTTTGTCATGCTCGTGTCACCGCGCTTTGTCATGCTCGGCTTGACCGAGCATCTGAACATTCTCTTGGCAAGGTTGCTGGATTCCCGCTTTCGCGGGAATGACAGTAGTGGGCGCGGGTGGGGACGTCCACCCTTTCATTAGGGGGTGCATTTTTCTATCTTGCGCCCCGAAATGACGCAATTGCACTCTGACAGACTGAATTCCTTCGGCACCGCCAGCATCCCAAAACTGGTCCTGCAATTTTCTGTACCAGCCATCATCAGTATGGTGGTGAACGCTCTATATAATATAGTGGACCGTTTTTTTGTGGGTCAGGGCGTGGGAAGCCTCGGCATCGCAGGCATCACCCTATGCTTTCCCATCATGTTGTTCATCATGGCAATGTCCATGATCGTAGGCGTGGGCGGCAACACCCTGTTCTCTATCCGACTGGGCGAAAAGAAATACCAGCAGGCGGCCATCATCCTGAACAACTCCTTTGTACTACTGATTATCATGGCATTGGGCGCCTTTGCCTTTGGTGAAATTTTCATGGAACCGCTGCTGCGACTGTTCGGCGCCAGCGACCAGACTTTGCCGGTGGCCAGCAGCTACATGCGGATTATTTTGCTGGGTTGCGTATTCCAGACGGTGGCCCCGGGCATGAACCACTTTATCCGCTCCATGGGCCACCCCAAGACCGCCATGTTCCGAGAAATCATCGGTGCGGTAACCAACGTGGTCCTGGACTACATCTTCATTATGCAACTGCACTGGGGGATTGAAGGCGCCGCCTGGGCCACCATCTGTTCTCAGCTGGTGAGCAGCCTCCTGATTACCCACTTCTTCCTGAAGAAGACCACGCCGGTAAAGATCAACCGCCGCTACATGAAGCTGCGCCTCCCCTACGTTCGCAAGATTTACATTCTGGGGTTGCCGCCTTCCGTGATGCAGATTTGCAATAGCCTGATGAACGCCATTCTTGCCTGGAGCCTCACCACCTACGGAAACAAGAGTCTGGAATCCACCGCCACCATGAGCGGAGGCGACATGGCCATTTCCGCCTTCGGCATCTTGAACAGCGTGGTTTCCATCATAGTGCTGCCATTGCTTGGATTCGTGAACGGCACCCAGCCCATTACAGGCTACAACTACGGCGCAAAACTTTACGACCGCGTCAAGGGCGTTGTGAAATTTGCCTACATCTATTCTCTTGGTTTCATGTTCATCGCCTGGATTTTGGTGCAGTGGCAAGCGGAAGCCTTCGTGGCACCCTTCGCCCCCGACGATTTAAGAATGCAGGAAGTGGCAGCCAAAGCCATGCGAATTTTCACCTGCACCATATTCATGGTTCCCTGCGGAATGATTGCAGGAAGCTTTTTCCAGGGTACAGGAAAGGCAGGCAAATCCATGTTCCTGAACGCCTGCCGTCAATTGATTCTGTTTATTCCGTTCTTGCTCATTCTTCCCCCGTTCCTTGGACTGAAGGGCGTGTTCTTCGCCCAGCCCGTGGCTGACGTAGGAACAGCCTTTATCGGACTGTTCATGCTACGTCAGGAATGGAAGAGGATGAAGTAATGAGGGGAAGCGGAGCTTCCTCCTCAAATTTATTTACAAGTTCACCACTTACATCTTTAATTAGAACAGCTTCTTGCCGTCGGTGATTTCGCCGGACTTTTCGTGGAAGAGGATCAGGGAGCCGCCTTCCATCTTCTTGAAGATTGCGGTCATCTTCTTGATAGCGTCGGATTCCTCGAAACCGATTTCGTTAGCGGCAGATTCTCCGATAACAAGTCCGACCTGAACCATGGCAGGAGCCACGCGACGCAAGTAATTCAGCAGGTCTTCGTCGGTATTGATGATATCCGTTGCGGTAGGTTTCTGGAAATCAGAGGGGTCGCGGGTACTGACCAGCAGGGGATACATTTCGTCGGGAACCATCTGCTTGGCGTTCAGGTAGAGGGTGTTTCCCACAAAGAGACTGATGGAGTCATTCAGCACCTGACGGATTTCCACGTTCACATCACACTGAGAAGACATTTCCTGCAATTCCAGCTTGGAAGCGCCACATGCAGTCATGATAGAGAGAGTTGCAGCGGCTGCCAGGGCGGCGATAAACTTTTTCATAAGAACTCCAATGTTAAACCTTGTACTGAATATATAAAATTTGTGACACTTTTCAGTTTACTTTTCCAGAATACCTAGCGCATTTTCTACAAGTTCCGGAGAAAGTCCGAAAACCCGGCTTAAGGTTTCGACCCGAAGAGAGGGGTCGATGCGCTCCATACGGGAACCGCTAGCGTCGCGGGTCACCAGGTTGCCCTTCTGGTAGTAATACTGGATTCCCTTTTCACGGTCCAGGCGGTTAAGGACCGGATAGTTCATCATCTCGCGATAGAAGCTTTCGTTCCAGTGCTGTTTAAACTCTTCAACTGAAACTCCTTCCAGCGGATAATCAAAGCGAAGCTTCATAGGTGCAGTCAGGCTGCCGTTGTCCTGAAGGGCGCCGCCGGTCCAGAGTTCCATGGAATCCATGGTGGTGCGAACCAGACGGACGCAGTTGGGAACCAGGGGAAACACCGTAGCGCCTGCGCCGAAGGGGGGCGGCAAAGGGATAGGAAGCGGTTCGAAAATCAGGTAACCTGGATCAAAGAGATATTCTGTACAGCCGATACCAACCGGCGAAGGAGAAATGGCAAGCGAAGAGGCGGTCGCCCGAGAAATGCCGGCGGAGGCATCAGGCGTTTCATCGGGAAGGACCAGGGCGCAGTGGATGTTTCGTTCCTTGCGCTTGTGGCCCATAACCAGGCGGGGCTTCAGTCCCATATCCCGGAGGCTCTGGAACAGGTACCAGGTCATGCTGAAACAGGTGCCCCCGCCCATCCAGGAATCCACATCATTTTCAAAACTGTCGTCCAGCTTTTGTGCCGCAGTGGAACTACCCGTCTTATTCAGGCGGATAATCTTGGTCAGGTTTTCGTAGGTAACCTTTGACAGCTTATCACAGAGCTCGTTTATCTTTTTCCACTGTTCTTGTAGCATTGTCATTATCCTTTATAGAAATCCATCCACTACAAGTACGGTAATGCAGGCAACCGTCGCCACCACAACGAGACCACGCCCAAGCAGGGACGCGATGACTGCGGTCACCAGGGCACAAATGCCCGAGAGCCTGGATTCAGTCGCATAGAAAATGGCAGGAACCGTCATGGCCGCGAGCACCGTATAGGGAATGTAGGCCAGGAAAGATTTCCAGAAGGGATTGGTCAATTCCTTTTTCAGCAAAATAAAGGGAACTGCACGGAGCAGGTAAGTCACCCCGGCCATCACGGCAAGAAACTGAATATAAGTCTTGAAGTCAATCATTTGACCTCCTTACCATCGACAGATTCCGTTGCGTTTGAAGACAGCGGAAAAAGTTTTGCACACACGAGGGATGCCACCACGGCGCAAATAATAATGGCAAAGCCAGTGCTCACGTTTTCCTTCAGGAATGGGACATAGAAGAAGGCGAAGCTAAGAGCCACTGCAATGAAAACAGCGATCAAGGTGGGACGGCTACTCTTCATCGGTGGAACCACAATGGCAATGAACATGCCATAGAGAGCGACGCCCAGGGCATTTACGACCATGGTCGGGAGAATCTGGCCGCATACGGCTCCCGTCAGGGTTCCGCCACTCCAGCCGATATACGGAAGAGTCATAAGTCCCAGAAAATAGATGGGATTCACCTTTTCCTTTTGGGCCATGGACACTGCATAAATTTCGTCCGTAATTCCCGTTGCAAGAAGAAGTCGCCTGGATGTGGTAAAGCTAGGTGACACTTTCTGGGAAAGGGAGATAGCCATAAGGGAATAGCGAAGGTTGATGAAGAAACTCGCAATGGCAAGTTCGATCAAGGTACCTGTAGCGCTAGACATAATCTGAAGCCCTGCAAACTGACCGGCGGAAGTCAGATTGGTCATGGAAATAAAAGTGGCCAGAAGCCAGGAATTCAGTGCGGCACCGGCCTTAATGCCAAAGGCAAAGGACACGGCAAAGTAGCCGATTCCAATGGGCAAGCCGTCTTTTACACCTTTTGAAAAAGTCATGGGCCAAAGATAAAAAATACTATTCCAAAGGAGTTGCAACCTGAAAATATTTTACCATGACCTTGATGAGATAAAAAAGAAAGAGCGGGAAAACGACATCCCGTAAACCCAAATCAAAGCAAAGAAAAAACAGTACAAAGAAAAACGTCCCGCCAAAGGCAGGACGTCTAATGCTTTTGAAACGGGTGAAAGTTACTTCACCGCGATACGCATGGTCCTTGCAAGACTTCCGCTGGAGACGCGGACAATGTAGTTTCCGCGATCCAGTCTGTTCAAATCCAAGGAGAGTGCGCCGGTAACATATTCGCTATGAGATTCTACCACATGGCCCATCATATCAAAGATCTGAATCTTGATAGAGGTCTTGTTTGCAGAAACCGTCAGCACGTTACGAACATAGCCCATATTGAAGTTAGGACGGACAGCAGAGGCGATTGCGAAAGGATCTGCAGAAGAGCTGCTGATTTCCGGAGATTCGAAGGAACTGCTGGAAGTTGCAGGTTCTTCGGAACTGCTGGATTCCTCGACGGGATCGACGACCTGAGAACTGCTGCTAACTGCGGGTTCTTCGCTGGAGGAAGACTGCGTCGGCTGTTCACTACTGCTGGATTCAACAGGCTGTTCCTCGCTGGAAGAGGACACAATCACTTCTTCGCTAGAAGAGGATTCTGTAGGCTGCTCAGAGCTGGAGCTGACCACAACCGCTTCGCTGGAGGAAGACTGTGCAGGCTGTTCGCTGGAGGAGGACTGCTGCGGGACTTCGCTGGAGGAAGATGCCACCACAGGTTCGCTGCTGGAGCTGGAAACCACTGGTTCTTCGGAACTGCTGGACTCCTCGACGGGATCGATGACCTGAGAACTGCTGCTAACTGCGGGTTCTTCAGAGCTGCTGGAGACAACGACCTGTTCGCTACTGCTGGATTCAACAGGCTGTTCCTCGCTGGAGGAGGACACAATCACTTCTTCGCTAGAAGAAGATTCTGCAGGCTGCTCAGAGCTGGAGCTGACCACAACCTCTTCGCTGCTGCTAGACTTGGGAGCTTCCGTCACCTTGATAACACCGTTTGCAGAAGTGTTTTCGTCGACACCAGTTACTGCAATAGAGAATGCGTAGTCATGGGTAGAAAGTGCCGCGTCAACAGTACCGCTAATGGTATAGGTCTTGGCAGATTCATTCAGTGTACCAGACAATCCCTTGGGCAAATCCTTTACGCTAATTTCAACTGCATTCTTAAAGTTGAATACAATCGGTTCAATAGCTTCGCCTGCAACGACGGACTGTTCCAAATCGCCACTAGCCAAGACAAATTCAGTTACCACAGGAGCACGCTTGACCTTGATGGTTCCCTTCACCACAAGATTTTCATCAGTTCCCGTAACTTCGATGGTATAATTGTAATCGTGAGTTCCCAAGGACGGATCCACCGTACCGGTCACCTTGTAAGTCTTTGCATTCTGATCGAGAACAGCCTTCAGCCCCACAGGCAAGCCGGAAATCTTCAATGTTTTCAGATTTTCATAACGATAGACAATGTCTTCGATGGCATTACCCGCAACAACTTCCTGAACGGAATTTTCCTTGACCAGAGCAAAAGTGGTAACCACCGGCAGTCGAGAAACCTTGATGACACCTGTTACAGTCACATTGTTATCGAGACCGGAAACTTCCACGGTATATTCGTAGTCATCAGTTCCCAAGGACGGATCCACGGTTCCGTTGATGGTATAGGTCTTTGCATCCTGATCAAGAACTGCGGTAAGGCCCTTCGGCAAGCCGGAGATCTTGAAGCCAGTTGCATTGGAGTAAGTATAGACAATAGGCTCGATAGAGCTACCAGCAACAACGGACTGTTCCGTTTTTCCTGTAGTCGTGAACGAAGTTACAATCGGAGCGCGGGTCACCTTGATGGTTCCTGTTGCAGAAGTATTCTCATCCACGCCAGTTACGGTGATGGTGTACTCGTAATCACTGGTGGTCAAGGCCGCGTCCACGGTTCCGCTAATGGTATAAGTCTTGGCGGTCTGATCTAATTGAACAGTAAGACCCTGCGGCAAACCCGTCACCTTTACATTGGTTGCATTTGCAAGGTTATAGACAATGGGTTCGATGGCATTACCCGCAACAACAGACTGTTCTGCACTACCACCGGTCAAAGTGACGGCGGTGACAATCGGCGCGCGGGTCACCTTGATGGTTCCTGTTGCAGAAGTATTCTCATCCACGCCAGTTACGGTGATGGTGTACTCGTAATCACTGGTGGTCAAGGCCACATCAACAGTTCCGCTAATGGTGTAAGTCTTGGCGGTCTGATCGAGAACGCCGGAAAGGCCCTTCGGCAAACCGGTCGCAGAAATGTTGGTGGCGTTTTCGTACTTGTAGACGATAGGCTCGATGGCCTGGCCTGCAACAATGTTCTGAACCGTATTTGCAGCGACCGGAACAAAGGTTGTTACCACAGGCTTATGAGCCACCTTGATGGTTCCCGTTGCAGAGGTATTTTCATCCACGCCGGTTACAGTAATAACATAAGTGTAATCATGATCGCCAAGCGCCGCATCAACAGTTCCGCTAATGGTGTAAGTCTTGGCGGTCTGATCAAGAACGCCGGAAAGGCCCTTCGGCAAACCGGTCGCAGAAATGTTGGTGGCGTTTTCGTACTTGTAGACGATAGGCTCGATGGCCTGGCCTGCAACAATGTTCTGAACCGTATTTGCAGCGGCCGGAACGAAGGTTGTTACCACAGGAACGCTGGAGCTACTTTCGGCAACGGAGCTGGAAGAGGCAGCAGAGCTACTGGTAGGAGCTTCACCGCAGCTGGTTTCAACCCACCAGTATGTTTCGGCAGCATTGTTGTTTACCCACTGGGTCTTGGGATCGCGAGCAGGATTCAAGGTGTAGCACTTTCCTGCAGCCATACCAGTCAAACCAGAGTTGTAGCAGTGATCGGCATAACCGCCGGTACCTGCAACATAGGCGATACAGTTGCCAGCAACAGGACTGCCGGAAATTGCTACCGAGCTGGAAGAAGCAACGCTGGAACTGGACCCTACGCTACTGGAACTTGCAACAGAACTACTGCTTTTTGCGGAAGAACTGGAGCTGGCCTGATTGGAAGACCCGCTCAGGGCAATGGGATTAGTCTTTGCAAAAGTGTAGAAGTCGTTGCCCGGATCCTTCAGGGTAAGACCAATAACGCCGTCTGCAATACGGGCGTTCAAATTGGAACTGACCAGCCATTCACCATAATTGTTCTCGGCGCCACCGCCAACACCGTAGCCGTCATCAGCGATAATCTTCTTGCCGCCCATATAGGAGCTAGCCTGTGCCCAGGTCAGCATGTTGTTGTTGTCGTTACGAATGCGGCTCTGGTCACCCTGGGTACGTCCACCGGAATTGAAGAGGTAATCCACCTTGCTCTTGTCAAAGTTGTCGTACCAGGATTTAAGACCTTCGTTCAACCACGGGGAAATATCGACGCCAATCTTTGCGTTGGGCAGAATGCCCTTAATGGCTGCTACGATATCGTTAAAGTACTTGCCGGCGAGATCCTTATCGGGAATGCCGCCACCGACCTGACTGAAGCGGGTGTCGTGGGCATCGCCAGAGACTGAATACTGGAAAAAGTCTGGTTCAATGAGCCAGATGGACGTTCCGCTGGTTCCATAATCATTTTTTACGCCATTGGCCAAATCTTTGTAGCGGCCAATAATTTCGTCCCAATGGTTACGAATCAGGTCGGCACCGTGGGTACAGTGGTTTGGGCTGCCCATATCGCAGTCGGAACGGCCGTAATGCTTATCCCATTCAGCAATGATATAAGCGTAAAAAACAGGAGTCAGGCCCTTTTCCTTGCACTTTCTGAGCATGTCTCCTTCCCAATAGGGGTTGTAAACATCTCTTGAGCCATCACCTGCATACATTGCAATATGGGAAAGTCCCGTAAAGTCGGAAAGTTTTTTGGCGCCCTCCCACATGACGCCATAGTTAAAGCTGCTTTCGCTAAAGGCTGCCAGGGAAGGCATTGCGCAAACGGAAAGTGCCACGGCGGCAAAACCAAGCCAATTTTTCATACAAGCTCCAATAAAATAATCCAAGTTGGAATATATGTTTTTTTATCCAATTTTCCAACGCATTTTTGAGCCTCAAATAAAGGACGAAACCTAAATCACACAAAAAAACACCCATCGTTTCCGACGGGTGTCAATGTTTCGCTTTTTAAGCGATTCTTTTACTTCACTGTAATTCTCTTTGTCATGTTAGAAGAACCAGCGCGAACGCGAACCACATAGTTACCAGTGGGCAGGCTTTCCAGGGAAACTTCGCCCTGAACACCGCGGAAGTTCATCATGGGACGGCCCTGCATGTCGAACACATCCACGTTCATGAGGCTTGCGCCAGAGACCTGGAGAGTACGGCCGGAGAGCTTAGCGTTAAGCTGCAGACCGCTAACCATAGGAGTAATTGCCAAGGGGCTAATGGTAATGCCACTGCTGCTGGTCGGCTTCACGGAGCTGGAGGAGCCCGGCTTGACGGAAGAAGAACTGCTTGCAGGAGCAACGACCTTCAGGCCTTCGCACTTGAAGTTATCCACATAGAGGTAGTTGGGAACAGCGGCATCACCCTTCACTTCCCAGTGGAAGGCGGAAACCTTGGACTTGCTAAGGGCAACTTCATCACCCCAGCCAGCCTGTTCCAGGTCGGTCCATGCGATGGAAGCGGTTGTCCAGGAGGTGGAAGCGGGAACTGCTACGGTGTGGCGATCATAGGCGGTCACGGCACCCTTGCCGTCGCCAGCGAGAATTGCCTTGAAGTTGTGAGCAGCACCGATGTAGTCATAGGAGATAGCCTTGCAGCTGGAAAGATCGTAGGCTTCGTCTTCTTCGGCAAGGTTCAGGCCGAGAGCCACATACGGGTCGTATTCGTTGTCGCCCTGATCCAGCTTGATGTCCTTGAGGCCGCCCATGGTGGTAGAGCCGTTGGTTGCCGGGAAGATAACCACATAGCCACCGTTTTCGGCATCGGCTTCGTTAGAGAAGGTGGAAGCACCCTTGTCGCCCTTGTCGTTATAGGCAAACCAGTAGCCGCTGGTGTAGGCCTGATTGTCGCCATCTTCGAAGTCATCCACCATGCCGGCGGGTGCAGCAACCACGGGAGTGCTGGAAGAGGAGACAGGATTTACAGCACTGGAGGAAGCAGGCTTTTCTGCAGAGCTGCTGGAAACCACGACCTGGCTGGAGCTGGAAACGGTACCGGCTTCTGCGACGGTCAGCTTGATGACAACCTTTTCGCCGTTGATGGTCAGAGTTTCAGAACCGGAGTTTGCCCAGCTGGGAACGGTACCGGCAACAGTCACCGTGCCGTTCTTGTTTTCGATGGTCAGGAAGGACAGGTTCCAGGAATCGCGATTGAAGGAATTTACACCTGTAATGGTGATGGTTCCAAACGGGCTATCCTTGGCAACAGTCTGGGTCAGGTTACCAGTCACCTTCATGCCGGCGGCAACGCTAGAGCTGGACTTCACCACACTGGAGGAGGAAACTGCCACGCTACTAGAGGACTTCACAGAGCTGCTGCTTGCAATGGAGCTGGAAGACTTTGCAACGGAGCTAGAAGAGCGGATTGCAGAGCTGGAGGAAGACTTGGCGGAGGAGCTGGAACTTGCAGGCTTTGCAACAGCGGGCTTGATGGCAAGGCCATCGCAGCGAACATCGTCAATGTCCAGATAGTTGGGAGAAGGCTGTGTACCCTTGAGGTCGCCCTTCACTTCCCATGTGAACTTTGCAACGCGCTTGGGAGAAAGAGTCACTTCATCCTTTGTCCAGGACGGCTGCACAAGCATATCCCAAGGAACATTCA
>JAKSIH010000010.1 GCA_024398935.1 Fibrobacter sp. | reverse complement strand
CTGAACAGGGTGTGGACTACTTCACTATTCATGCAGGCCTTTTGCTGGAACACATTCCTATGTGCGCCAAGCGTACTACCGGCATTGTAAGCCGCGGCGGCTCCATTCTTGCCCTGTGGCAGATGCGTCATCACCAGCAGAACTTCCTGTATACTCACTTCCGTGAAATCTGCGAAATTCTCGCTCAGTATGACGTTGCTGTCTCCCTGGGTGATGGTCTTCGTCCGGGTTCCTTGGCTGATGCCAATGACGAAGCTCAGTTCGGTGAATTGGATACTCTTGGTGAATTGACCAAGATTGCCTGGGAATATGGTGTTCAGGTGATTATCGAAGGTCCGGGTCATGTGCCTATGCACAAGATTCAGGACAACATGGCACGCCAGCTGGAAAAGTGCCACGGCGCTCCCTTCTACACTTTGGGACCTCTCACCACCGACATTGCACCGGGTTACGACCACATTACTTCTGCAATCGGTGCAGCCCAAATCGGTTGGTACGGTACCGCCATGCTTTGCTATGTGACCCCCAAGGAGCACTTGGGCCTGCCGGACCGCGATGATGTTCGTGCCGGTGTGGTGACTTACAAGCTGGCTGCTCACGCCGCTGACTTGGCCAAGGGCCATTATGGTGCAGAGTTCCGCGACGATGCTCTTTCCCGCGCCCGTTTCGACTTCCGCTGGAACGACCAGTTCGCATTGTCCCTGGATCCGGAAAAGGCCATGGAATTCCATGACAAGACTCTCCCTGGTAGCCAGGCAAAGTCCAGCCATTTCTGCTCCATGTGCGGTCCCAACTTCTGCAGCATGCGCATTAGCAAGGCTATCCGCAACTTTGTGGATACCGGCGACGTAGGCGATGTGTAGCAATAAGTTTTAAAACGGCGATTTGGCGGGGTTTACAATGATTTTTCAGTTGTAACCCCGCCTTTTTTTGTGTTTGTTTCATGCCTATCCATAAATAGGGATGACTGGTGGCGGGGGTGGAGAATGAAATGGTGCCAAACCCCCGCTGCGTGAGGGGGTTTTCCTAAGCGCGTTTTTGTATTGCCGCTTTTTTAGCGGGGGTTACGGAGAAAATTTTTCGCTACCCCCGCTATTTAATGAGTTTAATTAGTTTATATTGTGTTTATGATTCTAGACGAAACTTTTAAATTGGCAAATGGCGCCCGTATTCCGAAAATTGCCCTGGGCACTTGGCAGACACCCGATGACGTGGCAGCATCTGCTGTGATTGCCGCCATTGATGCAGGTTACAAGCATATTGATACTGCCGCCGTTTATGGAAATGAACGCGGGGTAGGCGAGGGGCTCGCCGTGGCTCTCAAGAAAACGGGAATCCATCGCGAAAGCATTTTTCTGACTTCCAAGATTCCTGCAGAAGTCAAGAGTTACAAGGGCGCGGAGCAAAGCATCCAGGATAGTTTTGAACGTCTGGCAACACCCCACATAGATATGATGCTCATTCACTGGCCCAAGCCCTGGATTGAAATGAAGGATCCTAATGCCCCCTCCTACTTCGCCGAAAATCTGGAAGTGTGGAAGGCTATGGAAGAGGCCAACGAATGTGGCAAGATTCGCTGTCTGGGTGTTTCCAATTTCAGCATCGATGACATCAAGAATATCCAGGATAATTGCCGCGTCCAGCCGGTGGTAAACCAAATCCGCGTCCACATCGGTCATGTGCCTACGGAGTTGATTGAATTTTGCCATACGAACGGCATCCGTGTGGAAGCCTATTCCCCAAACGCTACAGGTCGCTTGGCAAATGTTCCTGCAGTTTGTGAAATGGCGAAAAAGTATGGGGTGTCTGTTCCCCAGCTGGCGAACCGTTTCTGCCTGCAGCTGAATCTGGTGACGCTCCCGAAATCCACTCACGCTGAACGCATTATCGAAAACGGCAACCTGGATTTTGAAATCAACGCAGGCGATATGGAACAGCTTCTGGAACTGCCGGAAATTTAGAACTGTATTTCTAGATAGAGCTTACTGAGTTCTTCGGACTATTTTGCGGGATGTCTCCGGGTTGGAAACGTCCCGCTTTTGCTACATTATGAATATGAAGTTTTCTCGCAAAGTTTTGTTGCCTGTGATGGCGGCACTTTCCATGATGCTGCCGACCTCCGTTTTGGCTGATGTAAATCTGCCTGTCCATCGTGAAGTTCTTCCCAACGGATTGACGGTCCTGCTGCATCCCAATAAGCAGGCTCCTACTGTAAGCTGCCGCCTGTTCTATGTGACGGGTTCCGTACACGAAGTTCCGGGTAAGTCCGGCCTTGCTCACCTGCTGGAACATGAACTGTTCAAGGGCACCAAGAAGGTGGGCATCACCGACAGCATCGCCGATGTCCGCTTTATGGAACAACAAGACAGCCTTCAGGCCTTGATTCGCCCTGCAAAGATTGCTGGCGACACCGCTACCGTCAAGAAGTTGACCGCGGAACACGACTCCATTGTCAATGAGCATCGCAAGATTTTCGTGAAGGATGAACTGTGGGGAGCCTACCAGGCCGCCGGCGGTACGGGCCTCAACGCCTTTACCACAGACCTCATGACTGCCTACATCGTGACTTTGCCCAAGAACAAGATTGAATTGTTCATGTGGCTGGAAGCAGACCGTATGCAGAATGCGGTACTCCGCGAATTCTATTCCGAACGTGACGTGGTCCGCGAAGAACGCCGCATGCGTTATGACGACAAGCCTACGGGGCGCTATTACGAGACCTTGAACTCCATGATTTACGAGGCGTTCCCTTACCGCGTGCCCACCATTGGCTGGCCCAGCGATATTGCGAATTTGACCCGCGAAATGGCTGACGAACATTATCGCAAGTACTACAAACCCCGTAATGCCATTCTTGTTCTGGCAGGCGACCTGGATACCGCATCCACCATGGAAATGATCAAGAAGTATTTCGCTGACATTCCCGCCGGTGAAGCGTTCCCGCCCATTACCGTTCGCGATCCGGAACAGGCTGGCGAAAAGCGCTTGACGGTGAAACGCCCCGATGCTCCCAACATGTACAATCTGGTGTTCAAGACTCCGGAAGTGGGCGATGACATTCTTTACGCCCTGGACATTGCGGAAGGTGTGCTGAACGGCCGCACCGGTAAACTGTACAAGCGCCTGGTGGAAGAGGAAAAGCTGGCTGTAGGTGTAAGTGCTGGCAATAGCCCCAACAAGTATGTTTCCGAATTTAGCGTCCGGGTGAACATGCGTCCCGATGCAGACCCTGCCAAGGTGGAATCCATCGTGTGGGAAGAACTAGAAAAGCTGAAAACGGAACCTGTTAGCGAACGGGAATTCCAGAAGGTAAAAAATCGCGCCTATGCAGGTCTTGTCCGCAGTCTCACCGATATGGAAAATGTGGCGACCATGCTTGCCTGGTACGAAATGTACGGTGATTACAGAATTTTCCTGCAGTGGGCGGACCACCTGAACAAGGTCAGCGTTTCCGATGTGCAGTCTGCTGCCCAGAAAACCTTCGTTCGCGAGAAGTCTGTGGCAGGCTTCCTGCTGAAGGAAAAACCGAAGGCAGACGAATCTGTTCCTGTCGCTAATCCTGTTCCTGCAACTGAAAAAGTTGCGCCAGCAAAAAAGAAAAAGTAGTTGTAATATTCCTGAAACGGAGTTGATGCTATGATTAACGAAATGCTTGCCTACAACAAGGAATTTGTGGCTAGCAAGGGTTACGAAAAATTCGCTACCAGCAAATATCCCGACAAGAAAATTGCCATTGTTACCTGCATGGATACTCGCCTGGTGGAACTGCTGCCTGCAGCTCTCGGTATCAAGAATGGCGATGTGAAGATGATCAAGAATGCGGGCGGTACCATCACCAATCCTTTTGATAGTACCGTCCGAAGCCTTCTTGTTGCCATCTACGAATTGGGCGTTAACGAAATCATGATTGTTGGTCATACCGGCTGTGGCGTGCAGGGAATGGATGCCCAGGAAATGCTCCACCTGATGAAAGAACGGGGTGTGGACGAAGAACACATCAACTTGATGCGCCATTGCGGTATCGATTTGGATTCCTGGCTCCACGGCTTTGAAGACACGGAAGTCGCAGTTCTTGAAACCGTTGACCTGGTGAAGAACCACCCGCTGGTCCCCAAGGATATTGTGGTTCGCGGCTACATCATGGATTCTGAAACGGGCGCCTTGAAGGCCTTATAGTCTTTCGGACTATTTCAGCAACTCGGTAATCTGCTGTTCGATTTCCTGTGCTCTTTTCGCGTCCTCGTCATAGATGGCGCAGACTTTCTTGCAGCTTAGTTCCAGCATCTTGCGGGCGACATTGGAATCCTGATGGCGTAATTCCCTCAAGGCCATGTCAATGCGGATGATGTCCGCTGCATCCGGATATGCCTTCATAAAGTCGAAGAACTTGCTCATTTGCTTGTCGTACTCGTCGTCGTTTTCTGTGGCAAGCAGGAACGGTACTACGCGAACATTCAACAGCTTGGAAAGATCTCCCACGAAATTGTTCAGTGAAATTCCCTCGGGGAAAAGTTCATCGGTTTCCTTTTGCAGGTCGTCGGTGTCCACGAATTCCCCGGCCTCGATTTGAGAGAGAGCCTCGTTGAGAAATTCCATTTCCTGACGCTTTGTCTGTTCTCGATAAATGGCCTGGTAGTAAATGGGCAGGGTGGTCAGGCAGTAATGTGCCTGGCCTGCACCAATGAACTCGCCGATGTAGTAAATGTCTGCGTTCTCTGCAAGGATGTCTTCTTCTTTGCTGAAGTTCCCGATCCGCGCTGGAATAGGAATGACTTCCATGTTTGAAAGCTCGTGGAGACGTTCCTTCATGGCGTCCACATCCAGGTTGGCCGGTAGTTCCACGCCGTTCTCTTCCATGGTTTCCAGGAGATTGTCCAGTTTGTCATCCATGGCCTTGCTGATAGACTTGCGCTGGGAAGTCTGAGAAAAAAGTCGGAAATCCCCTTCCAGGGTGAGCAGACCATTTTTGATCATGTCGTCAAAGGGGGACCCGCCGATCTTTCCATCGGGAGTAGGCAAAATTTTTGCGTATGCGATCATGCGCCCGCAGAGATTTTCGTCGTTACCTTTTTTCTGTTCAATTCCGAGCATGCCGTAAATATATAAAAAGAGAAAACCACAGGAGACAAGACCTGTGGCTTTTGAAAGTCAGAAATGATTCTTGGATTAATCCACGCGAATGACTTGAACCTTCTTAAATCCCGGGGCGGAAATTCTTACAAGGTAGGATCCCGCGGGGAGAGAATTTCTGAAAAGGGAAATTTCTTCGGAATGGTTCGTCTGCAAAGTACGGATAAGTTTTCCCTGGACGCTGAATAGTTGAATCCTTGCGTTGGAAGGAATTGCGTTGTATTGTAGTTTGTTTGTAGCGATGATGTCTGGGATGGAATCTCCCGGTGTAACGCCAGGTCCGTCTTCGTCTTTGGCTCCTGTCGTGTCTTCGGGTGTCGGCGAAACTTCTTCAGGGATTTTTTCGACTTCGAGAGGCGTAAGGATGATTTGATCCAGATTGGGACCGTCATTGCTGCCAACGACTGCGAACTGGATGTAGCTTGCACCGCGGGGGAGCTTGATGGTTGTTTCCTTGGAAGGGTAGGTTGTCCATGCGCTGGTCTTTTCGAAAGTGATCTGCTGTTCAGGATCCAAGGTCACCGAACTCGCCGAGGAAATTTCCAGAACTTTCACGATCAGGTCGCGGCTTGCGGAGCTTCCGTTGGCGTAGAACATTTCCATTTTGTAGGTACCGGCGGCATCCACATAAACGGGAATTTTGACGTAGGAATTTCCTGCACCGAAATTTACATAGCCAGCACCTGCAAAGCCTGCGTTGGTGCTTTCGTTAATGCCGTTCTCGATGATTCCTTCTTCTGCCTGGAATGTATTGGTTCCGGCACCTGTGAAGGTTGCGGTAAGCTCGATGTCTCCGGTAACCTTGATTTCTGCAGTGGGGGAGGTTGCATCAATTGCTACCGCACTTGCGCCAGTCCATCCGGCGAATTTCCAACCGTCGTTAGCCTTGGCGGTAAATGTTACGGTCTTGCCTTCTGCCACCTTGCTTCCAGAAAGAGGGCTCTGTACGGAACCGCCCATTTCGCTGGTGAGCTTTACATTAAAGTAGGTGGAGTTGTCTTCTACCGCTGTAATCTCGTTGGAGGTTGCACCCAGGCCGCCCATGGAGTTTGCCGCACGGACGGTAACCTTGGAACCCGCAGCAATGCCCTGGACGGGGAAACTGTTGGTTGCGGTGCTGCCCTTGTACTTGCCGTTCACAAATATGACCCAACAGCGGGCGTTCTCATCGTCGGTCCAGACGATGTCGCCACCTTCCTGAGAAATCTTGGGAGCAGCCATCTGAACTGTTAGTTTGTTCGGTTCCCACTTGTCGGATCCACCAAGAACATTTGCCAAAGTGTACTTGGAGGCGTCGCTTGCATTCCAAACTGTTTTTAGAGACCTTGCCGTAGAGGGATCCTTGCCGCCATTGAAGTAGGTGGTTCTGCGACTGACATCTACAGCACTGCCATTTCCGTTTTTGCTGTTGTACTCGCCAAATACGACGGGGGCGGAATTCATGTCGGGCCCCCAGCCTTCTGCACGGGGCAGAGCGTACATGGTTGTATTCAGATATACCGTTTTGGCGGCGCCCCAGGAACGTCCCAGGTAGAACGTTCCGTTGTAGCTTCCGTTAGAAACATTGATCTTTGCGTTGTTGAAAACATAGCCCCAGGTTCCTGGATTCTGGGAAACGGCAATGTAGCCGCCGTCCCGTTTCATCACGAGGTTCGTGCCTTCAAAGAATACGTCGCCGCCACCGCAGATGAAGTCTACGGTACCTTGGATTTCTCCGCCTTCCCAATAGGAGCGTCCGCCCTTGGTATAGTAGGTGTCCTGGCCGGAAATAAGTCGTACGTTCTTGAAAATGTACTTGTCGCCGCTGTTCTGCTGGATGGTGACCTGTCGGCAGGCGCTGGCTCCGCAGTAGGTGCTCTTGTTCTGGATGGTCAAGTCCTGCATGTACATGCTGTTGTTGCCAGAAAAATAAAGCGTTGCCGTGTGGCCGATGCTTTCGGTATCTGTCTTGTTGGCGATGATTGCCCTGTCGCGGGTCTGGCCAATCAAGGAGACGTAAGATTGGGTAAAGGTTGTTTTTCCGTGCCTGTCCGCGGTCAGGTTTGTCAGGTCGTATTCACCATCGGGGAAGAAGATGACAAAGCGGTTGTTTGCGCTAGGCTTTGCAGCGGCAGCGGCAGCAATGGCTGCCTTGAAATCGCCATCGACACCAACGACGAAATCAAACTTTTTCTTTGTGATGCCAAACGCGTCGGTGACAAAACCTGCGGTCAATAATCCTGCAATCATTAAACGAGTCTTGTTCATAAATTACCTGACAGTGTATAGATGCTTCTGCAATAGTTTGTTATCTGCACGAATTTCTGTGATGTAGTTGCCGGCAGGAAGCTTGCGAAGTTCTTCGCCAATGGCGGATCTGCTGATATGGATGTTTCGGACCACTTGACCATTGATGCCAAACACACGCAGATTTACTTCTGATGCAAATTCGCTCAAGGTAAGTCTGCTGAGTATTGCGGTCTTGTCGCCCTCGCTGCCTTTGTCGCCACTGCCGCTCTCGTTAATCTCGCCGGGGTTATTCGAGGAACCTGCATCAATCTCCGCTTTGCCGATTTTCAGATCGTCGCTCATCCAGCCGATGACATCGATGTTTGCCATACCGCTGGAGCCTAGGCTAGTAAACTTGATTTGGCTATAGCCAGCAGGAAGCTCCATTTCAATAGCTGTGGTTTCCCAGGTGGTCCAGCCACCAGTTGCCTTCATGGCGACGCTTTCGACAAGTACGGTTTCAGTTCCGTCTTCTGCGATGAGGGAGACCTTTGCGTCGCGGGCTGAACTTCCGCCATTTGCAAATCGCACGTACAAGGTGTACTTATCGGCCTTTGTTGCGGTGACATCGTAGGTGACGAAGCTTCCCGTTTCATTATCCACGTTGGCGTAGCCCTCGCCGACGAAGCCCGCATTTGTTGTTTCCTTGACTCCCTTGATGTCCACAAAGCTGATGCCGTCAATAACGGTCTTGCAGGTGTCGGTTCCGCACATGGCCGCAGGTGGCGGCGGGGGAGGAGGCGGTACGTAGTCGTCGCTTATTTTTTCAAGGGCGGCCAGGTAGGCGGCTTCGGTGCTAAGCAGTGCAGTACCGTATTCGCCTGCCCATTGGTAACCTGTGCGGCGTTCCTCAGAAATCTTGGTGAAGTCTTGGGTTTTGGTGCTTACGCCATCGCGGTCGCAGAAGAAGTAGTTGTCGTTGTTCACTTCGTAAAAACGATACCACAGGACGCTTCCGGCTTTTTCGTCAAAACGGCCTGCGCTCTTGTTAAAGTAAAGCCCTGTGACCTTCGTTTTCTTGTACCAGTTGATGGCGCTTTTAACGGACCGCTGAATTTCTGGAGTCTGATTGGGCCAGTTCATCAGGAACCAGACAACGCCAGCAGATTCACTGCCGGACTTGCTTTCCAGTTCATAGGCGCGTGCTGGACGAGGGGCGTAGTTGGCGGTGTCATGCTGGGCACACCAGACGGTGGGTATGCCGTTATTCACGATCTGCGCTTTTAGCAGATAGTTTATGGCCTTATCCATGGCGCCGCTCATTTTTGCGCGGGTGGCGTCGTCGATGATATCGCTATCGAAGGGAGCTGTCTTGTTGGCGATGTCCATCATGGTCACCATGGCGCGGACCATGGCGTTGTCGTTTAGCGTAATATGGTCGCTGTAGTTCCCGCGCTTGGGCCAGACCTGAGGCAGGCCGCCGGTGGAACGCTGCATGGTCAGAAGGAAGTTGACGGCCTTGTTGAAGCTGCTCTTGAAGGCAGCCTTGTAGGTGCTATTGGTGGTTTCCTTGTAACGCACAGCCAGCAGACGCATTTCCTGTACGGTGGCGTCGTTGTCGATGGTTGCCAAATCGCCGCCATCCTTTGCTCGCCACTCAGATTTTTGCCCGCCGCCATAAGCATTGACGTACTTGCTGGCCATGGCCTTGTAGAAACCGCCATTGGAAATCTGCCAGGTGGTCATATTGTAGGCGTACTGGTCGATGTCCATTCCCTTGGCTGCGTTGGTCAGTTCCGAGTAGCCGCGATAACTGTTAATCTTGGAAACAGCAGTAGAAGGGGGCTCGTAAGTCGCCCCAAATGCCATACTGGACAACGCAAAAATTCCAGTCGCAGTTATAATTTTATTCATCAACATAAACACATCCTTACGCCATGCTTAACCGCATTATGCTATCGCAGGTCTCAGCAGTCTTTAGACAACAGCTCCACAAAACTAAAATTAAATCCAAAAATTGGCGATTTAGTTCAAAAAAGGGGATTTTCTCTTGTCAATTTATCCATATAATAAAAGTCTCCTCAAGGTTGGAACTTGAGGAGGCAATGTTTTCGAGCGATTATTGGAAAATTCAAAAAATTATTCGCCAGCGGAGTCTTGTGCGGATCCGTTGATAATTTCTTGAACTTCGTCACGGTCGACTTCACCTGAGGTTGTGGTGGCAAGTATTCCCTTTTCTGCCCTGTAGTAAACCTTAGTTGTGGAATCTATGGTACTGGCAGGAATTGAGAATGTTTCTCCACGTCTCTTGTTGTATGCGTCGGTGGTCCAGCTAGGAGCGCTTGCGAATAAAAGGGATCTTCCGCTTTTTTCGGAGAGAAGGACTGTACTGGTTTTCAAATCGGTGGAGGTGATGACCATAATTTGCTTGTGGTTTCCATCCCACATTAGGCCTGTACGGATCACGTCATCCACTTCATTGGTAAACTGGGTGTGGGTGAGGGTAGAATCCGTTTCGGGGAAAGCGTCTTCCAAGAGATGTTCTCCAATTTCACCCTTGAAGGCAAGAATAGCTTCTCCTCCACTAATGGCTCTACTATTGTAATCAAAGTCATCGGGTAAATAATAAACCAGAAGATAACGGTTTGCGTATTTGAATAATCCGTCAAAATAGAGTGTGACGTTCTCGCCCTTCTTGGAGGCGGGATTCATTGTGGCAAAGAAAATGGTGTATTTGTTAATCTCGAATTCTTCCGGGCCGAAGACGTCATCAAGTTTCTCTACGTTTGTCTTGTTAAAATTAGAATCCGCAAGTATTTCCTGAACGACCGCGCTATCGGCTTCTTCCTTGTAGGTTACAGAAGAGCTAGATGTGTTAGAACTGCTAGATACTTTCGTCGTATTGGAAGAACTAGAAACAAGACCGATGTCTTCATCGTCTTCATTTTCTTCAATATTGGGTACCGTTGCGGTACTACAGCCTGTCCAAATCAGGGCTGATAAGCAAATTATTGTAAAAGTAAGGCTGGATTTGCGAATCATTGTGTAAAAGACCTCTTTTTAGCAAATAAAAATAGTTTAGAATTTTGAAAAATTAAAGTGTGTTTTTTTTCATCTATTATTGCAGATTGTAACAACTAGAAGCCTTTTTCTGCGTAAAATTAAAAATTGGCTCGCATTTTGCTAATTTTAGGGACGAAATACTTAACTAAGGTGCTATATGAATCCGAAAATCTACTACACCATTACGGACGAAGCTCCGTTCCTCGCAACCCAATCCCTCCTTCCCATCGTAAGTGCTTTCGCAAAGACTGCAGACATTGATGTGGATACCAAGAACATTTCTCTTGCCCACCGTATTTTGGCTGTGTTTGGCAAGGCCGAAGACGATCTGGGATTCCTGGGCAAGCTGGCTCTGGATGCAAGCGCCAATATCATCAAGCTCCCCAACATTTCTGCATCTCTCCCGCAGCTGAAGGCTGCTATTGCAGAACTCCAGAAGAACGGTTTCGATGTTCCGGAATATCCCGATGAACCCAAGACCGAAGAAGAAAAGGAAATTCGCGCCAAGTACGACAAGGTGAAGGGCTCCGCTGTGAACCCGGTGTTGCGTCAGGGTAACTCTGACCGTCGCGCTCCCAAGGCCGTTAAGAACTACGCCAAGAAGAATCCCCACAAGATGGGCGCCTGGTCTGCCGACAGCAAGACTCATGTTTCCTACATGACTGCCGACGACTTCTACGGTAACGAAAAGTCCGTGACCCTGGGTGAAGCTGATACCTTCAAGATTGAATTTGTTGCTGCCGACGGTTCCGTCACTGAACTTCGTGCTGCAAAGCCCACTCTCGCTGGCGAAATTCTGGATGCAACCGTCATGCGTATGGCATCTCTGGAAAAGTTCATCGCCGAACAGATGGCTGACGCCAAGGCCAAGGGCGTGCTTTTCTCCGTGCATCTGAAGGCTACCATGATGAAGGTTTCCGACCCCGTCATGTTCGGCGCCTTTGTCCGCGTGTTCTTCAAGGATGTGTTCACCAAGTATGCCGACCTGTTCAAGGAAATTGGCGTTAACGAAAATAACGGTCTGGGTGACCTGCTCAAGCGTCTGGAAGGCAACCCGAAGGAAGCTGAAGTCAAGGCAGCCATCGACGCAGCTCTTGCTAACGGCCCGGCTATCGCCATGGTGGATTCCGACAAGGGTATCACCAACCTGAACGTTCCCAGCGACGTGATTATCGACGCCTCCATGCCGGCCATGATCCGTAACTCCGGCTGCATGTGGAACAAGGACGGCAAGCTCCAGGAAGTGAAGGCTTGCATTCCGGACCGCTGCTACGCTGGCATCTACGAAGCTACCATCGATTTCCATAAGAAGAACGGTGCGTTTGACCCCACTACCATGGGCTCCACTTCCAATGTTGGCCTTATGGCTCAGGGCGCCGAAGAATACGGCTCCCACGACAAGACCTTCATTGCCAAGGGCAAGGGCGTTATCCGTGCTGTGAACAGCAAGGGTGAAGTTATCCTTTCCCAGGACGTTGAAGCCGGCGACATCTTCCGTATGTGCCAGGCCAAGGACGCTCCCATCAAGGACTGGGTCAAGCTGGCTGTGAACCGTGCCCGCGTTTCTAACACTCCGGCTATTTTCTGGCTGGACTCGCAGCGTGCTCATGACCGCGAAATCCAGAAGAAGGTGGAACTTTACCTGAAGGATCACGACCTCACTGGCCTTGACATTAAGATTATGGACCCCAAGTCCGCCATTACCGAATCCCTGACCCGCGCCAAGGCTGGCCTCGATACCATCAGCGTTACCGGTAACGTGATGCGTGACTACCTCACCGACCTGTTCCCGATCTTGGAAGTGGGCACTTCCGCCAAGATGTACTCCATCGTGCCTCTCATGGCTGGTGGTGGCATGTTCGAAACAGGTGCAGGTGGCTCCGCTCCGAAGCACGTGCAGCAGTTCCTTGCTGAAAACTATCTGCGTTGGGACTCCCTGGGCGAATACTTCGCGCTGGTTCCCTCCTTCGAACAGATTGCCTCTACTACCGGCAACAAGAAGGCTAAGGTTCTGGCAGATACTCTGGACGAAGCTAACGGTCGCATTCTTGAAAACAACCGTACTCCGGCCCGCAAGATCGGCGACCTGGACAACCGCGGTTCCCACTTCTACCTGGCAATGTACTGGGCCGAAGCCCTTGCCGCACAGACGGCCGATGCAGAACTGGCTGCAAAGTTCGCTCCCGTCGCCGCTGCCCTCACCGCTGCAGAAAAGGACATCGTGGGTGCCCTTACCGCTGCCCAGGGTCAGCCCGTAGACATCGGTGGCTACTACTTCCCCAAGGCAGAACTCCTCAAGAAGTGGATGCGCCCGGTGGATGCATTCAACAAGATCATCGACGCGATTTAGTCGTTGCTCAGGGTGACTTTTGAATTGTCATCCTGAGGCCCGAAGGGCCGATATAGAATTGTCGGCAACTTGTTGCCCTACAATTCTTAGGTTCGTAGGAGCAGGATCCACAAACGAAAAAGGCTTGCGTTTTTTAACGCGAGTCTTTTTTTGTGACCTTTTGTAAAATTTCAGTAAATTTTTAAAAATTCTGAAATTTTTCCCCTTCAAAATCGTTCTATACACGAACGGGGTGTTCACCCCGTTCCGCCGGGTGGTTTACCCAGCGAGGTAGAACAAAGCAACAAATGAATATAAAGCAGATGAGCCGCTTCCTCAGGGAAGTCCATTGGGCTAAAAAGCATGGTTGGGACGTGGGGGCTGTCATTCGCCGCTACCATGGGTGGTACAAGAACGTCTACATCTACAACGATTTCTGTATCAAGCACATCCTCACCGGCGGCGGGAAGGACCTGACGCTTGCGACGAACCTTGTGAATGCGGCGCTGCATCTTACCGGCTGTGAGTGCATTTCGAACCCGAAGCTGGAAAATCCAGCCATTTCCGGCGGGCTCGTCCACAAGGACATTGAACAGGACATCCTCATCAGTCATCAGCGCCCCGGCAGGCAAGGGGACGAGCCGACCGTGGACCGCATCGGCCTTGAGTTCCAGCACATCGGCTATGACGCCTATAGCAACCGCCTGCTGTTCTATGTGGCCCGCCATGTGGGTAACATGCTGAAGAAGGGCGACTTTTACGACAAGATGCAGAATATCAACATCATCAGTTTTCAGATGTTCGACTACCGCCCCTGGGAAGTGTCCCAGCGGTATGTACACAAGGCTTGGTTCCAGGACGACGAGCAAAACACCTTCAGCAAGCAGCAGATGCTCACCATCGTCGAAATCGGCAAGTTCCTGGAGCACGCGAATACGGACTACGCTGAAGATGACAGCCGTCTCGCCCAGTGGCTGCGCGCCATCGATGCTCTGAACAACAACAAAGATTTCTCCGCGTTCGCAGGTGACAAATATTTCAGCCTATTGCAAAAGCGAGCGGAAATGAGTACATTTGCAAAAGAACTGTTTATCAAGGCTGGAGAACGCATGAAGGACGATGTCGAAGTAGCCGCATATATTGCCCGCTCCGAAGAACGCAGGAAGTCAGAGGATGTCATTGCTAAACTCCAGGCTGACAATGCTAGGTTTCAGGCGGAAATTGCGAGGTTCCAGGCTGACAACGCAAGGTTAAGGGAATTGCTTGCTCAGAAAAGTTAAGGGCGAAATCTCTTTTGAAAAAGCAAAGGTTCTGCAATTTCGCGGGACCCTTTTATATTTTATTCGGCAAGACGATAAAAATTCAGGTTCTTGCAAAAGCGTGCGGAAATGAGTACATTTGCAAAAGAACAGTCGCAAACTCAATGCAAATTTTAATCTAAAACGTTTCGCACAAAGATTTAAAAAGTCTTGACAAGCTACTGCGATGGCGGGACCTTTTTGTGTTTTAACAAGCATTATTATAGCCAATCAATGCCGTAAAACTACTCAGCGGGAAAGTCTGCCGCTGAATAGAACGGAGATTCGAAATGGTAATCTCGGAAAGTCTTAAAGCTTGGGGCTGCATGACAAGAATGTATATAAAAAGGGCCGAGGTCAACCTCAGCCTTAAATTTTTTCGCTACACAGCCCGCTAATCCGAAACTGAATAAATAGCCCAATCCGGTCCGGTCATTATGAGGCAGCTTGGGGCGGACTCGGACGAAAGAAGCTGGGTTTTATACTCCATGCCACTTCCCGAGAGAATGAGGCGAACTACCCACTTGTTCCCCAGCAGGCACTGATTCAGCCCGACAAGACTTTCCGCTTGCCAGCCCACCAGACCTTGCCCCCCAAAAGAGGCTCCCACATAGCTGGGCCTTACCGACGAAGTTATGTCGCCCCTGGTATACCTAAAATTTTTTGTTTCCCCGCTTCCCGGAGGAGCGTAGCCAATCTTATTCCAGCTACCCACTCCCTTATGTTCAAGGAAAAAGGCCTGCTGTAGCTTGATGTAGGTGAATGCCGCCGGGGTAATCTCGGCTGCTTTCGCCTTCGCAGTGTGCCCAAACAGTTTGGGAACAGCGATTCCCGCAAGGATACCGACGATGACAACAGTCACCATCAATTCAATGAGGGTAAAGCCATTCTTTTGCATAAAGCTCCTTTTTTACCAATTACCAATTTCAAGAGTTTTGGTGCAGCAACTTACTGGCTCACCTGATTCGCCCGAGTAATAGCCTGGAAGCGTTGTACACAGGGTGTACTTATAA
Organism: Fibrobacter sp.; assembly: GCA_024398935.1. Taxonomy (GTDB): domain Bacteria; phylum Fibrobacterota; class Fibrobacteria; order Fibrobacterales; family Fibrobacteraceae; genus Fibrobacter. Next base: position 64,231 of record JAKSIH010000010.1, on the reverse strand, counting down.
CCCGTACTGGGAACGAAACCTTCGCATTTATAAGAGCACGTCCAACCGTAGCCACACGGACCGCTATAATTTGCCTCCCAATAGTTGTTGGTCAGTCGGCAATTCATTCCCGGATAAACCGTTACACACTCATATCCATTTACCTCATGGTCAGGACAACCGAGATCATATCTCGAGTTGTCATCTTCTTGAACATCGTATGTTTTGTTGCCCGAGGGAGGACTCTTCACCTTAAACGAAGATATTTCACCTTTATCCTTCTTATAATAGAAGTAAAAATGGGTATTTGGCGTCTTCATTTCATTTTGAATGCCAATGTTATCTGCAGGGGCGTCCCTACCAATTCCACCGTTATTGTCATTGCCTACCTTACATTCTGCATCACCCATAGGCTTTGCAATACTAATAGTTGCACGACAGACTTCGTCTCCATCATAAGACAGAACGCAGGTCATATCATCGGTAATTTCCGGAACATCAAAGCCCTCACTGAGCACTACAGAACTGTAACTAGAAAGAGGCATATTAAGGCCTTCATGCTCAAGTTTATGCCCGCCTTTGCTACAGAGAAGTTTTGCATTAATAGGAACACTTAGATTCTGGAAATCGGAGGCAGCAAACTTTACCTTTGTTCTCTTGTCCGGTTGCCACGCAACCTTTATCTTAGACATAACCTTATCCACAGTCGTATTAGGCCAATCCGCCAACTGGAAGTTACAGGTATTTGCAGTCACGCCAACAACATTTACAGTAGCAGGACTTCTACAAACATTCTTGCCATCGGAACCCACCAAGGTGTATTCATGGCTACCCTTCTTGGTTGCGGTCATAAAGGCAGTATTTCCGGTACCGTCAGCCTTCAGCAGAACATCGCCCACCTTTGTAGTTCCTTCCATAATGGACATATCGGTATCATCAGCAAGACCTTCCGCATTCTTCGCGATGAAATTAAACGACTGGCCGACTCCAACAACGGACTTGTCCACATCACACTCGGCATTTACACCCTCAAAATTATAGTTAGCATAACAGGCTTCGACATCCCTTTCAAAATCGCCAGAAGTAGACACCTGGAAGAAGTACGTATACTGGCGACCACCAACAGGCTTACCCACATTCAACAAGATGGATTCAGACATGCTGGTGCCTTCCTGCTTTGCCCCATCGGTTTCAAAGGTACAGTTGTTACCTAACAGGTCATCACAGCGAATAAGGCGATACTTATAGGTAAGCGCTTTAGGGTTATTCACCTTGGCATTGAAACGACCATCACCAGACACCTTACAATCGGACGGCTTTGGCTTGTCGGTAACAGCAAGTGTACCGCAATCCAAGGACAATCCAGCGAAATTCAAGGTCACGCCGTAATCACCACCTGTAGATGGAGCCTTAAAGTCACAAAGGACCATTCCGCGTGTAGCGCCCTCACTTTCAGGTTCATAACGGCAGGCGTGAGTGTCTGACCCCACCTTCAACGAACCGACAGTTCCATCCAGGTACTCGCCATCGGCAACCACATCAACATAGCCGTCCTTGTTTACGGTCGTCTGCGAAACAATACAGTTCTCTAACTTTCTTGCCGGAACGGTAATGTTGATCTTGCAGGCGTCTACATTGCTATTACCCATAACCAGCTTGTAATCGCCTGTTCCATACTTGGTAGGATTGAACTGGAAGAAAGCACAGTCGTTCTTCAGATTCGGATATGATGTAGTACCATCTACATGAGTTGTTGTTCCTTCCTTCCATTGAGCACATCGAGCATACTTTTCAGCATTTGACCCTGAACTAGTTGCTTCAATCTCCTCAATCACTTGTCCATCCGGACCAATCAGTTTTATAGTTGTTGGTCTTGGGAAAGATCCACCATTAAAATCAAGACCCATACTAACACTGCCCGAGCCATCGTATTCAATGGGTTCAGCAGTAAACAGGGAATTTACTACTTCGCTCTTGTAATCAGGAGTCTTGGCAACACCTGTGGTGTAATTTGTATTGTAACCATAACAAGTATACTTGGTATTCTGTACCTTGACATACAAACCATTCTTACTGTTGTCCATACAGGAATCCAACTCATCAGAAGAATTCTTTGCAACAACTGTAAAGCGGGCTTCACAGTCCGTTGCTGTATTTTCGCATGTAAGTCCAAGAGAATCTGTCTTAAAATACTGTTCCGCATTATTGCAGGGAAACCACTCATCTTCAGGCCATCCCTTGATATCAGAGTAGGTTGTATTCGATCCATTCTGATGTAATCTCAACTGACAGTAAGTTGCTCCAGGAACATTTGCTGAGAATAGGATGTTCTGACCTTCGCGAACAGTTTTATTTGCATTATTTTCTACGCCATTCCAAGATGTCTTACAATTCAACACATCCAAGGATGTGGGGCAATCGGTCTTCAATTGGCTAATATGGATACCACCGCCACGGTCATTTTCCACTTCAAAGTAAATCTTGGAAATACGGGTAGGATCCGCTGTAGTTCCAGCAACCAGCTTGCTTATAGGAACTCTAAACTGACGGAAGGGGAACATTCCGCTCCAAGTGTGACCTTCCTGTTCACTTGCGCCACGAGCAAAACGCTTCAAGTCACGAACCCAAACTAAATTCAGCTGGCACAATTCCTGATAATACTTTTCTCGTTCTTCAGAGCCTAAATTATTGTACTCATCCGCCGTAATACGATGGTCATAGATATTGCAGTAATCACCTTGGCGATTTAAAGTTTGAGTAATGGAACCAAGATTGTTCAGGTAACTGGATTCATCTTCAGCCAAATTATCTTCGTCTAGACTAATCTTTTTACTTTGAACACCATTGTCATCTTCAACATAAATGCGGATATCATCCACCAAGTTATTCTGATAAAGTCTAAAGGTTATATCAGAGCCCTTAAGATTCAGATATCGCTTGGTGTTGGTGTTATCAATGGTATCAATCAGCTGCAGGAAGTTTGCCGTTACACCATCGTAGGGGTCGGCATCTGGTCCATGGCCAACCATCATCAAATTGCCAGTATCAAACTGGTTTTGGTTCGGCTTATCGCTGCTTTCTTGCTTATTAATGTTATTCTCTTTCGGATGAACCCTAACAGCAACACCATCAACAGTAATGTTGGCGTTTAATCCGTGCTTCGTCCCCGATGTAGAGTTTGTTGCAGAACAGAAATTACTTGCACTGTAATGAGATTCGCCAACAACACTTGCTGCACCTTCATTAATGCCGCCCTCTCTAACCATGTCTTCCGTGTCAACACAGAGTTTTTCACGGATAGCATCTCCAATCTCACCTGCATTTTGTTTAATCCTAGTACGATAATAGTTGTTAATACCCGCGATTTCACTATTATACAACGTAAACTGGTTCAGAACTGTCGCCGTGTTATAGTAATTGAAAATGGTATAGTTGTCGTAGCAGACATTTTCGCCCCCTTCCACTACAGTTGTAAAACCGTTACAAGCTGTGCTATCCTTATAGGTCTTTCCGGTAGGATTATTTTCATCATAACATTCTGCAAGAACTCTCAAGGAACCATAAGGATACTTTCTTCCCTCGGGAGGAAGAATGAAATTCTTTTCGTCAATCCAGCTGCCACCATTTAGGGAATACTTATAGGTACAGCGACATTCACCTTGGTCTGGGCAGTAGTCGTATACGTAGCGAATAGGTACGGTATGGGTATTTGCAGTCACTTCTGCAGATTCGAAGCCGCAATAGGTACCAGGTTCTTCTCGATAGTCACCACCGCAGGATCCACCAGAACGCCAGTTCAAGTTATAAATCTTTTCATTTTGGTTGTGAACCACAAAACCTACATACCCATAGTCTTCATTGTTATTCTTCATGTGTTCAATGGGGTTCTGGTAAATATGAGTTGAATTTCCCGCAGCATCAACTTTCGGGAGACGTTCACTCCAATGATCGTCATCAATAGGATATCCAAACAACGCAGGATCTTCTAGATTAAAGGTCTTGCTGATATAAATCGTGGAGTTCGTTCCATCAAAAAGTTCAGAACCAGTTCCGACATTAGCTGTTGTCTGGTTAGTATAGGAGAAGGTAATCTTTGCATTGGGACCATCCAGTTCCACCTTCAGCTGAAGCGTTCTTTGCTTAATGTAATCCCAAGGAAGGTTTGCAAAAACCTCTTCCGCAATGCAATGCCCTGTATTCAGCGGGTACTGCATTTCACGGGCGTCATTTTGAATTTGAGAACCAGAAATCACAGCAGTTTCATTGAACATCTGACGTTCCGTACCATGGCACAAAATAAAGTGCCGCTGGGTTGCATCCGTCGTAGAGGCTGACGGATTTATGCCCAACAAGAAGAAGGAGGTGGCATCTGCATTGGATCTAAAGATAATTGCACTAATACTACCGCCATCATTGGATTCGCCGGTACCATTCCATGTAAATGTCTTGGTATAAGTTCCGTTATAGCCCGCCTTTTCTTTACGGAGGATAATAAAGGAAGTCTTGGTACCATGCTGAGAGGCAAAACCGTCTTCTCGATCAATATAAGGCTTAATATTCCAATAACTCTGATTGACGGATTTCGCAGTTTCGCCAGCATCATCAATATCCAACTTGATATTGTGTTTATCAGGACTACGCCTTGCACCATATTTCGTCATCTGAGAAATATTGACAGAAAGAACCTTTAACCACGGAGAATACGGATCATTCTGCGGATAATAGCCTCCATAGACGCGAGGCTTATCTAGGCTAGGCGGATGTTTTCCTCTACAATCCAATGTATTTGCACTACTATTGTTATTGGCGCCACTTACACAGCGATAGGTGTCGTGACAATTTTTTTTAGCCCCTTCCTTCGTAAGGTTGAACGACACATTATATGTCCAAGGCATTTTCCAGTCATCAAAGGCGCGGTCCACCTGGTCTTCGCAGGAGATACCCGGATCATAATAACTCCAGACATCAGCCGCTTCAGATTCCTTTTCCCTTACCGTTCCCTCGGCAGTCTTACCTTCCACGGAACAATAGAAGTCAAAATAGTAATCATACTTTGTTCCTATACCTTCAAGTTCCTTTCCCGCAAGGTAGGCCAACTCACTATAGCGGTACTTCCAGTTGGTTACGCACTGGTCAATACAGTATTCTCCATCTCCGTGTCCGTAGTCCTCGTACTGAGATTTTGAAATAGTTCTTTTTTCAGCACTGTTTCGCACATCCGTCCTATAGAAATCCGTATATCCGCTTGAATTCAAGGGCAAACGAGCAAAGGATAGTCCACCAATGGCTTTCGGGGTCACTTCATAGTCGCAATACGGGTGTAAGTGCTTAAAGTCCTCGTTAAAGCAATAACCTGTCTTCGTGTAGTTCGCCTTCACGGTAACATCTTCAGAAATGGTCACCGCAATAAGACGGGATTTGGTAGACGCACCCGTTGCAGTACCACAAGCAAATGTGGGGCTCTTGCTATCGCAGTAATAACTCCAGTGATCAAAGTATTTACCCTTGGCTCGTACATAATAGTGCTGACCATAGTAAACAGTAATATCGCAAGGGCCAATATTCTTGCCATCTTTGTACAGGACGCCACCGGTCCTACAGGTTCCAAGAATCTCATCATTTTCATTAAGCAATTCGACTTCGGCATCATTTTCTAGCTCTTCCTTGGTCTTGCCACCCAAGGAAACTTCACCTTGAGAACCGTACACATTTGCCGTACCCATCAAACCTTCAATTTCAATGCTTAGCGTGTAAGGAGTCTTCTTAAGGGAAGCATACACAAATGCCGTGTCATTGGGACTTTCCACCACGGCAGAAGATCCAAAGTAGGGTTTGCATATTCTTTCATCCACGTTGTTAGACACGGACAGGCTCACCACCGAGCTCATGGGGCAAAGCCAAGGTCCATAGAACGCATCTGGTTCAATGCCACTTGCAACGTAGCACCCTTCCACGCTAGGAGTCCAAACCACATCGTCTTTATTGTATGCAGTACATTCAGGAATGCTCTTGATACTATCGCTGACCGTTTCATCTTCGTTTATGGGGTGATGAGCCACAGGGCCCGCGCCATCACCTAACAACACCAATTCGTTGCCGGGGCTTGCCAGTCCCAGATTATCTGTAGAAACAGGATCTAGCAATTGGAACTGCACATAACCAGAAGCCGATGCGCACCCCCCAAAAATGCTCACATCGAACAAGGGATCGGTCATGGAGGAAATTCCTTCCTTCAATTCCAGTTTATAAAGTTCACCTCCGCTACTAGGACCAAGGTCCGTTAATGTAAACAAGCCGCTTGAAGAGGTAAGAGGAGTGACTGTTGCACCATTGGACTTTTCATATACGAGAATATTGAGGTAGCCTCCCGAAATGGAGTGCTCCGTAAGCAACTTGATTCCAACTTTCTTTGTCTTTATGCCAACACTTTCACAAACTTTGGACAAATTGTAGTTCAGCGTATCCAAAGAAACCTTAGCACTAGAGCTGGCGTCCATGACCCAAACCCAGAAATCCGAAGTGTAATCACCCTCCGAATACTGGCAGGTATAAAGTCCTTCGCTATCAAATGTAGAAGTTTCACTGACCATAACTCCGGAGCCAAGTTTTTCGCCAAAATAGCACGATGCAGAACCACTTCCAGAAGGTTCTAGGCCCCCAAGATAAATCACATTATAGGCTCTTTCGGAACCATTGACCAATCGGTCTCCCGTATTCAGATAAATCACGCGAGGCATTACAAGGACGCCCTTTTCCATCTCGTGATTTTCTACAGAGACGTTTTCGCTATTGGCATACTGAGACATGAGGCTGATTTTAAGTGTCGGGGCAAGGGCAATCCAGTTTTTATCCTTTGCAGAGGTACTTACTACATTACCAGACTCATCCACTTCACCATCGCCACTATCCCCACAGTTGGTGCCGGCCTTGCAAATTACCTTGGCGTTAACGAGTGCGTTGACCACCTTGGGGTCATATTCAAGGCTGATTCCACCCTGCACTTTCCCCAGCTTTGCGCAATTTTCTGCTTCTGCATAAACAGAGCCCTTCCAAGGGGAACTTCCTGTTAACATTTGTCCAATATCAGCCTTTGTATAGATAAAGTAATTGTAAGTTGCGTTAGGATCAACAACAGACTGATCAACATTTCCGCTTGCGCCTTCCTTCAAATACACCATGGTCGTTCCCGTCGAAGGAGGCAATCTTAAATAACCACCGCTGCTGCCGTCATTTTCATAGATGATGATAAACTTTCCATTCAAAGTACCCGTAGGATACGCATTTGAATTTGCTGTAAACTTGACAACCAGGAAGCCATTGTAAAGATTCGCATCACCTTCTTTGGCAGCTTTTTCATAGCAAGCATTCAAGGATTCAACGGTAGAGCTACCACCCGTAAACTCCTTAATATCCTTGGCGCAATCCACTTGATTCGCCTTCTGTTCAAAAGAATCGTAAGCTGTGGTCAGCAAATCGTCGATCTTATACTTTGTACCGTCACAACCTTCGGCGGGGTGCCATTTCTTATGACAAAATGTCGGCAGGGAATCAGCACAGTCAAAGGGAGGCTCGCCTGCTACGGAAGACACTCGATTTTCCGATTTCGATACAAAATAGCGCCAGTTGTATTCACCTGTGATAGCACCCCATAGGCCAGAAATAAAATCGCCTTCCTGATGTAAATAGGCATAGCCATCTTTGATGACGTCCATGTACATTTCGCTTATATACACCTGGGATTCATTTCTCATACCAAACTTCTTTTCCAGGGCATTCGCTTCCGACATGGTGCCACTCATCGCTCCAGTATTGGGCAACCAGACATTATTTTGCACACGGAATTCATGTCCAATGCCACTACCAAAGACAATGCGTCCATAATCGCCCATACAGAAGTTATTCTGGAAAATGGCATCGTGAGCACTCGGGTCCGTTTTAAGACTTCCACCCGCATAGAAATTTCCAACAACGGTAAAATCCGCATTAGTGGCATCCACATTTCCATTAAAATAAGCATCCCCTGAAACATCCCTTAATTTCCCTAACGCGTCCCCATCTACGTAAATAGACCCAACCTTAAGTCCGTTGCCGGCAAGCATATCACCGCCAATACAACCTGTACCACCGATATCAACTTCGTTACCGCTCAAGTCCACATTACCTGTGATATAAAAGTCCTTTGTCACCTTCAAAGGGTTTCCATCCCAGTTACCATTAACCATCATGGCAGTAGCAGCATGAGCACCTGCATAAGACAAGGACCCGCCGAAATAAGCAGCATTGTAATCCACATCCCCGGAAGCAGAAGGAATATCAACGCGGTACAGGCCTTCCACATTCAGAATTGCCACCTGACTGTAGCTGGACCCTACCCTGCCCTTGCCCGTAGAAATCAGCTTTACCTTCACCCCATTGGAACTGACCGTATCCACGCTCGCCAATAGCACGGAAAAATCCTGTTGAATCTGTAGACCACTCTGTCTCATCCGTTCGTTTAGAGAAATAGGCCTGTGTTGACCATCGCGGGCGAACTGGGTAATCAGGGAGGCTGTCTCGCTACCATTATAAGACAACCATGCTCGAGCCAGGTTAAGACCCGCCTGGCTAGCCTGGTAAGCCTCGTTTTGCCTTAAGCGAGCTGCGCTTGAAAGATTTTCGGAGGCGAGCAGTTTATAAACAGCCGTTGCAGCAATCGTTGCAATGGTCATAAAGATCAGCACGGTAATGAGGGCGACACCCTTCCTGCCAAAGTATTTTCTGGACAAACTCTTCATACAAAAACTCCTAAATACCGTTATTGGGCGTAGGAACAAATTTTTCGATGACTGTGGATTCCCCGTTTACCCTTGTCACTAGCCTGTACTGGAAGGCCTTGTGATTACGCGTATTAGTCCCTGGCGAATCAAAGTCGTACCCTGCCTCGTCCCTCGGGAAAACGCTGATGCCGGAAATGGCCAGCGAGCCGTCTGCCGCATACTTGGAATAGAAGGCAAAGGTAAAGGCGAGGCACGCACCCGTAACCTCCCGCGGGAAACTGAATTCAAAATACCGGTCCGTATCAATCTCACCCTGAGCCGGATAGACCATGTGGTCCTGGATTCCTTCGATCGGGTCACCCTCGCGGGTCCTAAAGCCTACGCTAACGTGGTCGTATTCAGCCATGAAGTTGCGCATGTAGTTCACATTGGAAAGGTCGCTTTCCACCATGAGCGAGAAGGAAACGCCGTAAGTGACATTTGGCTTAAACGTAAATTCGGAGCACTGCCCCCAGACAGGGTTACTGACCGACCCATTCAGCAGATACACCTGGGAGGAATAGTTGGTGTTCGCATCGAAGTTGCTGTAGAACCCTCTGATGGCAATGGAGGTCGTTCCCGTAATAGGTTCCAATACGACCGGGGTAATGCCGCTGGAACTACGGGATGCCAGGGTATACACGGAACCCAGCTTGAAGCACCCCTCCCCGAAATCAGTCGATGGGCACGACGAAGCATCCTGCAAGCGCTTACCCGGTCTCAGGCTGAACTCGGAAACATTTTCCGACATGACTACCGGTACAGCCTCGTCTTCACTGTTGTCCAACATAAGACACTCGTCCGGGGCATCCTGATCGGTAAACTTCGCAAGCGTTTTGCAGGACCTCTTGAGGGTGGAGCCTGTCAAGAACCAGCTCACCTGCTGCAGGAACAGAGCCTTTCCGTCGGAACCGTTCACCACCTTCTTGAAGGAGATGCTATCCCGAGTTCCACTTTTTAGGACGTATGAAGCAGAGTCGCTAGTAGGATCGTTGTACACCTCGCTAAAGAAGTGATACTCGCCATCCCCAAGATCGGTCTTCGCCCCCATCTGCGACAAATCTTCCGACAAGAGTGCCGATAACGCATTCCCAGTCGACGTACTCTGTATCATGCTTTCGGTACGGATTCTCATTTTCGTACTGTTTGTAAAAGCACGACCGGCAATGACCACGATAATCCCGATCAGGCCGCTGTACACGATCAGTTCAATTAAGGTAAAACCCGCTTTGGAATTTCTTGCTTTCATGGTCGTACCCTACCTATCGAACCATCCCGGTTACGTTGATGGATGTGGGAGTCCCCTTGAAAATCCAGGACACATTCACGTTCAGCCGTCTTGCATAGACATGCCTTGTCGTATCGAACTTGGAAACTTCCCTATTCTGAAAGTCCTCGTCGGGAGAAACCTCGACCCTGACCGTATAGTTCATTCTTGACGTGGTTTCAACATCTCCCGGCGTTTGTTTCCATTCCCTTTGTTTGACAAGATTGATCGTGTTGGTGTTGCCATCGCCATGCAAGGCGGCCACCCCCACTGCAGATAGGGAATCCAGAACCTCCTGGGCTATTTCCACGGCGGCATCTCTTGACCGGGTCCGAATCACGGATTCACGATTGCTCAGTTGAAGCTTGCTCAAGGCAACCAGCAAAAAACCAAGCACTACAGAAGCCACCAGGATTTCTGCAATGCCAATCCCCGCCTTCGGATTCCGAGGCATCAACTTTTTTAGGACAGATTCTACCAAGACCATTCGCCACCCTCGTATGTAAGAGGCTTCATGAAATTTTCTGAACTAGTCTTCAAGGCAATTGCGTAATGATCCTTGAGGGCAAACTGAATGCATACATAACCGAAAACCGGCAGGGAGGACAAGCCGATCTTTGGCTTGAACACACCCGCCGTACCATCAAGCAGGTTGGCCTCGCAACTTCCCGAAGAATTGCACCCTTCGATTCCACCGACCTGGGGACATTCCGCAACAAATCTCATGGGAGCGTCAATATCCAGATGGTCGTACAGGGAGTCCGCAAGAGGATCCGTGCAATCGTCCGACTTGTACACATCAATTCTCTGGTCGTTTGCCCTCTTCAAACAAAGAGGCTTGGACATCCGCTTGGAATCCTTGGCGATACGTTCCATAAACGCAGCCGTATCCTTGCCGGCCCCCTCAATCTTGGCGTTCTCCGCAGCACCCATCAGACTAGCAACCCCCATAGTGGAAAGAATCCCTATGAGGACCACAGTGATCAGGACTTCTATCAAAGTAAAGCCCTTCTTTTGAACAACACCAAACATAAGCCTCCACACCACCCAGACGCGAGTCTGGATGGTGAGATTTAATTCCTAGGAAGGGAAAGAAATTTTTTCAAAAAAATTCTTTCCTATTTTGCCATAATATATATAAATATGGGGGCAAGTGTAAAATGTGGTTTACTTATTATAGCCCAATAAGGTGCTTTTCGGTAAGCAAAGGATTTTCGCCCAGCTCTTTTCTGGCAGAAGGAGGTCATAAAAGAGTTACAACAATAATTTACAAATTTTGTAAAAAGAACCTTGCGGAGTGTCATGTTTGGAACTATTTGTTCCGTTTTTCTGGCTGTTGCCAGAAGAATCAACAAAAAAGGATAACATGAACACTAAAAAGCAAGCAATCATCCTCGTTGAGGAGGCTATTGATTCCTGGCTAACCGCAGTAAAAAGGAGCCGAAGTAGCTGCACCTATTCGGGATACAAATCGTCTGTTAGGCATTTTACCCCCTACCTTTTCAGGAACTTGGCCGAATTCACGCGAAAAGACGCCCTGGACATGCTCGAAAGTTTACCGACGAGCCTTAACCCGAACTCTGTCCGGGCAAAGAGAATCGTCTGGCATACATTTTTTGAGTGGGCCATCGACATTTACGAACTGGACATGGCGAATCCATTCAAGAAAATGAAACTGCTGCCCAAGAAGCGGCCTATCGAGCGGTTCTTCTGGACGCCTGACCAGGTAAATCTTATCCTGGACCACGCCATGGATGCCGAACATAGGCTTTTCTATGCCATGATGGCATTCAACGGGCTCCGTTTCTCGGAGGCGGCCCGTTTTAAGTGGGACTACATTCGCGACGGGTGGCTGACCTTTAACGGGAAGGGGAATATCAAGGGGCGCATTCCCCTTTGCCCAAAATTGAGGGATGAGCTAAGCCGTTTTACCGGTTTCTCGGCATTCCCTTCTACAGGATATATTTTCTCAAGAAAATTTCACGAATCCCTCGAAAACAAGGCTCTTAAAAAACTGTGCAAGGGTCTTGATATGAAATTTGACGGAGTGGCCCACTGTCATAGATTCCGTCACAGCTTTGCAAGCAACGCCTTGCGGGCCGGGGCAAACATTGCCGTGATTTCCAAGTTGCTGCGGCATTCCAACATCAATGTAACTTGTTCTCACTACCTTCATATCTCCGATTCCGACATGGAAGATACTCTCAGGATGCTTTAGGCAATCCTTTTTTCCTGAAATTTGCAAGGTGATTTTGGTGCCGGGCAGGATGCTTTCTGGCACGGATGAACCGCGGCTTATTTTATGGCAAAATAGGAAAGAATTTTTTTGAAAAAATTTCTTTCCCTTCCTAGGAATTAAATCTCACCATTCGGGCGTTTGCCCGGGTGGTGTGGAGGCTTATGTTTGGTGTTGTTCAAAAGAAAGGCTTTACGCTGATTGAACTCATGGTCGTTATTGCGATCATGGGGATTTTGTCGACTTTGGGATATTCCAGTATGAACAGAGCCGCAATCAATGCTCGAACAAAAGATGCAGCAATCAATGTAGCCGCATTTGTAGATAACATGGGCGCATTGGCTACTCGTCAGGCTAAAAAACTTTGCTTGAAAATTGACGGCGAGCAGACTCTATCCGCTTACAATGCTAATGCTGCTGGTACTGGCTGTGATATTCAGGGTGGTGTTGTGGATAAAATCACTTTGGAAGCTGCCCTAAGGTTTGTCTCGTCGAATAATCTGCCCAATGATGCCACTACAGTACTTTCGACATCTTCGAAAGAGGCGATCTTGTACCATCGGATTGGGTATAGCCCATTCCGTGGTCTGTGTACTTCTGCTTCGGAATGTTCTGGGGAAGGGGTTTACGTTATCCAGTATGGAACAACGGATTCTTATGCAGCGATTGCGAAGTCGCCTGTTGAACGTAAGATAGCCTCTTTTGTTGGTTTCGAAGAAGATGGGGATGTTGACTGGAGTGAATTATAATGAGATGCTTTTTTGGAAATAAACGAGGCATTGGAATTGCCGAAATTCTGGTGGCTGCTGCAGTTCTTGGTTTCTTGCTCACAGCGTTAAACCAGTTGCAGAAAAGTAATTATGAGTCGCTGTGGCGAATCCGTGCTCGTGATGGAGCCAATATGGTTGCTCAGGATGTTCTGGACTCTCTCAATGCAGTTGGTATTGCTGCGTTGAGTAATAACAATACAGCTAGGATCATAAAGCTGGTCCGCTCTAGGGAATGGGAAAGTCAACCAGGTCTTCTAAACTATACGATTCATGTGGATTACGATGTAACCGTTTCGCTTTCAGACGATGCAATGTTCCAAAGCGAAAATACGTCGAACTACTTGGACTCCCCGATAAAGCATGTCTATGCAAAAAATGCAACTGTAAACGTGGCTTGGAAACTTAAGGGGAAAACTCACTCCATCTCAGTATCGGGGGTTGTTCGATGAAGCGCGGTTTTACACTCGTTGAATTGATTGTGTACATGGGTCTTGTTGGCATTATAGTAGTCATTGCTGGTCAAGCATTCAGTGATAGCACAAGGTTCCGTGTTCGTACGGAAAATATGCTTCAGGGAACAGCCGAAGCTGATAATCTTTCGCAGATGATAGCGGAAGATCTTAGCCAAATGGGGGCAAAATTTGTTCTTAGTGATGGCTCGGATAAGCTAGAGACTGATATCTATTATGATGATGACAATTCCGATCACTCTTCATTTTCTCTAAACGCATCAAAAGATCAAATAAGTTTTAAAAAATTGGTCTACGATAATAAGGGCGTTGCGGAGTATTCCCAGTTAATAACATGGAGACTTGAGGGTACTAATCTTTATCGTTCTTGCCGGTCCATAGAAAAAAAATCATCTTCTTTGTCTAGTTTTCCAGCTGATTGTCCTCATGAAGATGAAGGAGAAACCTTTGAAGTTTTGATTAGCGATAAAGTTTCTCAATTTCAGTTAACTCCGGGCCGCCGTATACAGGATGCCGATTTTAGAATGGATGCTTCAACCTATTTCCCGGCTAATGGTCATTTTGCTGCGGGACGAAGTTTTGCTCTTGCATCGAGAACAGGATCTGGTTTTTTGCGTGTTGAAACCCTTGCCAGCGGTAGCAATGTTGAACTATCCCAGTTTCCATCCAATACGGGTTCCGAAAAATTAGCGACGCAGTTGTATCTTCTTGAAGGTAATCCAACAGGAGGTGATCTTGATTGGAAGAAATGCGCTAGGTTTAATTTCCAACCCTATAAGACCTATGCGATCGCATTTCAAATGATTGCTTTCGCAACAAAAGCAAACCCCAATTTTATGCGTGATTTTTTGCCGGGTACTGATCACATAAGTATAGGTTTGCGCAAACCTGATGGAAATGTCATCCCGTATGTTTCAGACTTTATGGTGTATCCGTCAGAATCTAATGATGACTACAATCGCTATGTGGAATTTAGTGTTCCTCAGCAAACTGATGATGTTTGTCTTGCATTTACGGTAGCTCTGTTTTCTCCCTTAGTTTGGAAGGGGACTATGACTGTTTCAAATTTTGCAGTTACTCTTAGGGATGAAGCTGAATATTCTTTTGCTGCGTTTAACCTAGATGACAAAGAAGAAAAGAAAAAGGTTAAGGCGTTTAAACTGAACTTAGCTCTTAAATATGGCAAGGAAGTTTCTCGTATTGAAAAGATGATTCCGACACCGGATAATGGAACGGAGATGTAATATGTTTTTAAAAAGCAAGAAAGGTGTAGCCCTTGTAACAGTCTTGTTGTTCATGACCATTGCAACAATTGCTGCTACTGCAGTCTACAAATGGTTGAATTCTGCAGAGCGAGCTAGCGCTTCTCGATTGAAACAATCTGAAGCATATTTAGCTTCTCAGGCAGGTCTTAATGCCGCTCGTGCATGGCTTGCTTATAATGGTGAAGAGACTGCCGGCCTTGTAACTCAACTTATGAATGGTCGTTCGAATGGTGTTGTTGTTGATTTGGGCAACAAGTTGACAGCCATGTCTAGTGACCTTAATCAGAGCTACTCCGTGGTGGCTACTGAGGCTGTACCCGAAGGTGGCTCCGTAAAATTAAAGTTGGTTTCTACGGGTAATGGCAGACACGGCTCAAAGTATAGTCAAGTTGCAATTCTTAAGATTACGGGCTTGTATCAAATCAACCCACCGTCCTCGGTTAGAAAATCCAAGTACAAGTATTCATATTTTGGAGGAACTCTGAGTATCAATGGTGGTGGTCATAAAAAGACCTCCATGCTGATTAATGGCGATTACAACGCCTCTGGTGAAGCTGCCTCTGTTGAGGAAGATGTTGTCGTTACAGGTAACTTGAATGTTGTTAGTGGTGGGGCTATATCTGTAGGAGGAACAACTTGCGTTGGTGGACACCTCGTTATGCAGAACGATGGAGTTGAACTTAAGGATGTTTATGTTGCTGGTAAAAGTGATGCGACGACGGAATCTTCCATAAGGGGTGAAATTGGAGGGACCTCCTTTTTTGAAGGAAATGTAAATCTGACAGGAAACTCAGATATTTCATTTGGCGGAAATGCGACGTTTAATGGCAGGGTCAATGATGCTCTTGGTGAACACGCCGTAACTTTCCAAGAAGAACTTTGTCTCACTAATACAGGTAAATTCCATTTCAATAGACCCAAACCATTTAAAGCTATCGGTGATGTATGGATGCCTAATGGTGCGAATATAGACGGGTCAATTGGGTGGGGTGTTTCTGCTGAATTGACTTCTCGACCGTCTTCGTCCTTGCATCTAGGTGAAAATTTTTATGACTATAAGGGTGGATATGGATTGAATATTTGTAAGGTGTATGGTGGTATGGGTGCAGGCGCTTACCCTCTCTGCTTTACATCCAAAAGTAATGATAAGCATATAGGAAAGCCGCTTGAACATACTTGTCAGCAGGATGCTAAAGATTACTGTATGACGTTCTTTAATAACAAAGCTGCAAAAACATGTGATGGATCCAAATTTACCATTCAAGATATGGTTTCCCTTGGTAATTTTGAATCCAAGGCTAATTCTGTTACGACGGTCTCTGCAGGAGTTTCTGTTTCTGATATTGTAAATTGGGGGAGTACGCAATGGCGGGACAATGACGCTATTGGTAAATTGAATGCTATTTACGCTGCTACAGATAAGAGGAGCACTGAACTGTATGGAAACGGCGGCTTTATGGTGATAAAACCCAGTTCTGCCGAAGCCTTTGAAAATACAGGAAGTAAGACTCTTAATGGAAATTTCATTTTCATTTTTGAGGAACGTCCGAGTGTGATGAAGCTTCCGCAGACAACTGAGGGAAAGTCGGTCTTGATCTTCCTTAAGAAGGGCGCGGGCGCTATTGAACTTGAAAAAGGCGATGCCGGTAAATATGGCTACTTTATTTATACGAAGGGTGATATCGATAATATCAAGAATAACGGCACTCTTAAGGGGTCTGTTTACGCCGAGGCGGCAAGTTGTGCTAAGCTGGGTAATCTCCCTAGTACATTGAATTTGGAATTTGATCAGAATATTGTTGATGCACTTAGTGATGCTGGTGCCATTTGTGACTTTAACGGTGGCTCGGCATGTCAAGAAATTCGCGATGATTCAACTCCATCTTCCTCTTCGTCAGACTCTGGAACGGAACTGGAAATCAGTACAGAACCATGGATTCCGTTTGCTCCTCAACTAAAGATTGACCTAGCGACACAATATGCTAACAACGAAGAAATTGATTTAGACAATTCAGAAATGTTAGATCAGTCTTTAGTCGTTATACCTCGTGTGATTTACACAAATATTGACAGTGCCCTGAGTAAAAATGGAAAAAAAGTATATACTGTAATGTACCTCGGAGGCCTTGTTCCACAAAGTGGTTCTGCAACATGTCATGTTGGCACTAGCGAAAGCTCAGGAACCTCCATTTCCGAAACAACCCCGTTTAGCGTAAAGGGCCTTCATACTTGTGTTTACGAAGAAGACTCAAAAAAATCCAAATTCTGGGTATATGTTGTAGATGAAGGATCTACGTCGTTGGCATCCTTCGATATGCTGTATTATATGTTGGATAGTGAACGTTGCCAGGCTGACAATACAAAACAAGTTAGCATCAACATTCCAAAACAGAAGGGTGGTAAACTGAAACTGACGGTTTATAACCAGAGTAACGAGTCTGCAATTAATCTTACGACAACTCTGTCTGGAACAGGTTATACTATGACACAAAAGGCGGTTACCGAGGATGCCGTTGTGTATGAGCTTACTGTTGCCGATGGCGTCTCACAAATTACGCCGTTTAGCATTATTGTAAATGATTGTGGTTCCGCGACCGGTTCAATTCAGTTTAAGCTTGAAGATGAAGATTATTCAGATGAATTCACCACCGGTAATCCCAGTAATGAACTGGTGATGTTTGGCGCAGCCAAGGGTATCGTAAGGCATGGTGAACTCTCTGCTGATCCTAATATACTCCCTGCTGTATCGGATACCTTGTCTCAGATACCCGACTGTGATGAAAGCGCTTTTGGCGAAAATGGTGTGAGTTGGGGCGCCTACATTGACGGAAATGAGGGGTGTAACGAAGGCAGTGGCTTTGATAAGTCTACTGGTCCTTGGGAATGCGATATCGAGGGAAAGGCCAATCCTCGTGCCTATATGAAGGCTAGCGGCTATGATGAGGAAAAGTGTATTGTCCGGCAGGAAAATTTCCCGGTGATTGTCAATGGATCTGTAACGATGGCTTATGCCTCCCTCAAGAAACGCCATTATACCCTTACGGTAAAGATTTCTGGTTTAAAGGGTAGTGCCCATGTTTTGAAGGGCGATCCTTCTGATGATGGCAAGGGCGATGACGAAGACTTTGATGTTTCCATTTATGATAGCAACAATAACTACATGGGTACTTGTAAAACAGGTAATTCCGGTAAGTGCTCGTTTACCGTTTATTATGACGAAACGTACTATGCCCGTGCAACTGGTAGAAATTTCAATCATTGGTCCAGTAGCGATAACAGCCTGACTGACATTAACAACCGTAGAATTACGGTTCGCCCCGAAGGCAACATGACGATTATCGCCTACTTCACCAATGCGGGTTATTGCTTTGTGGAAGACTTCAAGAACCTCTATTCTTACTGTGATAGAGAAGTGTCTGGAGCGTATCTAGGTGGTGTGAAAACTAGTACAACTGCTTATAGAGATAATTCAACAGGAACTGACGGTCAAAAGGGCGGGTATTTTGCCAATATCGCTAATGATTACAACCAGTTTGCGGTAGAAGGTTCTGTATATTCTGTGGCTGAAGGCAAATTTGTAACACTTGATAGAGCCCAACATAATCCTGTTAGGGTTGCTATGAGGGATTTTGGTCGCGAACCTGCCTCTGCGGAAAATGATTATCAGGCCAAGTACTGCATTGACCAGTGTGTGTCGAATCGAATTTATCGTTTTACTCCAGGTCAAAATTTCAATGATGCGATAAATAATATAATGAAGAATGGGGCTCCATCAACTTCTGGGACAAACTATACCCATTACTATGGTATTTACTGTGATGTGGAAGGAGAAACCTTAAGTGAACTGGATTCCTACACATACATGGATAAGTATTCCGTGGCGGATAAGGAAGATTTGAACACCGGCGTTTGGAGTTACTTTGATCCCGGTGAAAGAGAACTTGGAAAATATAATGCTAGCGATCGTCACTATCGAGGTGTAAAGGCTGCCGTCTGTTTGCCTGACACCTGTTCTACCCCTCGTTGCTGCGAGGAAAACGTGGATAGTCATCCGCCAATTCTTGATGCACCTCGTGTTAAAGGCGGCTATTATGCACAAGACGATACTCTTTCTCCTTGGCTTAAGGTGATTATGACTCAAGGCGTTCAGCAGCCCAAGGGAGGTCCCATGCGTCCTTCTCAAACTACGCAATGGAACGAAAAACCCTTTATCAATCGTAACATGGGGTATGCCACCCATGCCTATAACAACGAAAAGAAAGTACAGCAAATGATACTTCGCAAGCACCAGGCTGGTTATAACGGAACCTTGCGTGAAACCATTAAAATCACTGGTTCCGAAGGTATTGAATCATGGGGTTCAAAGACCTCCCTCATTTTCAGGGCAAAATCAGACCTTTCATCCTTCTTTACTTTGGCTATCGACCCTGCTGGTGATACGCAAAATAAGTATACTAATGTGAAATACGATCCTGAGGGAGATAATCTTGTGTATTCCGGTATTGTGTCATCTACGACAACCAATACGGCCCATCTTCAGTTGTGCCACTGTACAGAAGGTTTCTGCTATTCAAAGCATCCTTACTATGAACTTGGATTAACCTCCTGGTCTCCTGGTTGGGAAACGGCTGGCAACCCAGATTCCACTGCTAAATATGGTGAAAAGTATGCTCGTGAAGAGAACGGATATTACCGCAACGAGGGTGGCGTCGATAACCTTGGCCATTGCACCTGGGAAAAGGTAAAAACGAATATTCCGTTCAATCAGCTGGTTGGTAAAGTTGTTAACGTGACTATCGACTTAGATGGACCCTATGCAGATATAGAGCTTGCCTATGAAAGTGACGATGGTACTAACATGGTTTATAGTGATTATCATGTTAATTTGGAAGATCCGGAAGTATTCCACTATTCTAGGGCTGATAATCCGATTACTGCAATGAGGAATGATACTGCAAGCCACCGTTATGTGGGTTTCAATGTTCATTCTGCAGTGGTAAAGTTCTATAACGTCAGCTGGCGCAGCGGTGGTAACTGTGAAGAAGGAACCACCACTGAACCATCGATTTACTGTGGGTACGATAATCCCTATGTGGCAATCAACACAAAGGATCGCCCCAAGGCTTATGTAACAGACTACTGCCCTGATGGGGGTGAATGTGAATGCACCCCCACTTTCTACCTTAATGGTTCTAAGTGGGATGGGACATTCCGCAGTGTAGCAACCTATGGTAAGGGAGCCTTGCAGGTAAAGATGGAATGTAAGGACTTGTTGGGCTATGAAGATGCCAATGGTATTAGGCACTATAAGGAAAACTGGGTTGGCCGAGCCCCTTGTGCTGCCTTCAGTACCTACGATCGTGGTTCCGATGAGAATATGTGTACGGATTCATATCACATCTTTGTTGATAACCAGTATGAGCAGAGACGTGGTTACCCGTATATTTACCTCTATGGTAGTGAAATTTCTGGCTTTGATTCTACTTACTCTTATCAAGGCGTAAATAATGGTGGTGTAAGTGAAAAGGGGTTGTACACAAATGTTTATTTGAGTGGTGGATTCCACTATAATCAAAGCCAAGGTGCAAATACCACGTGTGGAGAAAAAAAAATAGACGGTACTTGCAAATATTGGATTGGCGATAATTCTCAGTGTTCAGCACGAAAAGCCGATGGAGAATGTTCTGGGTGGACTAATAATCCTTCTGGAACTTTGATTCATCCTTACAAGTCAGGCGAATTAGGTACGGTGAAAAATCCTGACTTGATTAAGGTTTCCATTGACAATACGGGTAAGTGGACTTGGGGCGAAACGACCAAGTACATCCAGCTTCGCGATTCCGTAACCGGATCCCATCGTTTGAACTTGAATGGGGCTACCTTCAGTTTCGACATTCTGCAGCCCAATAATGCAACTGCAATTGAATATTGGTTTGTGGATTCAGATGGCGGTGAATCTCGCCATATACCTTTGGATTCTGTAAATTACATTGCCGGAATGGAAGTGGACGGGCGTACTCCTGGTCCAGAAACCAACGGAAAGTATGGTATTTCTGGATATTGCTTGAAAGATAATAAATACTATCGAGTTGATAACTGTGATGAGCATCTGACCTTAAATTACAATGCAAATGGTTCTGTTAATAGCGTAAATAGAAAGCCAAATGACAAGAATGATGCTGGGTTCTACATTGATTATTTTGAAAAATCTGGTGCGGCATCTTATCATAAAATTCCTTATGGGGGTAAACCAGATGCAAGCATGGAATATAAGGCTTACGATTGCTGTCAGCGAGGCCTAATCTGGTGGAGAGACGCCAAGGGTGGTGACACTCCGGTGAACAGGCATATTTCCGTTAAGGTGGATATGTCCTTGGATTCCGTAATGTTTAAGCCGGATCGTGTATCCAGGATTTATTACCGGTTGGAAAATAAACCTTCATATAAGGAGGAGAATCCTACTTATGTGTATAAAAAGATTACAGACGAAAACGAGGCTATTATTTCTACAAAAACAACCTATCAAATAGGTGATTGGAGAGGAAGCACTGAAAAAGTGGATGACAATAATCTCGGCACCTTCTTCCACATAGGTAACATTCAGTCCAGCTGTCCGTCGGCATTTAACTTAAGCAACTGCCAGTTGAATGGTGTAAACAGAAATGTTCCCACAGATCCTCTGGTTGTGTATCAGGGTGACCGTGTAACCTTCTCTGCAAACTTGGATAACACAAGTGACTGCTACTTTGACGGAGCTGGACACAGTTCCAGCAATACTAGCGATAAGGTTGCATGTACACTCTCTGGTAAGAACAGTTACTCGATTACATTCAACAGCGAAATGCAAAATGAACCGTTGACCTTTACCGCTACATCTTCAAAGAACGGAACAACAAAGTCCTGCGTGCAGTATGTAACTGTAAAGAAAAAGGCTACTATTAAGGATGGTTTCTCTTGTGATGAAACCCCGACCACATACGTGAAGAACGGCACCTTGCCGAAGATTGAAGCTAGCCTCAGCGAATATGATGCTAACTTGAAGTACGCAATCTATGCTGGCGGTTGTGGCAATAGCGGCATGTTGATTGAAGGTACAGAGGCTACACTTATGGGTGACATTAGTCAGTCGTTTGAACCTACAAGTGGCTCTGGCAACTACTATCTCTGCTATGGTCATGCAAAACCTTACACTCAGGAAATCTGCTCTAAGCAGGTGAATGTGGTGGAAAACGTGACCGTGTCGGGATGTGGCTTATCTCCTTCAACTGTGAATCCCCTGGGTTCGTTTGATGTTTCTGCAATGACAAATGCCCCCAACGGCAGTGCCTGTTCTGTTACAATCAATGGCAGCCCTTATAATTGCGCCGTAAACAACGGAACAGCTTCACTTAGTGGCATTGCCGCTCCCAACACCGCTAGCGATTACCCAGTGACGATTGATGTTCTTGGAACCGAAGAAAACTGCGGAACGTTGACTGTAAGTGCTGGCATTACAGACGCTTCTAGTTGTAACACAGGAAATTCAACAAATATAGGTACTGTTGAAAATAGAGATAACGCCCCATCGCAGCATATTTACATGACAAAGAATACCGGTTACTACGTCAACATACCATATAAATATAATGGAGTAAAACTTAGGTTAGAACGCTTATCTGGAAGTAAGCCCGTCACCTTTAGTATAAAAAAATGTGACGGTTCTTTGGGAAGCATCACTATATCAAGCGAACAAGGTACTTGGAATGATTTTGGTGTCAACATCTGGGGAGGCACATGTAATGTGTTCATCGTTCCTGATGGAGATGTTGAAATGAACTTTAACGCTTGGTAATCCCTCCCTAACCAATTAACCTCACACAAAACAACCTCGTCAGCATTCATTTGCGGGCGAGGTTTTCTTTTTTGAATTCCGTACATTCAAGCATTATCCATTTAGGATTATCCTTTTTGGATAATACAGCTTGTCACGACTTTTCAAATCTTTGCTCGAAACGTTTCTGTTCTGTTTTAGAAATTCCACATTTTACGGCAACATCCCGCCATGTACTCATGCAGTCTTGAATATTTTCAATGATTGTGGATGCTTCCGTGTGGCTGAGCATGTATTCATCACAAGAATCTTCCAATACTTCTAGCGACGATTCGTTCGTGTAAGAAGAAATCAGCAAACTTTGCGTTCTGTAGTTTGTCGGGTTTAAGTCGTATGCAGGGGAAAGCCGCCAGCCGTCTATGCCTAGCAGGAATCCGTGATTCTTAAAATGGTCGTCGTGATTACCGATAGCGATGTTGAATGCGACTCTTCTGTATAGTTCGCCTAAAGTCTTATTGACATCGGCAAAGCCAGCGTTTCCGACAATGCAATCAACAATATCAAGGTAGCCGTTGTTGGTAAGCGCATCGCAACCGTCATGCAAGTTTGCCAGAGTCATTGCCGAAGCGAAGTGAACTCTCTTGCCTCCATGACGATCAAATCGTTTTGAAAGCAATACGTGATGTTTTATCCCGCTCAATTTAACAAGCCTGGTTTCCGCAACGTCTATTCCGCATTTCTAATCCATTCGTCTTTTGGAGATTTGCCGGTCATTTCGCTTTTTTCGTATTCGTGGGCGATGTCTACAAATTCCCTTAAGTTTGCTAAAGGTGGTACAGGACACTCGGATGATGTCCCCACAATGGAATTTTCTTTTTTGAAACGAAGTGCACCCATTCTTGAGTAGTCATCTAGCGAAATCATATAATCAAAGTCATTAAGTACTTTGACCGGGCTTTTTACCCCTTCTTTGAACTACGCTTGCGCTGTTTCAGGTCGAGGTCCTGTAGGTTTCTTCCGATTTCATCTTTTTGTGCAATGTGCAAAATGTCATCATCCAGTTGAAGCGCAAAAAGCACCCTTAGGTAAATGCCCATAGCGACACTCGGGGATCCTTTTTCTACGCGCATCACGGAAAGTTCAGAGCAAGTAGCTCTCGCCGCAATGTCTGCGATGCTTAGGTTCCTTCGTAAGCGAGCTAGGCGGATTTGTTCACCGACAATAGCCATGTTTTGCGCCACCTTGCGAGGAAGTATGGTTCCTTTTGTTGCTTTGGACATTTATTAACCTATCTAAAATTATATTTTAAAAACAAATATACTTTATTTTTTGGTATATAAATGTTGTGGGTTTCTCAAAAAAAGAATTTACTTCTTGCTACCAGCTAGCATTTCCGCCTTGACCTTGCGGACATAGCTCACGGAAACTTCGTTGTACTCGGCAATCTGCTGAACGGTAAGCACATTGCCGTGCAAGGCGTTTTCAACATACCTGCGAGTAACCTCCTCACGCGCTTCCACGCGGGCGAGGGCCAGGCGTCCCATTTGTTCGTCCAAACTCATTGTACAGGCCACTTGATCCTCCAGGATTTTCTTGTCGCGTTTCGTGTTTACCGTGATGCGCTTTACGGCGTTGTCGAGAGCGAAATCGTGGAACTTGGGTAGTTGCGTTGAGGCCGCAGCGTTCTTGATGAGGTACAGCCAGCGGTGTTCATCGCACTTCAGTTCCGATTCCTTTTTTCTGAATTTCTTCAGGTCTATGATAATATACTTTACTTTCGGACTGATTGGCAAGGGGGCCTCTCCCTTCGCGGATTTTGCGACAGCATGTTCGCTGTAGAGGTTCCAGCAGTCGTAGTAGCCGGCGGTCCCATTGATGTCAAAATTGCAGATCCATACGGCATAGACGTGGGGAATTTCGTAGCGATGTTTCTCCCGCTCCGCCTTGTCATTTTCGCTGTCGGTGGGGATTTTTTCTCGTACGGCGGCATTGAAGAGGGTCTTCTCGTGGCAGAGGAAGGCACTTTCCTGCAGAATGACCCGTTCCTTGAAGAATGTGTTGGGCCAGCCCTGCATTTCCACGTTGATGTGCAGGCCGCTTTCGGTCTTCGCGTGAATGTCCATCTGGAGCGTCAGCAGGTCCGCCGCATGGATGTTCAGCTGGGTATCCATGAATTCCACCTTGCTGATTTTGTCCTTGCCCAGCCGGAGGATGGCGTTCAAAAAGCTGATCATGGCGGCCCTGTTTTTCAGCAGCCGCTTGAAGCCCGGGTCCAGTTTGGGATCCAGGTACTTCCTCTTGCTGAACGTCTTGAAAAGCTTTGCGGCGACAGAGTTCGCCGACGCAGAAGCCTGCGGCAAAGTCTTCGGTTTCTTCTTTCTGTTCATGAAAGGTGCTGTAGTGCAGCCGGTCACTTGACCGCCCGGGAAGACTCCTTGCAGGACTTCCACTATAAAAACGAAATTTTCGTCCCATTTGCTCGGGAAAATTTTGTAAAAATTTGTTTCCGTTGGCATTTTTTATATACATTCTTGTCATGCAGCCCCAAGCTTTAAGACTTTCCGAGATTACCATTTCGAATCTCCGTTCTATTCAGCGGCAGACTTTCCCGCTGAGTAGTTTTACGGCATTGATTGGCTATAATAATGCGGGTAAGACCAACATTTTGATGGGTATCCGCTGGCTGCTAGCCCATTTTTCCCTGGATATCTCCTACTTTGACGACCCGAACCGCCCCGTGGAGGTGGAGGGTGTATTTGATGGCATAACGGAGCAGGTGCTCGCTCGCCTTGGGGAGGAATCGGCTCTGGAAGTGAAGCCGTTCCTGGTGGATGCTGGTCCCAGTGCGGGTCAGGTCCGTATAAAAAAGGTGCAGCGCATTCCGGGGGAAAATCCGGAAACTGTGGAATTTTTTGTTTTTGTTCCTTCCAACAAGCGCAATGGCGCCAACAAGAAGGAATGGGTTCGGGCGAGTGACGGCTTTAGGGCCGCTTTCAGCAGGATGTTCCCGGAGTCCATCGCCATTTGGGACTTTGAGGGAAACCAGGCTTTTGTAAAGCTGCTTCACGAGATTTTTAAACCTCTGGAACGGCGTTTCGGCGGTGAAATCAACATGCTGCTGGCCAAGTTCAGCGACCTGCTTTCGCCGGATAGCGAAAACCGCGCCGAGGAAATCAGTTGTTTCGATAAGGACGTGAATGAAAAGCTCCGCCCGCTGTTCCCTAGCGTGAAGGTGGAACTGGATATTCCTGTTCCCACCATGGAGACCTTCCTGAAGAAGGCGAACCTGAAGGTCATTGACGAGGATGACGGTTTCGAGCGGGATATTAACCGCATGGGGGCGGGCTCCCAGCGGGCCATCCAGATGGCTCTTATCCGCTACCTGGCGGATATCAAGAAGCATCACAACAATCACTACCTGAGCCGCACCATGCTGCTCATCGATTCTCCGGAATTGTATTTGCATCCCCAGGCGGTAGAGCTGGTACGAGTAGCTCTGAAAAACTTGAGTAACGAGGGTTACCAGGTGGTGTTTGCCACCCACAGCGCCCAGATGGTGACTAGCGAAGATGTGTGCACCTCCCTTCTGATCCGTAAGAACAAGGAGCGGGGTACCTTCATGCGCAAGCGTATGGAAGATGCGGTCCACCAGGTGGTTCAGGATGCACCAAGCCAGCTTCAGATGCTCTTTAGCCTGAGCAATAGTAACGAACTTCTGTTTGCAGACTATGTCCTCCTGACGGAAGGAAAAACAGAGCTTCGTGTTCTTCCGGCTCTTTTCGAGCGGATTACCGGCCAGAGTTTCGCCTTGATTAAGTGCGCCCTGGTGCGTCAGGGTGGGGTCAGCAACACCCGCAAGTCCATGCAGGTCCTGGGCGCCATGGATATGCCGGTCCGTGCCATTGTAGATTTGGACTATGCCTTTACCACGGCCACTCACGACGGATTCCTGGACTACGACGATCCGGATATCAGGTATTGCCAGAAACTGTTCCGTGAACTGGCGTTCCAGCATCATCTGCGTCTGGTGAATGGGCTTCCGGTAAGTAAGCACAGCAATACGACCGCGGCCCAGGCCTATGCCATGATGGCTGCCATGCCCGAAGCGGAACGTCCTATCCGTAGCATCCATGCAAAGCTCCGCAGTCAGGGGATCTGGGTATGGACCAAGGGTGCCATCGAGGAGCATCTTGGGCTGGAAGCCAAGAGCGAGTCTGCCTGGAGTAAATTCATCGAACGGAGCAAGTCTGCCAATTTCATCAAGACTTTGCCGGATTACGCTTCCATTGAGGAACTTTGCCGCTGGATTATTGAAGGAAGTCACGGATAGGGCGTCCTGGATCCTATCGGTCGCTGCGCTCCCTCCAGGATGACGTTATTGTATGGCGTTCCCTCCAGGATGACGTTATTGTATGGCGTTCCCTCCAGGATGACGCCTAGAGGGGGGGGGGCATTCAGGATGACAGCGGGGTGGAATGTTGCTGAAGTCATTCTGGAGCGGCATCGCCGCGATAGAATCCAGAACGAAATGACCTATTCATTCAAAAAGGAATTTTAAAACAGTTTGGTTAGAAAAGATGCCATGGATCCTATCGGTCGCTGCGCTCCCTCCAGGATGACATTATTGTGTATGGTGCTCCCTCCAGGATGACATTATTGTGAGGCGTTCCCCTCAGGATGACGCCTAGAGGGTGGGCGATCAGGATGACGGCGGGGTGGAACGTTGCTGAAGTCATTCTGGAGCGGCATCGCCGCGATAGAATCCAGAACGAAATGACCTATTCATTCAAAAAGGAATTTTAAAACAGTTTGGTTAGAAAAGATGCCATGGATCCTATCGGTCGCTGCGCTCCCTCCAGGATGACGTTATTGTGAGGCGTTCCCTTCAGGATGACGCCTAGAGGGTGGGCGTTCAGGATGACGGCTGGGTGTTGTCTATGGGCAACGGCTTTTTATTTTAGCGTTGTCTAGAAATTGGCGGGCGAAATTATATTTATATTGGTGTTGATGAAAATTTGGAAATATTTTGCTGCTTCGTCGGCTTTGTTCGCCCTGTTTGGTTGTTCTGAAAGCTCCAATGTGGCGGGAAATAGCGCCGAGACTGGTTCCCCGGAACTGGCCGGTGTTTTGTTCTTGGATAGCGGTAAGCCCGCTGCCTTGGCGCGGGTGCAGTGTGTTCCCTTTCAATTTGATGTCTTAAGCGATACGTTGCCCGGCAATTACCAGTCCAGGACCGACGATTCCGGCGCATACCTGCTGGAGGGCCTTGCCGCTGGTAAATACTCCCTCGAAGCTTTTGATCCCAGGTCGGGCAAGATGCTTCTGGTACAGAATATTGAGGTTTCCGACAGTGGTCTGGTTGCCGTAAGCGATACTTTGCGTTCTTCCGGCTATATGCTTCTGGATATGGAAAAGGATTCCCTGGATGGCTCCGCTGGCTATGCCCTGGTCACGGGGACTACCCTCATGCGCCCCGTTAGGGTAGACGGAAATCGGGTGCTGGTGGATTCCCTGCCTGCGGATACCTTGGACTTGCGGCTTTACCTGAATGAAGGCATGGATGTAATCGACTTCCAAAATGTGGAGGTTCCGGCGGGCGATACGGTCAAGGTGTTTTTGCGGGAGGAACCTGCGGAACCGGAACTTCCGGATACACTTGTCCTGCGCTATATGGCTTCACTTGCCTGGCCCGCCGATGGGGATACTGCTTTTGGAACCTATTCCAGTGATATCCCTATTGCGCTGCGTCTCGACAGTTCGAACTGTGATTTCGGGGATTTTGAAAATCTGGAAGGCCGCTGGGAAGTGTACCGCGTATCTACGGATGGCTCCCGCAGTCGATCCCTGCCCATTGTTCCCAGCTATTTCGATATTGAAAATCGGAAGGCTCTCTTCTGGACTCGGGTGGATTCCCTCAATGTGACGGATTCCCTGGAATTGATTTTCAACACCAGTAAGGAAACTCTCTACGCAACGGATGTGTTCCCGACGAGCCGCTCCTATGCGGCGGTCTATCATTTTGACGATGGACTGAAGACTGTGTCTGAAGCGGCGGAAAAGCAGGGCTACGAAGGAATAGGAAATGGCCTGAAGGAAACTGAAGGCGTTTTGGGATCTGCGGCTCTTTTCGATGGCAAGGGCTATATGGTGGTGGATGGATCTGCTGCCAGCGATACCGCCAGGAAGACGGACCTGAACTTTGCCTATTCCCACAATACTAATTTCTCTATGTGGGTAAAGTTGGCAGACATAAAGACTACCCAGACCATTCTTGCAAAGGGGGAATCTCAGTATAACCTGCACTTTGCTCCCGATTCTGGCTTTGTGGCGGAGGTTTTCCACGAAGCGGAACCTTACAAGGATTCCACCAGTGATACGGCCAGCTACCGGATGGTGGTGGCTTCCGGGATGGATGTGGTCAAGGCGGGAGAATGGACCTTTGTTGCCTTTAACGGTACGGGTGCCTTTACCATGTTTGTGAATGGTCAGAAGCTTGCGGTAAAGTATGAAAAGGTCCCCTGGTCCGGAACCCGCAGTGAAGACAGGAATCTTGAAATCGGCCGTACGGATGGATCCGAAGGGCCGGTCGGCTATCTGAACGGGGCTCTGGACGAGTTGGTCATTTCGGGTAGCCTGAGACCGGATGCCTGGACCATGGCCACTTATCTGAACCAGCGCCCTGGAGAGGCGTGGCCCAAAGTTGTGGCGCGCTAGGGTTCAAATTTTTTGAAGGCCTTGCTCAGGTTGTGTATGACATCGCTGGGGAGCATGCTGAACGCCCCCATTTGTTCGCGGGTGATGCGGCCAGCCTTCTGGTGGAGAAGGGCGCCGAGAACGGCGGCTTCCGCAGTGCCTAATCCCTGGGCAAGGAGTGCCACGATAATTCCTGTCAGTACGTCCCCGGAACCGCCCTTGGCAAGTCCAGAATTGCGGGCGGGTATTACGAATACGCGACCATCTGGCGTGGCGATGTAGGTGGGGGAGCCTTTTAGCAGGATGACGATGCCGAACTGGTCGGCCACCTGCTTTAAGTATTCCGGATAGTAGTTCTCGTTGGAGGGAAGGGGACCAAAGTTCCGTTCCCATTCCCGTTTGTGAGGCG
This sequence comes from Fibrobacter sp., assembly GCA_024398935.1. Lineage (GTDB taxonomy): Bacteria > Fibrobacterota > Fibrobacteria > Fibrobacterales > Fibrobacteraceae > Fibrobacter. Next base: position 34,537 of record JAKSIH010000010.1, on the reverse strand, counting down.
TGATGATGGTGTTTCTGTGACTGCCTTCCATGCAGAAGAAGGAGGACCCGCAGGCATTGATGGCGTCTGCGTCAATGACCGTAGGTAGCGTCACTCCGGAAAGGAAAATACGGATGGCGTCCTGGGTTTCGGGGTCGGTTCCGAGGCCTGGTCCAATAGCTATGGCGTTCTGGTGGCGAACAGTATCCTGCAGCTGCATGATGTGGGTCATGGAAAGCTGCTGGCTGTCTGCAGTCCCTAAACCGCAAAAAACGGGTTCCGAAAGTTTTGCCTGCAGTACGGGTAGGATTGCCTTCGGGGTTGCAAGTGTGGCAAGTCCCACGCCACTACGGAGTGCAGCCTCGGTGCAGAGGGCCGCAGCACCGGTCATGTTGCCAGAACCGGCTACAATCATGGCGCATCCCTGCTGGCGCTTTTCTCCTGCTTCGTCCCGCTTCGGCAGGAGCAGGGGAATCATGCCTTCGTCAACCAGGTAGATGTCCTGGCTGTAGCGGTAGACGAGATCGTCCGGATAGTGGAGGGGGGCGACGGTCACTTTTCCGAAAACGCTGGCTCCCTCATGACTGTAGGCGTCCAGACGGGGGAGGCCAAAGAGCATGGTTTCCGTGGCGTGAATGCAGGGCTCGCCCTTTCGGTGTTGTGAGGAATCGTAACCGGTGGGGGCATCTGCCGCAAGGACCGGAATGTTCCAGCTGTTGATGGTTTCCACTACCTGGGCAAATGCCGGACGGAGTTCGCCGGATGCACCGTTTCCAAGCATGCAGTCTACCACCAGCTTGAACTGGGGAAGGGCCGGAAGCCCTCCGGATACGCTGACTAGATTGCCTCCGTTTTGCAGAAGGTCTTCGTAAGCGAGCTTGGCCTCGTTCTTGAAAGTCTCCGGCTTGGCCATGGAATAGACCACGCAGTGGGTGCCCGATTCCAGAAGGCGCCTTGCCAACACAAGGCCGTCGCCACCGTTGTTGCCGCCTCCTACAAAGATGGCGACCGTTGCACCGTAAATATCACCGGCGAGAATTTCCTTGACACGGTTGAAGAGAGCTTCGCCTGCTTCCTTCATGAGGACATAACCTGCGTCGACGGGAGTGCTCAGGGAATAGGCCTGGGCGCCAAAACCGTTGTTTCGGGTGTTGTAGGATTTTGTCTCGTTGTCAAGGCTGCGCATTCCTTCTGTCGAAAGAATGGGCGTGCATTGGTTGAGTGGATCTCTTTCAAAAACTCCCATAATTGCCCCCGCAATTTTTTTAGATGAACCAGTAGCTGATACCGGCCTTGAACTTAAGCATCTTGGCGCCAGCCATGTCGATCATGGACCAGTTCTTGGTCATGTCTACATCCGGGTCGCCAATGTAGGTGACGTCCGGGAAAAGCTCCGTAAGACCCATGTAGCAACGAATGTCAAAATAGAGTTTGTCTACAATGTTTACGCCGGCGCCAGCGGCAATGCCGAAATCAATGAAACTCTGTTCGATCTGTTCCACCAGTTCGTACTTGCTACCGCTGATCTTTGTTTTGTCGCCCAGGTTCAGGTTGAACTGAGGGCCGAATGTTACATAGAAACGATCCATGCTTCCACGAACCAGCAGGGGAATTTCCAGGTCCATGCGGGTGTAGGAACGCTCTGCCTTAAGATATTCGTGGGTGGTCTTCATGTAGGCAAAATTGATTTCCGGTGCGAAGGCGAAGTTTTGGACCAGTTGTAGCTTGAACATGAGACCTGCGTCAAAACCGAAGCCGGAAGGATTTCCATCCACGTCGTCGTCATCTTCTTCAAAACCGTAGATGCTGCCGTAATCGAAGGCGACCTTGATGCCTACGCCAAGACGGGATTCCTTTTTTGCGGGAGCGGTGTAGTCTTCCTGAACGGATTCCTCGCTCTGGACACTGGCCGGTACATCGGCAATTTCCTTTGCAGGGGCTTTTTCTTCGGTTGATTGGGAAACTTCCGTTGTTTCCTGGGATTCTGCAGGAGCACTTTCCTGAATTTCGGCAGTTGCCTCGGGATTGTCGGATACGTCTTCGGCGTATTGGGTGGCGTCCCAGTTATCGTCTTGTGCGAAGGAGATGGTGGTCACTAAAATAAGGGATGCGACTGTTGCAAAAAGTTTTTTCATGATTTTACCTAGGCTAGTGCCTGAATAGGAAAATATCAGTTGATGTAAGCATAAAATAGTAAAGGATGGGGAGAAGGTGCTCGATTTCCGGAAGAAAAAGTCCTTTTTCTCATAGCATGGGGAGAATTGCTGAAAAATAATTAGCCAAAGTAAACTTTTTTTGAAACTTACCCTTGACTAACTAAAGTTAGATTAGTATAATTTGCCGCGTCTAAAATAGTTAGGTAAAACTAACAAAAAGCTGAAAAAGGTAAATACAATGGAAAACGAACACGTAAAATTGAGCCAGAGCCTTGAAGATTACCTGGAAATGGTTCACATGCTTCGCCTGGCCCACGGGATCGCCCGCGTCAAGGATATTGCCGCCGCCCTGCAGGTGAAAATGCCTTCTGTGGCAAAGGCCATCCTGGAGCTGAAAAAGCTGGGTTTGGTCACTCAAGAACCGTACAGTGGCGTGGAACTCACCGAAGCAGGACGCATGGCTGCCAACGAAGTGCTGAACCGCCACATTTTGCTGAAGGGCTTTCTCATTCGCTTGGGGGTTTCCGAAGCGGTGGCCGACAAGGACGCCTGCAGCATGGAACACATCCTTTCTGCAGAAACCCTCTCCAAGATCGAGGACTTCATGAAACCCGCTGATGCTGAAATCACCACGGTCAAGAAACTTAAGGTGGCGAAGGGGAAGAAGAATGAGCTGTAATTGTGGATGTGGCGGCTCCGGTAAAGCCAAGAAGTGGAATGCCGAACCGAAATTTTCTGAACTGAAGAAGGGCGACAAGGTGGAAATCGTTGGCTACAACGATGGCGATGCCCGATACAAGTCCAAGCTCTTGTCCATGGGCCTTGTCCGAGGCGTCACCATGGAAGTGATGCAGGTGGCTCCCCTTGGTGATCCCATCGAAGTGAGTGTCTTGAGTTATCGTCTGTCCCTCCGTCGTGAAGAGGGAAATGTACTGAATCTGAAGAGAATCTAGTGGAAATTTAGAAGAGAATTTGAAATGTCCCCGAAACCGTTTACTATTGCTATAGCAGGTAACCCAAACTGCGGTAAGACTGCTTTATTTAATGCCCTTACGGGCTCCCGCCAGAGTGTAGGTAACTGGCCTGGCGTCACTGTCGAAAAGAAGGAAGGTTATTTTGATCTGGGCGCTCGCCACATTCGCGTGGTGGACCTTCCCGGTACTTACGCCATCTTCGCCAACTCCGAAGATGAGCGTGCGGCTGTTGACTTCCTCCTCACTCGCGAAGCCAACCTGATTATTAATATCGTGGATGCCACCAACATCGAACGCAATATGTTCTTGACCACCCAGCTGGTGGACTTGCGCCAGCCCATGGTCATTGCGGTGAACATGATGGATATTGCGGAAAAACGTGGCCTTCATATTGATCTTGAAGCTCTTTCAAAACGCTTTGGTGTCCCTGCAGTTCCTCTTTCTGCAGTAAGCGAAAAGAGCATTACCAATTTCATTAGCCAGATGGCTCACGTCATCTCCAGCCAGATTCAGGTGCCTGTGGAATTGACCTACAGCGAAAAGGTTGAATCTGTGGTGAAGGAATTGGAACCTGTGGTGGCTCCTGTAGCCAAGATGCTGGATGCGGATTCCCGTTGGGTTTCCCTCATGTACCTTGGCAATAGCAGCAGCTACGCCGACAAGTTTGCAGCAGCCGGCGTCAAGTTGAATCGCGAGGAAATTACTGCAAAGCTGGGTGAGGAATCTGAATTCGTCATGGCCGATGCCCGCTACAGCATGGCTCACGAAATTGCTGGCGAAGTTCTTGTTGGTGATCGCAGCAAAAAGACATTCTCCGACAAGCTTGATTCCATCCTTTTGAATCGTTGGCTCGCCTTGCCGATTTTCTTGCTAATCATGTACCTGGTGTTCTGGGTTGCAGTGACTATCGGTAGCGCATTCATCGACTTCTTTGATATTCTCTTTGGTGCTGTTTTTGTAGACGGCCTCGGCTACTTGCTCACTGATGTAATCGGAGCACCCGCTTGGATTTCTGCAGTTCTTGCCGATGGTGTTGGCGCTGGTATTCAGACTGTGTCTACCTTTATTCCGGTGATCTTCTTCATGTTCCTCTGCCTTACCTTCTTGGAAGACTCTGGTTACATGGCTCGCGCCGCCTTCGTGGCAGACCGCTTTATGCGATTCCTGGGCTTGCCGGGTCGTGCCTTTGTTCCCATGATGGTGGGCTTCGGTTGCGGCGTTCCGGGTATTATGGGTTCTCGCGTTCTTGAAAGCAAGCGTGAACGCTTCCTCACTATCTTCCTGGTTCCCTTCATGAGCTGCGGCGCTCGCCTTCCGGTGTATGCATTGTTCGCTGCTGCATTCTTTGGCACTCAGGCTGGTACTGTTGTGTTCGCCCTCTATTTGGCAGGCGTTGTCTTCGCAATCGCTTACGGCTTGTTCCTGAAGAAGTCTCTCTTCATGGGTCAATCCAGCAACTTTGTGATGGAACTTCCCAATTACCATTTCCCGAAAATCAAGTCCCTTCTGATCCACTCCTGGCTCAAGCTGAAGGACTATGTGATTCGCGCTGGTAAGGTGATTACTGTTGCCGTGGCTATTCTCGGCTTCCTCAATGCCTTTGGTATCGTTGATAAGCTCTATACAGACATTGACGGCAAAAAGACTGAAATCGTTAAGACCGAAGAAGGCTACTCCATGGTGAAGGAAACTGAAGAAGGAAAGACTGAAGAAGTTGCCCTTCCTGAAGGCTTCGTTGTGGACGAATCCAAGATTGTGACTGAAAGCGAATTTACAACCGGTAATGGTGACTCCGAAAATAGTCTCCTTTCAGTAATCGGCAAGGCCATTACCCCTGTGTTTGAACCCTTTGGTGTCGAAGAAGATAACTGGCCGGCCTCCGTTTCCCTCTTTACCGGATTGCTGGCTAAGGAAGCTGTCATCGGCACTATGAACTCTCTGTACTCCATGGCTCCGAAGAGTGAAGCGGTGGAAGCTTCTAAGGCTGAAGCTGCCGCAGCACCTGCTGCAGAAGAAGTCAAGGCTGAAGTTCCTGCCGCTGAAGCTCCGGCTCCGGAAAGTGTCCCCGTTGCCGCTGCTGATAGCGCAGCACCGGTTGCAGAAACTGCTGCTGAAACCATCGCTGCTACTGACTCCGCTGTTGCACCTGTCGCTGATAGTGCTACTGCTGAAGCTGCTGTTGAAACCGCCGCCGCCGAACCCGTTGCAGAACCCGCTGCTGAAGAAAAGCCTCTCATCGCAGGTGTTGACGAATGCCCTGCAGAAGAAGAGGAAGATGGTGCTCCTGATCTCAAGGCTGCATTCATTGAAGCAGTCTCTTCTATCCCTGCAAACCTCAGCGAAGTCTTTGGCTCTCTTACGGACATCCTGGGAACCTCTGGCGAACTTGAAGCCCAAAGCGCTGCAGAACTGAAGAAGGAAACCTTGGATAAAATTCAGGAAGCAAAGGTTTTGACTTGCGAGGAATACGCCGCTATCGAAACCTTCGGCGAAGAAGAAGGTGACGAAAAGACCCGTGAAGAAGTCTTTGCAAAGCTTGCTGCTGCCGGCATTGAACTTGATGAAGATGCTATGGGCGCTCTTGAAGAAGGCGACCTCAGCGAAACTGCCGATATCTACGCCAACCTTCGCTCCTACTTCCATAACGGCGGTCACGACGGGTTCAACTGGCAGGTGTTTGCCTTCCTGGTATTTATCTTGCTGTACGTGCCTTGCTTGGCTGCCATGGGCGTTGTGGTTCGCGAAATCGGCCTGGGTCTTGGCGTGCTGATGGCGACTGTTCAGACAATCCTTGCTTGGGCCATTGCCGTACTTCTCTACCAGATTCCTGTGGGCGGTAGCACCGGCTGGATTGTGACTGCGGTAATCGTTCTTATCGGTACTGGAATTTTCCTGAAGCTCTTCGGCATGAAGGCCAATAAGGAGAAAAGATTTGAGGATTAATACCCGCGTGTCATTCTGAGCGCAGCGCAAGCGGAGTCGAAGAATCTAGCAGATTTCTTAATTCAAAAACGTAAATCGGGGCCGTTGGAACGTGTCTCCTCCAACGGCCCTAATTTACAAACTCGTAGTTAGTCTAGTCTAATAAAGTTTACCTAAACTAAAAAATAGCTGCGCGGCGATTATCCATTAGATGATGGCAATGCCCGGCACAGCCTCTAAAGTTTATAACAAAAGAAAAAAAGGAAAAACAATGAAATACAATATTGCATTCGGTTTAATGACCGCCTCCCTCCTTGCTGCAAATGCTTTTGCGGAAGAAGCCGCTTCCGCTGAATCCGCTGCAGAATCCAAGGGTCCTGAAGTCGCAATTTCTGGTGAAGTGGAATTTGACGCTTACACTGGAGACCTTATCAACGACGATGAAGTTACCCATAGCTACGCCTCCACCTTTGATTTGAATTTCGCAGTAAAGTTCAATGATCAATGGTCTGCAGAAGTCCAGCTGGAAGCCGATGGCGAAACCACTGATCCTGCGGCAATCTATAACGGCGCTTTCGTTCAGTATACCAAGAGCGAAAACTTTGTGGTTAAGGCTGGCGACTTGACCTTCTCCGAAGGCGCATTCCAGAACTATTATGGCTATGATGATCCTGCGGATAATGCTGCAGGTATGGCTGAACACGACATCCGAGGAGTTGAAGTTGACTATAATGGCTTTGTTTTTGGCCTTGGCTTTGGTCGCGGCGACAACGACAATCAAGTATGCGTTGAAGAAGATGGTGAACAAACGTGTGTAGGCATTGCATACAACGCTCACTTGGCCTATGAATTGGGCTTAGGCGAACACACGGTTCGCCCCTATGTGGATTACAAGTCCTATCAGGAACCAAAGCATAATGAACTTCACGCGGGCTTGGATGCAAACCTGAAGTTTGGTGGTTTCGGTTTCCATGCGGTTTATGGTCTCCATGCCGATGCCCTCGGAGAAGATGAACCGGGCGCAACTCATGCCTTCCTGGTGGAACCCTCTTTCGAGGTGGGTGGCTTCAATATCAAGGCGTCCGCGTTCTATGCAATCATGGATGATGACGCTCCCATCGATCATGGCGAGGAAATTCCGGAATACATGTTTGCCTATGTGGAACCCAGCATGAATCTCACTGGATCACTGACTCTTGGCATCCCTCTGGAGTACCATACTAATACTTTGGACAGCGATGATGAACTGGAATCTTTTGCCGCTGGTGCCCGCCTGTACTTCGCTCCGGTGGAAGGTCTGGAAATTACCGGTTTTGCCATGGTCAATGTGCCGCTGGGTGACGATTACGGCGATAACGATGACGTGGGCCTGAACCTTGGACTGGAAACCGTTTTCGCCTTCTAAAAATATGCCATAAAACCTCCGCCAGCTTATAAACGTTACCTCATAAAGCTGGATGGGTTTCCCGCCCCGGATTTTTCCGTGGACGGGACTTTTTATATATTGACTTGCGATGAGACTTTTTTTCGTATCCCTGCTTATGATGGCCACCATGTCCTGGGCGCACCCGCATGTGTTTGCGGATGTGACTGTCCAGGCGGTGTTTGACGAGACAGGGTTTATCGGTGTTCAAAACCATTGGGAATATGACGAAATTTACGGCACTTCCATGTTCGCCGCTGCCGACGCTAATGGTGATGGCTTGCTGTCTAAAAAAGAATTGGAATCGTTGAAGGAAGCCACTTTGGATCCTCTTGCCAAGCAGAATTATTACAACTATGTTTTGAGTGGAACTAAATTTTTGCCTGCATTGAATGTTGAAAATTTTCAGGCGACGAAGAAAAATGGAAAACTGGTTTTGGATTACTTGATTCGTTTTTTCGTTCCTGTTTCAAATGAATATAAGTTCCTGGTTATAGTTGTTGCTGATCCGTCGAATTATATTCAGATTACCTCTGACATGGGTAATTCTGACGCAAAAGCCCCTGATGCGTTAGAAGTGGAGTACTATGATGATAGTCTTGATGGCCTCACTATGATGAAGTCCTTTAGATCTGAAGTAGAAGGCCTTTACGTGAGGTTCAAGAAATGAGATCGTCTGTAGCCACATTGTTTGTTGCCTTGTTGCTGCTTTGTGCGCAGTTCTCTTTTTCTGCAGTTACAAAGAAAAAGTTTTCGATGGATGGCTCTACGGCATCTGCCGAAACCGTTGAATCGATTGCGTCTTCAGAAAGGGTTAAATCAAAGGCACCTTCGGATTCTGTTGTTCAAGACAATCAATCTGTTGTAAGTATTCATGACTCTCATATTTTTTGCCTAACGGAAAATTTTGCAGACCAGCAGAAGAAACTTCGTGAAAATATTGCCGCGAAAATCACTGCCATGAAGAATGGTGAATCCGGCATTATCTGGACCTTTCTTCTGATTTGCTTTTTGTACGGAATGCTTCACGCTCTAGGGCCTGGCCACGGAAAATCCATTGTGGTGGGGTATTTCCTTGCGCGAAAGGGAAAGTGGAAACATGGTATTGCCCTTGGCGCGGGAATTACTTTTACTCACACCTTGAGCGCCGTGATTTTACTTTTTGTTTTGTACGGGATTTTGAAGGCTGCCGTGTTCCCTTCCTTTGAATTGGGACGTCAGGGAATAGAAAAGGTGAGCTATGGACTGGTTTGCTTCACTGGACTTTTGCTCATAGGAATCGCCGTCCATGATTTAGTGAAACTTTTGAGAAGCCGTCACATCGGCGAAAATAAAGCCGGCGAAGTTGCTGTTTCAAAAAATACTTCCTGGAAGGAACTGATTGGGGTGGCTGCCGTAACGGGAATTGTGCCGTGCCCAGCTGTGGCCTTGATTGTTCTGTTCTGTCTCTTGAATTCCATGGTGGCTTTGGCGCTTGCTTCTGCAGGAGCAGTTTGTGTGGGCATGACCGTCACCAATATGTTGTTTGGAATTGCTGCCGTTGCCTTGAAAAAGGGCATAGACAAAGGAGCCGCCAAAACCGGATGGCTGGCGGCCTACATCCACATTGTGGCTTCCTTTGCAGGAGGCCTTGTGGTGTTCCTTGCTGGATTATTTATGCTGTGTTAATGCTCTTTAGCATCTAGACTGATGATTTCTTCATCAGTCCCCTTTTTTGTATACAGACTTGTCTTGTTTTTTATTTGATTAGAGTCATTCGACTGATTAATATATTTGTTGTGTCGTTTTTGGGGGCACTGAGTTCTAACACATGGTTCTTTGGGAAGTCAAAATTAGTGAACTGCTCTTCTTTCTCCCACTACATCTGCATTTTTGCATAATGCTTCAACCATGGCTATTTGTGCTAAGAGCATGACTAGAACCATTAAAAAAAGTAGGCACGGAAATGTCTGTGCCTACTTTTGATTCTTTTTGGCAGTTGCTTGCCGTCAATCAGTTTATTGTGGAATTTATTCGGATGTAACGCCTGGATAAAGGGTTGTTATCCTTGAAATAGAAGCTTGTGTTGTTCCGACATCGATGTTAGTAAATGAGATTCTGTTGACTTCTGTGGGATTGAAAGGCCCATTTACAAAAAAAAGATCGTCGCTTACGTAAACATCATAAAAAGCTTTTAGGGGAATTGCGTAAGCGATTTTCGTTTTTTGTGCAGGAAGGGTGGAACTTGCTAAAGAGCTTGTCTGTGAATTCTGAACATTCGCTATTTCAACATACATATCGTTTGTGGATGAGTATTCTAGGCATAGGCCTCCCCACTGTTCAATGCTGATTGTTTTTTCTGATAGATAATCTGCAATGAAAAAATATACTCCGTCTTCGCCAGTGTCTCCACTCAGGCTCATATTAGTTAAGGTTGTTGTTGTATTGTCTTCATTCCAGCTTTCAACGGGAAATTTGAAGATATTACCTTTATTTTCATTATAGATTTCTGTTCCGGGACACTCGTTTGTGGATAATATGTAACCTGTCGAGGGATCTTCAGAAGATGCGCCCGCATTTAGGTTCACGTCTTTAGCAATGGTGGTGATTCTCTTGATGACAAGCTTATTTTCGTTTTCTCCAAAACTAAGCGTTGTTACTGCATCAAAGCCGAATCCGTAATATATTCTTGCGCTGCTCCAATTGGCTTCAAAAGTCTGTAATTCTGAAGATTGTGGCATGGTGAATGTTGCCGCGGAATTTGCATTCGTGGAATTGGAGTTTGTAAGATACAATGTAGCAGCACTCGTTGCTGTGTATTCAAAACAGACTCCCTCCCATGAAGAAATGTCCTTGGTTTCGCCAAAGTTGAGGGATGCAAATGAGAATCCATCAAGTGTTATGTTGAAGCCGTTTTCATCGGCTTCAACATCTGTAGTGGTACCATTTTTTTGATATGAAAATTTCGTTCCGAAGGCTGTTTTGTGAGGATCGTCAGATGCGTCGTAAATTACGGTGCCGGTACAATGCGCTTGTCCATCATCAGCAGTGGAGCTGGATGAACTGGAAGTTGTACTGCTGGAACTTGAATTCTTGGAGTCGCTTGATTTCCCGCCAACATCTTTACTGTCGGATGAGCTTTCGTCGTCTTTAGAATCGCTAGATTTGTCAATATCTTTACTGTCGGATGAATTGACATCGTCCTTGGAATCGCTGGACATTTCCTCTGCAAAGGTATCTTCGTATTCGTCCTGGAATTCGCCAAGATAGTCCGTGCAGCCGGCAAACATTGTTGCTGTCAAAAGAGCAAGATAAGCAAAAGACTTTTTCATTTTCTACACTCCTTTTAGAACATCAATGTAATGCCAAGTCCGACGAGCCCAACGGCTGCGATGCCAATGCCTATGGCTCTGCCTGTTTGTGCGTTGTCGATCTTGTCGCAAATGCTGTCGTACTCATCTTTATTTGCGGGTTTCTTGTCGCGTTGGGATTTTGCCTTGCTATTGAATACTGCGGCGGTTATGCCTCCGCCGATCATTACTGCGCCGGCGATAACGGGCGGAATCCAGGATTTCTTGCTTCCATCGTTCTTATCGGCAACATCCTTGGCGGCTTCGGTTGCTGCAGCGTCCTTGGCGGTTTCCTGCATGGCGGTATCTGCGACAGATGTAATGATTGCGGTTGTATCGATGGAGGCAAGCTTCCTGACGATGGGGGCCGGCTTCGTGGAATCGCCTACCACCACTTCAGAAGAAATTTCTCCCTTTACCTTGGCGCGTCGGATATCCTTCTGGGTTCCCCAGATCCAGCGTCCCATCAAATCCTTTTCCTGGTAGGCGGCGGTAAATTCCACGCGGCCTCTAAAGTTCTGCATCTTGCCGTCAATGCCGAGGGGAACATTGACTTTTCTTTCAAGAAGGTTCACGATGATGTGGGCATAATTTCTTCCCATGGGAAGGGATTCCACATTGAACAACTGGACTCCGTTCAGAAAATAAGAGCCGGTTACAGGCTTGTTCAGGTCCAGATAGAAATCCAGGTATTCCGGTTCAAGAACGATTTTGATATTGGCGTTGTTCTTGGTCAGGGAGTCGTTAATGAAGCTGATCCGGTCTACGAACAGCGGGGCGAATTCGTCGTGAGCCTTGCGGAGGACCACGTCACTACATTTTTCAACCCAGCGGTCCATTAACTTTTTCTGCTGCTCCATTCGCATGGAGTCAAAGTATAAAGTGAAATCGTAGGTGGCGTCAAATGCGCCTGCCAGATCCAGTGGCTCCAGGTCAACATTGCCGTTTAATTTCAGAAGCTTGTCCTTGGAAACGAGAATCGCGCCAAGGGTGTTCGCGCAAACCTGTATCTGTTCGGTTCGTTCTGCCAGGGAATTTCCCATTTTCACCGTGTTCAGGCGGAGTTCACCGGTCAGTTCCATGTACTGCATTTCAAATTCGGGTAACTCCACGGAATAGAATCGCCCGCAATCCTCGTCCAGGACATCGTTAAGGGAAATGGAGGCGCACCGGTCGTTCATCTGGGCAATCTTGCTTGCTCGATTCAGCATCTCGTCGATTTGCGGATTGCCTTCGCCTAAATCGGTCCTGAGGACTTCCAAGTTCTTTTGAAAATTTTCCATTTCGGAAGGGTCTTTCACGAAAATGGAAACAGTGGGGTTGGCGAGCGCTGCTGCGGCCATGACTCCGACTATTTTTGCGACTTTAAGAGTGTTCATAATCCAAAACTTACCATGGAAACTTGTATGTATCCAATTATACAAATCAGGGTGAGAATGTAATAAAAATAAAAGAACATGCGGTGTGAAAAACCGCACTCTGTGACGTTTTACACGTACAGAGGTAAAGGATCTTTTACTTGGCTCGGTTGACGAAAATTTCGAAGTCTTCGGGGGTGGTCAGCTTGTCGTTTGCGGCGGCACCCTTTACGATAAAGACAGGCTCGCCGAAGAATTCCAGAATGCTGGCTTCGTCGGTGGGAACAAAGCTTAACGGTTCCGCGGCGATTCTTGCGTACAACTTTTTAAGAACATCGATGCGGGCTGCCTGAGGAGTCTGTGCCATCCACACGGTGTTTCTATCGATGGTCTTTTCGACGCGGCCGTCGGCTGCAATCTTGATGGTGTCCACGGCGGGCTTTGCCACAAGGCAGGCGCCTTTCGTTACCAGCGTGTTGCAGACATCCAGAATGATTTCCCTGCTGATGAAGGGGCGGGCTACGTCGTGTACGAGAACGTACTCTGCAGAACTCGTCAGGGCGTTGACGCCGTTCTCTACGGACTGCCAGCGCTCGGCTCCGCCTACGACGATTTTCAACTTGGCGCGCATTTCTGCAGAGAGGTTGGCGCAGTTCTTGCCTGCGTCGCGTTCAGCGGCATCGGCGAAAAGATCTTCTTCAAAATGGCTCTTCCAGTCGGCAGGAACCGCCATCACCACTTCCGCAATTTCATCCATGGATAAGAAAGTTTCTAGGCAGTAACGGTAAACGGGCTTGCCTCCCAAAAGCATCAGCTGCTTGGGAATGTTCCCGCCCATACGCTTGCCTAAACCACCTGCGGGAAGCACAACAGCAAATTTCTTGTTCATAGGTTAACCTTTCTTATGTTTGCGATTTTTCTAAAGCAGGAAAAAATAAAAAACTGCTCTTATCTTGAGGGAAGCACTAAGGCGCCTTTTTGAATCAGGTTCTCCACAAGCCAGGCCGGCGTAACGACATATTTTCCCTTTTGAGCTTCCTTCATGGTGAAGGAATGGCTGGTGGAATCATAGCCGAAAAGCTTTGGATAGGCGCTGGCTGTTTCTTTGGCTATTTTAGGAATGACAATGTCGTCGAAGGATTTTTCATTTGTCGGTTTAAGGACCATGTCGCTGGATAATAAACCAGGTTCCTTTATTTCGCACCATTCTTTTGCGTTGTGGGTTAATGCATACTGCAGGGTGTCGTAATTCATTTCGATAGTAACCAGGGGCATTTCCCTGGGGGGATTTTTTTCGTTTTCCCGGTCACGCAGCGGGGCTTCCTTTGCAATGAAAAAATAGGTGAAAGTGCAAATGAGTCCTGCAAGTATAAGGAAGAGGACTCTAATGACTCTTGTATGCCGTTGGGGAATTTCCTTGAATCTATTCATGTTGTGCTCCTGTGGTTTTCGGGAACATATATTCGTTGAATTCCGGAGACTCGATGACCTTATTTAAAACGTTTTCGTAATCATCCCATTTTTCGTATTTTCCGGGGGCTCTTGAGAAGGAGAAGTAAAGTACATAGAAACGGATATCGGCGAGGCTTTCTCCACGGGTTGTCTCCAGGTTCCTGTTGGTGATGAGGACTCCCAGGCGGTGCTGGTCCTTGCCTTTCGGGGGTGCTATGGTGCCGGTCTTTCCGTAGATATAGAGCCCCTTTGACTCTAGCATTTTTTTCACATTCTTCAGTTTCGCTGCTGTTCCAGAAGTGAATATGTCATTCATGCCACCGAACAGTTCCTTGCGGGCGTCCAGGTATCCGCTGGACAGCTCGTCGAATTTTTCGTACTTATTTTCACCCTTCAGAAGGGACAGGGTGTAGTTCTTGTTTAGTGTCGCCATTCGCCCATAGGATTCCGCCATTTTTACCGGAGTGATGTTCCAGACATTACCCGCTCCAATGGCTGTAGAGCGTACGGCGCGTTCTACGAACAGGGGGCTGCTAGACTTCTGGGAACGTTCGAAGGAAGCAAGCGTGGACGGTTCCAGGTATGAATATCCCCGATGGGTCTTTCCGCCTATTTTCTCGATAAATGATGTGGCGTCCTGGGGTTTTGCTTTGGGATGAATGCCAAAGAGTTCGCTCATTCTTTCCTGGAGAAGGCTGTTGTCCAGCCATTCCCTTCCGCTTCCGACGGGTTGGGCGTTGAGGCGGAATCTTTCGCCGTTCTTTTTCAGGATGGGGAAGTTTTCCCGGAATAGGGAATCCTTTGCTATGGAACCGCTAATTCTTGCAAATGCGGTATTCCTGTCAACTGTATCGGCGACACTCATGAAGTTCCCGTTGTAGTGGGCCTTGGGCCAGGAACCGAGATATGCCATCAATGCATTGTAGACGTTGGAGGAATTTTTCATGTACTCCCGGAGACCAAAGGTGTTGCCTTTGTTTTCATCACCCTGCAAGGTGCTCAGGGGGTGTTTCTTAAGGAACTTGGAACCGTTGAACTGACGGATGACAAATTTGCCGCCCCTCGTTTCAAACTTGGACTTAGGCTTGTCCTGTGAATTGTCCATGAAACTATCCACTTGGAGTTTTTCCCAGTCGTAGTTGATTCCCGAGGCGACAGCCGTCCAGACGAGGGGCTTCTGGGAGGAACCCGGTCCGTTAGGAATGGCCATCAGGTTTGAATTGCCGAAGAACTTGCGCTCTGTAGAGGAACCGTTGAGACCGTTGATCTGTATGCTATCCAGAATTTTTTCGATGCGGGAAATGTCATTGGGGTTTATCTGGTAATTTTTCTTGTAATCCACCATGGCGACAATCTGGCCATTGCCATTGGCAATAACCACGGCCCTATCGATATCGTCCTTTTTCTTTGAGAGAATGTTATAGATATCTTTAGTTAAAGTCGTGGATATGGTTGTTTCCAGGTCATGGATAACAGAGTCCTTGCTGTTGTCGCTAGGGACATTTATTCTTGCGCTGGCTTCCTCGGCCAGGTTTCGCATCCAGTAGAAACTGGAACCCATGGGGTAGATAAAGGTCTGCACACCGTTTATGGTGACGTTGCGGGCGGCAAAGCTGACCGGCGCAAGCCTGGAATTGTCTACTCCGCTGATGCTCATGTTGGGCAACAGCTGAGCGGTTTCGTTTAAGGTATTCCTTGCAAGCTGTAAAACCTGGCCTTCGCCATGGAGGGTTGCCTTTCCGGAGACTAAGGGGGTTTCCCTTCCGGAACGCATCCAGGAACCGGGAAGCATCTTTATGTTGGCTTCGCCGATTGAGAAATTACGGTCGCGATTTTTGGGAAGGTGATTCTGCGAAAGGATTGAACCTTTCCAGAGATCCTTGTTCATTTTAGGAAGCTGCTGGTTGTAGTACCTATTGTTGATGTGAATTTCAACAAGCTTGTTTTCGCTACAAGGGTCTTGCTTGAGTCGAGCGTAGATGACATTCTTGGAATTGTTCTGCTTTACGTCCTTCGTGACGAAACGCTTCCAGAGGAGCTTGCCCAACTTGTGACTATCGGTACTTGAAACCTTTTGGGTACTGTCGTAATAGAAGGGGTGCCTGTCTTTAATGGCGTCATTGAATTGCAGGATGAATGTTTCTAGGGCTTTTGAATCCATGGAAGTTAATAGGTGCCTGGTGGTGTCGTCATCCAGGGTGCCTTTCTGATAGGCTGCCAGGAGAGCGTTTAGGGCGATTCCGTCGGCTTCCTGTTTTTCGTGCTCCTCATCCTCAAGTTCTTCGGTTTGTATGATTTTTGTCTCTGCGCAACCCAAATTTTCGTCATCCTGGTTAATCTGCCTTTCAACAGATTCCATGGCCCTGGTTGCATCGAAGGTGTTGTAGTCGCCCTTGGGTTTTTCGAGGAAGTATGCGGCGAATATAAGGCCCATCAGGATAATAATGAAGGAGTAGGCTTCTGCGAGTCCCTGGTCTGCAAGGCCGAACTTGTGTTCGCTCGGCTTGGAGAAGAACTTGTTATTCTGAATGGAATTCTGGGTTCGCATTTCATAAAATAATGCGAACAGCCAGATGGTAACTAGACTGAAGTAGAAGGCGATTGCCAGGGTGGAATTGATGCTCACCATGGGAAAGTCCTGCCCCAGGAAAATGAACCGCTGGGTATTGGCCATCCATATCAGCAGGGACTGAATGGTCAGTAGGAGCGGAATCTGTATCAGCAGGTATCTGGCAAAACGATGGTGCTTCGGTACTGCGGCTCCAACAAAGGTGAGCAGGGCGAAGATCGCAATTAAAATAGGACCAAGGTAGTGTGAGTGCTCTGCAATCAGATAGCGCACCAGGGAAATGTCGGAAAGCTGTGCTCCCCACATGGCGCCAATCTTGGAGTGGGGCTGCATCTTGAAATAGCCTACTCCGTCTTCTCCCACAAGATTGATATTCTTGCCGCGGTCGCGGTATTCGCCCATAATCATGTGATTCAGGGCGGTCTGCATATAGAGCCGCTGGGTCTTTATGTTGTCGATTTCTTCGAGGCCCTGGCTAGCGTCCTTGACATGAACATTGATTCGCTGGGCCGTATGGACCGCGTCTGTTTTTATGTGGTGATTAAACCATACGCCACCGACAACCATAACGGCAATCGAAACCCCTATGACGATGAAGACTAGCTTTCGGGGCTTTTTTAAGTAACTGAAACCGTATTTGGCAATGAAAATGGCTAATGAGAGGGCTGCGCCGATTGCACCCAGGGTAATTAATACAGAAATATTTTCGGAGACATCCTTACCGTTAGCCACAAAGGCTATGGCTTCCTTGTAGAAAATGATAAGGATTCCTAGACCGGCGATTAGGGCAAGGAGAATCACTTTTCCCAGCTTGTTCTTTTCCCAGTTTACCCCGTTTCCGCCGCACCGCAGGTAATCCACAAATTCCCAGGCGAGCCACAGCATGCTGAATGTGAAGAATAGAATGCCGTAGCCGGCATCTTGTTTTAGCAGTATTCCGGAAACGCCTAGGGCGATGAAAATGTCCCCCCAAAAGGCCTTGTTGGATTTTTCCTTGTCGTGTTCGCTGTCGTTGATATAGTCTGTGTTGTAGGGCTTGCTCAGGAAGGTGTGAACGGTAATCACTCCCACAAAGTAAAGCAGGATCGGCATTAGGATTTTTATCCAGGTCATGCCGCAAAAGAAACTGTATATTGTTCCTGCGATTGTAGCCACCAGGGCAAGTGCTAAACTTTTCCCTTCCTTGCATTTGAAGAAAGTCCTGTCCCTGTATCTTCTTTCGTCAGTGTTGTCGAAGTTTAACCCTTTAAAAAATGTAAGCTTGTTGTTCCTTATGTCGCTAGAGATCAGCCAGGCTTTTATCGCAAAAATGACTGCTACGAATACGATGAGAATGAAGTTGAAATAGGTAAGGTTCGATGTCTTTTGGAAAAGCCCGTTGAATTCAAACCATGAAACGCCTGTGACGGGAGGGAATACGGATGCCCGCCATAGAAGGAACCATCTCAGGGTGACAAAGTAGATGGTGACCATGTAGAGGAAAAATTCCGCGGCAGAGAACATGGGGCGTCTTGCCTTGTTGTAGCTATTAAACCCTAGGGAGCCGAACAGCAGAAGCAAGGCGAGGGCAATGGCGAACAGCATGATTTTCAGCTTGATGCTAGAAACCTGGTAAGGACTGTTTGCCTTTAAGTCGTAGAGGGAGACTATCCACGAGGATATCTTTGGATTTTCAAGTGAAAGAGTGTTGGGTATAGGGCTAGGCGTTGCCTTGTTCTGGATGACGGCGTTGCCATTTACATTTCCTTCACGCTTGCCGCTACGGTAATCGTAGACATCGACGGAAAATTTTGTATCTGTGGCGCCTGTCGTATACGCTAGCTGCTTGGGGCGAATCCTGTTGATGTTGTCGGAATGGTTGAATATGTCGAACAGGATGATGTTTTCCGACAGCTGGTTGTAGGCGGAGTCCACCTTGCTTGAGTCAAGATTTAGGGACTGGGTTAAAAGAACGACGTTGTCTGCCCTCTCGGCGGAAGGGGACAGATAGCGCATCATGGGCATTCTGAAAAGAATCTTGTTGTCGGTAGCGTCGAACTTGATGGAGCGCGTCTTGTGATTGCCTAGACCGATGCTGAAAAAATCACCTCTTTTAACAGCGATGACTTCGTTTCGACCTGTAACGGGAAGCCATGTGTTTCCGTCGTTGGAAAGTTCAAGAACAACGTTGTCTGCGGAGGAATGTACCCCCGGATGATTGCTCAGGATTTCTACGGCGAAGGAGTCTGCGGGATAGTTTTTTCGGCGGTCATCCTTTGCTGTGCCGGGAATGACTTTCGGCCGGACAAGAACTAGGCCATCCACGTTAACATTCAGGGAATCGATGTCTAGGCCAGACAGGAGGGAAGACATGGAACTGCCGTAGGAAATAAATTCCTTGATGCTGGATTCCTTGCCGTTCAGCTTATACCGCATGGTGTCCTGGTCGTCGTAATGGGCTTCGAAGGTATAGACACCCTTTCTTGTTTTCATGTACAGCGTGTCCTTGAAGGATATCAGCTGACTTGCATTCAAAAGCTTTAGGGAATCTAGTTTGTCCTGGCCGTAGAATTCCTTATAGATTGCCTGCTGGAAGCCGCCCTGAGATTCGAGATAGACTGAATCTTCAGTTGCCTTGACAATCTTTAGTTCTCCAACGGTTGCGTCCCCATCGAAAAGGGCCTTGTTGTTGTTGCCGGAAATGACGAAACCTTCGGGAGAGGCCAAATCAATTCCGTCAATGCGGATGACATGGTGGTCTGCGTTGGTGTAGATTTTTTCCTTAGGCGAAAAATAGTTGTTCAGGGTGTATATGGACAAACCGCCGAAAACGAGAATGAGAAGCGCGCCCCCGAACGCGTAGTCCCTGCTTATGATGGTAATGTTATTTGCTTTGTTTCTTGATGCCTTTATGAATCCATAGACAACTGGAAAACTTAAGAGCAGCATTAAACCGCTCAAAAGGCCAAAGCTAAATGACACTTGCTGGATGATAAACCACAGTAATCCAACAAAAAGTGTAAGGAAAATAACTTTCAGGAGGGACTTTCTATTTTTCATGTTTATTTGCTTTCGACAATGAATTTCTTTCCGCGCAGGAGGAATACGCGTTCCTTGGACAAGTTTAAATCCTGCAGGATGGCGTTAAGCTTTATGGACCATTCCTCGTTATCCTTGAGCAGGCCCGTAACTTCGGTAGCCATGCTTTCGGCTTCTGCCAATTTCAGTTTTCCGCGCAGGATATCCAGCTGGATGTCGAACGGATCCGGATAGGCTTCGTAGAGCGAACAGATGCCGTCTTCCACCTTGAAATAGGCGTCGATAATATCTGCAAGCGTCTCCTGACGCCATTGGACACTCCTGTTGCTCTTGAGCTTGTCATGAGTCGGGTTGATTACTTCCCTGCGGAGTAGCTGAACGATTTCCGCCCTTTTCTGGGCTTTCGCAAGAACTTCGTTCATTTTGCGACAGCCCTCGTTGATAAGCCCGACTTTCTGTGTGGAATAGATCAGCCCAGAAATACTTTGAAGGATTTCCTGGATGCTTTTCAGGCAGGGAATGTCTTCGCAGTCGGGTTGTATGACCTTATCCGCACTTTTTTCAAGGGCTTCCAGAATGTTGCGGGAAAACGCCTCGTTGTTCTTCTCCCGTTCGTAGAAAGGCCTCATTTGGGTGAGCAGGATGTTGTACTTTTGTAGCTGCTTTTCAAGCTCCACGATTTTGGCTGCTTTTTTCTCATTCTCAGTGAGTTCCTTTCGCGTCCTGTAGTATAGAAAGGCTAAAATGCCGAGGCCTAGCGCCAATAGAACAATGGCTGCCAGGGCCCAGGTGGAATGCTGGATTAAGAATGTTTGCATGTGTCGAGACCTCCCTGCGACTACTTTTGACTGTCTAGGTCTTTTAGCAATTCGTCAATGTCGTTGTAGGATTCATTGCCGGGAAGAGCTACCGTAGAAGAAGGTTTTTCTACTTCGATAGGCTCGCTTGTGTCTGGTCCGGGCCTTGTTTCCGTGGAACAGGTTTCGTGATTCTCCCTTCTGTCGTAGGTCAGCATTTCGCAGAAACTGCTGATGAGGTTTTCACGATCTACATTCCTGTCGATAATGGGAAATAGCGTGGGGATGACCAGGGAGGATGTGGTCAGGTTTATCTCGTCAGGCAGAATGTTCTTGACGTCACCTCTTTCGCTTCGCATGACAATTTTGTCGGATGTAAAGAAAATGGTCTGCTGGCTTAAGACATCGGGCTTGTACTTGGTTCCTCCGATAATAACTCGGTCATCCAGGCTTTGGATGTTTACTTCAACGCCATAGGCCATATACCGGGACATGGACAGGTAATCATCGTTAAAGTCGCCTTTTGACTGCAGGATGCTTAGGGTGTCAAAGAACGATGTGCCCGATTCTTTTGGAGTCTTGCTGAACCACCCGCTGATTTTTTTCGAAATGCCTGTCAGAAGACTTTCGTTCTGGCTTGCGATGGTTCCCTGTTTCCGTGTCTTGTGGAACATGGATGCTCGGAAACTGTCATACTGCCCCTTGTTGAGGATGGGGCTCACATAGAGACAGATATTCTTTTCGTTTGCGGCGGTGTGCGTGCCCAGATAGGAAATGTTGCAGTCTTCGCTTCTGATCAAGTTCTTCTGGAGAAGTTGCTTAAGCATGGTGTCCTTAAACTGCTTTAGCTTGAAGCCGCGTCCTGAAAAGAGAACTCCGTCAACAGGTGGAGTGTTTTCCCTGTGGTGTTGATTATCCGAAAGATGGGGAAGAACCTCCTGGAGATTTTCCAGCACTTTGTCGCATATGAGGTTGACTGCGCTCTGGATATATCGTTCTGCTGCTTGTGAAAGAGCCTTGTAGGAAAGCTTGCTTTCGTCGACATGCTTCTTTACATATTCAACGAACTGGCTTAGGCTAAGGTCTTTTTCGGATTCAAGGTGGCTTGGCTCAGAAATGGCGAGATTGCCCGTGTATTCCGTAGATGAAATTGCCGCCTTGTAAGATTCCGTTGCCTTGGTCAGTTTACTCAGTAGCGAGATGTCGCCGGCTTCGGCGGAATTGTTGTTAATACCAAGAATGTTCTTCATCATGAGAAGAACCAGTTCTCGTTCGGACAGACGGGGCAGTTTGCAATCTTCGGCAAAGTCATGGAGTAAAGCCATGGTATAGGCTGTCGTAAGGACGTTGCCTGCTCCAATGATACCTCCCCGGTAAATGCTGTGGTAACGGTCCTGACGGTTGGAGTTGACATCAATGACGGAATAGTCCAGGGTTCCTTTACCGGCGTCAAGAATTAGGTATTTGCCATTCTGCAGCCTTCGCTCGCTTTCGAGAGTGCCGAGAGCCCCGAGCAGGGAGGCGTCACTTTCCGAAATGGTGGCTACTTCGAAATGCCTGATTCTTGCATTGATCCTGGGGTTGCTTGCTATGATTTCCCGGATATCCTTGCGGAGATTGTTAAGGTTCTTGAAGATGGCGTACTGATCGTATACATTGGGCATCAGTACATGGATGGTCAGTGCAGAAATGTTGCTGTACGAAACATTTGCCGAGCTAAAGGCGCTCAATATGAAATTGTTAAGGCTTGCCCTGTAGAAATAATTATCCCTATAGTCCGCAATGCGCTGCCTGTTGATCTTAGGTTGGGCGATGCCCCCGAAATGGGCTAGCTTGATGTTTGGCAAAAGAATGAATTTCTGGGTTTCATTCTCCGGACGCAAGATGGCTTGGGCTTCTTCCGCAGTTGTTAAAATGTTGAGAACAGAATTCTGGCTTTCGTAGGTAGGAACGACAGAATTCGTACTTTCTTCATCGGGAGAAATTTTTTTCTTGGCGTAGAATATGGACCTGAAAAGCCGACGGTTTCCCGCGTCGCACTGGTCGTAATTGTCGACATCTTCGTCATCGTTCAGTTCGCGACCCTTGATAATCTGGAACATGTTTTCAAAGATTTCGGTCAGCGAGTTGATGGTCCAGGTGTCGGATCGACGGCTCTGCGCCATTTGGGACGCCTCGGAACCGAAGTCCAGGACGGTATCGCAGATCTGTTCGGCGGGAACGATGTAGAACCGTACGGTATGACTGTCGGTACGGTTGCTGCTGTACTTGAAGGTGATTTCTAGATCGTCTTCCTGGTTGCGGTTTTCACGGTTTATCTGGACAAGCCAATATCGCTTTCCTCTGTTGTCTTTCTTGGAAAGATACTTGATGGAATCGCAACAGATTTCCTTGTCGAACTTGTCGTTTTTATCGGCCTGCTCCAGGGTGATGACATAGGAATTTTCTCGTTCTTTCTGAATTTCCTTGACGATCACTTCTGTTGCCTGCGGTAAATTCTCCTGCAGGATAAGGTGGTTGTCGTTTTCGCAGGAATAGAAACGGAAAATTTCCTGGGAATCTTCGTTGTTGGATTTTATTACATAGGTGTGGGTTTCAGTTCTATTGTTCTCAAAATCCACAACATGGTCTACACGGTTGTCGATATATATGACCGTCTGTTTCATATTAGCCGCCTACCACGGTGATTTTCTGTTCGCTGCTCCCCATGATATATCCGACCTGCCTAAAGTCTTCGATGACATTTACGCAATCGCGGGGGCTGATAGTGTCCTTGGAAATCTGCTTAAGGCGGGACGTGGGCTTTTCGGCTGGCTCGTGATGGCTTTCCTCAAATTTATCTACCAGTACATTGGGAACAAGCAGGGTGATGTCCAGGGCTCCAAGGATGTTGTTGACATGGGCCTGGATCAATGCGATGGTGGTACTGTCGATGCAGGAATCTTCCAGGGCGGCGCTAATGTCCGGAAGAGGACTGGAGGGATTTTCCTCAAAACGGTTCTTGGTGAAGTTGCTGATGTTAGGAATGTGGCAATAGGCGCTCAGCATGGAGGAATAGTTGACCCAGCCGTGCAGGGAAAGCCAATTGGTAGTGGCGTCTTCCACGAGTAGCGCTTTCATGTTGGGGAGATGAAGGTTGCTCTGGTTGCAGAGGCTTTCAAAATATTCCCTGGCTTTCTTAAATCCGTTGAAAAGGTAATAGGACATCTGTGCGGCGCCGCTGTTTTCGTCGTAATTGTTGGTCTGGTTGTAGGTGCTTTCGATGAGGGGTGCCAAAGCGTCGAATTCCTTGCGGAGCTGATTTACAAAGGACTGCTTGTAGCTATTTAATATAGAGGCTGCCTTGGAAAGCTGGGTCTTGTATTCCGTGATTTGCCCCTGGTATTCCTGGGTGACCTGCTTTCTTTCATTTTCAAGGGTTTCCTTGAAGGATGATTGCAGATCCTCGTACTGTTTTTGTGCCTTGTTCACTTCCTGCAGGAGTTGCTCGCTACGGTTTTCCGCTTCCCTGCATTTGTTGGCCGTAGAATTGCAGCGGTTTCTGGTTTCAATCAGTTCGTTTTCGGTAGCGCTCTTTTCTTCCAGAAGTTTCTGGAACTTTTTCTTTTCCTCGCTGAGTTCGTTGAGAAGTTTGCGGTTTGCGGAATCTTCCGCAGGGACTTGAGGTTTTGCATTGCCGTTGGCGGGAACCTGCGGGTTTTTGACTTGAGATGCCACAGGCCGTCTTGCGGAAGATTTGTTTGAAGATCGGATGAGTAACAGGACGAGAACGATGATTACCACTAAGGAGGAGCCGAGAGCAATCAGCAAAATGGTCTTGTCTAATTTTGAAGGGTCTTCTGTTGCTGCTGCTGCAGAGGGGGCCTCGCTGTTCTGTTCTTTATTCATTTTGCGAGCGGCGGCACTTGCGTTTTCCAGCGCTGCATTGGCCGTTTTTTTGATTTCCTCGGCCTTGCCCTTTGCTTCGTTCACGGCCTTTGCTACAGATTCTGCAGCGTCTCTAGTCGCCTTAGCTGCATCTTTTGCTTCAGGTTTTCCGTTTTTCTTTGTGGAGGTTTCTTTAGCCTTTTCAACGACTTTATTTGCCTTTTCTTTAGCCTTCTTGATTTCGTCTACTACGGTCTTGAATTCTGCGTACTGCTCCGTATTTGCAATGGCGGAGTCTACATCGCTAAGAATTTTTTTCACGGAATCTGCGGCGGCACTTGCTGCACTTGCTGTTTGCTTTGCCTTTTTCTGATCCTGTTTTGCTGCGGCGGAATCGGCTGCAGTTGCGGCCTTGTTTGCGTACTCCACAAGGTTTTGGCCAGCGGTAATCATCTTGTCGGTGGCTTCCATGGCCTTCTTGATATAGACCGTATCGCCGGATTCGAAAATGGGTTTCGTGGTGTCGGCGGGTGCATTTTCCGCAGCGGCGACCGTCTGATTGTTTTCCGGAGAAGGGACGGTTGCGCTGTCTTTTGCTGCGAATGCCATCTGGCTCATAAGCAGGGCGGAAATCAGTAGAATCTTTTTCATGTTTTACTCGCTTTTATTTTAAACTTTTTTAGTTGTTGCTGAAAATGACCGGCCAGAGGCTGCGGCGGAGAATGACGCTGTCAAAGTCCTGACGGGTATTCAGGTTAATCTCGTTGGCACCGATGGTCAGGCGAAGCTGACGGGGGCTATTGGGGGTGAAACTTGCGGATACCGTTAAATCGCCATCTTCGGCATCACAGGCGTGTTCCTTCAGAATGGTCGTGGAATCCATGTGGTCCTCGTTGCCGTTTAAAAGCCAGTCTTCAAAATCCTTTTTCGGGTGAGAACTGTAGGTCTGTACAAAGTACAGGGTATGGAGCCTGGAGACCACATCTGCAGAAAATTCGTATTCGTTGGAATAGGTGCTTTTAATTTCATCAGTGGGTGTTAAAAGCGGGATCCACTCAATCTGGTCTTCGGTATCCCGGACAATAACGCCGTAAATCGCGTAGAAGGGCTTCTGCTTTAGCGTGTAGCCTTCGTTGTTGGAACGCTTGGCAAAGGCAAGGGATCCTTCGGTAACGATTTTTTTCAGGATGGACGTATCTCCGTTTTCGATTTGATCGACACTCTTTACCAGCTTGTTGTTGATGATGTCTGCAAAGGCGATGGAGTCGGGTGCTTCGGAGATTGTCCTGACCTTGCTTTCGACAGCCCTCTGGACTTGCTTCATGGAGGAACTTCGGCCGGAGAAAAGAACAGTGTCAATGGCGATTTTGCCACTCTCTGCAGCGATGGTCGCGAACAGGTTGTCGATAATCCTGTTGGAAATGTCCTGGATGTAATTGCGGAAACTGTCGTTGTCGGCGTAATCTGCTACGGTCATCGTTCCCTTGGGATGATGTATGGACAGGCCGATGCTGAACTCCTGTGTGAATTCGGGACAGGGCCTGGATTCGTCACCTGCTGCAATGACGGGCTTTAGCTCGTTGCGGATATAGTTCCTCAAGTTATCCCTATCTTCCTGGAGAGGGGAGGACGCATTCTTGTCGAGATCCACCAGCTTCCACATTTTTGCCTTGTCGGTGGCTGTGTAAATTTCAATCCCGTTTTCATCGCGACGGTTCATTTCGCTTTCGATGAAGATTCTTGCCAGCACATAGTCCAGGTAGTTGCCGGCCTTGGGGATGCCTACCTTCCCGATGATATTGATTTCCTGGTTGTTTCTGCTGGACTTGTTGCTCAGGTAGGTCAGGTCCAAAGTTCCTGCACCCATATCGTAGATTAGGATGTTTTCAACTTCCTTGGAAACGATGCCATCGGTCTTCGAGAAGAATCTTCTGTTTGCGATGTAGTAGTAGGCCACGGCGTCTGATTCGCTAACGATGCTGAGATATTCAGGATACACCGTGGGAATGGCGTCCTTGGCGGTCTTCTTGAGAGACTCGATCTGGACTGGTGTATAAGTGTTGGGAACGGACAGGACCAGCTTGTTGATATCGCCGGTGCTTTTGCCTCTACGGATATAGTAGTGGAATAGCTGACGGTATACCTGGTCAAAGATATTGGAAATCAGGATCAGGGGATTCTTACTGGGGTCTCGTTCCAATAAAGAAACTTCCTTGATTTTGTTGTTTTCGGCGTGGATGCCGTAGCTGATGTTGGCTGCTTCTGTATCGTTGAACAGCTTGGGCAGTTTTTCGTAGCCCATGAGCATCTTCAGACAGGGTAACTGGGCGCAATCCTGGGTCTCGTAGAGTTCACCGGCAGAAGGCGAAAACCATAGGGATAGTTTCTCATATTTGTCGTAGGACTGCTTGTCAATAGACTGGTCGTCATCTATGTCATCGAAGCTCCGGCTGCGATCACCCACTTTGTTGAAACATACCATGGAATTGATGAAATATTTCTCTTCATCGTCATTCTTGCTCTTTTTGCCAGTACGGTCGCCTTTGAAGGATTTCTTTAGGATGTCGTCCTTTATGGATTTCAGGTCGATGAGGCCGCTCTGGCTGGATGTCCTCTGTTCGTAGTTGGCAACAACTGCGGATGTTCCAAAGTCGATGCTGAGCCACTGAGCGCAGGGCTTCATCATTAGGGAAAATTCCACGGTGGACACCTGCTGCTTTTGCCCCTCGGGTAGACTGCTGCTGTAATCGCCGTCCTTGTCCACAAGCAGGTTGTAGCGCAATTCGATTTTAACCTTGACTTCGGAGGTCTTTTCCGCAATCTCAATGTCTTCAAAGTCCTTGGGCCGGACTGCAATCTGCATGACAAATTTTGGATCCCGGTAATCAAGCCTCCGGGTTATGGAACCCAGGTCAAGGTCGTTCCCGTTTTCATCGGTAAACTTCAGGATGTCTTCAATGGACTTCCCGGAATCTCTCAGCTTGATACGTTTCCGGTCTTCCTCACGGATGGAAATGGACGCACCGAGATTCCACAGAAGAACCGACGCATCAGGGTGCTCGGGATCTTCGACCTGGGCAAGATTTTCGAAAACCCACCTGAGGGCCTGTCTGGACTCTTCGCCAAAGGCGTTGTCTCCGAGGCGTTCAATAGGAGAGAACTTCAATCTCGAATGGTTGATGCTAAGGCGCTTGTTTCCCAATTCGACATAGCAGTCACTTTCTGTCAGGGTTTTGTTTCCTAGAAGGGTAATGCCCTTATCCTGGAGAATTTGGTGCTGCTTCTGGCCCAATCCCTTCTTGTACTGCACCTCGATGAAATATTCGCATTCGGTTTTCCCTTCGGTGAAGGGATTCCTGGTTGGCTGGTGATCCCATCGAAGTTCGAACAATCTTCCGTCTTCACCGGGATTCAAGGTGAAGGAACTGGGCTTGTCGATGTTGTAGATTTTTTCGCTGATGGTCTCAAAGGCGTTGCCAGAACCCTTTTTTGCAGTTTCCACGTCGAAAGTGAAATTGGTAATTGCCGGTGCGCACAACATCGAGGAATTGTGCCTTACGTAAAGTTCTCCCACGACTTCATTTTCCGTGGATGCCGTGTACTTGATTTTTTTTGTATTTGCGTTGCCTTTCCATGCAATTTCAAACACAGGTTCGGAATTGAACTTTTCCAGCTCAACATCCAGGGACAGAGGCTTTCCGTCGATTTCAGAAATCACCTTTTCGGTTTTATCATCGGCGTTGCTCAGTACGATGCTGTAGTTCAGGGTGTACTGGCGATTTGTATCCAGTTTTTCGCGACAGTCTTCGATGATGTTGGGGTCAAAATACAGGGACACGGGGATGGTGGTGTCATTCCCGCTTAGATCCAGTTCCAAGGTGGACTTGTATTCTCCGTTGTCACTGAAAACGATGGGGGATTTCTTGAATACAAGCTGGCTGTGCTCATTGACCCTTACTGAAATTTCGTAGTGACCGGCAATGGCTTTTAACTTGCCGAAAAGGGCTCCAAATAATCCAGCCTTTTCCTGAGGCACTTCAAGAGAAAGTCTTTCATTGATCACCTGGATGTCTTGCTTCTCTAGGCGATTTTTCTTGTTCAAGTTAACGGTACTCATTTCTTCTTTCTCACTATTTTAAAACGGTCAACATCCGGGGTGAAGAAAACTTTATGCCGCACGAACCAGATGAGGAACAGGATGACAAGGATTACTAGGGCGACGATCAGCAGGGCGGTCATGACCGCGGCTGCCTCGTACTGGCTTTCGATAAACTTAGGCCATAGCCAGGTGGGAAGGCTGAAAAATAGAATTTGCGCATTTCCTTCCCGTTCAATTTGAATGGTGCGGTTAAGGCCGTCCCGCCCCAGTTCTAGAGGAGCTTCCGGCTCGGGAGACATGACGGTTGCGTTGTAAAAGCCGTCGACCAGCCGTATCCACGCCCGGACAGAAATAGACCTGGCGGAGTTGTTTTTTGCCAGGTTGAATACGACAGTGTCGCTATGGTTTCCCTGGATGGTCTTGACCTCGTCACCAAGAGTGAATTCAATCTTCTGGACTTCGTAGCCATTATTTTCACGGGGACGCACGGGAATTTTTACGACATAGTCCCCCGACCGGAGCCTCTGGGCAGTTACCCGTTCCGGGTAGTCCACGGCTGCGGGAAGTGTGAAATTCTTTTGGAGAGGAACCGCTTCGTAGACTTCGACATAGCCCTTGGGGGTTCTCTTGTTGTTGTGCATGATGCTGTAGGTCTTTATCCAGCGGAAAAAGTAGTTCTGCTCGACATTGTAGCTGTCCTTGAGGATTTTCTCAAGATTCAGACTCTGAATGTCAATTTTTTCCCCGTCCGGTTTTTCGGCATTGCGCCTTTTTTCATTGAGGGAATTCAGCTCGTCGTAAAAATCGCCACCGTTGTAATGATGGTCCGTTACCTGGACAATGAAGGTGCGGTTGACCTTGACGTTAGAATTTTTTAAAGCCTTTAGAGTGTAGGGCTTGGCGATGGATACCAGGGAGAATGGATATTTCCCGATATTGACATTGTTTGCTGAGTCTGGATAATCCTGTCGTAGATATTTGTTGAGCATTATCCTGCTAAAGGAGCTGTCGTAAATGGGGCGCTTGTGCCTGACGAACTGGTCTATTTCCGAAAACGCGTCAAGGGCGAATCCTACAAAGGAAAGGTAGTCGTTATCTGAAAAAAGGGGATATTCCCCATCAACAAGTTTTTCTTTCAGAATGGCCTTGCCTAGAGCCTCGACAACTTCGGAACTGGTGTTCCAGCTGTTGCAGCCGGCATTGTCGACGGACAGGATGACATGATGCCTAACATTCTGGCTGTAACTTTGACTGGATGCATAAAGTGATGCACAAAGCGCAAAAAATAGAAGCAGAAAAGATGTAAAATTTTTTCGCATAGACGGCTTCAAACATTACCTAATAGAAGTGTACTTTATAAGAGTAAAAGTATATTATTTTTTACAACCTGTGTCTATGGATAATAGGTACATATAATCCTCTATGCGCATAAAAAACAGATGGCTTGTGACCATCTGTTTCTTGCAAAAAAAGTCCGGCTATTCGGTGGAATAGAATTCCCGCGGATTTCAAAAAATTATTCGCCCACCTGGCCGTTGCGCAGGCGGTCCAGGAAGCTCTTGGTTTCGAGAGCCACAATGCCGCTCAAAAGAATCAGGGCAACCAGGTTGGGGAATGCCATGAGGCCGTTGAAGATGTCGGCGCAGGTCCACACGGCGCTTACGGTCAGGTAGGGACCGACGAAGATTGCAGCCACGTAAATCCAGCGGTAGGCGAGGATGGCGCCCTTCTTCTTGCCGCCAATCAGGTACTGCAGGCACTTTTCAGAATAGTAGGCCCAGCCGAGAATGGTGGTGAATGCAAAGAACACCAGGGCGACTGCCAGGAAGTAAGGAGCGATGGTTGCGCCACCGGGGAAGAAGGCGAGGCCGCGGGAGAAGGCTTCCATGGTGATGTTCACGCCTTCGAGACCCAGCTTCGGATCCCAAGCGCCAGAAACCACGATGGCAAGGCCGGTCATGGTACAAATGATGATGGTGTCGAAGAAGGTACCGGTCATGCAGACCAGACCCTGACGGACCGGTTCGTTGGTCTTTGCGGCAGCGGCTGCAATGGGAGCGGAACCGAGGCCTGCTTCGTTACTGAAGATACCGCGGGCGATACCCTTCTGCATGGCGATAAAGATGGTGCCTACCACACCGCCGGTCACGGCGTTTGGGTTGAATGCTGCACGGACGATGGTCTGGACTGCTTCGGGGATTGCGGCGAAGTTCATCATGAGAAGCAGCATGCAGGCGAGAATGTAGAGAATTGCCATGACGGGCACGATGTAGGTGGAAACCTTGGCGATACGCTTCAGGCCGCCGATAATCACGAAGGCGGAGAATGCGGTGACCAGCACGCCTGCGATGGCGGTGGTGACGCTCACGGAGTTGCCGCCGATGTTCACGAATTCAGCTGCGTTAGGGGTAAGGCGGGCCATGGCGCTGGTAATGCCGTTCACCTGGGTGATGGTGCCGATGCCCATGACGCCTGCGCAGACGCCAAAAATAGCGAAGAGCACTGCAAGCCACTTCATGTTCCAGCCGAAGCGTTCCTTAAGGCCTGTTTCGATGTAGAAGAAGGGGCCACCCAGAACCTTGCCATCGGAATCCATCTTGCGGTACTTTACGGCCAGAACGCCTTCGGCGTACTTGGTGGCCATTCCGAAGAATGCTGCCACTTCCATCCAGAAGAGAGCGCCGGGTCCGCCGGTGCCGATGGCGGTGGCCACACCCACGATGTTACCGGTACCGATGGTAGCGGCAAGGGCCGTGCAAAGTGCGCCAAAGCTGGAGACTTCGCCCTGGCCGCCCTTTTCGTTGTGGAGCATGTAACGCAGGGCGTTGGGGAGGTTCACCACCTGGAGGCAGCCCAAACGGACTGTGAGGAGGAGGCCTACAAAAAGAATGACGACAATGAGGGGAATGCCCCAGACATAGCCATCGATGGTATCAAGAAAAGCGGTTAAAGCTTCCATAATGATCCTTCTGGCTGTGCGGACGCAAGATCCTTACGCAAAACGGCGCAGTTTTCTACACGGGTCCGCTAGTTGAAAAATATACGGGTGAAAGATAGTAAAAATAAAATGCGGGTTCGTGTAACATTATGCGAGATAACGAGTTACGAATCGCTCGAAAAAAGGTCTTCTGCAGTGACTTCAGACTGGGCCGTGCTGGAATACATTCCGCGCTTCAGCCCGTACGGGCTTACAAAAGTCAGCTGGATGGCCTTCCTGGTCTTTGTTTCTCGCTGAAACTGCCCAATCTTATGGCGAAGATTCATGTCGTAATCCTTGTCGATGACGTATTCATTGCGGCTGAACTTCATTTCGCAGATGTTGATGACCCTGTCGCGCCTGTCGATGACGAGGTCTATCTGGCAACCTCGCCGGACTTCGCCGGAATCGGCATCCCCCTTGCTGAACCACGACGAATGCTCGCAAAGCACTCCCGAAATTCCCAGTTTTTTCCGAATGGCGGAAAGGTGGTCCTTGCAAACCTGCTCAAAGGAATACCCTGCCCATGCAAGCCTTGACGGGTTGTCCAGGGAATTTTCCCAGTAATTTTCATCGCGCTTGGAGTCCTTCAGAAAACGATAATAGAATAGGGTGTAGAAATCGGCAAGCTGATAGGTGGTCTCCTTTTTCTTGTTGCCGAAATACACATAGGAACGGACGAAGCCGGAACCTTCCAGGTTGTCCAAAATTTTGGTAAGCGTTCCGTTGCAGGGCAGTCCCGTAAGTTCTGAAATTTCGGATTTCGTAAGGCCCATTTTTTTTGAGGCAAGTGCCTCTGCGACTTTTATGTGCGCGTCAGCATTCTTAAACAGTGTTACATATAAATTGTTAAACTCATTCCAAAGTTTTCCCCTTTCCTTGAAAAATATATCATCGATATTTTTAGCAAGGGTCATGGATTGATCCAGCTGGCTCAGGTAAAAGGGAATGCCGCCCATGACCATGTAAAGTTCAATGATGTCGTAACGGCTCCAGAGAATGTTCCGGTCTTTCAGGTATTCCTCCGTTTCGCCCAGCGAGAACGGCTTTAGGAATAGGCGGCCTGTGCAGCGGTTGTAGAGCCCGCCGATGTTATTCAGGATGTTGTCTGTAAGCCATGTGGTGGCGGATCCACACACGATAAGCAAAATGTCGTGAGTCCACGCGGCGTAACCGTTCCAGAAAACTTCGAATGCCCGCAGGAAATCAGATTTCTGGGTTTCCATCCAAGGCATTTCGTCGATAAAAACAATTTTTTTGCCTTCGGTCTTCAGCTCGTCAAGCCCCTTTTGCAACATGGAGAAGGCGTCCAGCCATGTTCTGGGGAGGTTTCGGGTTCCGAAATACTTGCCTAGGGCCATGCCAAAATTCGCCAGCTGCATTTCCTTGGAACCGTCGTGGATGCCCGTCACCTGAAAGGCGAATTCGTTGTTGAAATATTCGCGGATTAAAAAAGTCTTGCCTACGCGACGCCTGCCATAGACGACGATGAACTCCGACTTGTCGGTTTCCACATAATGGTCAAGTTCCCGAATTTCCCTTTTTCTTCCGATAATTTTCATAGATTTAGACTCTATTTTGATTATTTCTTGTCTAAATGTATAAAATAAATCAAGATTTAGATAAAAAATCTTTCGTTCGGTGCAAAATTTTTGAAAAAAAACACACTTTTAGATAGAAAATCTTGAAAAAGTGGTATTGACATGACCTTCAACGGCCTTCCTGCGTTGGCGCTGTTATTTCAGGAACATGGTCATGTAGTAAGGTAGGGTGACCTTTTTCCCGGCAACTCCCACATTGTTTTCGGAGAGCTTATAGCAGACATCCACTTCGTATTGTGGGTTTTTGAGGACCGTGTCCGAGGACTTGGTATTGCCGGTGGTTGCCTTTACCTCGATAAGAGCCGTTTCGCCACCGACCATGGTGACAAAGTCAATTTCTAGCCCGGAATCCTTGTGGAAGTAGAACAGGCGTCGGTCCTGTTTTGAAAAGCAGTCTGCGACAATGTTCTCGAAAATGGCCCCTTTGTAAAAGCCCAGTTCGCCAGACAGAATTTTGAATGCAGCCCCTTCGTCAAGCATGGCGACGAACAAGCCGGAATCCTGCATGTAAAGCTTGAATACATTCTCTACGGAGTTTCCTTCCAGGGGAGCGCTTATGGCCGAGAGGTTCTTGCACTGGTTCACGATTCCACAATCCAAAAGCCACTGGATTGCCGCCTGGTAATGCTCGGAGCGCCCTTTCTTTTCTAGCGCCGAATAGACGAACTTCTTGTTTTCCTTCGCCAGTTGCCTAGGAATTGAATCAAACACGCGGTTAATGCGGGGCTGATGTTTTCCAAAGTCATCTCGGTATTCCTCAAGAATGTCACGCTGTTCCTGATATACCACATTCATGTCGCCTGTGGCAACGAAGCGGTCCACAACGTAGGGCAGGCCACCTACGCAAATGTATTCCTTGAAATAGCGGAGCATGGCCGCGTGGGTCGCCTCGCTTACCGGGGTGCGACTCTCGTAACAGCCTCTCAGGTAGTCGACTACATTCTCGCCTACGCCTTTCGCCCACAGGAATTCCTCGAAGTCCATGGGCTTCATGTAGATGATATGTTCAAAGCCTGTAGGGACTCCCTTGCCCTTTTTTTTGTTGTAGCCCTTGATACCAAGGAGCGAGCCCGTGCAAATGACATCGAACCGCCCGTCTTCGCAAAAAGGCTTCACGCTTGCCCTTGCGTTTGCGCACTCCTGGACCTCGTCAAAAACGAGCACCGTCTTGTAAGGTTCCATTCTTGTGCCGGGGAGCATGGCGGAAAGGTCCATGATCATCCTGTCAACATTCAGGTCGCCGTCAAAGACCTTCTTGGCGGAATCCCTTTCCTTGAAGTTTACATAGACTACATTCGCGTAATTGTCCTTGGCGAATTGCAGGACGCTGCTGGTCTTGCCGATCTGGCGCATGCCCTTGACCACCAGTGCCTTCTTTTTGCCGGTGGAATTTTTCCAGCTTTCAAATGACTTGATAATTTTCCGCTTGAACATGATTTTCCTGTTTTTTTTTACAAATATACACTTTTTAGAGCGAGAATTTGTGATTGAAACACACTTTTTTAAGGGAGTTTTGAAAACGGATCTGCATTATGACCTTCCCTAAAAATGTTGACACTTTTTCTATGAGTGCGTTGAAAACAGCCTATATGTAACAGGGTGTTACATATAGAAAATTCGGCTAAAAATGCGTGGGAAATGTGGGGTGTTTGAGGGAAAATTGTTGTTGCGTGCGGTCGGGAGTTGCTTGGTTCTTTTCTACTATTTGGTTGTAAAAGAACGAGGAAAACTTTATGAAGTTCGGTTTGTTGAAAGTTTTTGCGCTGGTAAGCGTTGTTCCGTTCGCTGTTGTGCTCAACGCCTGTGGCGATGATAGTTCCACATCTAGCCCGGCGGCAAAGTTGCCGACCGAGGTCAAGGACCTGAAGGAACTTGAAGAGCACAAGTGCGATATGAGCGTCATCGGCGAAAAGGTTTTCGTGGAGAGCGAAGACCTTCTGTATGAGTGTGATGGTGATGCGTGGTTCAAGTCCTACGACCAGACAAAGCCGAGTTCGACTTCTACAAAGTCGTCGA
>JAKSIH010000001.1 GCA_024398935.1 Fibrobacter sp. | reverse complement strand
ACATTGCGATAACTTCTTCAACCCAAGCCTTGATCTTCGGGTGCTTGATGTCGTTCAGAGTAAGAGACATTATGAGCTCCTATTTGGTTTATTGTTAAGGCGACCTGAACACGAGGTCCGTGCGCAATTCGCCCTTTCGAGTTTTTCGAACGCTAGAAATGTATAAAAATTTATCCCAGCGCGGTTAGAGAATTTTTGCAAAAGACATAAAAAAGCGCATCATTCCGCCACGGGCAGTCTTTTTTTTCGCAGAAAACCTCCCTACATGTCATTATTTCTTGACGCAGCGAACATATGACGCATAGGTAAAGCGAATGAGTGGCGCATTATCATCTCTCAAATCATCCACCCTCATCTTTAACGAGGAAAAATCTTTATACATATCCCCCGTCCAAGCCTTCCGGTACCAGAACGATGTGCAAAGGCCTTCATCATTTTCGCTGTTGTCACAGCCACCACCGGCCAGGGCGCCAAAACCCAGTTCATCAAAGCGCCTTCCAAAGCTAATGCGCTCATCCGGACGGCAGCGATACGCTTCCGTCCAGCTATCCGGACGCATCATAGCGCAGTTTCCAATTTCGGTATCAAGATATCGATACCACATGCCAATAAACAAAGAATAATCCTTCTCATCAGGGATTCTCCAACCCTCGGGGCAAGCCTTATCAAGAGCGTATTCCGTATACAGACGGCCATACTTTTCGCACTTATCCTCATCGTTGTTGAAACAGAAGCCAGAGGCAACCTCATTACCCAAAACTTCGTATATATGATAGTTCAGGTTTTCGGCCATCCAGGTCTTACCGCCTATTTCGACAGTCTTATACTCCCTTCCGTCACGGGGATCAACCATTTTTCCGTAGTTGTGGGTCGCCACTCCCTGCAATGAAATGTTTCTGTCACTCGAACGGGCCTGATCAGAGAGGAGTTTCAGCACACCACGAGTTTGGGGAGCATTAGGCTCCCCCTTACCACGAGGTTTGCCACCACCAACAACCTTCTTACGAGGTTTCTTCGGTTCTTCTTTCCGTTTTACATTCTCTTCTTTCCGTTCTTCTTTCAGTTCACCATTCTCCTGACCTGCCTTCAGGGCATCATCCGGCTTGATTTCTGCAACTTTCGGCGATCCCTTCACACAACGGACAGACAATCCTTCCGCCTTTCCAGAACCAGAAATCCTATCAAGAACACTCATTGCATCGCCAAAAGAAACTGACGTTACATAATAGCGTTCGTCCGCTTTTAGATAACTAAGGTTATCGGATTCTTGAACAGTCCCGGTCCAGAAATAGGCAAATTGCCGATTTGATCTAGAATCCTTCATGTGGAAGACGCCACGGCTAAATACTCCTGACGGCAAGATGTCCAACTTTGACTTGCCCGTTCCTTTCCCAGAAGCATCATCCCACCCCTTCATGGACTTCAGATCCGCAAAGGTGGTCTTATCATTTTCCAGGGAAACCCATTCTTCCTTGGAAGGCAAGCGCCAACCATCCGGACAGGCATTCCTGGCCTCATAGAACCTATAAAGGCGACCATACTTGGCACAGGAATCCGCACTATAGTTGCTGCAGTAGCTGTTCTTGGTTTCGTAGTTGAGGTTTTCCGCCATCCACTCCAATTCGCCGATCTTTACGGTCTTATACTTCTGGCCATCGCGGGCGTCCGTAACAGTTCCTGTGGAATTGCAGGCAGTAAGGCCGACAGCAAACAATGCACCGCCTAATAAAGCAACCATTTTTTTCATTCCAGTCCTTTTTTTTGTTAAAACATTTTGTTCATTTTTTATACAACAAATATAATAAAAAAAGATCTAATAGCAGCACGAAATCCGTGCACAACAACAAGTTTGTCGCAAAGTCCAGGGATTAAATTGGGGGAATCCCCCTTATTTTCCGTAGGTTTTTTAGCTTTTTTTTTGACTATTTTCCCAAAAATTTGATAGATTATGCCGTGTAACTTTTTTCTTTACTTAATCTTTACCTTTTTTGAGGAACTATGAGCTGGTCTTATTCTAGAGAACACCAGAAGAACATTTTGTGCATGATCATGGCCGGTGGCCAGGGTAGCCGTCTGCAGCCCCTCACCCGCGATCGCGCAAAGCCCGCTGTCCATTTCGGCGGCACCTACCGCATTATCGACTTCGTACTGAACAACTTCATCAACTCCGGTATCTTCAAGATCAAGGTGTTGACCCAGTTCAAGTCCGACTCCCTGAACAAGCATATTTCCGCGGCCTGGAACCTGAATGCAAGCCTGGACCAGTATGTGGACCTGGTTCCCGCACAGATGCGTACCGGCGACGAATGGTACCGCGGTACTGCCGACGCCATTTTCCAGAACATTAACCTGATTACCGACGAACGTCCGGACTTGGTGGCAATCTTCGGTGGTGACCACATCTACAAGATGGACATCAACCAGATGATCGACTTCCACCTGTCCCGCGCCGCATTGCTCACCATCGCAGCAATCCCCGTGCCGGTAAAGGAAGCAAGCGAATTCGGCATCATCGAAGTGGACCAGGACAACCGCATGATCGGCTTCGAAGAAAAGCCCAAGAACCCCAAGGAAATGCCGGGTCGTCCGGGTTGGTGCCTTGCCTCCATGGGTAACTACCTCTTTACCAGCAAGTTCCTGGTTCGCGAACTGATGAAGGGCGCAGAAAGCGGCGCAACCGACTTCGGTAAGCATATCATTCCGGCTCTGTACCACGACTATCCGGTGTACGTCTATGACTTCAACACCAACATCGTCCGTGGCGAGCAGGCTAGCACCAAGGGTTACTGGCGCGATGTAGGTACCCTCGACGCCTTCTACGAAGCAAACATGGACCTTTGCTCCGAAAATCCGCCCTTCGACCTTTACAACAACTACTGGCCCATCCGTACCTTCAACTGGAACCAGCCTCCTGCACGATTCTTCGCAGGCGATACCGAAGCCCACCAGGGTGCAGCTATCGACTCCATCGTGTCTGCCGGTTGCGTTATCGGTGGCGGTACCGTAGTCAAGAGCATCCTTTCTCCGGGTGTCACCATCCAGAAGGACGCCATGGTGGAAGAATCCATCCTCTTCCCCAATGTGACCATCGGCCCGGGTGCCAAGGTTCGCAGAGCCATCATCGAAAAGGGCCTGCATATTCCGGCAGGCTTCGAAATCGGTTACGACCTGGAACGGGACAAGAAGCTGTTCCACGTTACCGAATCCGGCATTGTTGTGCTGGCTAAGGACACGATTATCAAGGCGTAACAAGGCGAGTGAATCGAATGTCGCGCCAAAGCTTGCTTTGGCATGACCGAGCAAATGAGCCTGCGTTCGTAGAACGCCAGGCGAGCGTCGCGAAAAAGTGCTTGCACATTTTCATGACCGAGCCGCAGTGGCCTGCGCTCGTAGAGCGCCAGGCGTAAAGCGCCAAAGTTAAAGATTAAAGGAAGCCCCGCAAAAGCGGGGCTTTCTTCGTTAAAAAAAATTAAATCCGCAAAAAAGCGGGGGGTTAAACAAAAAATACGCCACAGCCCCGCTACAGACTTTTCATCTACGGAAGTTTGTCATTACTCAAGCGGGGGTATCAGCAAATGTCGCAAAATAACCCTGCCGTCCATACAAGCAATCTCCCACCAATTAAGCACAACGCCTCCCGCTATTACAGATAAATGAAATATTTAGCAGGGATGTGATTGAGTTTTATACTCCACCCCCGCCATTTCTTCGATTTAAGTCGCGACACCCTGCAGAAAAATTTCTAACTTATTGCGCGTATGAGTGAAGATATTACAAGCACACTTTCCCAGAAGGTGCAAGATATTGCAAAGTCCCCCAAGTATCGCGGGGCAATTTTCCAGATTGAAGCAGATGAAAAGGGCCTCGCCTTGGTGGACGTGAAGGAAGCAAGCCTGAAGGTCTACCTGATGATCGACCCGGACTGCGACAAGATTCTGGAAACCCGTTTCTTTACCTACGGCGGCCCGGTGTTTACCGCCCTCGCCGACACCTTCTGCAAGAAGATCCAGATGGTGACTGTTGACGAAGCCTGCAAGATTACCGCCGAAAGTTTGGAAGAAGAACTGCGAGACATTCCCGAGGTTCGCGCCATTCCCGCAGACGCTGCAGAAATCGGTCAGATGAACAAGCTGATTGCAAAGGTCCTGGAAGAATATCCCGAGAAGAAGGCAACCGCAATCATCGTCCGCGAGAAGATGGAACGCATCAAGTATCGCACCCAGACTGCAGAAGGCCGCGCCGAGGCTGATGCCGAATGGAACGCCCTTACCAAGGTGCAGAAGATTGAAAAAATCGAAGAATGGCTCCACAAGTCTGTCCGCGGAACACTGCAGGGCGACGGCGGCGACCTGGAGATTCTGGACCTGACGGAAGACAACCACCTGAAGATTCGTTTTCAGGGTGCCTGCGCCGGCTGTGGTAGTGCCATGGGCGGAACCTTGTTCTACATTGAAGACGAACTGCAGAACAACGTTTACTACAACCTGATTGTTGACCCCGAGGACCCGCTGGATAACATCAATCCGGAGCCCAGCGTATTCGGCGGAGAACCCAGCGAGACTTAATTGACAATTATCATCAATCGTCAATCATCAATTTTATAACTAACCCCAAAGAGGATAATATGGCTAAAGAACCGAAAGAACTGAAACTCAAGTTCGTTGACCCGCAGCCCATGCGCTACGGTGAAAACTCTCACCAGGCAGCTGTTTTCTACCGCGACCCCACTTGCGACGAAGCAAGCCTCGCTACCGCAAAGCAGCTCCACGGCAAGGAACTCTCCTACAACAACATTGTTGACGCCGACGCAGCTCTCGAAATGGCTCGCGAATTCGCTGGTGAAAATGCAGTTGTCATCGTGAAGCACATGAACCCCTGTGGCCTCGCTACCGGTAAGACTCTCCGCACCGCCATGGAAGCAGCATGGGAAGGTGACCCGGTGTCTGCTTTCGGTTCTGTTATCGCAGTGACCAAGAAGGTCGACCTGAAGACAGCAGAATTCCTGAAGGGCAAGTTCGTCGAAATCCTTCTGGCTCCGGCATTCGAAGCTGACGCTCTCGAATTCCTCAAGAACAAGTCTAAGGACATCCGTCTCTTGGAAGTTGGCGAAATCAAGAAGGCCACCAAGATGAAGGTGTACAAGCACGTGATCGGCGGTATGCTGGTTCAGGACCGCGACGTTGACGTTTACGAAAAGTTCGAATGCGTCACCAAGAAGAAGTTCGCAAAGAACAAGGAAGCCCTCGCCCGCTTCACTTGGATCGTCACCAAGCACACCAAGAGTAACGCCATCGTCATGGGTTACGAATATGCTCGCGGCTACTTCCAGGTTCTGGGTCTTGGCCCCGGCCAGCCCAACCGCATTGACTCTAACCTCCGCCTCTGCCAGCCCCGCGTTCGCGACAACGTCGCCCGCATGAAGGCTGCCCAGAAGTTCTTCAACGAAAAGGGCAAGTGCATCGACAAGGCTGGTCTCAAGGCTCTGGAAGCTAAGGTGTTCAGCGAAGTCGTTATGGGTTCCGACGCATTCTTCCCGTTCCCGGATAACGTTGAAGCCGCAGCAGCAGCCGGTGTCCAGTACATCGTGCAGCCGGGTGGCTCCAAGAAGGACGACCTTTCCATCGAAGCTTGCAACAAGCTTGGCGTGGCAATGGTCTTCACCGGCATGCGCCACTTCCGCCACTAATACGATTCCGTCACTAATACAGACAAATGCCGCGTCCGTCCATGGGCGGCGCGGTCCTTTTAAGTTTTTTATTTTTAGGTTCGCATGATTCCAAGTTCTCAAAAGGAAATAAATCTGAAAGAAAAGGAACTGTACTACACAGTGCTTTCCTTTCTGAAGAAAATCCGCAAGGCGGGCAAGACCACAGACAAGGAATGGAAAGAATACCGTTCCAACCTTAAGGGAATTGCTCTCACGCCTGATATGGGCAAGGCGGCCGACATGTGGACCATGGACAACTTGGACCAGTTCATGCCGGACAACACCCAGCTTCCTCCCCTGAACGATATGGAAAGCATTGCACGGGTTTCTCCCGAGTTCCTTTCCCAGTTGATTGAGGCTCTTTACTACGGCATGCTGAACCTGACCCAGGCCAACATGATTTCCGACGAGATCCAGGATGCAGATCCGGATTGTGTCACCTCCGCTTCCCTAGAAGAACTTCTGGTGAAACTCTGGATCGGAAACGCAAAGACTTATAAGAAGATGATCGTGAACTGATTTTGAATTTCAAAAAAATTCAAAGCAAGTTACAAAGGTCGCGGTTCGTAAAACCGCGATTTTTATTTTTCTAAATTTGCGTACATGACTCAAAATGTTTCTGCACAGAAAGTTCGTGTGATTGGAGGCGGTCTCGCCGGTTGTGAAGCCGCATTGCAGTTGGCAAGCCGCGGTTTTGACGTTCACCTTTATGAAATGCGCCCGGTAAAGCCAACCCCCGCCCATCGTGACGGCCACTTGGCCCAGCTGGTCTGCTCCAACAGCTTCAAGGCTCTTGGGGTTACAAGCGCCCACGGACTTTTGAAGCAGGAACTGAGAATGCTGGGTAGCTTCCTCATGGAATGCGCCGCGGAAGCCGCCGTGCCCGCCGGAGATTCCCTGACGGTGAACCGCGATATTTTCAGCGACCTGGTAGAGGCCCGCATTAACGCCTGCCCCAACATTACGCTGCACCGCGAAGAAGTTACCAGTCTCGCCGGAGACTGCCCCACGCTGGTTGCCGCAGGTCCTTTGGCCAGCGACACTCTGGCCGACGACATCTTTAAGCGACTGGGCAGCGACCGTCTGCATTTTTAT
Organism: Fibrobacter sp.; assembly: GCA_024398935.1. Taxonomy (GTDB): domain Bacteria; phylum Fibrobacterota; class Fibrobacteria; order Fibrobacterales; family Fibrobacteraceae; genus Fibrobacter. The sequence goes on along the minus strand of JAKSIH010000001.1, from coordinate 153,524 downwards.
GACGCCATCGCTCCTGTGGTGGAAACGGACTCCATCGACTTTGACCACGCCTTCTATATGAACCGCTGGGAAAAGGGCGAAACCGCAGACTTCATCAACTGCCCCCTGGACCGCGAAACCTACGAGAAGTTCGTGGCCGCCCTGGTGGACGCAGAATCCGTGGAGCCCCGCCCCTACGAAAAGCACGAGCTGTTCGAAGGCTGCCTGCCTGTAGAAGAACTGGCCCGCCGCGGTTACGAAACTTTGCGTCACGGCCCCATGCGCCCCATCGGTCTGGGCCTTGGCAATAACGGCAAGCTTTGGTACGCCGTGATCCAGCTTCGCGCCGAAAACAAGCAGAAGACTTTGTACAACATGGTGGGTTTCCAGACTCGCCTCAAGTGGGGCACCCAGAAGGAAATCTTCACCATGGTGCCGGCCCTGAAGAACGCGAACTTTGCGCGCCTGGGCTGCATGCACCGCAACACCTTCATCGACTCCCCCAAGTTCCTAGACAAGACCTTGCGCCTGCGCCCGGATCTGGAATGCGCCAAGGACTTGCCGCCCATCTGGTTCGCCGGCCAGATTACCGGTTCCGAAGGCTACACCGAAGCGGTGGCCACCGGCTGGTATTCCGCATGGAACATGGCCCAGACGCTATTGCACGGTCATGCCGACCCGCTGCCTGACGAAAGCTGCATCGGCGCCCTGATGAACCGCCTGGTGGAAGAAAACGAAGACTTCCAGCCCATGAATTTCAACTTCGGTCTCCTCCCCCATCACGAAGGCCTGAAGAAGAAGAACAAGAAGGAAATTCTTGGTGCCGCAGCGGAACGCGCCGTTCGCCAGTGGATCGCAGAACGTACCATCGGAAACGCCCGCTTTGTAAACCCGCAAGCAGATGCGGAATGCGAAGGGTAAGGCTATCCGACGCACTTAAGATCCACGCCGACCTAAAGATCAAAACCTGACTTGTTCAAATGTCCTGCAGCGCTGAATTCATCGATTTCATCAAGGATGTCCTAAACGATGTTGGCGACGTGCGCGCCAAGAAGATGTTTGGCGACTGGATGATTTACGTGGATGAAAAGCCCGTCATCATCGCCTGCGACGACATGGCCTACGTCAAAAAATTGCCGGAACTGGAAGACCTGATGGAAGAGGCCGAATGCGGATTTCCTTACGAGGGAGCCAAGGAACATTACATCCTCGAAATGGAACACCAGTCCCTCGCCAAGGACGTGGTGCAAAAGCTTGTGGAAGTCTTGCCGAAAACCAAGAAGAAAACGAAGCCAGCAGCCAATCGCAAATAAAGCACGCAAAAATCTCCCTCATGAGCTTTTTATGACAGTCTAAGCCGTCGAAATGACAAGTCATAAACACGCCATTCTAGATAAATTTGTAAAAAAGCTTTTTCTGAATTTATTTTCATTTAGCTTACTCTTTACATATAAATAATATAATCTATCTTTTATATTATTTTTTTTAAAGGAATATATGTCAAAAAGTTTCACATCAAACAGCGTTCCTGTTGAAAAACAAGATCCTAATAAGAAGCCCGATACCCAAGTAAAATCGCTAACAAAGGATCCGGACACTAAAGAACCGAGAATCATTGCCAGGGCAGGGTGTGTTCCATATTTAGCCGCAATGGGCCTCACTATGATTTCTTTCTTAAAATCTGAAAACGGCACGGAATTCACGATCTTCAGCGAAGGTGCTTCATTTGGATTGACCAGCATTATCTGCTTGATAGCCGGCATCGGCTTATTTACGAGACTGTATTTTTTAACATTCATTTCAAGTACAGCAATTCTTGCAACCTACATTATATCCGCATTTAGATTCAAATACTCATTGGTAGAACCTGCGTCTTTTGACATAGGATTTTATCTGTATTCAGCAGCCATAGCGGAACTCGCCGGAATAAGCTTCATTTTGCATCTTGTCCACAAAGATAAGATAAGAAGGGCTATTCATGCAAAAACTAGCAAGGAAGAAAATATAGAGTTCGTTGCAGAAAAGAAGCCCTAATTTTGCACAAGCCGATTGAATAATTTTAAAGTAAAAATCAAGGATTATAATGAAAAGAAATGTTATAGTGGCAATATCCGTTATCGCGGTACTCGTTCTATGTGTATTTATAATACAAGATTCACAAAACGGAGCTATCTTCCGCGAAGAACAAGTTCAACAAGCTCAATCCGACATCACAGTTCAATACAAACGCCGCGCCGATCTGCTTGTAAATCTTGCCGACGCAATCAAGTCCTACAACAACCATGAAGCAGAAGTCCTTATTGGCATCGCCCAGGGCAGAACTCCAGAAGGCAAGGATGGCGACATTAACGCCTCTGCATATATAAAAGCGGTCGCGGAACGTTATCCGGAACTCAAATCCGAGAAAAACTACGAAAACTACATGATTGAACTTGCACTAACCGAAAATAAAATTGCACAAGTTCGCGAAAATTTCAACTACAATGTGAAGGAATACAAGCGCTATACTCGCAAATTTCCTACTAGCACAATTCTAAACATGCTCGGATATGAAGTCATTGACTTCAAGTACCTGGACTACCAGATTTCAGAAGAGTCCCCCAAGAACCTCCTTTAAAATTTTACGATATGTCTGAACAAAAAATCATATATCCAAAAACAGAGATTACCAAGCGCGAAATTCTCGTAAGCATCTTTTTCCTAGCCATTCTATGGACGATTGGGGTGCTCGCAGGAAACAAGATCGACGAGTGTGTATTTGACAACAACGAAAAGTACCTGAAAGCTGTTGAAATCACAAAGCCATCTGAATTTAAGTACGCCCTAAAGACAAACATAGGACATCTCCTTGCCTACGGCGAATTAAAGTCCGTGGGTACAGTTTCCGACGACCACGCAAAGGGTTACATGATGATTGAGCGTAGAAAGGAACTACGCAGACCCCATACACGCACAATAAGGGAAAAATGTGGAGATAGAACTTGTTCAAGGAAAGAAACATCCTACTCATGGGAAGAAGTTGGACGAGAAAAACAATCTGTAACTTCTGTTAAATTTTTAGACTATGAATTCAATCTTTCCCAGTTCCCTGTTCCCGAGCCTCATTTTCTAGACACCTACGAAGTAGGTTTCGATGCTCGGTACCAGTACTATGTAATAGATTCCCTCTACACAGGCACTTTGTACACAAACGCCCACGACAATATGCTTAGCAATATGAAATTCAAGGAGAAATTAAACATCTCAGAAACGAAAGAAGATTATGTAGTAACTTCCGAATACAAAATAATGTTCTGGGCACCATTTATAGCATTTCTCGTTGTATTAACATACGGCTTTTATTTCTTTGAAAATAAATGGCTTTACACTCACAAAAAAAAATAGACATCAAAAGCTCCCTCATGGGAGCTTTTTTAATGGTAGTCTATGCCGTCGAAATAGATTTCGTGATTTTTTCGGAATGGTTCCGCGCGACATTAACCGCGACGAACTACATGCGGATCATAGTCTCGTTAATATCGGAAATCTTGCGGGCACCGCACATGTACATGGTGTCTTCAAGTTCGGCCTTGATTTTATCCAGGTAGATTTCGATGCCTTCCTGACCGCCGCCGTAGTAAGAAATCAGCACTGGGCGGCAAATGAGGCAGGCGTCTGCGCCCATGGCCAGGGCCTTGAAAACATCCAGACCGGAACGGATTCCGCCATCAACGAGAATCTTGGTCTGATGAGCTGCGCCGGCAGCGGCGTTGGCAGCCTTGACAGCAGCAACAATTTCCGGCAGAACTTCTGCAGTGGCGGGAGTATCAGACAGAACGCGGCCACCATGGTTAGAAACGATGATGGCGTCGGCACCGGCTTCCACAGCCTTCAGGGCGGTGCGGGCGCTCATGATGCCCTTCACAATGAACGGAACCTTTGCGTAAGCCTTCAGTTCCCGCAGGTCTTCGACGGTCTTGGTGCCGCCGCCCTTGCCGTTGAAGGTCTTCAGGTGCGGAAGGCCTGCGCTATCTACGACAACGCACATAGCCTGCGGGAGACAATCCTTGTACAAGTCCATCAGCTTCTCGATACCTTCGTTGGTGCCGGGATTGAAAACGGGAATGCCGCAGTTGCCGTGAGCCTTGCCCGATTCGATGGCGCGGTCCCAGACTCGCTGGTCGCGGCCATTGCCGTAGGCGTGGAAAATTCCGCGGGATTCGCAGGCGGCCATGCACTTTTCGTTAAAGTCGGCCACGTCGTCGGTTGGGTTAAACTGCATGGCAATAGACCCGATGGGAGCGGTAATGAGAGGCAAACTCAACTTGAGGCCCAGCAGATCTGTGCTGGTATCAATGGGAGTGTTGGGAACGAAGGTATCCACATTCAGCTTGATATTGCGCCAGGCCTTGTAGTTGTCGTTGGCACCGTTGCCCGGAGCCTTGGAGCCGGGGCCCGGCATGATGTTGCCGCAGGCAAGGCCGTTACAGACGGGGCAAACCTTGCAGTTGGGGCCAATGCGTTTCTTTGCGTTTTCCAATACTTCTTGATAAGTCATTTAATACCTCGAAAGGAAATATACTTTTTTAAACAACTTTATTGTATACAAGCGATTATAGAATTGCTTGAGCATAATTCATTATTATATTGTTATATTTTCAGCATATTTTTTCTATCAAAAAAAAGGTTAACATGAAAAAATTTCTCGTTATCGGTTCTATTATCGCCGTAATCGTACTCGGCGTTTTCATGGTACAAAGTTCCCAGAACGGAGCCATTTTCCGTGAAGAACAGGTAAATACAGCCAAGTCCGACATGACAGTCCAGTACAAGCGTCGCGCCGATCTGCTGGGCAACCTGGCCGATGCCATAAAGTCCTACAACAAGCACGAAGCCGATGTACTTAAGGGTATTGCGGAAGGGCGTACCCCAGACGGAAAGGAAGGCGACGTAAACGCCTCTGCCTACATTAGAGCCGTGGCGGAACGCTATCCCGAACTAAAATCTGTCAAGAACTACGAAAACTATATGCTAGAACTTTCCATAACAGAAAACAAAATTGCCAAGGTACGAGAACATTATAACGCCCAGGTTAAAGAATACAAGCGTTATACCCGCAAATTCCCAACCAGCACATTCCTAAGCATCCTTGGCTATGAAATCCAGGATTTCAAGTATCTTGACTATCAGTCCTCCGAAGAAGCCCCCAGGAATCTTCTCGAATAGGAATACAAGATGGGTATTTTTTCCGACAAAGAATTTGAAATTACTAAGCGAGAACTTGGCGTAAGCATTATTGTCATAGCCTTGCTCTGGACTTTAGGCATATACATTGCCGGGTTGATCGAGCAGCATATTTTCGATACAAACGAAAAATATGACAAGGCAATCCAGATTACCGAGTCTGAAAAATTCAACTACGCGCTAAATACCGACTTTGGGCATGTATTTGCCTATGGCGATTTGAACGCCATCGGTGTCGCCGGCGATAGCAGCGTTAATGGTTACATGGCCGTTATCCGTAAATTGCAGAAAGAAGTAAAGCACTATAGAGATTCCACTTATAAATGCGGGAGCAAGACCTGTTCGAAACGAGTTTCGTACTGGACATGGGAAACAAAAAGTACAGCCTTGTTTCATGTAGATTCCGTTGAATTCATGGGGTCGAAAATAAACTACAGGATATTTCCAACGCCCAAAGAAGATTTCCTAGAATACAAAAAGATAGACCGGCGCACTCGCTACGCCTATTATGTCCAGAAGCTTCAGTACAAAGGCACTCTTTTTGCCGAGGTCCACAAAGACACTCTGCTTGACGCCAGCTTTCACCCGAACAAGGATATCGAAAGTGCGTACAAAGAACTACGAATCAGCGAAAAATCGAAAAACGCCTTCTGGGCAATTTTCGTTGCAGTCTTAGCTTTCTTAACTTACAGATTCTACAAGGCAGACAACCTATGGTTGTATCCAGCCCGGAAAAAGGAAATAAGGGAGAAAATAAAGGAGCAAAGACGTCTGCTATTGATGTCAAAGGAGCAAAGACGCCAGCTAATGACGTCCAAAAAAAATAACACATCAACAGCTCCAGATTCCAAGACCTCTGTCGGGTCGTAAAATCATATATGGAAAGAGGCCCCACAAGGGGGGATTGGGATGCGGGGTTGCCAGATGGCTGCGCGAGGCAATACGGCAAAGCCGTGGCTCACTCGCCCCAAGGGGTTCCAACCTTCGGTTGGAATTCAAAAATTCCCATACGCACTCACTTCGTTTCGTGCATTGGCCATTTTTGTCGAACTGACTTCGCAGTTCGATCTGCTACCCCCAATATAAAATGAGACCACCCCACAAGGGGGGAATTGGGATGCGGGGTTGCCAGATTGTTCTCGTCGCTACTCGTCTGCGACGAGCGACTCGAACCCTACGGGCTTAGGCCTATGGGCCTAAGCTCAAAAATTCCCATACGCACTCACTTCGTTTCGTGCATTGGTAATTTTTGTCGAACTGACTTCGCAGTTCGATCTGCTACCCCCAATATAAAATGAGACCACCCCACAAGGGGGTGGCCTCATTTTATCGGGGTAGCCAGATTCGAACTGACGACATTCTGCTCCCAAAGCAGACGCTCTACCAGGCTGAGCTACACCCCGATTTTTTCTCGGATTTTGAAAGGAAAAGGCCGGCCCCGATTACTCGAAACCGGCCTTTCCTGAGCTATGAAGGACTCGAACCTTCGACCCACGCCTTAAAAGGGCGTTGCTCTACCAACTGAGCTAATAGCCCGAGTGAGACCAAATATATTAAACTTCACCTTTTTTGTAAAGGTACAAGCCTTATTTTGCATAAATAATTCACTTTCGTGTACATGCAATTCCTTTTTTGCCATGTCTATTTTTTACATTTACGGCATGTTGTTCAAGAAACTTTCTCTCGCACTTTCTGTAGGCCTTCTCTTGCCCGTAGCGGGCCAGGCCTACTTTACGCAGAACGACGCGGGGCAGGAAGTTTTTTCCTTCATGAATACTTTTGACGGTCCCCGCAATACAGCTCTTGAAAAGTCAGCAGGAGCCATGCCGTCGACGGACCCAACCATCACCCAGCTGAACCCCGCTTCCCTGATTCTGCCCGAGGGCAAGCACCACATGGCGGAAGCTCACTGGCAGACGGGAGATTTCGCAGACAACCAGGGAAGCCTCTCCTACACGGGGCATTACGACAAGTACCTGCTGCAGGTCACCTACAACTGGCTGGATTATGGTTCCATTGACGGTTATGACGAATATGGCGAGGCAACCGGCAAGGATTACGAACCTTTTAGCCAGCTCACCACGGCGACAGTTGCCTTCCCCATGAAGCATTTCCGCTTTGGAGCGACTCTAAAGTTCGCTTCCGACAGACTGGCGGACGACGAGGGCGACCGCACCGCCCTTGGACTGGCATTCGACTGGGGCATTACCTGGCAGTCCGAAAGCAAGCTGTTTGGACTGGCGCTGGCAGCCCGCGATTTTGGCTGCATCCTGCGGGACTACGTGGACGACGGCGAGGAAGCCTATTACCCCATGGCCCAGGCGTTCATCCTGAGCGGCTACATGCGCCCCCGTGCCCTTCCCCGCCTGGTTCTTTTCACCAGTACGGAATTTCCGCGATTTGCGGAGCCTTTCCTAAACCTGGGTGGCGAATATACCCTGGGCAACAGTTTCTTTGCCCGCGTGGGATTTTCCAGAACCTGGCTGGACCTGTACCGCGATGCTACGGAACTGATGGCCTCCTCCAGCAGGCCGGACGAAACAAACCGAGCCCACATGATTAGCGCAGGTCTCGGCTACACCAACGATCTTTTCTCCGTAGACTATAGTTTTTCCTATCTGGCACAAGGTCTCGGTCAGGAACATCGTCTCGGACTTAGGTTTAATTTCTAATGCGACAGTTTGATGTTTTTGTCTTTGACAATTCCAGCGAATTTGATTCCTGGAAACCAACCCTCGAAGACGATGCCCTAGGCTGGTTTCACACCCGCGACTGGAACGCTTGCCTAAATGAGCTGGAAGCGGAATGGATCGTATTCGCCCATCCACACATTAACATTGACCGGGAATTTCTCAACGAGCTGGCGCTTGCAACCGACGGGTTTCCCATGGTGGACGCCTTCGCCCCGCGCATCCGACTGAAGGAACATTTTTATGGAGGCCTGCTGGTCCAGGGTAGCAAGGGTTTCGCCCCCATTTCCGAAAGGGAGGAACTGCGCTATGTAGCAGCCCCCAATCCCCTCCTTGGTGTTTTCTCCAGGCGCATAATCCAGCGTACGGGAATTTTCGACCTGGACCTTCCCGAACACCTAAGACTACTGGATTACGCCTTGCGCATGGCTCATGCCGGCGGAAGGATTTTCAGCATTCCCTACCTGGTGGCCAAAGCCTTTGATGACTTGGCTACGCCGGAAGACACCGCAATTATAAACGGTGAATTCCTAGGCAAGGGCGAACTGGTCAAAGACCTCTGGCCACTGATTTACAAGAATCTCCCAAGCAATCTCGCGCTAAAGTACACCATGCGTCACCCGTCCATGCTGGGAAAGTTCATCCGGACTCCTCAAGACATCGAAGCCAAGCGCGAAAAGGCAGTCCTCCTCTCCAAACTTTCCGAGAAAATCCTACAGGAAATTTCCGTCAGGAAAAAGTAGAGAATCCGAGCGCACCTCCTCGCCACATTCCATCGCGCAAATTCAGCGGACTTCTAGAAGAATATCCACACGGCAATCCAGAAGACCATCAGGCAAAATTCCATCTCCTTGGAAATTCTGGAAAGGAAGGTGCTGCAAAGAGCAAGACCCGCAATGGCAACCAGGCGAGTCCCTGCGAATTCGTAGCCCCGATAGTAAAGCGATATATTGCCGAACAGTTCTATCCAAAGCCAGAAAATCTGGGCGAGGAACAGAAAACGACGCCGGTCCTTCTGCAAAGAAGTCGTGGAAAAACAAAGTGCCAGGGCAAACAGTCGGAAGGGATAGAACTCCGTATCCCCCACGGCAAAGGCGTATGCCACAAATAGCGAAAGGGATCCCACAAGAATCGCCGCATTCCCAACAAGGCGGGCCTTGGGCTTCCAGAAAAAGTAAGCGCATCCCAGAGCCAGCAAGCATCCTAGGGCATTCTGTAATGGCGTCATCATTCCTCCCCCGCCAAGAAGCGCATGTAGCGAACCAGCCCGCGAATTTCCTTTTCCGTCAGGCGGCCTTCGTAGGAATTCATGTTGGTGCGCCCCCTTGAAATGACCTGATACAGGGAATCTTCTCCCAGTGAATCCAGGCGGGACAAGGTCAGCGTGTTGGGCACGGGATAGTATTCACGGACAAATTTTTCATTCAGCTTCCCATCGGATCCGTGGCAGGAACTGCATCGGGCATTCCACAGGAGAGCAGACGAACTTAGGCCTATATCCCTCTCAGTATTTTTTTCTTTTTCAGAATTGTTCTCCCGCTCTGTCAAGGAAAGACTGCGGATCTGTCTACCTGATTCTTCGGAAGGGTATCCCACGAAAAATATTCCGGCAAGGACTCCGAACAGAACGCAGAACATGACGACGACCAGAAGAACCCTGCGGGAAATTTCACGAAGGACTCCGCTACTGACCCAGAGGGAAATCCCCGCAACCAGCGCCAACACCGGATAGGTCAGCGGCAGCATGTTCACAAGGGTAAGGTCCGTGTCCGGAACATTCAGGCACCACACCGTAAACAGGAGCATGGCAAGAATGCCTAGCAGGAGGGGCAACCGGATAGTCCTAAATTCCCGAGAAGAAAACGGATTGACATATTTTTCATCCCCTTCTGCAGGCTCCGTTGCAGACAGGTCCTCCTCCATTTCGCTTCCGTCCACATCCCCGAAAAAGGTTCCGCCTTCATCCACAAAGCAGCCAACGAAACGGCGGAGTCCAAAATAGAAGAGCAGGAAAAACCCTGCAGAAAAAGAAACCAGTCCAAGGTCCACAAGCCCCAGGGAGGGAAGTTCCGACATAGAGGGTGAAACGAGGTAGAGGCGTTCCAGGAATAGTCCCAGAAGCACGGAAAGGCCCACCAGGAGGCGCCCCACGCGGGAATCGCGAACGGCACCCACCCAAAGAAGCTGGGGCAACAGTCCCGCAAATACAAAGGCCCAGGTAAAGAATACGCCCTTCGTCAGGTAGTCCCATCCCCAGATAACGCCAATAAACCAGGAAGAAAAAATCATCAGCTTTTCCAGAAGGCGGACGCGATAACCTTCGGCACAAAGAAGACAATTCACCAGGGCCAAGCCAGAATAGACCGCCCCCACCACAAAATAAACCGGGAAGAAAGCCCCCTGCCATTCCGGTACGAAGGTAGCGGCAAAATCCAGACTCACTACGGAATGGACCCAAAGAACCAGGGGCAGCAGCAACCAGGCGAAGGGTTTTCGGATGATCTCCTGGGCAGGTACGTTTCTGGAACTGAGGTGGTTATGGAAAAACAGGAAGGAGAGCAACCCATAGACGGCAATGCAGCAGAAATCCCAGACCAGGGGCGAACCTGCATTTGCAAAAATGCCCCGAGAATCCACAAAGGGAGCCACCATGTAGAAATTTTCGATGACCCCGAGATGCACCAGCGGGAACACCACCGCAAGGGACAAGCTACATAAGGTGGAAAGTTCAGCAAGCAGGGCCGTTCGTCGGTCCAGCCTCACCCCGAGGGCAAGAAACACGGCAGAAAGCAAGGTTCCCGCGTGGGCTAGTCCAATCCAGAAAACGAAAAGGCAGATGGGCATCCCCCAAAAGGATTTTTCATCGGTGAACCAGGAGGCGGGCCCCACCTGCAAGGCGGAACACAGGGCCATAAGCCCAGGTACCAGAAGAACAGCCCCAAGGATCCGGAGAAGTTTCGCCATCAGCGCCCCTCCATCAGGAAAAGTACCGAGGGATCGAAGGGAGCGAGACTTCTTGGCGCATACAGGGTGCGACCGCTTACGGCCTTTACCAGCGGGGATTCCCCATCCAGCCAGTTCCCGAAGACAATCGCCTTTCTGGGGCAGGCTTCCATGCAGGCGGTCTTTACCCCTCGCCCACGCCACTCGGCACTAGCTCCAGGAGCAACCGCAGACTCCGTCTTGAAACGAAGACGGTCATCCTGCAGGCGATGAAGGCAAAGGCTACACTTTTCCATGACGCCCTTGCTGCGCAGGGGAACTTCCTTATTAAACTGTCGGCTAAGACCTAAGGACTTCGCGTCATTGAAGTTGAACTTTCTTGCCTGCATGGGGCAGTTGGCTCCGCAGAAGCGACTACCGGTACAACGCTTGTACATCATGGTGCTGAGTCCATCGGGAGTATGGCTCGCCGCCCCCGTAGGGCAAACTTTTTCGCAAGGGGCACTCCCGCAATGGGCACACATGAACGGCGCCCCTCCCCTGATTTCTATCCAGTGCATGAAGCGGCCCCGGGCAGCATCTTCTTCGGTTACCAGCGGGACATTATTTTCCCTATTGCAGGCAAGAATGCACTTGCCGCAGCCATTGCAGGCGGCCATGTCGATGACCATCCCGAAACGGTTCGGGGATTTCTCCCCCTTGGTTTCCAGCGCCTTTGGCATGGGAACCGCCACCAGGTCAAGTTCCTTACGGGACATGGACAAGGCCAGACGGACTTCTTCCTCAAAGAGTCTCTCATCCGGAATCCTGCCGGCCAGCCCATCGGAAATTTCGGACAGGGCATTCTTACGGCAGCCGAACAGCAAGCCTCCCACGGCAAGCAGCGAACAAGTCTTCAAAAAATCCCTGCGATCCATGCCCATAATATACCTAGCGATGACAGGCCGCGCAATAGGTGGCAGCCCTCTTATAGCCTCTATCCTTAAAAGTTTCTCCCCGGTGACAGCTAAGGCATGTCTTCATGTCGAACTTCTCGCCGCCATACGTATTGACTTCGTAATTCCGTACTGCACCGGAAGTTTTCACACCGCCATGACAATCCGTACAGGAAACACCTGCGGCGGCGTGAACACCGTGGTGAAATACCACATGGGCAGGTAAGACCGAGGCTTTGGACCAGGGTTCCTCGGGCGCCTTTTCCAGGGCGGAATCCAACTTCTCGATTCCCGCATTTTCCGTCAGGGGCAACCGATGGCAGTCCATACAGTCTTTCCTGGTAGGGAAATAGGCATGAGCCTGGGAACGGGAGCCCGTATGGCATGCGGCACAGTCCAGACCAAGGGAATCCCCGTGCAAGGCATGATTGAAGGGAATAGCCAAACTGGGCGCGCCGGGAAAATCAGACACTCCCTCTCGAGGAGGTTCGCCCCCACGCCCCAAAAGGAAGTCGGCCCACAAAAAGGCAAACATCAGGCTGAAAATCACAATGAAGATTTTCACTTGGGCCTCGTAGGATCGTCTTCATTTTTCAGCAGGTACATGAGCCATGCCGTCATCATTTTCGCCTGGTTTTCTGTAAGAGGAGTAATCTCCATGGCAGGCCAGACATCGGGATGGCGCGGCGTAGGATGCATCAGGTACTGCACCATTTCCTCGGGACGTTCCACATACTGCTGGACATTTTCCTTCATGGGAGGGGCCGCAAACTTTCGCGCCCAGCGGTGGCACCCCTTGCATTCGTTCTGGAAAAACTCCCCCGCCTCCTTTTTCAGTTCGGGAGTTACGGCAGGCAGCGTAAAAAGATCCAGCGCGAACAAAGCACTAGACAAGGCGAACACAACTGCGATGACCTTTAAACGAACTCCCATTATATCGGGAAATATACCATCTTTTCTATCTTTGGTCTTATGGGAATTATTGAAATCATCGTCATTGCTATCGTAGAAGCCATGGACTGTTTCGCGGTGGCCATCGCCACTGGTTTGAGCAAGACTGGCATTCCCTATTCCAGGGCAATGATTCAGGCCATTTCCTTTGGCGTATTTCAGGGCGGTATGACACTTCTGGGATACTTCCTGGGGAACTTTGCCGGAAAATGGTTCGCCTCCTACGGCTCTATTATCGCCTGTACCATCCTCTGCATCCTTGGCGCAAGAATGATCTGGGGGGCCGTCCGTGGTGGAGACGACGAGGCTGCAGAAACCAGCGCCAAGAATCTTACCATCGCAAACATTCTCCTGATGTCCATCGCAACAAGCATCGACGCCTTTGCCGTAGGAATTTCCTTCGCCTTCATCAAGGCCGACATGGTCACGGCCACCTCCGCCATCGCCGTTGCAAGTTTTGTCATGGGAGTCATCGGCTACGAACTGGGCCGCCGCGCCGCCAGGAAATTCAAGACCAAGTTTCCCGAAATCATCGCTGGACTTATCCTCATTGGCATCGGCGTAAAAATGCTTTTCTGATCCCAGCGCAAATTAAGCCCGCAAGAAAACAATCGATACAGCAATACCGTTTTAACACCTGCATTCATTGTTCTTGTTACCCACTTAAGCTAGTTTATGGCTATTAGCGAGGAACAAAGAACATGAAGAAGACTACTCTCAAGACAACTCTGGCTTTAGCAGCGCTTGCCGCGACATCTGCCATTGCACAGAACAAGGCATACTCCGGTGCGGAACTTTATTCTAACGAAGAATGGCTATACGGAAAATACGAAGCCCGCATGTACATGGGAGCAATCTCTGGAACGGTCAGTTCCATGTTCCTCTACAACAACGGTTCTGAAATCGCCGATGGACGCCCCTGGGTAGAAATCGACATTGAAATTCTGGGCAAGAATCCCGGCAGCTTCCAGTCCAACATTATCACAGGCAAGGCCGGCGCACAGAACACCAGCGAAAAGCATCATACTGTAAGTCCTGCGGCAAACGCCTCCTTCCACACTTACGGAATTGAATGGACTCCGGACTATGTCCGCTGGACACTGGACGGCAAGGAAGTTCGTAAGGCCACCAAGGGTAGCCAGATCGTGAATGGTCAGGATCAGGTTGCAGCCCTCAACAAGCCCCAGGGCATTCGCTTTAACCTGTGGTCTCACGAAGACGCCGGCTGGGTTGGCGCCTGGGACGACAGCAAGCTTCCCGTATTTCAGTTCATCAACTGGGTGAAGCGCTACAAATACACTCCGGGTCAGGGTCCCGATGGTTCCGACTTCACCCTGGACTGGACCGACAATTTTGACACCTTTGATTCCCAGCGCTGGAGCAAGGGCGACTGGTCCTTCGACGGCAACCGCGTCGACCTTACCAAGAACAACATTTACTCCAAGGAAGGCATGCTGATCCTCGCCCTCACCAAGAAGGGACAGGAAATGTTCAACGGCCAGGTTCCTGTTGATAACGAGCCTGCTCCCGTAAGCTCCAGCAGCCAGCCGCAACCGGCATCCTCCAGCAGTCAGCAAAATCCATGGCAGCCCCTGTCCTCCAGCAGCCAGGTTGTTCCGCCCGCTTCTTCATCCTCCGAAGTATACAACCCCTGGAATCCCCAGCCAGTATCGTCCAGCAGTCAGCAGGTCGTTGTGCCGCCGGTGGACGGAATCCAGAAGCCCATGGGCCAGCAGAACCTCCAGGTCAAGCGCCGCGGCACCTTCAACGCGAAGGGTGAACGGGTAAACAAGGCTAACGCAAGCCGTTACCGCGTCGACTTCGAGCTGTAAAAGAAACTCCAACCCCAAACAACCCAACCTGTGCGGTTCTAAGCCGCACAGGTCTTTTTTTTTTCAGCACTGTTCTCCTGCAGGATTTTATATTTTGCACTCAGTGAAACAGCGAATAATCCAGACACTCCTAAAATCGGAACATAAGGACGGCGACAGGCTCCCCTCCGTCCGTGCAATCATGAGCGCCTTTAACGCGGCTTCCGGCACAGTCCAGGCAGCACTCAGGGAACTGGGAGACCAGGGTCTTATCTGCAAGATTCAGGGTAAGGGATGTTTCTGGGGATCGGCCCCCCTGGCAAGTACCTCGCCAGAAATACGTCTGTCCACCATGGAAAGGCTCGATGCAAATTTCGAGAGAGACCTGGAACGGGGCTTCTTCAAGCTGAACGCCCCTCTCCCCCAGGGAAAGGAACTATCAATCCGATATGATGTCTCACAGAACACCCTTCGAAAGTTCCTGACCCAGAAAGTGGAGCTAGGCATTCTGGTAAAGGGAGGGCGTTCCTACCGGTTCCGACAAAAGGAAAACGCCTTCCAGAAGGATTTTCTCAGCGAGCTCGTGTTCGTAACCCGCTGTAACAGCTGGGGCGGTTTTACTGCCGAAAGCGAACGCGAGCTGGATTTTCTGAGGTTCGTCTACAAGACCGCGGGCAACAATAAGTACAAACTAATCCTTCTGGGATACAACGACGATACGGCAACCCTCATTGACCGCAGCGGTAAAAAATGCCGACTGCAGGACTATCCTAATGCCGTTGGGGTCATCATCTCCACCCTGCTCGTCCAGAAGTTCAAACCCCTGCTGGAAAACTTCTCCAGCGCAAAAATTCCTGTAGCCGTGTGGTGGGAACATCCCGAGGAAAACGTTCCCAGCTATTTTCTAAAAAAGGAAAACTGGATATTCTTCAACTCGACCTTCGGTAAAAAGCCTGGAATCGAGCTTGGACGGTTTCTGAAGTCCAAGGGATTCTCGGAAGTCAATTACTTTTCCCCCTACCACAACAGTTCCTGGTCCGTAGACCGAATGACTGGAATGGAGGAATCGGGGCTGACGGTGCACCCCTTTGTGGACTCGCAATACGCAAGTCCCTGGGATTTTAAGGAAATCGCCCGTAAAAAGGTGGAAAAACATTCCGTTGAAATTCACGCCCGAAATCTGGAAAAGGAGAAGCTGGCCTCCCTCATGGAAAGGGCTTTCCAGGAAAATCTTATTAGCAAAGACATTCCCTGGGTATGTGTCAACGACGAAATCGCAAGCCTGTTCCTTGAACTAATCGAGGATTCCAAAAGTCTAGCGCAGCACATGGCGGAAACAGTAAGAAACATTATGCTGGTCGCTTTCGACAATTCCGCAGAAAGCTACCTGCTGCGCCTCCCCTCCTACGACTTTAACACCGAAGCCCTGGTAGAACACATCTTCTATTACATCAGTAATCCCGATGCATTCTATGGCAAAAAGAAAATCCACCACATCCTCGGGAACGTGGTGGAGAAGTAATTTCTTAGGATTTGTGCTGCGCGGCACCTACCCCATTACTTGTTCTTGTTAACGATCAAGGTCTTTGCCTTGAAGGTCTTGCGGTCGATGACCTTGACCATCAGGGAAACCTTGTTATCCTTGTCCAGGGCGTTCCAGTACTTCTTCAGGTTTTCTTCGGCGGTGTCGAAGATAGGCATCAGCTTCGGAGAGCCTTCGAAGGAAGGAATGGGCTTGCCGTCGGTGACGTAAGTGCTGATGAAGTGGCCAAGGCCAGGAAGAGCCTTTTCAAATTCGAAGGTTGCACGCTCGCAGCCAGCGTCTTCGCAGTTGTTGCGGGACTTGAGGATGCTTAACTTGTACAAAGCCGGCTGTGCGTTCTTGTAGTGGATACCGGAAATACGGGGAGTGAAGTTGGGTGCGTCGTCTTCGTACTGACGGGTAGCGAGAGCGCTTTCAAAAGTGCCGCCCAGCTTGATGGCATCATAGATGGTATCGGTCTGGTCGCCGTTGGTAATGATCTGCACGTCGGCAGTGTGGCGAGCCGGATAGTAGATGATGAGGTGCGGATCGGTGAGCTTGGATTCGTCGAAAGCCTTGGTCTTCATGAAGCCAGTCTTTGCTTCCATTTCGAACACACGGTTGCGGCTATTGACGCTGCGTCCCATGATCCAGTAAACCTGGACGAAGGACTTGCCATCCGGGCTTGTGCCGAGGACGATGCCGCGACCAGGATAGGGATTCTTGGCAAGAGCCTTGAAGTTTTCTTTTGCTTCATCTGTATAAGACATATTGTACCTCAAATAATAATTGAAAATTGATAATTGAAAATTGATGATTGTAATATTCGCGAGCTTCGCTCGCCTAGCTTAATAATTATCCATTATCAATCATCCATCATCAATCAAATTCACCTTTTAGGATTATAATTGTTCATCAGCACCATAGCAAGCGCAACGCAGAACATGACTACACTTCCTACCACCACCTGCTGTCGGTGATTGTACTCTCGCTTGATATAGCTGGGATTTTCCTCGTTCAGTTCCTGCAGACTGGGTCCCGAAGCAAGCTTTGCTGAATCAAGACCACATACTTCTGCAATTTCCTCATCACTCATATTCAGGGTATTGATATGCAGCGAATCACAGCGGTTCACCGTGGCAGGAGTCGTCACAGCCGCAGATGAAACCGCCGGCGTCAGTACAACGCAGGCGATTGCAAAAACGAGAATGCCGAGCGCACGATTCTGTGTCATTGCGAGGAGCGACGCCTATCCCGGACCGGGATGGCAATCCAGCCATGCTTATTCAGCAGCCAGCTTGTCGAGGATTTCGTTCACCATGCCCGGGTTGGCCTTACCGCCAGACTTACGCATGGTCATACCAACGAGGAAGCCCTTCAGAGCAACCTTACCGGCCTTGAATTCGGCGAACTGGGCTGCGTTGGCGGCACAGACTTCGCGAACGATTGCTTCGATAGCGCCAGTGTCAGCCACCTGGACAAGTCCCTTTTCCTTAACGATATCTGCAGGATCCTTGCCGGTTTCGAACATGTCGGCAAACACGGTCTTTGCAATCTTACCGTTGATGGTCTTGTCTTCGATGAGGTTCACCAGGGCGCAGAGCTGTTCCGGCTTGATCTTGAGAGCAGCAAGGCCACCTTCCAGATCCTTCATCTTGGCGAGAAGTTCGGTGATGACCCAGTTAGCGAGAACCTTGCCGTTCTTGCAGTTCTTGGAAGCAGCATCGAACCAGTCACTGATGTCGCGGTCGTCAGTCAGGACCTGAGCGTCGTATTCGGAAACGCCCAAGTCGTTCATGAAGCGTGCGCGGCGGGCATCCGGCAGTTCCGGAAGGGTGCGGCGGATTTCTTCCACGAAGGCAGGATCGGTAACAAGACGTACCATGTCCGGTTCCGGGAAGTACTTATAGTCATGAGCGTCTTCCTTAGAGCGGATGACGATAGTCTTGTCGGCGTTGGGGTCGTAACGCTTGGTGCACTGTTCCACTTCCTTGCCAGCGTCCAGAGTGGCGGACTGCAGGTAGTATTCGGCGTTCAATGCCTTTTCAAGGTTGGTGAAGCTGTTCAGGTTCTTGATTTCTGCACGGGTGCCGAAAGGAGCGTCTTCGGAAGCGCGCAGCGAAATGTTACCGTCGCAGCGCATGTTGCCGTTTTCCATGTTGGCGTTGGAGACGCGGGTGTATTCAAGAGTCTGCTTGATCTTCTTGAGAACGAGAACGGCTTCTTCCGGGCTACGGATGTCCGGTTCCGTGACGATTTCGCAAAGCGGGGTGCCGCAGCGGTTTGCGTCGAAGTGAGAGTCGGTGGGGCTCATGTCGTGAATCAGCTTACCGGCATCTTCTTCCATGTGGATACGGGTGATGCCCACGCGCTTCTTGGTGCCGTCGGCCTTGATGATTTCAAGCCAGCCGTTCTTGCAGATTGGGTGGTCGTAAACCGGAAGACCGCCAGTCTGGGTAATCTGATAACCCTTGGGAAGGTCCGGGTAGAAATAGTTCTTACGGGTCCACATGGCGTTCAGATCGATTTCGCAGTTGAGAGCGAGCCCCAGGCGGATGGCGTATTCCACAGCCTTCTTGTTGGGAACAGGCATGGCACCGGGCATACCCAGGCAAACCGGGCAAACGTGCTTGTTGGGGCTGGTGTTCACTTCAATTTCGCAACCGCAGAACATCTTAGTCTTGGTAGCGAGCTGGCAATGGATTTCGAGACCAATAACGGTAGAGTAGTTAGGCATAATAACTCCAATAAATTTTACGGAGCTAAATGTAGAAAAAGCCGTTCTCGTGCATAGCCCCTCTGTTTTAGAAATAGTCCGTTTTTAATCTTCTCTCCATAATGTGTTATAAAAAAGACAAATCAAAGAAATTTTATAACACAAAAATGGGGCAAACATTCCCTGGCGATTGCTAATCTGTTATAAGCAAAAACATAATCAGACTTTTTATAACACTTTATCCTCAAAAGTCAACTTTTATCCCTTGCACGCAACAATACAAAAGGCGATGCCTTGGGCACCGCCATTAACAGCCGTTTACAAAAACGATTGCAAGCCGTAAAGCATCAAAATCAGAAAGTTTATGATTGGTTCGCGAGCCGCAGCAAAAAGTTCCGCCGCCTTCACGGCAGCCAGAGTTTTTTAACTAGTACTTGATGCATCTAACTGAAAATTCAGCCTCTAGGTGACCGGTGCTGCGAAGCCCTGCATCTGTACTATTTGCACTAAATCCCATATATGTCGAATTTTGTGTTCGATAACCATCGGAATTTGTCCACTCGTAATAATCAGTTGTCCAGAAACGAGCTTCTTCGCCTAATCCTGTATAGCCCCATCCTTCAGCATATCCTCCGGACAACACAGAAAAACCATATAAATCAGATCCATTTCCGTTTTTTAACCATCCTTGACTTGATTTTAATTTTTCTCCTACAACATTATCCTCACCCAAAATTGCATCTCCTAGTCTATCGAAAAATCCTTTCTTTTTCTTTGGAACAGGATTATTACGTACAACATACTTTATCAAAATTTCCCAATCTCTAGGATTAGGAAGCCTCCATCCACTAGGACAAATACCACTAGTAGCTCGATGCCAATCGTATAGTCGGCCATATTTTTTACAATTGGCTTCACTGTTTTTGTAACAGAATACTCCTGTTGGTCTAAAGTTTCCAGGACTTATTAGTGTTGTACAACCACGGCAATCGTAATTTAGGTTCTCTGCCATCCAAACCTGATTTCCAATAGTGACCGTTTTGTATGTATGTCCATCTCTTTCATCTACAAACTCACCTGCAAAAGATGTTGCGAAAAGAAAGAAGCACCCAACAATTACGGTTGAAAAAAAATTAATCGAATTCATAGTCCAATCTCTGAAGTTGATCTAAACTCCACGATTTACTGGTCGTACCATTGTTTTTTGGGAGTTTCTTTAAGTTGGGCATTGTCCTTCTCATCAATAAATCCTTCAAATTGGAGAGCTAGGCGCTCGCTACCACAATCGGGACAAGTTCTTTTTTTATCAGGTTGACTACCCAAATGTTGCGAACCAACTTTTAAAGCACCCAAAATGATAAATATAAGTGATGCAAATCCAATTCCACCAGTCATGATACCAAAGATGATGCAACCGATTATAGCCATGACAATCATAAGACAGCATGACCCTCGTAATTGTTTTTTTTCCTTTTCAGTATCGCATTCTATGTTGCGGAGTCCACATCTTTTGCAGGTATAGTATTTCATTATAATGATTCTCTACGAAAAACTGTTGTTTTTGGAACTTCATTTGTATTCATTTTTTATCGCTTCTTGAACAGATGGTCTTATGTTCATAGTCTCAGCAACTTCGCAAATGCTCATTTCTTCTTCTGCCGAGATTCCGTCGGACATCGCGATACGATACATGTAACGTATAATGGTTAAATACGCATTGCTGTTATCATAAACATCTACTGCATCTTTTGCACATTGCACGATGTCTATTTCATCTAGGTGAGACTGGATCATGATAATCTTGTTTGCCAAGTTGGATGTATCTGCAAATATTTCCCGAACAATATCAAGTTTTAAATTTGTGTTTCCTTTGTCACAAAAAGCAATTTTTGTGCATAAAGTAAGAACGATATTGTTTGCCCTATCGTTTTGCTTTTGCTGGGGGTCTACACATTCCTCAACGGTTGTCGATGATGGATCTTCAATGGTTGAAGCATTGCTAACTACTCCATTAGGCATGATGCATGCATCAAAATCATCACATTCGGTCGTGTTTTTTTTGAAAAAATATTTGAACAGTTTGACAATCAAGAGTCCAACGACAGCAGCGAGAATACAATAACCTATCCAAATTACAAGAAATTCCATGAATGATCCCTAAAACATTCGATTAACAACTTCGTTATTCTTGATACCCGGCTCGAAAATGTCCAAGCAATCTTGGCCGTTTCACTCGCCTTAGTTATCAATTACCGTCATGGGTCTAAATGGTTTATTCCATGCATTAAGCATAACAACCAAATTCTTTACGCCCGCACACAAATGTAAACAAAAAAAAACATTGTCAAGATATTTTTGAAATTTTGACAATTTTAGTGTAAAAAAATACCGACGACTCAATGAAAAAGGGTTTTTAGTCAGTAAAGAGAATGATTCGGCAGTAGAAAATCAGCGAGTTCATCACTGAGAAATGCAAGATCCCCGGTCAAGCCGGGGATGACAATTCAATAGCCGGGGATGAAGCAATCGTGAGTTACACTTCGTCCAGCGTAACCACGGGAATATCCGTGGCGCTAGCGATGTTTGCGTTTTCCGTAAGAATGCAGTCCGCTCCATTTACAAAAGCGGTCGCCAGACGCAGGGAATCAGCCTCGGTCAACTTGTGATTCGTTCGGGCCGCAGCCGCGTAAAGTTCCGCAGCCTTCACGGCAATTTCGCCATTGACTTCACACAGTTTGACATTGGAAGAATGTTCAAAGAACTCGCGGTACTGACGTGCGAGTACACCCTCCCCCGCAACACAGGCTTTCTGGGAAATTTCAAACAAGGTAACACTCGAGGCAAGTATCGTAATGTTCTTTTCATAGGCATAGTCCAGCACCTCGGATACCACCGGATAATAATCCGGATGCATCTGGAGCAAGCGCACCACGGCACTTGTATCCAGGAATAGGATGCGGGACTGCTCTACGGCTTTATTCATTTTTCAGCGGGCTTATCTAGACCTGTTCAATCATCGCGTAAGCGAAAGTATTATTCGTAAATTTCCATCTGGGCGATGTCTTCGCGCATGCCGGAACGCACCATCTTGAAGCGTTCTGACTTCGGGTAAAAATACCAGATCCACCATTCACCGCTAATGTCGGTACGCTTGGTCTTGATGACCTGGGGCTTTTCACCCTTGTAATAGTCACGCTTATGGGGAATCACATTTTCGAAGGGGCGATAGGTATGCACTTCATCCCCTGCCCTGCGCTCAATAAAGCCGTTGCCGCCCTTACTCCAGGTGATGGTCACCTTTCCATTTTCATCCTTTTCTTCCTTGCAGGAATCAAAGCCGCTATCGCACCACTTGAACTTCTTGTAGGTGAAAGCCTGTTCCGGCATATTGAAGCTGACGACAGTACGGGGGTTCCCCTTATAGGTATTGTATTCCCCTTCCAGGGCATAGGAGCCCACATTATAGGCGCCACAGCCACGTTGAGCGACCTTCACCTTGCGGTTTACCACGGCGATGTCCACGGTGCAATCTTCTTCGGTATAGGTCATGCGGATGTTTCCGTTTGCTTCGCGGGCTTCCACGTTGCTTGCTTCCAGTTCTGCACGGCCACTAGCAGGGCCATTCTGGATGACCACGGTAAAGAGACGGGGGTTGGTAGGAGATTTCTTTAGGGTGACGGTGCCAGTAGAGGAGGCATATACACCACTCAGGTCCTGGGAAGCCTGCTTGAAACGGGCCAGGTCGGCACGCTTGGCCCAAAGGTCTCCCAGCTTGCAGGAGACAGGAACAAACTTCGGCGGCTCACTGGATTCCACCTTTTCCCAGTAGAACACCTTCTTCTTCTTGATCTTGAACTTGGGCTTGCCCTTTTTGTCCAGAACCTGCTTGCCCTTCTTCATGACATAGACAGTGTCCTTCTCGAACCTGTACTTCTTTACGGAGTCCTGGGGAATGGGTTGTTCCTTGATCCAGTCGGAATGAATCAGCGAGCCCACCGGGTTGGACTCGTCCACTTCTTTACCGACCTTGCGGTAAACATTCAGGGATTCCTGGGCAAAGGAGCTTGCAACGAAAAAAAACAGGAAAAAGATGAGAATATTCTTCAAGATAGACCTCGTTTGTGCCACAAAGTTAGCATTTTAACGATAAAATGAAAGTAAAAACATCATTTGAAAGTTTTTTTTACCTTACAACAAGTTTTTTTTACTAAAATTTATCCGTGGAATTAGTGAAAGGAGTTCCAATTATGAAGAAAATGTTTTTAGCCTCCTGCATCATGGCCGCAGCAGTATACGCTCAGGATGCAGCCCCCGTAGCAGAAGAACCTGCTGCAGAAGTCGCACCCGTAGCTGAAGCTGCTCCTGCAGAAGAGGCTCCCGCAGCCGAAGCCGCTGCAGAAGAAGCACCTGTTGCAGAAGCTCCCGTAGCAGAAGCACCGGTGGCAGAAGCCGCTCCTGCCGAAGAACCGGCACCTGCAGTGGAAGCCGCCGCTCCCGCAGCAACCGAAGAAGTTGCAGCAGCATCCGAACAGCAGCCCAAGAAGAAGAAGCGCCGCAAGAAGAAGAAAATGATCGAAAATGCAGTGATGTCTGTAAACCAGATCAACTTCGACATCAACGCTGACTTCGAATTGGAAGCTGGCAAGACCTTCTGGACCAGCGAAGACGACAATCTGGGTGACAACCTGGAAACCTGGAACGGCGAAGCAAACTTTGCTGTCCTCGCCGAAGCCGACGACTTCAAGGGTAAGATCGCTGTCGCATTCTACCCCGGCGACCTGGCTACCGGTGACTACGAAAACAAGAAGGCAAAGAAGGAAGCCATCCGTAACGGAAGCTCCAACGTAGCCGACTACTTCAGCCTGGACGAAGCATGGGCAATGCAGGGCACCGAATACTTCACCTTCAAGGTCGGTCGTTGGGACAACACTGACAAGAGCGGTGACTACTTCGGTGGCTATGTTGACGGTTATGTCAGCGGCTTCCTCTCCACCCAGGAATCTGAAAATCAGCTGCAGTTCGGTTTCACCCCCACAGACAACCTGGATATGTACATCTCCTTGATCAGCGGTTCTACCAACCTGAACAAGGGTGATCTCCGTGCAGCATTCAACTTCCACGGTCTGGAAGGTCTGGAAGGCCTGAAGGTTCAGCTGGCTTACCGTGCCAACCTGTTCGATGCCATCTATGACTCCGATGCAGACATCAAGCACAACATCTCCGCCAAGTTCAACCTGCCCCTGAGCAACACCTTCGGCATCTTTGCTGAAGCTGCTATCATGGACGCTGCCGACGAATGCATTATCCCGGTAACCGGCGGTATTGCAATTTCCACCAAGGTCGTAGACCGCATCATCCTGGAAGCAGAATGGGTTGGCGACCGTGCTGACTATGCCGACTACCACACTGCTGGCAAGCACGTGAAGGACGTTCTCGGTGCATTCTACATCGAAAAGGCTTTCACCGACCGCTTCAGCCTGTCTGCAGGTCTGCATAACTTCGGTTCCACCAGAGACTACACCCTCTCTGGCAACCTGGTCGGACGCATAAATTAAAATCGTTCGCCGTTCCTCGGGAGATGAACCTGCGTTCGCTGGCGATTTTCTCGGGAAATAGACGCGCACTTTTTGTACAAAAAGCCTCGGCTTCCTATGGAAGCCGAGGCATATTGTTTTCAGCGGGTGGCTGTCTTGTTCAGAGCGTAGCGCTGTATAATTTATTAGATGCCCTTGCGGTCCAGCTCCATGATCAGGGACTGGAGGGAATCTTCGACGCTTGCGCGGAAGTCGGAAGAACCGACACTACAGCTGGCGACCACATCGGCCCCCTTGGTAATGCGGATGATAGCAAAACCAGCTTCCTGGGAGAAAGAAACGTTAAGACCCTTATTCAACAACTTTTCCAAAAGATCGCGCATGGGAAACTCCTTTATAACGCAAAAATAAAATGATGACCATAAATTAGGCTTTTTTCAAAAGAAAAACAAGTGATTTTTATAATTTGGCCAAATTTATTGACTTTTCCAAGGCTATATTGTAGCCAATGTTCGATTTTCACCTTCATCTCCTCCGCTTTTCGTCGCCCCTTACGGCCCAGGGAGAACTTTTAGACGCGGGTTGCGGTTTTAACACCGTCGCCTGCGAGCCCTGGGAATGGGAGACGACCTTGAACATGGAATCAAGGGATGGGGCGTACCGCGCCTTCGGCATCCACCCTATGATTGCAGGGAAGATCAGCGAAAAAGATTTGGAACGGCTAGAAGAAATTCTCTCGGGAAACCAGGATTTTCAAGTGGGCGAATGCGGGCTGGACAAGCGCTTCGAAGGATACGAAGAGGGCGGCGTCCAGGAACGGGTTTTCAGGAGACAGGTTGAAATGGCATGCAGTCTCAGACGCCCCCTGCAAATCCATTGCGTCGGGGACTATTCGCGAATCCTAAGGATTATCCAAAAGGAAGAAGCCTGCGCGAAAACCGAAAATCCTATCCCGCAAGTGATTTTCCATCGTTTCGGCGGGGACATTTCCGTGGCAAGGTCCGCCCTGAAGCAGTTCGGTAGCCGAGTGCTTTTCTCGCTCCATCAGGATTCTTTCCGGAAAAAATCCACCATCACTGCCATTCGCGAAATTCCTTCAGAACAGGTACGATTCGAGACCGACGCCGACGACAAAAGCTGGACCGCTCAAAAAATCATTGCGCAGCTTCAAGACATAAAGTATCAGTACGACACTCTAGTACAGGCGGAATAAGTATCAGCTATTTTTTTCGCCGATTCCCGCCAGCAGGGGATTTTTAGGCTGAATGGTAACAGACTGCGCCTTGATGACGGCGAAGGAACGGAACTGCCTGAGAGCGTTTTCCGCCAAGGTCTTGGGAGTACCCTTCCCCAGTTCGATAACCACCTGCATGGGATTTCCCGCAAGGATGCGCATGGGGAACAGAGCCAGACCATACATCTCGCTGACAATACGGACATCCACCGGCGGGAATTCCGCAAAGGTGGCGGCAAGCATCCCCTTGCGCTGGACAAGCCCCTGAATACGGAGGCGCCCTGCAAGCAGTCCGATTTCCGTAACCAGCAGAAGCATCTTGGCTGCGTCGGGTACGGGTCCAAAACGGTCCTCCAGTTCCTGGGCAATATTCTGAATTTCATCCGTAGTGGTAATACGGGCGATTCGCTGGTAAAGGTCTATGCGGGTAAGGCCATCCTGGATGTAGTCTTCCGGAAGGAATGCATCCACTCCCAGTTCCACGCGGGTTTGTATTGGCTTTTCCACATCACCACCGCGAAGCATTTCTACCGCTTCCTTCACCAGGCGCACATAGGTCTCAAAGCCCACTTCGGCGATAAAGCCATGCTGTTCCTGTCCCAGCAGGTTGCCTGCCCCGCGAATCTCAAGGTCGCGCATGGCCAACTGATAGCCACTTCCCAAATCCGTAAACTGTTCCAGCGCCTTCAGCCTGCGCATAGACTCAGGGGAAATTTCGTTCTTCGCGGGAACCACAAGTAAGGCCTTGGCAAGGACACTGCTACGCCCCACGCGACCGCGCATCTGGTACAGCTGGCTAATGCCAAAGTGATGAGCGTTCATGATGATGATGGTATTTGCATTTGGAACGTCCAGGCCAGATTCAATAATGCTGGTACTGATCAGGATATCGAACTTTTTCGACAGGAAGGCATCCATGGCATTTTCCAGGTCGCGGTCATCCATCTGGCCGTGGGCAACGCCAATCGTCGCCTCGGGAACCAGGGCCTCGATGTCATCCGCCAGGGCGTAAATGCTATGGACGCGGTCGTTCACGATAAATACCTGGCCACCCCGGGCAAGTTCATCCTGAATGGCATTCTTGATTACCTCGTCGTCACGCTTCATCAGGGTGGTTTCCACCGGAAGGCGGTTCACCGGCGGCGTGTTGATGAGGGAAATATCGCGGACACCCGTCATGCTCAGGTGCAGGGAACGGGGAATGGGCGTTGCACTCATGCTGAGGGAATCCACCGTCAGGCGCAATTCGCGAAGCTTCTCCTTCTGCTTCACGCCAAACTTCTGTTCCTCGTCGATAATGAGGAGTCCCAGGTCCTTGAACTTGTTCTTTTCGGAAAGGAGGGCATGGGTACCGATGAGGATATCCACCTTGCCTTCTTCCACCTGCTTGAAAATTTCCTTCTTTTCCTTGGCGGTCTTGTAGCGATTTACAAGGGCGATGTTCACTCCAAAACCTGCAAAGCGGTCCATGAAGTTTTCGTAATGCTGGGCGGCCAAAATGGTGGTCGGTACAAGCAGGGCCACCTGCTTCTTGCTGACCACGCACTTAAAGGCAGCACGCATGGCAACTTCCGTCTTGCCAAACCCCACATCGCCACAGACCAGGCGATCCATGGGGCGGCGGCTTTCCATATCCCGCTTGATTTCCGCGGTAGCCTTCACCTGGTCCGGCGTTGGTTCATACTCAAAGGCGGACTCGAAATCCTCCTGCATCTTTCCGTCATGGGGAAAGGCGAACCCCTCGATCAGTTCGCGCTTGGCATACAAGTCCACTAGGTCCCTTGCAATCTGGATAACCTTCTGCTTTACCCGCTTCTTCAGGTTTTCCCAGCTCTTGCCTCCCAGCTTATCCAATTTGGGAGGCTCCTCGCCACTGTCCAGGCGTTCAATCTTCTGCAAATCCGCCACGGGGAACTTCAGACGGTCTCCCCCCTCGTATTCCAGAAGGGCGCAGTCCACCATGCCACCGTTTACTTCCACGCGCACAAGTCCCAGGTAGCGACCTACACCGTGATCCTCGTGAGCGACAAAATCCCCGCGGTTCAGGGACTCGATCATCAGTGCTCCGGAAACGGTACTGGAAACCTTTCGCCTGCGAGTCTTATTGGAATGACGGTTGAAAATCCTAGTTTCCGTAAGGAAGGCGACCCTATCGTCCTCCAGCCAGAAGCCTTCGGAGAGATTTCCCAGGACATACTCTTCAATGGGCAAGTCACCAAAGACCTGCTTCAAACGATTTATACCGCCGGGTGTCGGCGCAACCACATAGACAGAGCCCCCTGCAGCCGTAAACTCTTCAATCTGCCGAGCCACCGCATCGGTACCATTGGACGAAAAATCCTGGGGACGGCAATGCAGGTCGTGCCAGTTCCCGTCATCCACGTTAACCCGGGTCAAGTCCATGGAACTGCGGCCAGCAAAACCGCGGGAAACCTCCCCCATCTTCAACCAGATTTCCGCAGGCGGCACCGCATCGCTTTCCACCTGTCGCAATTCCTGGAAATCATTTTCGCACTTAAAAAAATACTTGGTGGCCGATTCGGAAAGGGCAGACAATTCCTCGAATACGATGGAAGCGCGGGGTAGGTAGTCCAGTAAACTATAGTCCAGCTTTTCGTACTTGCTCCGTTTCCACCAGAGACCTGCACTATCTCCGTTATACTTCGCCAGTTCCCTTTCGGGAATGACAAATTCCCCCATGGGGAACAACTGGACGGAGTTCATCTTTTCTACAGATCTCTGACTGAAAATATCAAAACTTCTGATGGACTCGATCTCATCTCCGAAAAATTCAATTCGGATCGGATGGGGATACAAAAGACAGTTAACGTCAACAATGCAGCCACGGATGGAAAACTCCCCCACCCCGCTCACTACGGGCTGTTCCACGAAGCCATGGTCCATAAGCCAGGGGCGCAATGTCGACGGTTCAAGGACATCCCCCACTTTCAGCATACGGGAATTTTTCTTTACGAAGCCCGGTTCCGGAAGACGCATCAAAAAGGCGTCCAGGGGACACACCGTAATAAACGGAGTCTCATTCCGTTCCAGGTCGCGGAAAAACTTCAGTCGTTCTTCCAGGACACCTTCAAAAGGGACCTTCTTTTCGTAAGGTTTTAAGCCCACCGATGGCAGGAACCGGACAAAATCCTCCCCCACCATGCTTTCCAGATTTTCGACCCAGTTTTCACCACTCTTGTAATCCTTGGCAATGACCAGAATGTGTTCCGGTTTCTGCTGGAATCGTACAGCTACCATCATGGACGCCACAGGAATGGTTGTCCCATTGACATGAATCGCCTCCCCCTTCACATTCTTGAAGAGGGATAAGGCGGGCAAATGGGTAAAGGTCAAAAATTCAGAAAGGGATTCCATGGAGCCAAAGATAGCTTTACCTTATTCCTAGTTAGAATGAATGTTTTGAAAAAAACAAACTATTTTCACTCATTTTCCATGAGATTAATCATTTAGAATGTTTGCAGATTCCAGTAGCGGATCCAATACCGAAAGCAGCGGAACCGATAAGGGAGAAAATTCTGATCAAGGAGAATCTTCCGGCAACAGCGATGAAACGCCTTCCAGCAGCGATTCCCAGGAGCCTAGCCAGGGAACCTCTTCCTCCAGCAGCACTCCTGCAGAGTCCTCCTCTTCGGCTGTATTGGGAGAAGAAACCATCATGGTGGACGAAAATACCGCAAGCGTAGGCGTAAACAACATGGAAAAGGTTTCCGAAAGCGAGGCTTCTGAGCTGGATGCCTGGAGGGAAGCAATCTCCAACGGAGAATCGGTCAGCGATTTCGAGCTTTCCGACAAGCTAAACTTCGGCTATACAGACATGGATTTTGACAACTATGTCTATTACTGCTTTACCGGCGATAACGAATGGCTCAGAATTCCCTTTGACAACCTGAAGGAATCCGGTCTACCCTTCCTTTGGAATGGCGCCGCCTGGGGTCTCCAGCGAAAATACAGTCTCCGTTTCGAAGACGCCTGCGCCGCTATCTATGTACAAAGAAAGCAGTAAACCACCCACTTTTTTCATTTTCAAAAATCCTGCACGGAAAAATCTGTGGCAGGATTTTTTTAGTGAACAACAAAAAAGTTACTTTTTGTGCAGTGAAACTATTGACATTTGCCCAAGAGTGCACTATATTTACCGATATAAAATATTTGAGGTGCAAAATGGAAAAGCCCAATATCATAACCCCCGCATTCGATCGAGAAATCGACAACGACGCCGACAGCAAATTCAACAGCGGCGCCTACAGCGAGACCGCAAGTCCCCGCAAGGAACTGACGAAGCGTCAGGAAGAAATCCTGGACTACATCAAGAAGTACTCCAAGGAAAACCGTATGCCGCCCACCGTCCGCGAAATTGGCAACCATTTTGACATTTCCTCCACCAATGGAGTCCGCTCCATTCTGGCAGCCCTCATCAAGAAGGGATACATCAATCGCTCTCCCCGCCTGAGCCGTGGTATCGAAATTGTCGCCAACGGCAACGAGGAAGAGGTGAAGGATATCGCACCGAGTAACACCATCGAAATTCCTATCGTAGGTCGGGTCGCCGCAGGCACCCCCATTCTCGCAGTACAGAACCTGGAAGGGACTGTCACCATTGACCGTGACTTCCTGGCCTGCCGTACCGATGTTTTCGCGCTCCGCGTCAAGGGCGATTCCATGATCAATGCAGGTATTTTTGACGGAGACCTGGTGTTCGCCCGCCAGCAGAAGACTGCAGACCGTGGCGAAATCATCGTCGCCCAGGTAGACAACGAAGCAACCGTCAAGTATTACCATCCCGCAACGACTCATGTAGAGCTTCGCCCCGCAAATCCATCCTACAGTCCCATCATCGTCAAGAAGGACAAGGATTTCTCCATCGCAGGTCGCGTCATCGGCGTCATGCGCAAGATCAGCTAATTTGTCGCAAATTAGCGCAAACTTGCACCCATTTAAAACAAAAGAAGACGGACAGATGTCCGTCTTCTTTTGTTTCAAAGATTGACAGCGACCAACCCGACTCCGAGCTTGGGCCCCGCCTCGCGAGTTCCGAAATTAGGGGACTTTCTTCGAAAGTCCCTCGTTCGTCGGCTCAGCTATGCCGACCATGCAAGCATGGTCGTCGCAGCATTCGCCTCCTTACTAGTCATCCATATCGGCGAGATCTTCTTCGGCGTCCTTCAGGTCGTCTGCATCCGGTCCGATGATTTCATCATCTTCTTCGTCCAGGGAGTCGCCCATGCCGCCCAGCTGGTATTCCACCTTACGTGCTTCCTTGGACTGACCCAGCTTCAGGATCATGGCACATTCTTCGCAATAGCCCAAGTGCTTGTCCACCCAGAATTCCGGGGAGACCAGATTACGGTTGCAACGGGTGCACATCTGGGTTGCCGCTTCACGTTCGAAGGCCAGGTTCTGCTCCTCCAGTTCCTTGAGGATGCGTTCGGTCAGTTCTTCCTGGGTTTCCTCGGCAAGAGAAGCCTTGCGACGGATGGAAGCCGTTGGCTTCATGTCCATGTTCTTCATTTCAGAAGACATCTTCTTCTTGTTGGAGCGGTCTTCCTGTTCATCCACTTCGGTAAACATGATGGCCTTCGACAATTTCTTGACGCCTTCCAGAAGAACTGCGTAATCATAGTCATTGCCTTTCTTGACCGGCTTGTCGTTCCCGCCCCTGGGAGGTTCCGGTGCAGGAACGGGCTTGGAACTGGAAGTTTCGGGCTTTGCCGATGCTCCACCCTTTGTTCCATTCTTGCTATTCTTGGTTACTGCAGGAGCCTTCTCCACCTCGGGCTTCGGTGCAGGAGTCTTCTTGTTACTGCCAGCCTTGGTAGGGGACTTTGCTCCGGCAGAAGCGGCCTTTACATTGCCGGAAGCCTTCGCATCACTGGACTGCTTTACATTGGCCGGCTTTGTCTTAGTGTCCTTTGTAGACTTGGCGGGTTCTGTGGCAGGCTTAACCTTTGCACCCTTCTTATCATCAGCCTTGACCGGCTTGGAATCAGCGGCCTTAGAAGTCTTCTTGGTTACGGTAACCTTGGAGTCCTTGGTAGCAGCCTTGGTGACAGCAGGTTTCTTGGCCACACTTGAAGTGGCGGTCTTTCCTGCGCCCTTCTTGTCGGTAACCTTTTCTGCAGCCTTCTTACTTGAAGCCTTGGCAGGTTTTGCAGCAGCCTTAGAAGCCTTAGCTTCGGGAGCGGCCTTCTTTTCGGCGCCCTTCTTTGCTGCAGGTTTTGTTTCCTTTACAGGTGCTTTCTTAGAACTCATAGATTACTTCTTTTCCACGATTGTAATGTTGATAATGGGGTCGTTCTGCTCAATACGGCAGACCACATCCTGCCCCTGCAGAACCTTGCCGAAAACAGTATGCTTTCCGTCCAGGTGGTGCTGGGGAGTGTGTGTGATAAAAAACTGGGAACCATTGGTATTGGGGCCTCGGTTTGCCATGGAGATTACCCCTTCTTCATGGGTCAACTTGCTGATTTCATCGTCAATGGTATAGTCAGGACCGCCCTGTCCATTCCCCTTGGGGTCGCCACCCTGGATCATGAATCCGGGAATCACGCGATGAAAGATGAGCCCGTTATAGAAACCGCTATTGGCCAGTTCCACAAAATTCGCAACGGTGTTAGGTGCGGACTTAAAGTCTAGGGAAAGAACGATCTTGCCCTCGTGAGTTTCAATAATGGCCTCAATTTCCTTGATGCCCGTGTAATCCTTATTGAAAACCTTCCCCCCTGCAAAACACAGAGACGAAAGACCGCAAATCAGTACCGCAAACAACAATTTATTGACGATTTTCATAGTTCCTGTTATGTTAATCGTATTTAAGATTCTCTTTGTCAACAGAATATAGATTTTTTTTCAACGGGATAATGCAGGGCATTTTCTATATTTACCCCAAAATATCAAATACGGAACCCTATGGCTCAAAACGACAATATCAGAAACTTTAGCATTATCGCCCACATCGACCACGGTAAATCCACCCTGGCCGATCGCATGATCGAACTTACCAAGACAGTTTCTAAGAACGAAATGATGAACCAGCTCCTGGACGACATGGACTTGGAGCGTGAACGCGGCATTACCATCAAGGCCCACGCCATCCGCATGGTGTACGAGCGCGACGGCAAGGAGTACATCCTGAACATGATCGACACTCCGGGGCACGTGGACTTTACCTATGAAGTGAGCCGTTCCCTGGCCGCTTGCGAAGGCGCTATCCTCGTAGTGGACGCTAGCCAGGGCATCGAAGCCCAGACCCTTTCCAATTTGTATCTTGCCATCGAGAACAACCTGGAAGTCATTCCCGTTTTGAACAAGGTGGACCTGCCGGGCGCACAGCCTGACCATTTCGCACAGATGATCGGCGACCTGCTGGGTTACGACCCAGACAAGATTCCCCGCATTTCTGCAAAGACCGGCCTGAACGTAGAGCAGGTGCTGGACAAGATCGTCGATGAAATCCCCGCCCCCACTGGCGAAAGCGACAAGCCCCTGAAGGCCCTGATTTTCGACTCCGTCTACGACTCCTACCGCGGCGTCATCAACTACATCCGAATTGTAGAAGGTTCCCTGAAGCCCGGCATGAAGATCCGCATGATGAAGACCGGCGGTGAATACATGGTTACCGAAGTGGGAACCTTCAGCATGCGCCGCGATCCCAAGCCGGAACTTACCGCAGGCATGGTAGGCTACGTTCTTGCAAACGTCAAGACCATTAGCGACGTAAAGATCGGCGACACCTTGACAGATGCCGCAAACCCTGCCGCAGAACCGCTGCCCGGCTACAAAGATATTTTGCCCATGATCTATTCCGGTATCTACCCCATCAATCCGGAAGATTACAAGGACCTGCGCGAAGCTCTTGAAAAGTTGCGCCTCAACGACTCCGCCCTCACCTGGGAACCGGAAACTTCCGAAGCATTGGGCTTCGGCTTCCGTACCGGCTTCCTGGGACTCTTGCACATGGAAATCGTGCAGGAACGCCTGGACCGAGAATTCAACGTTGACATCATTACCACCGTTCCCAACGTGGAATACCACGTGTACATGAGCGATGGTGAAATGGTGAAAATCGAAAGCCCCAGCAAGCTTCCCGATGCCAGCCGCTACGACCACATCGAAGAACCTTACGTAAAGGCACAGATCTTTACCCCCAAGGAATTCGTGGGCGCCCTCATGACGCTTTGCGACGAAAAGCGCGGCGAGTTCGAGACCATGGAATACCTGGACGAGACCAAGTGCATCTTGAAGTATAACTTGCCCCTGGCAGAAATCATGTTCGACTTCTACGACCGCCTAAAGTCCGTAAGCCGCGGTTATGCAGGTCTAGACTACGCTCCCATGGGCTACCGCCAGAACAACCTGGTGAAGCTGGACATCCTCTTGAACGGCGACCCGGTGGACGCATTCTCCGTGATTATCCATCGCGACAAGGCCCACACTTACGCCAACGCCATCTGCGTCAAGCTGAAGGACCTTATTCCCCGTCAGCAGTTCGACGTGGCCATCCAGGGTGCCATCGGCGGTAAGATCATCAGCCGCAGTACCGTAAAGGCCGTGCGTAAGGACGTGCTTGCCAAGTGCTACGGTGGCGACATCACCCGTAAGCGTAAGCTCCTTGAAAAGCAGAAGGAAGGTAAGAAGCGCATGAAGAGCATCGGCTCCGTGGAAGTGCCCCAGAAGGCATTCCTTGCTGTGCTTAGCCTCTCCGACAATTCCACCGGCGGCGGCGAAGACTAACCAGTCTGCAGCACTTTCAGAAATCCATGGCATCCCTAAAGCAAAAGCTCAAGAGTATTCACCGTCGAAATTCTGAACGGCACACTCTGCTTTTGTTTTTTGTGCTGCTCACCTTCTTTTGTCTATCAGCAACCATCCGTTACTATGTCCTGATTCCCTTGCGGCTGATGGATTCGTCCATGGCTCCAGAATTCAAGGAACATGATGTAGTCTGGATGTGCAAGCTGCCTTTCTGTCTCGACAGCTTCAAGGAAGGGGATATCGTGTGGGCAAGCCTACGCGGAAACGAAATGATGGTCCGCAAAGTTCTCGCCCTTCCCGGAGATACCATCCATATTTCGGACCAGGGACGAGTCACAACGCCCCGCCAAAAGTTCAAGTGGAAGAACGAGGATTCCTTTATCCAGAGTCGCTCCTTCTATGTTCCCAAGGCGGGCGACACCCTTCTCTTTGACCAGCTGAACGATGTGGAGCAGGACTACATCATCGGATACCTTAAGAACAAGGGGCAGCACATTGTTCTAAAGACTACCCTCTGGCAGGGAGAACATGAAATCAGCATGGACCGCGTGGGGGCCACCAAAATTGCCAACAGGCAAGTCAGCCTGAACGAGGTGGACTTTCTCCCCTGGCAGGACCGATTCCTCATCGAGACACAAATCCGTCAGAGCGAACCGGGCAACGCCCCCATTTCACTCAGGCGGCAAATCTTCCTTGGAGAAACCCCGCTCCAACGAATTCCTATAGACGAAGACTGCTACTACCTAACCTGCAGCAAGGGCGACAACTGCCCTGATTCCAGGGAAACCGGCTACATCACCGCCGATAAGATTTCCGGACGCTATGTGGAATGGCCGACCCGCATCGACAAAGCCATCATCTCGCCTGCATTCCACTACGCCCATAGCGGTTTCCGCATAATCTCCGACATTTTCAACAATGTCGTAGAAACGGCCAGCAGCCTTTTCAACAAGATCCGAAGCTTCTTCGGAGACTAAAATTTTCCGAGCTCTAAAATTCTCTGAGCGAATTCAAAATTATAAAAGCGGCTGAAAATAGGATTGCAAATGCAAGCGCCGAAAAAAAACAAGACACCTGGAAACCAGGTGTCTTGTTGCATTGAAGGTTTTCTTCTATTCCAGAAGTCTTTTCCTGCAATGGATATCGATTAGTCCAAGGTATGAACCAGCAGACCGTCGCGGAGCTTGGGTTCGAACCAGGTGCTCTTGGGCGGCATGATTTCGCCAGCGTCGGCGATGTTCATGAGCTGATCCAAAGTGGTCGGGTACATTGCAAATGCGCAAGTGCATTCGCCGCTATCGACGCGCTTTACCAGTTCGCCGAGACCGCGGATGCCACCGACGAAGTCGATGTTCTTGGAAGTACGGGGATCGTCCACGTTGAAGAGGGGCTTGAGGATAAGCTTCTGGAGGAGAGCCACGTCAAGGCTATCCACAGGGCCGAGATTCTTCAGGTACTGAGCCTTGAAGGTGCAAGCATACCACTTGCCATCCATGTAGAAGTTCACCTGGTTCTGCTTTGCGGGGCTCTGCATTTCGGGCAGTTCTGCAATGTCGAAGACCTTAGCCATTTCTTCCATGAGCTGTTCCGGAGTACGGCCGTTCAGAGTCTTGAGAACGCGGTTGTAGTCCAGAATCTTCAGCTGGGTGCTGGGGAACAGGATGGCGAGGTAACGGTTGAATTCTTCTTCACCAGTGTAGGTGCCAGCCTTCTTGGCTTCTTCGGCACGGAAGCTAGCGGCGCGAGCGCCGGCAGCACTGCGGTGGTGACCGTCAGCGATGTAGCTCACAGGAACAGCTTCGAAAGCCTTGCGGATGGCGGCGATCTTAGCGTCATCGTCGATGACCCAAACGGTGTGGCCAAAGCCATCGGCTTCGGTAACGAAGTCATAGGTGGGTGCAGTCTTGATCACGTCAGCCAGCAGTTCGAACTGGCCTTCGTCGCGGTAGGTCAGGAACACCGGACCGGTGTTGGCGTTGGTGCCGAGAACATGGCGCAGACGGTCTTCTTCCTTGTCGGCGCGGGTCAGTTCGTGCTTCTTGATGATGCCATTGAAGTAGTCTTCTGCGGGAACGCAGCAAACCAGGCCGTACTGTTCGCGACCGTTCATGGTCTGGCGATAGATGTAGAGGCAATCCTTCTTGTCGTGGGCGATAACGCCATCGGCAATCATCTTGTCCAGGTTTTCGCGAGCGTGGGCATAGACCTTCGGGTCATAAGCGTCGACGCTGTCGTCCAGTTCCAGTTCGGAACGGGTAACGCGGAGGTAGGAGTGAGGAAGGCCCTGAGCCATTTCCTTGGCTTCAGCGCGGTTCATCACGTCGTACGGGAGTGCGGAGATATTCTTGGCTTCGGCGGGGTCAACCGGACGGAGGGCCTTGAACGGGTAGATGTGCATCATAGGCTTTTTTCCTTTGTGAGCTTCTTTGATTAAAACTTGGTCTTCGGAGATTAGGTTATGGATGAACCCGGTCTTCTTTGCGAGCCACTTCTTGCGACGATGACTCACGATAAAGTAGGCGGCGAAGAAAAAGATCAGACCGCCGATGGCAGCGACAATGGTAATGCCAATCATGAATGCGATGACATGACTTGAGGCATGATGCCACAGATAGGACAATAGCGTCTTCGCATTGTTGATGGAAAGATCCTCGAAAACTTCCAGGAAATCGAAATTGATTTTTTCGGGATTCCAGATTTTACAGCCAATGGCATAACCCGTCGGGTAGAAAAAACCGAACTGCGTCAGGGGATTTGCCACGAAGGAAGCGACAATGCCAGGAACCTTGGGCAGCTTGAAAAAGGCGCAGAAGGCGACAGTCAAAAGAATCGCCACACCGATAGTGGGCCAGATACCGATAAAGACACCTGCCGCAACGGAAACCGCGACCTTCAAGGCATCCATATGCTTTGGAAACATGCGGTTATAGTAGATACGGCTCAGTCTCGAAAACTTGGACTTGTCTTTACGGGAGGCTTTTTTCGGGTTTTCACTCATCGCGACCTAATTTAGCAAAAAAACACGACTTCACGAAGTTTTTTCTACATTAATGGACATGAAACATCTTATTTCAAAAGAAGGCTTTGAAAAGTTCAAGGCAGAATGGGAACAGCTGAAATATGTAGAACGTCCCGCCATGATCAATCAGGTCCAGGCGGCGGCAGCCGAAGGGGACCGAAGCGAAAATGCAGCCTACACCTACGGTCGCATGCGCGTCCGAGAAATTGACCGACGTCTTAGAGAACTGGACCGAATCCTGGATGGTGCGCAGGTGGTCGAAAGCATGGCTTCCGATGACGGCTCCATCCGCTTTGGCGCAACCATCACGATGCGCGACATCAAGACCAAGCGAGAAAAGAAATACCAGATTGTAGGTGACAAGGAAATCGACCCGCTCCAGGGAAAAATCAGCATGAAATCTCCCGTAGGAGAAGCCCTTATGGGAAAAAAGCAGGGCGAGCAAGTCCAAGTTCAAGCCCCCCGCGGAATTATAACCTACGAAATCGTGGAAGTTACTTATTAAGTGTTGAGGTCGGTCACTTCGTTCCCTCCGAGGTTTTGAGGCCGGTCGCTTCGCTTCCTCTGAGGTAGCCGCCTTACACCGCACCTCAAAGCATCCGAAGGATGCGCCCTTTCACCTCAAAGCGGCAACGCCGCGACCTCATACCTGTTATGTTCATCGATTCCCATTGTCATCTTGATGCCTACGAGGAATTTTCCGGCGAAACGCTGGATTCCCTTTTTGACAGATTGCGGAAAGCCACTGCAGCAAACTATGATTCCGCAGGAAACCCCACCACGACAAGGACCTTACCTGACGCAAGCAATGGACAATCCTGGAGCAGTCCCAAGAACGCCAACGAAAATCTGGTCTGTATGCCAGAAGCGTTCGTACACGTCGCCTGCGACCCCAAGGATCTAGACCGAGGCGTCGAGATTATCGAAAAATACAGCTTCGTATACGGAGCATTCGGGATTCACCCCGAATATGTAAGCGTTACCACCGCCCAGGACGAAGCCCGCATTACAGAACTTCTGAAGCACCCCAAGTGCGTTGCCTGTGGCGAAATCGGATTGGACTACCATTATGGAGCCGACAAGAAAAAGGAACAGTGCAAGCTTTTTGAACGCCAGTTAGCCATCGGACTTGACAGCGGCAAGCCACTGGTATTCCACCTCCGTGAAGCAGATGATGACGCCCTCGCCATTTTAAGGAATGCCAACCTCCACGATCGAAATATTCATGTTCACTGTTTTACAGGCGATCCAGAATTCGTCGAAGAACTTCTTGCATTGGACGCCAACATGTTCATCGGATTCACAGGCATAGTCACCTTCAAGAGCGCACAGAATGTTCGCGACGCAGCCAGCCTCGTTCCCTACGAACAAATTCTTCTGGAAACGGATACGCCCTATATGGCGCCAGTACCTTTCCGCGGAAAGACCTGCCATCCGGGCTATATCCCCTACACCGCCCAGATGCTCGCAACCATCAAGAAAATGGATGTCGAAGAACTCTACAGACAATGTAGAATCAACACGAAAAAATGCTACGGAATATAATGAATTAGGGGACTCTGTCCCCTAAAACCCCTGGGCTTTGCTTTTACGTAGTGACAAGGATACGAAAATCAAAGCGTTAATGAATCGTAGACTCTGTCCCCCAAAAACTGGGCTTTGCTTTTACAAAAACCCGCAGGCTTCTTCTTATACCTGGGTCGTTTCAGCGGGGGTATAGTGCGCTTCCAGATATTTCAGGGCATCATCTGGTGCCAACGGCTTGCTGAAGTAGTAGCCCTGAATCAGGCGACAGCCCTCATTGCGGAGGAACTCCAGCTGGTCTTCGGTTTCGACACCCTCCGCGATCAGGTCAAGCCTCATATTCTTAGCAATTCCCACCACCATCCGGGCAAAGGAAGCATCCTCATCGTTTTCAGTCACATGGTCGATAAAGGACTTGTCCATCTTCAGGGTATGGATGGGATAGCGCTTCAGGTAAGAAAGACTGCTATAGCCGGTACCGAAATCGTCAATGGAAATCTGCAGTCCCATGCCGGAAAGAGCCTTCATAATCTCGATGGTCTTTTCCGCTTCGCACATGGCCGTGTATTCGGTAATTTCGAGTTTCAGGTTCCGGGGATTCAGGTGAGTTTCCATCAGGACCTTCTTCACGTCATCCACCATATTGTCCAGGGCAAACTGCTTTGCGGAGAAATTCACCGCCACCTGAATGTCGGTAAAGCCCTTCGCCACCCATTCCTTCGCCTGGAGGCAAGCCATACGCAAGATTAGGGCTCCCATGGGAATGATCAGGCCAGTCTCTTCTGCGATGGGGATAAATTCGGCCGGAGAAATCACCCCCCTTTCCGCCTGATTCCAGCGAACCAGAGCCTCAAATCCGGCAATGCGGTTGCCGCGGGTAATATCCACGATTGGCTGATACAGAAGGACAAATTCCTGGGCCTGGATTGCCTTACGGATTTCGAATTCCAACTTGTAGAGCTTCATGGCCTTTTCGCGAATGCCACCGCTAAAGAACTGGATACCGCCATGGTTTACGCTCTTCTTCATTTCACGAAGGCTGGCCGTAGCATTGGCCATAATGTCTTCCACACAGTCCACATCGTTATTGAGAACCACAGACATAGAAGAACTAATGTACAGGGAACGCCCTTCCATCTGGATCGGCATCTTTACCGCATTGTGGATCCGGCGGACAATGGGAAGCACTTCGTCGTTGTTGTTCTGGATTCCGTGAAGCACAATGGCAAAGACATCGGGACCAATACGGGCAATGGTATCGTTGTTCCTGCACTGGGACTTTATGCGGTCCGAAACGATGCGCAGGACATGATCGCCTACATTGGAGGAATAGGAAGTATTGATGGCGCCAAAACTGTCAATATCCAGAAGGGCTACTGCAAAAATGTAGTCCGGACGCTGGTGTGCAAGGTCCACGTCGATTTTCAGCTTTTCCAGGAAGAACTTTCGATTATAGACTCCGGTCAAGGCATCCTGGTAAGCATAGTAATTCTGCTTTTCGCTGGCGGTACGGTCTATGTGCTCATGGATAGAGCCGATAACGCGAATCGGCCGGCCCTCTTCGTTCTTCTGCACATTGCCGGAAATTTCGAGTACGCGATTTGCCTCCCCTGTTCCCAACATGGTAACTTGAATGTCGAAACAATTCCCCGTTTCCAGCGCCAGGTTCAAACGTTCCTTAAAGCGGGTCCAGTCATTTTCGACAATCTTGGACCGGAAAATGTCAAAGGAATCTCCAGCGGAGATTGCGTCTGTCCCGAAAAGGGACGCGGCCTTCTGCGACCAGTAGACCTTCCCCGTCACCACATCAAAAGTCCAGAAGCCGCTGGAGGATACATCCACCATCATCTGGAAAAGTTCATCCTTTTCGGATAAATCCTTCTGCAGGTCGCGAACATGGAAAGATCCCGTAGCAGGTGGATCTATTTTCACGTCCTCCCGCATTTTTTTCGTATTTCCAATGACCGGAAAACGATAAAAGACAGCAACCACAGCAATAAAGATCAGGGCGGCGATATAGGCCACAATGAAAAACGGATTCGCCTCATTTGCAAACAGCTCAGGGAGAATAACCGCAAAGAGAGCGCTGGCCACAATGAGCAACAGTCTCAAAAAAATTTTTTCATCAAACAAACGCATCCAATACCAATCCTAACACCAAAGATACATCTTTATTTTGTACAATGTTAAATAATTATTTCATACATTGAATATTTCCGCTGAAATTAAAACAACAAAAAACAAAAAATCCCCGCAGTCATGCGGGGATTTCCTATAGTGCCAGAGGGACTCGAACCCTCGTTGCCGGCGTGAGAGGCCAGTGTCCTGGACCACTAGACGATGGCACCGTGATGTTGCTTAGAAAGCAGGGCTTAATATAGCAACATTTTTTGATTTTGTCATTAGTCTCTGTAGAAGAGATCCATGTTATTCACCACCTTGGCAGAACCGACCAGGTTCTTGGTGAATTCGTTGAAGGCCATGGCGGCATTCAGGCTTGCGCTACCCTTTTCGGAAGCGACTTCCGCCTTGATGGATTCTTCGGAAGGAGCCTTCTTGCTTACGATCTTGAAGAGCACTGCACCGTTTTCGGTAGCGGTGACGGGAGACCATTCGCCATCCTTCACGGACTTGAATGCCTTGGCGATTTCGGCACTGCCATAGGCAAAGCCAGGAACATAGCCATCAACGGAAGCGGTCTTCTTGTCCAGCTTGACCTTTTCGATAGAGGCATCCGGAGCTTCGAAATTAGCGGCCTTAACCTTTTCTGCAACGGAATTCAAATGGGCTTCGGCAGCCTTAACAGCCTTTTCCTGGAGGATTGCGTTCTTGATGTCGCTGTAGAAGTAGTCCATGCTGCGGGTACCAGCCTTGATATCGCCAACCTTCATGGCTACAGCGACCCAGTTGTTGTTCTTCATGACAGGAGAAAGCTTGCTGGATTCTTCGGGGAGAATCTTGTTGGGCCAGGCATAGAAGCCAAGACCCTTCAGGAAGCCCACTTCAGCAATGTTTTCGTTGCGGGCAAGCCACTTGGAAGTTGCAGTTGCCACATTACGGGACTTGGCAGCTTCATCGAAAGACTTACCAGCATCCACATCGTTCTTGATACCAGTCAGAAGCTTTTCGAGGCTATCGACAGTCTGGGAAGAAGCACCCACGGTAAGAAGGATATGGCCAACATCGGCGGTAACCTTACCGGTGGAATCGGTAGTCTTGCCATAGCACTTGATAATGTGATAACCGTACTGAGAACGGATGGGAGCGGAAATCTTACCGGAATCCAGAGCGAGGGCAGCCTGTTCAAATTCAGGGACATAGAGACCGAGACCGGCGGGTCTGCCAAGCTTACCGCCATTTGCAGCGGTACTCGGATCTTCGGAGGAAGACTTAGCCATGTCCTCGAAGCTTGCCGGGGAGCTGGAATCGACCAGAGCTTCATAGATATTGGTCTTTGCGTAATCGAGAATCTGCTTTTCATCGCCTTCGGTGGCCTTGATGGGCAGGTAGGCATAGACAAACTGGGCCACGTCGTTCTTCACAAAGAAGCTATCCTGGTGGGCGTCGAAATAAGCCTTCACAGCAGCGGAATCTACAGAATTTGCATCTGCGGCAAAGTCAGCGGCAGAGGCGACCGCCACCTGCAGTTCGTAGTCAGTCAGACGACGGTTGGCAGACCACTGGGCTTCAAGGCTAGTGGTATGAGCACCTGCACCGATGAGGAACTGAAGCTGACGCATGGGAATTACGCTTGTGACAAACTGTTCTTCCAGTCCGCGGAGAGAAGCCCAGTTACCGGCTTCACGACGGACCCAGGCTTCGTACTCAGCCTGGTTGAAGGTCGTGTCCTTGATGAAGTCGGGAAGAGATGCGAGGTAACCATTGTACTTCTGCATGAATTCTTCCTGGGATGCGGACTGCTGCTGCATCATGGCGATGGTTCCCTGAATTTCCTGAACCATGTACTGACGGACAGCATTGGAATTGTGGAGGAATTCCTGAACCACTTCGGAATCAGAGGTCAGGATGCCGGCGTCCTTATAGAGGTCTTCGAGGACAGTCTTTGCGACGAACTCGTTGAAAACCCTATTGTGGATCTGGTTGTACTGTTCGTCATCCAGACGCTGACCCTGTGCTTCGGCCTGGGCCTGATACTGGTCCGTAAGGTTCTTGACGGCAACTTCAAATTCGGCATAAGGAATCTTTTTCCCCTGAACCTCGGCTACCGGATGGCTCTGAGCCATGTTAGGAACACGATCCATGGCCAGAAGGCCAACTGCAATACCCGCAGCAAAGATTACGATGATCCATTTTGCTTTTTCATTAATCCACGTTAACATAGAGAGGACTCCATTAAAATTTTGTCGGGGCAAAATGTAGTAAAAAATTCCATTTTATTTTATTTTAGTGTCATATAATGCCGAAATACGGCTTTTTTTCTATTTATGGGATATCCAAAGTCGAAGTTACTTAACGGAGTTCGAACATGTACGATATTTTGGTCCTGGGAGCCGGCATTTCCGGCCTGAGCGCAGCCCTTCACGCAGCAGAAAAGGGTCTGTCCGTAGTTATTCTTACCAAGGGTGCAAAACCGGACGGCTCATCCAACTATGCTCAGGGCGGTATCGCTACCGTTACCGAGAAGACGGACAAGTTC
Source organism: Fibrobacter sp. (assembly GCA_024398935.1). Classification (GTDB taxonomy): domain Bacteria; phylum Fibrobacterota; class Fibrobacteria; order Fibrobacterales; family Fibrobacteraceae; genus Fibrobacter. The sequence goes on along the minus strand of JAKSIH010000001.1, from coordinate 110,014 downwards.
AAGTTCCATATCGACGACACTTTAGAGGCCGGTGCAGGTCTCTGCAAGAAGGAACCGGTGAACATTCTCACCAAGAGTGGCCCTGCCACAATCCAGCAACTTGTAAAGTGGGGTGTCCAGTTCACACCTTCCCCGACAAACAAGGAAGAGTTCGACCTCCATCTGGAAGGAGGCCACAGCCACCACCGCATTCTCCATGCCGCAGACCTTACCGGTAAAGAGATTATGCGAGCACTTCTCTGCACATTGCACCAGCAGAAAAAGATTGACTATCTGGAAAACTGCTACATCAAGGACCTGATCTGCCAGGGAGAAGGCAAGGACAAGCGCTGCGTCGGCGCAAAGATCATTCACCAGAAGACAGGTGAAGTCGAGAACATTTATGCAAAGGCAACCATCCTTTCTACAGGTGGTGCAGGTCGAATCTGGCAGTACACCGTCTGCCCGCCGGATAGCTGCGGCGACGGCATGGCCATTGCAGCCCGTGCAGGAGCCGCCTTGCAGGATATTGAGTTCATGCAGTTCCACCCCACTAGTTTGTACGCACCCAGCCTGAAAAAGCCCTTCCTGATTTCCGAAGCGGTCCGTGGCTTTGGCGGCATCCTTAAGAACTACAAGGGCGAGGAATTCATGAACCAGGTTCATCCCCTGCATTCCCTGGCCCCCCGCGACATTGTCGCCCGCGCCATCCACAAGGAAATGCAGCGCCTGGGCCAGCCCAACATGTTTATCGACCTGACCGGCCACACTCCAAAAGATATCCGTAGCCACTTCCCCAACATTTACGCAAAGTGCATGGAAGTCGGCGTGGACATGACCAAGGAATGGATTCCCGTTGTTCCCGCAGCACATTATATGTGCGGTGGCGTATTGGTGGACACCTGGTCCCGCACAGAAATCAAGGGCCTTTACGCCTGCGGCGAAGTTGCAGCAACGGGCGTTCACGGGGCAAACCGTCTGGCCTCCAACTCCCTTTTGGAAAGTGTGGTCTACGCACTCCGTGCAGTAGATAACATTGTCGACTCCAACCTTCTTAAAGACAAGATTTCTGTTTCCCATTCCAAGAAAAAGGAAAAGGTTTCCTTCACCAAGTCTGCCTACTGGCGCAAGCGCCGCAAGGTGCTTCAGGACATGATGTGGGCCCACTGCAGCATCGTCCGAACCGTCGCAGGCCTGAATCAGGGACTCAAGGTTGTCAACGACATGGAAAAAGATTTGCAGACAGCCATCAAGAACAAGGAAACAGAAAACTTCTATTTCCTGGAATTCCAAAACGCACTTCAGGTTTCTAAGATGATTTTGATTGCGGCACTCCGCCGTAAGGAATCCCGCGGTCTTCATTACATTCTGGATTACCCCAATCCCGATCCCAAGAGTAAGCACCAGAGCATCTATCTGAGTGACGAGAAGTAGGTTAGTGGTTAGTGATTAGTGGTTAGTGGTTAGAGATTGGCTGCGAAAGAAGAAAAACCTACAAAGATCGGTGGGTACAAGCCCACCCAGGAACTGGGACATGGTGCCATGGGGAGCCTGTGGCTATGTCATGACCCGTCCCTTGACCGCATGGTGGTGGTCAAGCAGATGCAGGATGGACTCGAAGAAAACGAAGGAAATGTCCGCAGGTTCCTACAGGAAGGCTACATCCTAGCTCACCTGAACCATCCCGCCATCATTGCACCCCACGCCCTCTGGAAGGAAAAGGACGGCAAGTATTCCATTTCCATGGAATTCGTCCACGGGAGAACTCTGCGACAGATCCTGGATAAGTGCCCTACCCCGCCTCTGTGGGTCGTCATGTCCATTCTCTATGACGTTCTGGGCGCATTGGGTCACGCCCACCGCAACGGCATCGTCCACCGCGACCTTAAACCTTCCAACATCATGATTGACAGGGACGGGAGAGTCCGACTGCTGGATTTCGGCATTGCCCATAACGACAATTCCGTCAAGCTCCTGAAAGGGGACGAGACTGACCAGAGGATTACCGCAGAAAACGCCATTCTCGGAACGGTCACCTACATGAGTCCCGAGCAGACCATGGGCATCGAGGCGACCCCCGCATCCGACCTTTTTGCCCTGGGAGTCATCTCCACGGAAATGCTTCTGGGCGAGAATGTTTTCCGTGGGGACAGTTTCCGCGGAACGGCGGACCGCATTCAACGCCTTCAGGTCACACCCAAGGCGTTTTCCAAGGAAGTCCCGCCGGAGCTGGTCCGTTTCGTACTGAAGCTAATCCAGAAAAAGCCCAAGGACCGTCCCCTTACCGCGAACGACGCCGCAGACAGGCTTTCCAATCTCATGAAGAACTATCCCAGGGACTTGAGCCCCTACCTGGGAATGTTCCTTGCAGCAGTGAAAGATGCAGATGAAAATGCGGAAGAGGGGGACTATCCATCCCCTCCCGTCTACAGGAACGGCAACAGGAAATCCATCCTAATCGGTTTTGCCGCAGGTTGCGTACTTGCGGCGCTGACAACTGCACTTAAATTCTTATATTTCTAGATATGAATACTCTGGACCTCGTAAGCCTCATCCTTATCCTCGTTCTTTCCATCCTTGGAATATGGAACGGTTTTCTTCGTGGCATCTTCAGGCTTATGGCATGGATTGCAGGCATCGTCGGCGCCTACAACGCAAACAACATCCTGTCCCACTTCTTTCGGGAAACCATGGGTTTCAGCGAATTTTCCACGACCCTGGTGTGCTATGCCGTAGGATTCCTCGTCCCCTTCCTGATTTTGCTGTTCATCGGCCACATGCTCCAGAAGAGTATTTCCGATACGAGTTTCGGGACTCTCGACAGGGTCCTCGGCGGAATTTTCGGATTTATCAAGGGTTCTCTGATCTGGTTCGCCCTATTTTCCATCCTGCACATCATGCCCTTTGGTGAATCTCTGTTGGCCACCCGCGACGCCTCATTTTCCTATAGGGCATACAGGTCCACCCTGGAAATCATGGGATTCTCTTCTGAGCCCATCGACCTTGTAGATGTCGCAGAAAAGAAGGCCTCGGACATCGTCGAAAAGGCGACAGACAAGGCAACCGAAGCCGCTAAGGAAGTCGTAAAGGACGCGGCAAAGGATGCAGCCAAGGCCACTGTCGATGAAACAAGGAAATCGGTCCAGGAAAAGGCTGCCAATCCTGCCAAGAACTAAAGCAACGGCTATAAATCAAAAACCGTCAAAGACCCTCTTCCCGAGGGTTTCTTTTTTTATGCAAGCCTCTTGGCGCAAAGTTCTGCTTCGCGCACGATGTCCTCTTCCCCGTCAACATGACGATTTTCCATCACAAATTCGCCATTGCAGATAACGGAATGGATTGAACTCGAATCAGCAGAATAAACCCAGTTGCTGACCAGGTTGTGACAAGGATTCAGCCGTTCGTTACCAAGATCCACGAGCAGGGCGTCCGCAAGAAACCCCTCCGAAATGAGCCCTCCTTCCAGTCCGTATGCAATAGCCGTGTTGAAAGACGCCATGCGTAGAGCCTCCTCGGCAGGAAGCGTATCGGCACGTCCAGTCGCTTTCGCAAGCAGGGCTGCAAGCTTCATCTCCTCATGCATATCGAGATTGTTGTTGGAGGATGCGCCATCGGTTCCGATACCTACCAGCAGGCCACTCTCAAGCATCTTGGGGATTTTCGGAATGCCGCTGCAAAGTTTCAGATTGGAACAGGGATTCAGGATGACTGCGGAACAGGATTCCGCCATCAGGGCCATATCGCTGTCGGACAGGTGAACGCAATGGGCCGCAACGAAATTCCCGCCCAGCACGCCATAACGGTCCATCAGTTCCACCGGAGTGCAGCCGTGCTGTTTTTTGCAGTCGGAAACTTCCTTTTTCGTTTCCGCAAGATGGGTGTGAAGGATCATCCCCTCCCCTTCGGCCACCTTTACGCAACGGCGGAACAGTTCCTCCCCCACCATGTATGGCGAATGGGGCATTACCGCCAGTTTTACGCGGTCCGATTCCAGGCGACGATCGGCAAGAAACTTAAAGTTGGCCTCGATTCCCTCATCGGACATAAGACCTTGTGCAAAGGTGACGCCGATGGTTGCACGGATACCCATTTCCTTCACCACCTTCATGGTCTGTTCCCGATGCCAGTACATGTCAGAGAAAAATACCGTACCGGACTTGATCATTTCAAGAATAGCCAGACGAGAACCAATTTCGATATCCTTGGGTTTCATCTTGGCTTCAAAGGGCCAGATATGGTTCTGGAGCCATTCCTGAAGAGGCATGTCATCGGCATAACCTCTTAAAAGGGTCATAGCAGCGTGGCAATGGCCGTTATAGAACGGTGGAAGGATTGCAAGTCCGGCACAGTCCACCACGCGGGCCTTTTCATAATCCTTCGGTTTCAGGCCGCCAATTTTAGAGAAGCGCCTGCCCGAGATCAGTACATCGCAAGTTTCTCCCTTATGCATAACGGATTTCAGTACAATCCTGGACACGAAAAACCTCTTTCTTGCTATTTTTTTTGAAGAAAGATAGATTTTACAACAAAAAAAGCAAAACGGCCCAGAACTTTTTAACTGATTTTGTATAGATTCCAGATATGATTAAAACGGACCTTGAGACGCTTCCTATCTCCCGATCAGAATTTCTTCAGCTGGAGATTTTTAAGAACGTATCCTTCGAAAGCCTGGCGGGATATCTCCTGGGCTGTAAAACCGTTACCGTAGAAGCAGGTGAGCTGCTCATCGATCCGGAACACCCCCAGAGGCGACTTATCGTACTGCTGAGCGGCCTCATGGAAGTGAAGATGCAGGCCAAGGGCGGCAACTTCAGCGACACCATCCAGCCGGGACACTGTGCAGGCGAGATGTCCATCTTCGACAACATCAAGCCCAGCGCCTATGTTTTCGCAAAGGAGAAGAGCCGCCTGCTTATCATAGAGCCGGAAATGGCTCTCGCCATGATCAACGCCTCCCATGACCTGTGCCTGAATTTCCTTCACATGCTAAGCCAGCGCATCCGTAACAACAACCGCGTCGTCTGCGAGGAAGAATATCACATCCGCTGCATCGAGGAAAACGCCAAGGTGGATTCCCTTACCGGCCTCCACAACCGTCGCTGGCTCGAAGACATGTACACCCGCGAGATTAACCGTAGCAATGCGGGAAACTTCAAGCTTTGCGCCTTCATGATGGATATCGACCACTTCAAGCATGTGAACGACACCTACGGTCACCTGGCCGGAGACCAGGTCCTGATTGCAGTATCGAAGACCATCGTGGACTGCCTGCGCCCTTCAGACATGCCGGTCCGTTACGGTGGCGAAGAATTTACGGTATTTCTCCCGGGAACATCGACGGAAAACGCTAGGGTCATTGCAGAACGGCTCCGGGCAAGCGTCGAGCGAAAGGATATCCAGCTTCCCTCCGGCGAAACCATCCACGCGACCATCAGCGTGGGCTTTACCGAGCGCATCGAAGGCGATTCCGTAAGGTCCATCATCGAACGAGCTGACCAGGCGCTATACCATGCCAAGGAAAACGGACGAAATCGGGTCTGCCTGAATATCGGCGACAACAACATGTTCCTGTTCTAGTCCCGTAAAGGCTTTAAGTGCAGAAAAGGCTTCCGCAAGGAAGCCTTCTTCTTTTAGTTTATTTCAATGACCGTTCCAGGTTTTCCATCTTTCCGTCCGCCCTTGGTAATCACCCAGATGACTTCCAGACCATCCACCTGCTCTTGCGAAATTTCTTCGGCACAGCCATCGGTCAGGACAACCACCTGAGAAACCCCCTTTTCCCTGGCATGTTCAAAGACGGGGCTGAAGTAGGTTCCTCCGCGGCCCTTGAACTCAATAGAATCAATGGAGCGACGGTTGAAAAGAACGAACTCGTCGGGATCCTGAACGCAAGTATCAAAGCTCCAGAGATACACTCCGGTGTAGTTTGCAATGCGTTCAATTTCCACAATGAAACGGGAAAGGTCCGCGCTACCCACGCTACCGGAAGTATCGGCATAGACCGCCACCGGCTCCACGGACTTGGTGGTGGAACCCAGGAAAGGCTTGCCGTAATGCTTGTTCCAGCGGCGACGGGACAGCTGTTTTTGGTAACTGATGAAAGGTCCTAGTCTCAGGCGAAGAATGTCGCCCCAGTTCAAGGGTTGCTCCTGCGCCTTCTTGACCATTTCAATGGCCTTGCCCCCAAGATGACCCCACCCGTGATTTCGTTCGATGTTTTCGACCACGTTGCGGACATAATCATCCACAAAGGTATCCTCGTCGAAACCATTTCCGTGCTGGGGATCGATACGCTGTTTCGTTATTTTACCCAGGGCACAATTGGGATCAATATCCTGAATCGAAGTTCCGTCAGGAGCGCCACAAGTTACAAAGACAACCGTCGAGTCAGGCATTTTCTTATCGAGGAGAGCGAGATACTGCTCAAAGCTCAATCCTTCCGGAAAGCCGAACTGGGAAGGGACAAGTCCTATGATTTCCCCCTTCTTCCGGATCCCGACATCTTCCTTGTATACCGGAATCTTCATTGAGATCTGTTCTTCAGAGGATCCACTCGTAAGCATGCTGTTAATGGCCAGATCCATAGCCACATTTTCCTTGTAGGCACGGGCGAGATCGCCAGAACAGCGGTGTGTGCAATGATGCAGGAGCACATGCATCATTTCGTGAACCAGGACAAAGGTGCGTTCATTTTCTTCCAGCGATTCGTAAAACTTCGGGTTATAGACCAAGGTAATACGACCGCTTTTTACACGGACACCCATAGTCTCGATGGACTCCTGCTGGACTCGCTGCATCCCGAACAACAAGTTGAAACTGAACGGGCTAAAAAATGCAAGGCGCGCAACAGTTCCCTCAATAGCCTTTTCGATATCCAAAATCCCCTCCTCTTTTCCTAGTCGGCAAGGATAATGTCATCGCGGTCCATGTCCGCTTCCGTAAGATTCTTTGCCTTCATGAAATTTTTCTGCCAGGTTTCGTAGGCGGACATTCCACCCACCTTGCGCTGCTTGTTCATGATGGCGGCGTTGGTGACCTTGTGGCGTCTCGGGGTTACACGCCAGGTGCTATACTGGTCGGGACGGTCCTTCAACCAGCCCTTCACAAAGGCGGCAACAGCCTCGCCGGGACAGCACTCAAGGAATCCCAGAATATTCCTAGACTGGATATCCGTCAGTTTCTGTTTCTTGACCAGTTCCAGCAAACCATGGGTTGTGGGTACCGCAGCCTTCGGGCTTGCCTTAAACTCATCCACAAGGCGTTTTGCCAAATCATCGGAAAAACGATTCAGCACCTCATCCAGATCGATCTCGTGCTTGCATTCCAGTGTGCAGAAATCGGCAAATCTCAGGCCATGAGCGCTACCCACATAGGAAGAAGCGATCTCGGCAAGAAAGCTCTGGCCGCCAAGGGTAATGTCATCGCCACTTTCTGCAAATTTCTTAAGGCACTCGCCAAGCTGGGTCCAGTCTCGGGGACAGGGGCCCTTCTTTCCCTGGATGGCAAGTTCTTCGATAGTCTTGCTGGGAAGCACGATAAAATCGGGATACTTGTTCAGGAACTTGTAGATGACACTATGAATCTCACCCTTGTCGATACGGTTGGAGAAATCCTCCAGATATTCCTTGTTGGTGGGTGCAAAGGTGAAATTCTTGATGCGGCTTTCCTGGGCCGGGTCACGGCGGGTACCGTTATAGATCTTGGCGTTGTCGTTATCGGCGCAGACCACATAGGTATTTTCCTTAAGGTTCACGCCAAACAGGCGGTGCTCCAGAAGGAGTTCCATAATGCCATCCTGGATGACGGCGTTACCGCGCTTGCATTCATCCAGAAAAAGGACATAGATGTCATCGTACTTGGTAAGACGGCTGTAATGCTTGCCATTTTCGGCATAGAGCTTTTCCATCTCGTCATCGTATTCCTTGCTGGTGGGGATCCAGCTCGGCGGACAGTTGTAGGTACGTCCACCAAATTCCTGGAAGTTACCGATCAAATCTGCAGGATCCATGATGGAGACACAGCGGCTAATCACGTGAACCCGTTCCAGTGGGATACCGTGCTTTTCGGCAATGAGCTTACGGAAAGTGTTATGAACATAGCTGGTCTTGCCGATGCCGTGGTTTCCCATAAGACCGAGCGTGTGAGAAGGAATGAGACCGTTCTTTACGAAACGATTGATGCCTGAAATATCCATGTGATATCGTCCTTAAGCGCGTTCCTCGCGCATTTTGTTCTTAATCTAGTTAAACTTAACGGAAAAAAATTTTCAAATTCGCCCTACCCATTTTTTATCGTTTGAAAAATGGATTTTGTAAAAACATAAGCCTATTTTTATCCAGCAAAAAATTCTCCATTGAGCTGTTCCTGGGCGAAACTGCGAACCGCAGGGCAAAAATGTTCCGAGTAGTCCAGGGGGTTCATCTTGACTGCATTTACAACCATGTACCCGATATCCTCACGGACATTTTCGTTGACAGACATTAAAACAGCCCGCTTCATATTATCGAGAACCCTTTCTGTATTTTCAAGAATTTCCAGAAATTCCTTTAGGCAGTTCCTGACCTGGTTCGTAGTCATCCCCGCACTATTGAGCAAATCGCTACTGACATCCGCAAATAAAATACGGATTTCATTCAAGCCGTGCCGGCGTACAAATTCGCTTCCCCAATTTCGGGGAATGGAAAGTCTAGGATTTTCAAGAACCTGTCGCGCCTGCCTGATATTTTCGGAAAGGAAGGCCTGCATGATGTTTAAGGTTTCCCAGACCATCAATCTGGACGCCTCGCCCGCAAAGGTAATCTCGATCCTGTTCATAAAGAAGTTGGCAAAAGCTCCGCCAGATGTCGGAACGCACCCCCGTTCATAAACAAAACTGTCCTTCTTCCGTTTCATGCTCTGGAAGGGAAATAGATTGGACAGGCACTCCCGAACATCGCGACGGTTCGAGAAACTCCGAAGCAGGAAGGCGATTCCGTAAATATTCAGGGGAAGTTCAAAAAAGAGCTTATTCAGAAAGAATCGGTCGTTTTCCGCCTCGGTTTCGGGCAAAAGATGGCAGGTATTATGAAGACTGTCGATCCAGACCCGCCCCGGATTTTCCAGCAGGGCAAGAACCGCGGAGTACACCATTGCGGAATCGTTCATATACACGAAGGAAGGATTGCCCTTGTCTAGAGCCGGACCCGAAAACTTATTTCGTAGCTGGATTTTAACATCATAGGAAATATCCATGACCCCCATATATGAATCGAGGGTTCCCGGCACCTGTACCGGCATTTTATCCGCGTAGCAGTCCGGCGCATCCGCCATGTCAAAAAGGTCCACCTTCAGTGATCCGGGGTCAATTTCATAATTTACATTCAGGAAAAAATCCCTGAAGAAGCCCTGCCCCGAATAGGCCTTGTCAAAGACCTTCCGCACCAGGTCCTTGGCCCTGGAGATACAGCCCACGAAATACTTTTCCACGCGGCAGAGGACATGGTTATCCCGCAGCGTAATTTTTTCCCCTCTCAGAAAGTGTTTCAGCAATTCAGCCTTTTCACGGTCACTGAACAGCAGTCCGTAAACGCCCCTGAAGAGATTCGCTTCCAGCTCCGGAAACCCAAAATTTTTGGAAAAAGTCCAAAATCGTCTTCTGAAATCCCGGTCCGTCTCGTCAAAGAAAATCTGCGGGCCGCTGTCGTAGCATCCACGAATGAAAGACATTCTCACCTCCAAAAACAATATCGAACCGGAAAATAAAATTGTCAAAAAAAAGAAAGCCTCCCGATAATTTTCGGAAGACTTTCCAATTGCGAATCAGGCATTTACCGAAAGGCCCGCCTTGCAAGCCTGTCGCAAGTTACAGGGACTTGACGGTAAACACCTTCTGGAGGCTACCGGAAGTGACACGCACCTGCAGAACGCCCTTGGACTTGGGCAGGAAGTAGACAGGGCGACCTTCACTGGCAAAGCTCTGGATCTTGTTTCCCTTCAGGTCGAATACTTCAACCGTAAAGGGAGCAATCAGGCCGTTTGCAACACCAACGACACCGTTTGCGTTTTCCAGGCGGAAAGCGTTACCTGCGGCCTGCTGGGCAAGAATTGCATCACCCGGCTGCGGGGTAACCGCGGTAGTATCCTTCACGGAAGTAGTATCCTTTGCAGGGGCGCTTGCAATACCCAGGTCCGCGTCAGTCTTGGGAGCCTTCTTGGAGAGAATGTAACCCAGGGCACCCACCAGCGGAGCGTTCATATCTACGCAGACTTCGTTCACGTTCCAGGAAGACACCGTGTTGTTATGTCCAGGATCATTAAAGGCTCCTGCAATCATGGCGCCGAAGTACTTGTTCTTTTCGGGAGCGCGGAGACCGGAATCCGGATCCCTGCCTTCATCTTCGTTGGCGTAGTAACCACGATGATGAGGTGCTGTGGGAGCCTTTGCGCTATTGCGGTCGAAACCTACCACATAGGACTTCTTGTTGCTGTTGTCACCCAGCAGGTAGGCAATGTTCTTCTCGATCAGGGCATCGTACTCGGTTGTCCCGTTATACTTGGAATACAGGGCATAGAGGAAAGCGCCTCCGGAAGGAGTACGGACGGAGAAGGAGCCGCCACCACCTGTTTCCTTGGTAAAGATGCCTTCCGCCGAGGATTCCTTCTTGTAAATCTTATCAAGGAATGTCTTGGAATCGGGCACAGAGCCGTTGGAACCCATAAAGACATCCAGACCAATGGATTCACTCACCACGACAGACAGGGGAACCGCATTGGCATAGTTCAGGCGGGAATAACCACCCTTGTTGAATTCCAGTTGTTCAAAATAGGTTTCAGCTTCATCCTTATAGGATTCAGTCTTGGTAGTACGGTAAAGTTCCAGGGCGGCAAGGAACGGACCATCCTTCCAGCGGCCATCCCACCAGCTTTCCGCATAGTAGGAACCGGAAGTGGTTACGCCCTTATGGGCCTTGGAGTAGGCATAGGCATTCTTTGCAGCCTTTAGGTACTTGGCGCGGTTCGCCTCGTCAGGATCCACACGGGCCATGACAGCCAGCATGGCGGAAACCATACCCGAAGAGAAAGCGTCATTGGTGTTTGCCTGTACAGGACGGGGATCGCCACCATTATTGGTGCCCAAGGTACTCATCTTTCCCGGAGTGACCCACTTCATGTGGTCATAGTCACCATTTCCCTTCACCGCAATGAAAGTCTTTTCGTCGGGAGTGACCTTCACCCAGAAATCAGCCTCGTAACGAAGTTCTTCCAGGAGGTCGCGGATCTTGTTGGGAGTACCCCCCTTGCGGGAATAGTCCTTGCTTGCCTTGTAGTCAGTATAGTCACCGGTGTAAAGGTCATAGTAGCCTTCCGTGAACTCGGCATAGGAAAGAGCAAGCACATAGGAGGCAAAGCCCTGAGTCTGACCGAACATCACATGGTCGCCGCAGTCGAACCAACCACCGGAAATGTCCATTCCCTGGTAGCTATCCTTGGTAAAGCTGGTGGGATAGTTGGTGCCGTCGGCCATCCAGTTAGGACCAACGCCCGAACGCTGAGCCCCAAAAAAGCGGGTCGTCATCCAGGTGGCTTCCACATAGTCATCTGTACTAAGCGCTGCAGAGACTTCGGTCGCTGCCAGACCAAAAGCAGCAAGCCCAGCCATCATGGACTTCTTCAAAAACTTCTTGTTAAAGAACATAAATTCTCCTCAGATATTCACCTGATTGTTTTACTTGCACCCATACCGGTTTAAAATTTAAATAATCCCCATAAAAACAAAAGACACGCAAGGGTAAAACATGCGTATCTTCGGAAACAAGGTTTCTAAAAATTAACAGAGCGGGTCGGGCCCTCCTGTACACTAACAGTTCAGCGTGCGAACAAGAGTTTCGTGCAGCAGGCCATTGCTGAACACCACCTGTTCGGCGTCCACGAACTGCATCTCGCTTCCGTCAATGTGGGTTGACCTGCCCCCCGCCTCTTCTACCAGGAGGGCGATGGCGGCAATATCCCAAGGGTAGCTCATAGTCATGACAAAACAGTCCAGGCGGCCGCAGGCGGTAAAGCACCCCTCGATAACCGCAGACCCGAAGCACTTCACACGTTCAAAAGCAACCGCTTCTGCCGCAAAGTTTTTGGAATTCTGGGAGTTAATCTTCTGGGCGTCCCCCACATTGAAATCGCCGTTGCTGACAATAGCGTGAGTGGGATTGTCTTCGCGGCTCACATGAACCTGCTTACCGTTCATGAATGTACCCTTGCCCTTGATGGCGGTAAACATCTCCCCTAGCTTGGGCAGGTTCACAACAGCAACCAACGGCTTCCCTTCAAAATGAAGGGCGATGGAAATTCCCCACAGGGGAATACCGCGGCTAAAGTTCACGGTGCCGTCCACCGGGTCGATAATCCAGCGGTAACGGGAATCGGAGCCGGCAATGACACCCGCTTCTTCCGTACGTATCGAATGAGTTGGGAAAGCGGCACTTAACCCGTCTACAATAATTTTTTCGCTGGTCACATCAGCGATGGTCACCACATCCTTTGCGGTCTTGTACTTCACATCGCCCAGGTTGCTCTGGAGTTCCAGACAAACTTCACCAGCCTTACGGGCCAGTTCCTCGGCCACTTTCAGAAAATCTTCGGGAGTATTCATAAAAGCAACAATCTTGAAAATGTCTACCTATTCCAGCCGTTGGGGGCATCAACTTCGATGAGGGACTCCCCACCACCACCCAAATTGTGAGTTTCTACAGCACTCTTAATACCCATCCAGCCCCGCATCCGCTTGATACGGGCGGATCTTTCGTTTTCCTGCCGACCCGTTTCTGCGCTGGCATGATCTCCGGATATGTTCTTCACACTATCGTCCATATGTCTATCGACCTTCCTAAAAGCAATCCGCAGTTTATTTCGGGTAGGCGCAGCAGCGGAAACCGATGGATGGCGACTTGTAGAAAGCGGCGGCACCGCGGTAAGCGAGCTTCTCCCCCGTCAGGAAAACGACTTCCACATGGTCGGGCACATACTTCATGTCACCCGCCAACTTGGCAAGCCATTCGTCCCCACCCTTCCTGTATTCGGAATAGAGGGCGTAGTCCGTCCCCACGGAATTGCCGCTTGAATCCTGCACGTCGAAGAACTGCAGGGAATCCTTGAAGTCCTTCTGGGTAAGGAAAGGCTTATCCTCGTAGGCAGTCCTCGAAGTATCCGCCACAAAGACTGTATCCACCTTGGTTCCTTCCCGATACAGGTAGACCGTATCCTTTGTATATGCTGGCCTCGTAAAGTAAGGGAAACTCCGGGTCGTGCACAGCGCCTGGGACTCGCGGTCCAGACCGCCGAATTTTTCATAGCTGCCGCCCTTCAGCACCATCAGGGAATCTTCGGAGCGCCCCCTCACCCATTCCTGCAGCTGACCAGGCATATCGCGCACCCCCATGGGGCTTACGCAGCGGGGGCTACGATTTGCAATGTTCAGGGCAAAAGACGAATCGTTGGTTCCCACATTACAGTCCGTAAACAGGTAGGCGGTAGCGGACAGGCCCTCGTCCAGATTTTCCTCCACCACGCCATAAGGAAGGGTGCCGCCGGAAAGGCAGACCTGCAGCCAGTCCTGTTCACCACAAAGTTTAACCTCGAACCCGCTGGCAGAAATCGCCTCGCAGGCGGCCATGGCTTCGGAATGAAGCACATTGTTCATGAATGCGCCAGAATCATCGCGATGTTCAAACTTTTCCATGCAGAATACATTCGTATCGGAGGTAGACACCGGAACAAAACCTTCGGGGCAATCCACCTTGGAGGCAAGTACTCCCGGAGACACCACCACCGTATCCACAAGAGGCCTGGAGTAATAGCCGGACGGGTCCTTGGACCGTATTCTAAGGACCAGCGTATCGCCAGGAATGACCCAGCGAATCGTATCCGTAACGAAAATTCCCCGGGGATCCACTTCCATGGTATCGCCAGAAACCTTGTAAAGCTTGGAATAGCGGTCTGTTCCACCCGCATAGGAATAAGTCACCCAGTCCTTTTTTTCAGCATCGTAGTAGTCGATGATATAGCTCTCTACGGAATCGTAGCACCCCCCCACATCGGTACAGCCATCCGGAATGACCAGCACGGAATCTTCCTTGATACCATGGGACTCGCGCTTGGGATCAACGCTCCTGCTCCAGAAAATGCGGAGTCGGTTATTGCTGTCCAGCCGGGCCAGTTCAGGATAGGTGGAATCCTTCAGGGTAAAAATGCGGGTCGCCATAAGGGGTGCGATGGAATCCGTCGTAAAGAACCTGGACAGACTGTCGGGAGCGACATTTTCATTACCTGCGGAATTGCCGCTAGAATCGTAGGCGGAAGCGCCGATCATGTAATGACTCTCGGACTTCAGGCCTTCAATGGTCAAGCGGAACACGTTGGCGTCCGGATCATCCACGTCGTAGCCCTTGCCATCCCAAACCATCAGACGGAGACGGTTCTTATTGTAATCGCCGTAGGCAACCGTATCCACCCACACGGAATCGTTATTGCGGTAAATTCTGGACTGACGCTCATATAAAGTTCCCCCCGTGGAATCCACCCCTTCGGAAGTAGTGACAGTCACCTTCAGGTCCCGCAGATCCTCGTCCTTGTCCTCGGAATAGATAATCACGTTGTAGCCCACGATGGGGCCGGACAATTCATTGGGCGCATAGTAATCCACCTGGTCCGTCGGTCTGAACCACCGGAACATGGCGCCAGTTGTCCACTGGGAATCCGCACGGGCAATGGGGTTAAACAGCGGGGGAATATCATCGCCAAAATGCAGATAGGTACGCTGCACGGACCCCGGATCCTTATCGTCGGAATATTTACAGAAAACCGCAACCATCAAGCTGTCACGTTCCTTCACGAATTCCTGGATGTAGGGAGTAAGATCGATGGTATCGTAATTGCCGGCAGCCGACTCGCTATAGTCAAATACCGCTGTGGCCTTTTCCAGCTGGGACTTGCTCACTTCCTTGGCCGTATCCCCCACCACGGTGGAATCTACCCACAGGTAAAAAGATTCCAGCTTTTCGGTGGCAATGGGATAGTGGAAGCGAAGCATAAAGCAATAGGCTCCGCTATCGGCATCCTTGGCACACTGACGGAAGGCGGTCAGTTCCGAGACCTCACGGTCAAACATGTACTCCACTCCTTCGGTATCGTCGGAGCAGGCAACAATGAAAAAGGCCAACAGAGCAAAAAGTAAAAGCTGAAAACGATAAATCATCAGGGCTAAAATAGCAAAAAGCCCTCCTTGCGGAGGGCCCTTGCCGTCTAATCGAAACCTTTTCAGCCTAGGATTTCTTTGTCCATCCGATAGGATAAACCAGGACACCGCCTGCATAGCACTGGTCAACGGTGGAAGCCAAGCTCAAGCCTACTGTACAGGTGCACTTGTACATATAGGTGTCAATGACGTCCTCCTCACCGAAATTGCTGGAGGCGGAGCAGGTCTTCTTCAGGGAGAGTTCCTGGGAAGTAGCCTTGCGCCAGTTGTCATAGAGGGTATCACCGTCAACCACTACGGAACCGGTACAGACATAGTCCTCGCCTTCCTTGAGGGAGACAATCTTGGATTCGTCGCATACGGTATTAGACATCTTGAAGTGGATGCTGTCAGAAGGAGCCCAGCTGTATGCGCCATCGGAAACTTCGCAGCGATAGTAATCAGGAGCGCTTCTGGAACCGGCGTTGTTCACCACGCCCACATTGTACTTGGTGCACGGAAGGTTATTGTCAATTTCAAGAGGATTTACTTCACGCCAGTTCAGCTTTTCCTTGTCGTCACAGACATACCTAACATCATTCTTGCCCTTCGCTATCTTATCCGGATTGCATTCAACACCATGCATGACATACTGGGGCTTGGTGTAGACATCCCAACTCCAGTTAACCTTCTTCACGCCTGCAATTTCAGCGGTATCGCTCTTGCAGTGGAAATAGCTGGTATCCTTGTCGATAACCACCATTTCGATGGCGTCATCCACGCGGTCATTACAAAGGTGACCAATCTTGAAGAACTGCTTAGTACTAGGCGACCACTTACGGTCCTTGCAGCTGTAGTAATCCGTGCCGCCGTCCTCATTCTTCGTAGAAATGACAGTATCCCTATTGTCATAAATATCATCTGTACAGGACGCACCGATGGCGATTACCAGGGAATCCGCTTCCACCCAGCGAACGGGAGTGCCGGCGCCAGCACCAGTGGAATCATAGGCATAAACCTTGGCGTTATCCACGTTGCCTTCCTTCAGTTCACCATCGATTCCTGTACCCAGGTAGACCGTGTCGCGTTCGAAGTCCGTTGCAGTACGCCATGCACCGGAAGCGCAGGTGAAGTAAGCATCGGAGCTATCGCTCTCGGCAGCGGCATTCTGCACCACGGCACCTTCACGGGCAGAGCCACAGCCACCAAGTCCGTATGCAGAAATCCAGAACTGGTTCACATAGGATTCAAAGGCGGGAGCGTTTACACCGAAGGATTCCAGGTTGCGACGGATGTCGCTAAGCTTCAGGACAACTTCGTTGTTATCGTCCTTTAACTTAAGTTTTTCAAGGGCGTAGGCAAAGTCTGCCATAGCAACACGAGTCTTCTTGTTGTTCCAGATACCATCGTCGGCAAGATCCGCTGCAAAGGCTTCGATCTGCTTGGAAAGTTCCTTCATGCCGTCATCGCCCTGACGTAAAATAACGGAGAGGGCGATCATGGCGGCATCAACATTTTCGACTTCACCGGCAAAGCCCAGAGCGTTAAGAATTTCCTTTTCGGCCTGGAGCTTTGCGGCCTTCACGGAATAGCCATTCTTCACCAAGGTCTTTACGCGGGCATATTCCAGGGTGGAAAGCAGGTTCACGTTGACAGTCTTGTCTTCACTCAAGTCTACCAGGGAGTAGAGAGTAAGGTCGGAACCAGACAACTCTCCTGTGGCGAAATCCTGGAACTTACCGGAAACTTCAACCAAGGCGTAATCATAGGACAGATGAACGCCCGGAATGACGAAGTCGCCCTTGTCAGAAGAAATTTCATCCTCAAAGAAGACCTTTGTCGTATCCAGGACATTCTTTGCACCAAGCTTTACCTCGTGCAGAATCACCTTGGAACCGATTTCGAAGGAACCACCCAGCTGGACGGAGCCTGTGACAGTGGCGGAATCGATAACATAGTCCGGAATGGTGGTGGTAGCGCCGTCAGTGACCTTCCAGCCCTTTTCGGTACAGAGATAGTAGGCTTCCTCTTCGGAAACATAAATCTTGGTGCCAATCAGGCTATTGCCAGAAAGGTTTTTCTGAGTTGAGCAAACAGGCAGGTACTCGTAGTTGGAGACTTCAGCAGCAGAGCCCTCGGAAGTTTCACCAACAGTACAAGCCACAAGAGACAAGGCGGCAGTTGCGCCCAAGCCAAATAATGCAATCTTTTTCATTTATAAGCCTCCCCTATTATACAGCCGGTTCTTCTTCAGAAGAAGAACTTTCGGGTTCTCCTTCGGGATCGCCAGAAAGGCTTTCTTCGTCTTCGGAAGGAGTTTCAACCTGAGTGGTATCGGGAACTTCAAAACCGTTAGTCTTATGGGAACCCGGAACAGTGATGGGACCATCGCCATTAGAAAGGGAATTGCCCGTTCCAAAATCGTTAGTGCAAGCGGCGAAGAAGACCATCAAGAGAGCGGCAACAAAAAACAGAACTTTTTTCATTCTAGCACCTCTTAGAAATTGATGAAACCGCCAAAGGACACGAATACGCCCTGGCCGTTAAAGATGGACTTGGTGTCGGTAAAGAAGGAATCACCGAAGGCAAATTCACAAGCCAGGTAATCCTTGTACTGGAAGCGCATGCCCATGGTAGCATTCACCTTGTTCATCTGGCTCTGGAGAACGCTGTAGTCATCTCCGTTTTCGTCGGTTCCGTTACCGAAACCGAGAGCCAGCCATTCGTAGGAAGCTTCACCGTAGAACATGAAGTTTTCATTAATCATCACTTCGCCCAGAATATTGGGGACTACTGCAAGGCCTACCTCAAAGAGGGATTCATCCACCTTCTTGCCCTTGCCGTTGTATTCGTAGCCATCGAAGAGAACCACCGGAATGGAGGTATTTGCACCGACGTAGAGACGTGCGTAGGAGGTTTCAAGGCCCAGCTTACCTACATTGAAGAACGGTTCAATCTTGGTGTAGGAATTTGCGCCTTCATCGATGGTGTTACCGGCATATTCCGTATTGTTGTCATGACGGAGGACATTCAAGCCAGCGGACCAGTTCAAGCTTACTGCGCCGGGAGCGTTGGAAATACCCAGGCTCACCTTAAGGTCGCGGTAATTTTCATCGGAAGAAGCACCGAATTCAGGTTCCAGGCCAACTTCGTCGGCATAGGTGTTCCAGTCCACATTCAATGTAGCGACGAGACCGCCGAAAACCTTGGAAACTGCAAGGCCAAGATCATCACCAGCTTCGGTAGCGTACTTCTTACCGTTATCACCATCCAGATAGAACTGACCCAAGGAAGCGCGGAGAGCTACACCGAAACCATTGGTGGCATAGCCCAAGGTTGCACGGCCCAGGTCACCGGAAATATCGACTGCACCGAAAAAAGATCCGAAACTTACAACGCCACGTTCACCGGCAGGTTCGATATAGAAGAACTTCTGACCGTAGAACTTGTCCGGACGGGCCAGGAATCCATCGATGTTGTCGGCGGCAGCTTCGTTACCCACAGTATTGTAGGAGGAACCATGCAGAATATCAAAGGCAGTCTTTTCCCTGGGAGCGGCAGGAGCTTCCACAACTTCTTCAGCCTTTGCAGGAGCAGGTTCTGCAGCAGCGGCTACAGGAACAGATTCGGCAGGAGCTTCTGCTACAGGAGCGGCAGACTGTTCAGCAGGAGCTTCTGCAACAGGTGCAGCAGGCTGAGCCTCAGCAGGGGCGGCAGGAGCTGCCTCCTGGGATGCCGCAGGTTCTGCAGCGGGAGCGGCAGGAGCTGCGGGAGCAGCATCCTGGGCAAATGCGGCACCCAGACCAAAAAGTCCAAGGCCAATCACTTTTTTAAGGTTCATTTTTTTTCCTTCTTTTTTTGTTTTTTGTTAAAATTTTTAGTCCTTTACGCAACGAACCGCAGCAGCATTCACACTGAGCGATGTTGAACTCGTATATTTCAACCGTACGCCAAGAGATGATGAAGCTGTAGCTACATAATATCCTGTTTCAGAAGACCAATAGTAGGCATAATCCGTACTCTCAGCCTTTGTCCCTCTAATGCGACCGGTTTTCGTAGCAGAAAAACCAACGTCATTCAACCACCCATGATATTTTTCAATATCACCTCCATTCGCAGATTCGAATAGTTCCGGAGTAGCAAAGTCTTCAATCGATCTTCCAATAGAAGTTATATCGGATTCTTTATAGTATGACCTCGTAAGCAGCATGTCCATCCAATCCGTACGAGTAGGCAAATGCCATCCTGCGGGGCAGGCGGTTTTGGCTGCAGCCTGAGTATACAGTCGTGCGGTACAACCTGTGGGCGTATCGGAACCCGAGGTACAATAACTACCCGAAGTAGGCTTATAACGTAAATCCTCTGCCATCCAAGTTTTTTTACCAATGACCACAGTTTTATAGCTTAAAATTGAAGAGGAACTTGCACCAGCGACCATGTTCAAGGTTCCATATGTGTAATTGGACCAAGCCCTATTCATGCAAACATACAATCCTGTGAAATTTTCATTGTACACATACCTTCCGGCAATACTATCGGAACAAGCAAGTCCAGAATATTTTTCAGCCTCATTAAGAGTTCGCCACTTATAGGTATAGCTTGAGGTCCCAGTACGATCACAAACATAATCCCGTGATGTATAAAAAATATCATATTCTTCTCCAAGACTATAATATCCATCAGAATGGAACTTTGTATAGGTCGTACTGTTACATACAGCGTTGTTCAATTGTTCCTCAGTTGTCGCAACCCTATAACCAGAAGGTTCACAAGCATAACCTCTAACAACATTGTACGGTTTATCAAAACCACTTGGGCATAGGGAACCCACAGTAGCTTCAGCGACGGTAGCTGCACGCCATCCAGTAGACTGGCAAACATAATCACCATAAACCTGGTCAATTAAGGAACCTGCACAAACAGAACCTGCAGCAGATTCCATAGTAGTCGCTGTGCGCCAGCCGGAACTTACACAAGCATATCCATTAGAAACATAATTAAGTCGAGAACTGTTGCAAACTTTCATGGTTGCAATTTCGCCAGCATTCGCAGTCCGCCAGCCCGTACTTGTACATACATAGACACTATTATCAGAACCTTTCATAAGAGAATCCTGCTTCGCAGTAACTCCGCAAATCTTTTGGGTAGCAACTTCACCAGTCAAGGCGGTGCGCCATGCATAAGTAGTACCATTCTTGACGCAGGTAAAACCAGCTGCATCAGCCTTGTTTTCCAGAGCACTCGTGCAAACCTTGCCGGTTTCTGCTTCACCGGTCTTTAGGCTGCGCCAGGCATAAACACCAGATGTATTTTCACAGGCAAGTCCGCTGGCGACATCCACATTGTTTTCAATGGAAACGGAGCAAACCTTGCCAGCCTTTACCTCGTTTGCCGTAGCCGTACGCCATACCTTATTCACACAGGCGAGAGACAGATCGGTAGCCACAACGCCTTCTTTCTTACCATCGCAGACAGACCATCCATCCTTGGAGCAAGCGTAATTACCGGCATAGTCGCCAGACTTTACCGTAACCGTGTCGCCCACATCGTCTGCCCTGCAAAGTGCGCCAATGGCTGCGGTCATGGCATCGGCACTAATCCAGCCTTCCGTAGCGGAACAGACATAGATACGACCAGCCGTTGTCGTAAAGAACTTGCTTGCAGGAATCTTGCTGCTGCAAAAACCAAGTTCAGCCTCAACAGCACTTACTTCAGTCCAGCCATCCCCGAGGCAGGCATAGTAGGTATCCTTCAGCTTATTGAACTTGGTGCTGTCCACCTTGCTGCAGACGCCAAAGGCAATTTCCTGGGCAGAGGCCTCTCTCCATTCGGAACCTGTACAGACATAGGATGTTCCATCTTCAGTCTTTGCAATCGTATTCTTGAGGGATTCCTTACAAAGATTCAGTTCGTAGTCAACGTCACTGACATTACGCCAGGCACCACTTTCGCATACGTAGTACTTGACAACTTTCCCGGAAGTATCCTTTGCCATTTCGCCTTCGCGACCGGCAACGCAAAGTCCCAGTTCCGTATCCAGGGCGGTACTCTTGTGCCAGCGTTCGTTTACGCACACATAACCGGCACCGTAATTAGCACTAGTCTTGTTCTTGTTCTTTACGATGGAAGTTTCCTTTGCGGCGTCGCAAAGGCCAAGTCCATAATTGCCAGTCCAGTAGACATAGAGGAAGCTTTCATAGTCGGGAACCTTGGCAGAAAGCTTCATGGCCTCTACATTCTTGCGGATTGCCGGGAACCCACCAAGGGAATCCACGTTGCTCAGGTAATCGGCCACAGCGGCACGAATTTCCTGGTCGTCCCACTTACCGTCGGCAGCAAAATCTTCGGACAATTCTTCAAGACGGCTGTTCAGCTTACTGGAAGAAAGGTCCCCCTGCAGGGCGATGGAGGCCGCATACAGAGCAGCGCCTGCCATGTCGGAATTGGCAAGGGAAATATCGGAAACGGAAATGTCTTCGGTCACAGTCGCACCGAACATGCTCCACAGTTCCTGGGTCGCCTTAACCTTTGCAGCAGGAACATTGTACTTTTCCTTGGTGACCAGCTGGACCACTCGGGCATATTCCAGTTCCGTCAGGATGTTCACATTGGCCTTCACATCCTTTTCGCTCAAGTCCACAATGGCGCTAAGCCTGGTCTTGCTGCCGGAAGTATTCTTGCCGGTCACCGCATTCTTGTAAAAGCCGTTAGCTTCCACCAGGGCAAACTGGCTATTCAGGGTAATGCCATCGACCTTAAAGTAACCGCTATCGCCCACCACTTTTCCCGTAAACTTTTCAGAAGTGGTATTCAGCGCGGAATCAAGTCCGTAGACGGTCACCACGGAACCGTTCACAAAAGGACCCTTCTGGGCAAAGCCTACCACCTTGGCAGAATCCACCTTTTCCACATTCACCGCGGCCGTATCCGCAGCAGAAACGCTACTGGAGCTCTTGTCGTCAAGGTCGTCCTTGACGCTGGAACTACTCCTGGCTTCTTCCACGGCAGAGGAATCGGAGATAACCCAGCCATCGGCGGTACATTCGTAGTAGGCGTCTTCATCCTTTACATAGGCAAATTCGCCATAGTGGCTCTTGGTGCAGTGGACCATGTCCTCGGCGGTTTCGTATTCCGGAGTCTTTACGTCCTTGGAATCGTCGGAGCTGGAGGAGTCACCACAAGCGGCAAAGAGTGCAGCAACAGAAGCTGCAGTCGCAAAAAGGGCTAGTGTTTTTAGAAATTTCATTGGCATTTTCCGTTTTTTAAATATTTCCAACGGAAAATGTAGTAAAATTATAAGAATCCTAGGCTAACTGGTCCGGATTCAGGCATTTCAGTTCATCTACGACAAAAATTCCATCCTTGCGGATCAGCTTGTCGTCGAACCAGATTTCGCCGCCGCCGTATTCCGGGCGCATAATCAGCACCAAATCCCAGTGGATGGCACTGTTATTGCCGTTGGGAGCGTCTTCGTAGCAGCGACCCGGGGTAAAGTGGATGGAACCCGCAATCTTTTCATCAAACAGGATATCGCACATGGGGGCATTCACATAGGGATTAAAACCGATGGCGAATTCCCCAACGTAGCGGGCTCCTTCATCTGTGTTGAAGATAGCATTCAGGGCGTCGTTGTCGCCAGATTCGCAGGTAGCCTTCACAATGGCACCTTCCTTGAATTCCAGGCGCACATTACCGAACTGCTTGCCGTCATAGAGGGAGGGGGTGTTGTACTGGATGACACCATTTACGCTATTGCGAACCGGAGCGGAATAAACTTCCCCATCGGGAATATTCATGTTGCCACAGCAGGGAACCGCAGGAATGTCCTTAATGCTGAAGGTAAGATCGGTTCCCTTGGAAACGAGACGCACCTTATCCGTACGGTTCATCAGGTTTACCAGGTTTTCAGCTGCCTTCGCCATGCGGGGATAATCCGCCAGGCAGGCCTCGAAGTAAAAGTCCTCGAAAGCCTCGGTACTCATCTTGGCGGCCTGGGCCATAGACGGGTTGGGCCAGCGGAGTACGCACCAGCGGGTCTTATTCACGCGGTAGTCCAAAACAGCCTGGTTGATGACGCGGAACTTCTTCATCTGTTCGCTGGGAATGTCGCAATTTTCCATGGCATTTTCTGCTGCACGGATAGAAAGGTAGCACTGCATCTTCTGCATCTCGGCCATCGCGAGGTCTGCAGCAAGCTTCATCTGTTCTTCGGAAGCGGACTTGATCTGCTCACGACGGACGCGGCCCTTATAGTTGTGCACGAAAGCGTTACCGCCGGCCTTCACCACGGCCTTCACCAGTTCCGTAGAAAGTTCATCGGGAGTGTCGGTGGTCTCGATAAGAATATTTTCGCCTGCCTTAAGGGCAATGGCGTTGTTGATCAGGTTTTCTGCAAGTTTTGTAATGCGAGAATCTTTCATGTTCCACACCTTGAATAAATTTTACGGCTTAAATATAAAAAACCGACAGCGGGTCGGCTGTCGGCTAGAACGCAAGAAAACCAAAGAACCTTTATTCCGAGAAGGTGAAAGGAATGGTCACCGTAGTATTGCCGGACTTGATAACATCAAATGTCCAGCCACTTACCGCCTTCCTAATTTCCTGATCGAATTCAGCAAAGCCCGTGGTAGAAGAAACGATTACATTCTGAATCACTTCTCCTCCGGGAGCAATGGTAAACTTCAGGGTCACCTTTCCCGAAAAGCCGGGATTTTTCTTCAGGAACTTGTTATAGATGTGTCGAAGTCCAGGCGTTCGACGCTTCACCACTTTCATGATGTCCGTAACAGAACGGGTTCCGCCACCAGATCCCATATCGATATCCTTAGCGGAAGGTGTTCTTAAATTTCCCTTCGCCTTGGTGGAAAGGGCTCCGGTGGGGCCTCCCATCAAATCGGCAAAAGAACCTTCAATACCACCGCTACCACCGGCGAAAGCACCATCATTAAAGCCTCCATCCGCTTTTCCGCGACGTTCTCCAAGACGAGTCTTTCCCGTTGTCTGTAACCCGTTGGCAGTCTTGATCACCTTATCGATATCCTTCGCGAACTTCTGATTTTTCATCAGGTCGTAAACACCGTTACTTGCATTTTTCGTCTGGGTCGTAAGGATTTTCAGGACTCCCCGAGTCTGGGGAGCCTTGGGATTTCCTTTCCCCTTAGGCTTGCCCCCGCCACCAGGCTTCTTACGCATGACCTCCTTGTCCTTTTTCTTGTTTTTGGGCTGTTCCTTTTTCTCTTCCTTCTTTTCGATTACGTTCATAGTCGCAAGCATCTCCTTATCTGTTTTTTCCACAAAGATGACTTCTTCAATCACCTGCTCATAAGCCGCAGCACAAAGGCTTAAGGCCAGAGCCACCAGGACGGAAGCACTCGCAACAGCTCCCATCTTCTTATCTGAATCCGGAAGTAGCGACGCTACAAAGGGATCCATTTTTATTTTTGCGTTTTTCATGATTTTACCCTCCTTCCCTTTCGGGAAAGTGTTGATGTTTTTGGAGATATAGAGAGACAAGCGCTTCCGGGAGAAGCACCTTTTTCGAACGGCATTTTCAGCAGTTTCGAAAAGACAACAGGGGTAAACGACTTTGCAAGTGCAAGCCTTACCGCTCAAGAACCATCATGTAACGAAAGAAAAACCAAACCTTTTATGGTTGCCAGCACGACACCAGGTCTCTCACGAGGCAACCATTATGTTGTACAAAATCAACACCAGAATTCCGTTTTGCAAGAGCTCCTTTACCAGATTGCTAAAGCAGAATTTTTCTCTTGTACAACCATAAATTACCACGAAAAAAAAGAACGGGAGCGCATCCGTCGGTAAACAAATCTTTAATTGATGAAATGTAAACTTTGCCCTATAGGCGAGAACCTGCGCAGTTATTGGGTTTGCAGCGGTTTTGCCGTTTTTTTCTGCATTTGACAATTTACAAAACAAGGTCTTTTTTTATTCCAATTTAGAGCAAAAATCCTGCAACCAGAAGCCACATCAAAAACACTTACTTATATTTTTCGCATGATGAAGCTTTTAAAGACCCCTCCCGATTTATCCCGTATGGCGCGCCCCAACTGGATTGAAATCAATCTTGACGCACTCTGTAACAACATTCAGTTTATCCGTAGCCAGATTCCCGCCAACACCAAGATTCTCCTGCCCGTAAAGGCGGATTCCTATGGTCACGGCAGTCTCGCCTGTTCCTTTGCGGCAAAGTTCGGCGGAGCAGACTACCTGGGCGTAGCCCATATCGGCGAAGGCATGCTCCTGCGCCAATATGGTATGGACCTTCCCATTCTGGTTCTCGGCCCTTGCACTCCAGCAGACTTCGCCTACTTCGTTGAATTCCAGCTGACCGCAGCCATCACGGACCTTCGTACCGCAATGGCATTCGACCAGTTCCTTCGCGAAAACGACTGCACCTGCAAGGCCCACCTGAAGATTGACTCCGGCATGAACCGCTATGGATTTGATGCCGAGGACTTCAACAACATCCGTGCAGCCCTCTCCCTCAAGAACCTGAAATTCGAAGGAATGTTCACCCACCTGGCCACAGCCGACATGCCGGGTAACCCCAAGACCGAAATTCAGATCCAGCGGTTCGCCCGCCTCATCGATGTCCTGCAGGCAGAAGGTCTCCGTCCGGAAATCTGCCACTGCTCCAGTTCCGCAGGCACGCTAACCCACCCCGAAAGCCACTTTGACATGGTTCGCCCGGGGCTTGCTCTTTACGGTTACAACTGCATGGGCGCAGCACCTTCCCCCTGGCCCATCAAGCCCGTCATGAAGATCAAGTCCACCATCCGTCACATTCACGACGTAAAGCCCGGCGAAACCGTCAGCTATGGCGGTTACTGGATGGCTCAGCAGCCCACCCGCATTGCAACCATCGCCATCGGTTACGGCGACGGCTACCTCCGCGGCGAATACAACAAGGGGTTCGTCTTTATCCGCGGTCAGCTCTGCCCCATCCTGGGCCGAGTCTGCATGGACGCAACCATGGTGGATGTAAGCCACATTCCCGATGTACAAGTGGGAGAAACCGTCGATGTCGTGAACGGTGAACTGGATTTCCGCATTTCCATGGAAAGCGTCGCCGATGACCACCACACGATTCCCTACGAACTGACTAGTCGCGTGGCTCGCCGCCTGTACCGCAAGTACTACTGGAAGAACCGCCTGGTCCGCTGGGATTACCTCCGCCAGGAATTCGGCGTCCAGGACTTCAAGGAATTTCCGTTGAGGTAACATGAATTTTTCGAGCGAACAGTTCACTACAATCAAGCACCGCAACTTGTGGGGCCAGTGGACGTTCGTCTTTGAAAAATCAAGGCTGTGCTGCCTAAGCTACACCAACGAAAAAGAGCCCGAATCCATTAAGCCCAGCGCGCTGCAGGCCTGTACTTACTCCGCCACCGATATAGAAGAGGAATTGCCCCAAACAGTGGCTAGAGCCTATCGAAAGGTCGTTCAACAGCTAAACGAATACCTCTCCGAAAAGCGCACGGATTTTTCCATTCCATACAAACTTTACGGAACAGAATTTCAGAAAAAGGTTTGGGATGCCCTGAAGGACATCCCCCGCGGAGAAACCCGCTCCTACGAAGAAATTGCAAAAATCGTCGGTAGCCCCAAAGCCACCCGCGCTGTTGGTGCTGCACTCCATGTGAATCCCATTCCCTTTATTCTCCCCTGCCATCGCGTTATCGGCAAGAGCGGTACACTCGTCGGATTCGGTCTCGGTCTAGATATGAAAAGACGCCTCCTGGTCATAGAAGGCGCCATACCTCAGGAAATGCTTCTAGAGTAAGAACACATTGCCGTCATTCTGGGGTCCGATTCTGTCCTTGCTGTCATTCTGGAGGTCCGATTCTATCATTCCAGTCATTCTGGAGGTCCGTAGGACCGATAGAATCCAAGAAGACATCATCAGGAATACATTAATCCTTGTCGTCGAAAGGAACGGCTTCCTCCGGCTCCTCCACGATCCAGTCGCGGATATGCCCTGCTAGTTCCTTCTCGCCATCCTTTTCGATTGCATCGGCAAGTTCATTTAACTCATCCGGATTCATGGCGGCCAAATCCTGTTCGAAGCGGGTCACATAGCCGGACAGCTGCTTATAGCGTTTCATGGCAGCAAGAAGCTGCATAAATTCCAGGTCCGCAGTTTCTCCACAACGGAACTTTTCGTGTTCTTCCATCAGCAGGTTTGCATCGTATTCCGGCAGCAGGGAGCAGAGTCTACCCAGATTCATGACCTTGGGGAACTTCTCGTAAAGTTCACGGGCAATCTTCATGCAGTCCATCTTGCGGCCTTCGCGGTCGGCAATGGCGGCCTGAATATCCAGATACGCCTCCTCATCCTCGTTACCCGGATTTTTCACATCGTTCAGCCACTGCTTTGCAAGTGCCAAATCACCCGAAGTCAAGTAGGCATTGGCAATATCGATAAGCGTGGTGTTGCTCTTGTCCGGATCCTTTAACAGGGATGCCTTTGCATAGTTGGTGCAATCGTTTACGGAATCCGCCATATCGCAAATAGCGTCCAGGACATCTTCGCGATTTTCATCGGCAAACTCATCTTCTTCCGCCAAAAGTTCATTCAGTAGCTGACGACCGCGTTCATCCGGCATGACTTCGTTCAAACTCAGGAACACCACAGAGCGACCTTCACCACCCACATGACGAACCGCCAGGTCGTGAATCAGGTCTGCAACATAATCCTTGTCCGTGTACTGGGTTGCAAGCTCCACAAAGAAGGTTCCTGCATCGTAGAACAGTCCGTCCCAATATTCCTTTTCCTCTTCGTCATCCGCCTTGAAGGCTAGGAAATCTGTACGGAGAGTCCAGGCCAGAAGTTCAAGCTGGTCCTTGGGATTGTTCAGGCTTTCAATATCATCGAGAATCTTATAGATAGATTCGTACAGGTCTTCAGGGCGATTCAGCAAACGGCTGGTTCCGTTCACTACCTGAGTCAATGTTTCACGAATACGATCTTCCTTACTGCGGTTGGCATGGGCCAGAGCCGGGGACTTAAAAAACTTTTTCTTCTTTGCCATGATTAAAATGTAGAAAACAAAAATTGCAGAGAATCCAACGCAAGAAAAAAGAGGAACGGCTTACAACTACTTCTTTTCACGGATGCGCTTGTAAAGGCTTTCCGCCTTCTCTATGTCACCGGCATTGGTAAAGACATGCCCCACATTTTCCGCCCCAATACGTCCCTGGGAACTTCCTGCAAGCCAGGCCCTCATATAGCATTCGAAAGCCTCGTCATAACGTTTCTGGTTGAAGTAGATCTGTCCCAGATCCAGATTTAAATCTCCCTTTCCTTTCTTATGGCGAAGGCCTTCCTCCAAAGTAAAGATAGCCATCCAGGGAGATTCCTGCTTCACATACATCTGGGCCAGGTAACGGCGGGCAGAAACATTTTCCGGATCCATGAGAAGACCGTTTTCCATTTCGTTGAGAGACTTCTTGGTGGAATCCATACTTCGGTAGTAATAGGCCAAGGTAAAATGCACATCGGCTCCTGCAGTAGCAGTCATCTGCAGGGCATTCTGCAAAGTCTTGATAGCGTATTCATAGTCTCCCAGCTTTTCATAAACCTCGGCGAGACCATACCAGGCATCCATACGATCCGGATTTAACTGTAGAGCCTTCTCGAAATTCTTTTGGGCCAAAGTCCAGTCGCGGCCCTTCATGTAGCATTCCGCCAGAGCAAAATGCACATGATCCGATTCCACACCCAGTTCTACGGCGCGATTGTAGGCGGCAATGGCCTCCCCCGCATCCCCAGCCAGGTAGTAGATATCCCCCATGAGCATCCAGGCCTTTTCAAAATTCGGGAGCAGTTCCACCGTACGGCGGTAAGCCACCAGTGCCACCTGCTTACGTCCCAGCTGGACCATGGCGTTTCCCAAGTTGAACCAGGCAAAAGGCTCATAGCGGCCTTCGTCAATGGCAGCACGATAAAGAGGCACCGCCTCCTTATACTTCCCCTGGTCATAAAGTTCATTAGCCTTGAAGAAATAGTCTTCCGCCGCAAAAGTCGCAGACACGGCAAATAACACAGCAAAAAAACACCACCTCAAAGCGAAGCGCCCCCATACCTCAAAGCGAAGCGTCCTCACACCTTTACTTAACAAAACGGAACTCCTTTGTGGCCTTCTGTGCCACGGGATATCCGCCTAGCTGAGCGGGACTAAACTTCCACTGACGAACAGCATTCAAGGCTTCCGTCTCGAATCCATAACCCGGCGGGTCCAGGGTAAGCACCTGGGTCTGGGCAACGTCACCGTAAACATCAATGACAATCAAAACCTTAACATAGCCGGAGACCCCAAGACGCTTGGCGCGCTCCGGGAACTTAGGCTGAATTTCACGAAGGACCTGGGCCTGTTCATCCACTTCGCCCGCTTCGTAAACCACATTTTCCATACCGCCGGTACCAACAGCGACGCCATCGCCTGCGGCACCCCGGGCAAGGGACAAGTCCATCTGGAAATTCTGGGAACGCCCCACCCCCATGTTAGAAGAAATCTTGAACGGGTTCGGGTTCACAATGGTACGAATGACCTTCTGCTTGACTTCCGGCTTTTTCTCACTGACAAGAACTTCCACTTCGGTGACTGCTTCCAGTTCCTTTTCGGTCTTTTCGCCCTTATCAAACAAAAGGGCATTCAGAACAGGTACCGCAAGGAAGAACACCGCACTAACCACAAAGGAAATAACCAGCGCTAAAGGGTAGCGCAGATATTTCGCGATAAAATCCGTGGGAGAGAAGGAGGACATAGAGGTTAGTGGTTAGTGGTTAGTGGTTAGTGGTTAGTGGTTAGCGGTTAGTGGTTAGTGGTTAGCGGTTAGTGGTTAGTGGTTAGTGGTTAGTGATTAGTGGTTAGTTAAAAGTGAAGAATGATGGATGAAGAGAGATTTAATTTTTCATCTTTCATCTTTCATTTTTCATCTTTCATTTTCCCGTTAGGCTTTATTCCTCTTTGTTTGCAGAAATGGAAACTTTACGGACCTTCGCGATGTTGCATTCATCCAGAATGTCCACCACCACACCGTTGGGGGCATCTCGATCGCTTACGATAATGACAGGACGGTCGGGAGCCTCGGCCATCATCTGTCGCAGCACCGTCTGGAGCGTCGATAGGTTTACCTGAGTCTCGTTAATGTGAATTGTCCCCTGGCGTGTAACGCCGATTAAAATACTCTCCTTGGCCAGATCCTTAGCAGAGCTTGCCTTGGGTTTTGTCACGTCCACGCCGGTTTCGCGGGTAAATGTGGAGGTCACGATAAAGAAAATCAGCAAGATGAACACCATGTCCAGCATCGGGGATACATCGATGCCGCCACCTTCACGACTACGCTTACGGATAAAACTCATTTTGTAACCTCACTGGATTCGTCCCCCTTACTGGATTCTTCCTTCTTACTGGAGTCAGAATGACGATGGGGCTCTTCAGAATTGTGTTCAGAATCAAAAACATAAGCCTCAAATTTCAGGGCGTCACTCCAGGCCACCTCTTCCACCTGGTCAACTCGACTAATCAGGTAGTTGTATGCAAGCATTAAGGGGAACGCCACCAGAAGACCAGCCTGTGTAGTTAAAAGCGCTTCAGAAATACCGTCTGCCAAAAGCACCGGATTGCCAAAACCAAACAACTGAATAGTCTCAAAAGTGTGAACCATGCCGGAGACCGTTCCAAGAAGTCCCATCATGGGGGCAAGAGCTGCACAGGTGGAAATGGTCTTCAGGGACTTGGACAAATCCAGTGAAAGACGATGACGGGTCGCTTCCATGGCGTTGCGAACCGCCACAGGACCTTCTTCCCTATGCTTACGGACATCTTCCGCCAGGGCATAAAAATACCCGTAACGACGACGGCCCAGCTTTTTAAAGGCGGCGGCCTCCCCCTTCTTTTTCAAAGCGCTAAAGAAGGAACTTGCAGAACGACCGCGAAGCATAAAGCAGAAACAATAGCGTTCGATAAGCAAAAACCAGCCAAACCACCCCAACACAAAAATCGGGGCAAGCACCCAGCCACCTCTAAAGAGGATACCAAAGGCTGCTTCAAGGACTGAATTTTGATCTACGCCAGCGATC
The DNA here is from genome assembly GCA_024398935.1 of Fibrobacter sp. Taxonomy (GTDB): domain Bacteria; phylum Fibrobacterota; class Fibrobacteria; order Fibrobacterales; family Fibrobacteraceae; genus Fibrobacter. The sequence goes on along the minus strand of JAKSIH010000001.1, from coordinate 78,722 downwards.
AAATTATTTTTCCTTAATCCACAAGGCGTTCAGAACAGCAAGCCCCGCCTTTTCCATACGGCCGCGGAGAGCGTCTGCACGATTAGCAAGGAAGGTGTGGAGCAGCTGCAGAGGAATTGCAACAATAAGGCCCGCTTCCGTCGTCACAAGGGCAATGGAGATGCCTCCCGCCAGAAGCTTGGGATCGGATGTTCCGTGCATGGTAATGACGTCGAACAATTCGATCATACCCATCACCGTTCCCAAAAGTCCCAAAAGCGGAGCCGTTGCCGCGAATACGGAAACCCAGGTCAGGCCAGATTCAATGCGGGGAATTTCTGTGGAGAAAACACCTTCAAGAGCCTTTTCTGCAGCAGCACGCCCACCATATTCCTTCGTGAGAACGGTCTTCAGCACCTTGCCTACAGCGCCATGAGCCTTAACCACATGAGTCCTGGCCAGTTCCACATCGCCCTTGGCCAAAGCCTTCAGGGTTCTGTAGGCTCCAAAGCCGCCAAAACCACGAATAAAGATCCACAGCAACTTCACCAGAACGATCAGTAAACCCAGACCGAAGATGGTCACGATGGGATACATCAAAATACCGCCATTCCTGAAGAAGGTTTCCAGTTCATCCTTCCAGGTGGTTTCCTGGTGATTGGCAAGTTCACTGGAAAGTTCTGTACTCAAGAGTACATCCACGGGAACCATGGAATAGGCGGAATCCTTGACACTTTCGAAAGTCTTCGATATCTCGGTCTTGGTCTCGGGAGTCAGGTTTTCCTGCCAGCTAAAGACACGCTTCTTCTCGCCAGCCACAGGAAGCATCAGGGCGCTGGGACGGTTTCCCAGGGAATCCATGGCAGAGTTCGCCATCTGCATGGCATAAAGGCCTCCCATGCGAAGCCGCCATCCCTGGGCAACGGAACTGCCAAACATCAGTTCGGCCTGTTCCATCTGGATTTCGCGGGTAAATTCCATTTCCTCGCGAGCCACCTTCAGGATAGACTTTGCGATACGCACCGGATCGTCGCGGTAAAGGCCCATTTCCTTCTTGACCTTGTTCTGGGATTCCACGCGTTCTGCAATCTTAAAGGGAACACCTTGTTCCTGGAACTTGGAAAGGGTTTCCAGGCGTTCCGGACCGGCAGCCAGGGAAAGGTATTCCGCACGGGCCTTCTCAGCCTGGAGTTTCACCTGGGCAAGGTCTTCTCGAGCCACGCGGACATCTTCAAAGAGACGGGCCCGCTCGGACATGAGAACATCCACCTTTTCCTTGTTTTCCTGATACTTCTCGTTAAAGAGCTCTCGTTCCTGGTTGGCGGTTTCACGGTCCTTCCAGCGGGCGGCCACAGCCATGTCCCTTTTCTTGCGAGCCTCTTCAAGGTCTGCCTTGGCACTGTTCAGTTCTGCACGCTGCTTTACGGCGTCAATGGTTTCGCCCTTCTGCGCAAAAGAAGGCGCCACACAGAGAACTGCGGCAACAGCCACAGGGAGAATCCACTTACGAAGGTTAAGGAACTTCATTACTTAGCCTCCTTGGGAAGGACCACAGGAATTGTCACCAGTTTTGGAGCAGTCTTTCCTTCCGCCACCTTTACGACATCTTTCAAGGCAGTTCTCATGGCAAGGTCGTCGGAAACATTATTCCAGACATAGCCGTTTTCCGTCTTGGAAAGCCACAGCACGTCGTTACCGTCGTTGCTTACGAAAATGGAGGACACGGCGCCGTAGCGGAGGTATGTCCCGGCAACATTGCGGTTACCCACCTGCAGGAAACCTTTCCACACTTCGGTGGTGTATCCCAGACGGATACGGTCATAGAAAACTTCAAGGGTGCGGTTCAGACCATCATCCGCTTCAATAAGATTCTTGTGAAGCTGGTTCGCGATTTCCTTGACGCTATTCACCACCTCTTCGTTCCTGTAGGGGAAGTCCGCTTCAAAGACGGGAACTAGGGAATCGATAACCTTCGCCAGGGACTCGTTATACTTGGTCTTACGGTTTTCATACCAGCGCACGGTTCCGGCGGCCTTCTGGCGGGCATCCGCAAGGTTCTTGATTTCAGCCTTCAGGGAATCGATTTCCGCCTTCAGGCTCTTGTTCTGAGCAGACAGAGCCTGCACTTTCTTACGCCCAACCTCGATAAACTCGGCATGGCGTTTCTTTTCGGCATCGTGCATGGATTTTTCACGAGCGGTTTCCGCTTCCACCGCCTTGATCTGGCGACGAACGCTTTCCACCGTTTCCTGACCAAAGGCAAACGCACCCGTCAGGCTCAAACAAAGAAAGATCTTCATCAAAAGGGAAAATTTCATAAGGTAAAAAATACAAAGAACCAAAAGGCAAAGCCCATAAATCCTTCAAAAAAAAGGCGGTTTTTCCATATTTTGCCGTTTTTTCAAAAAAGATCCGGCAATGTGCCGCGAACAAAAAAACTCCCCGCAGGTTGAACTGCAGGGAGTCTCCTTAGAGAACTTAATGCGCCGTACAGGCGAAGGCAAACTATTTTCTCTTCTTGTCCTTCAGGTACTTGGGAGTGACCTTTGCACCAGCCTTCTTCAGTTCCTTGATCAGGCGGGTCCAGCCAGCGTTATCGGCCCAGTCCAGAGCATTGTAGCCTTCCTGGCAGGGAGCATTCACATTTACGCCATGCTTGATGAGAACCACCAGGGCGTCATAGTTACCTTCCTTGGCGGTCCAGTGAATCGGCATATAGCCATCGGAAGCCATCTGTTCCAGAGGAGCGCCTGCACTGGCAAGAACTTCCAGCATGTCAGCCTTGCCGGACTTTGCGGCAAAGTGAACTGCAGGAGACATTGCCTGAGGATCGGCATTTTCCTTCTTCAGCTGTTCGATCAGGTAGTTTACCACATCCTTGTTGCCCATGGAAACTGCATTTTCCAGAACGGTTTCGCCACGGCCATTGCGGACATTTGCGGTTGCACCATTTGCAAAGAGATACTTCAGGGTATTCATGTCGCCCTTGTTTGCTGCAATTGCCACGGCGTTGTTGCCATTGTCGTCGGCAACGTTCACATCCATGGTAGCCTTAATCATAAGGGTCAGATTGGCTGTATCACCTGCGGCAGCCAGCTTCACGAACTGGTTGGGGCTAAAGTTGATGCCCTTCTTGGTCAGTTCCTTACGGACAGAAGACGGGTCGTTCAGATCCACGGTGTCATCGCAAGCGGTCATGGAAAACATCAGGCCGGCGGCGGCGCACAACATCAAAAACTTTTTCTTCATGAGAAAAACTCCATTATTTGAACTTTTATGCCCCTAAAGATACTCTTTTTTCGTTTTTTTTTCACGAAAAAAAACGATTTACATAGAATTATTTATTTTTTTGCACATGAAAAATATCATTTTTATCACAATTGCCGCAGCAACCCTATCTTTTGCCGACCGAGTTGTAATCGACACCTCCATGGCAGCATCCTCAAACAGCGAACACAACGTCTACGAAGACCGCGGTTCATTCGGCCCCTATGTTGAAATCAACAACATCAAGATGAGCAATGTGAACTATGTCTACAAGGTTCACGAAAAGAGTTATAACATATCCATAGACAATTCCTACATCTATGGCGCCTCCGGAAGTCTACCGCTGACTGAATGGTTCGACATCTACCTGATGGCAGGTTACCAGTACCTGGGCATCAGCCATCATCCCAGGGACCGCAAGGGAGCCTACGACGACCTGGCAGAGTTCATCGAGGACTTCTTTGACTCCCCGCTGGATTCCACGGATATCGATGGACGCCATCAGGTGCACACGGCCCTGTTCCAGCTGGGCTTTGATGTAGCACTTCCCCTAGTTGAAAGCTACGAGTACCAGTTCATGTTGAAACTTTACGCCTTTGGCGGAGCCGTCTTTGGAAAGACCTTCTTCTCCGACGACACCAAGTTCCTGTCTCCCGTAGTTTACGGTTATGCCTATGGCGCAGGTATCCGAACCGCATGGCACGGAGCGTTCCTCTCCGCAGGCTTCCGCAATTCCCATGAATATTTCCACACCTACTTCGAAAGAAAAATTTCCGAGACCAAGGATGGCGATGAATTCATGCTGGACTTCGACACCTACTTCCAGCCCTATGTTTCCATTGGCATTACCCTGTTCTAAGCCATCGGCTTAAGGCGATTTCGCCGGAACACAAAGCAAAAAAAAGGAGCCTCCGACTGAAATCGGAGGCCTTTTCTTTGGGCTGTCTCAGGATTTTTACTTCTTGATCTTTAGGGTCACGCCTTCCTTGATCTTTGTATCGGAGAGGCCATTCCACTTCACGATATCTTCAATGGAGACCTTGTACTGGCGGGATATATCCCACAGGCTTTCGCCTTTCTTTACCGTATGCTGTCTGAAAGACCCTGCAGACTTAGAATCGGATTTCTTGTCGTTCTTGTTATCGGTCTTCTTGTCGTTGGCCGACTTGGAATCCTTCTTATCCTTTTCAGAAGCCTTCTTGTCGTCCTTCTTCTTGTCCTTGTCCGACTTGGAGTCCTTCTTGTCCTTTTCAGAAGTCTTCTTGTCGTCTTTCTTCTTGTCACTCTTTACAGGAACATCCTGCTTGTCGCCGATGACATAAAGCTTCTGGCCCACATAGATGTTTGTGGAACTTCCCATCTTGTTCAGTTCCTGGATACGGGCGACCGTCATGCCGAACAGCATGGAAATGTAGCCCAGGTTATCACCGGATTCCACTGTATAGACAGACAGTTTTTCGTTTGCCTTGACCTTGGGAGCCTTCTTGTCGTCCTTGGATACCGGTTCAACCTTGCCAGCAAGCTGTCTGTCCGTCTTGGCGGGAGCGCCTTCGGGAATGACAACCGGCTGTGCAGGAGCCTGGGGAAGTTTTTTCACGTACTTGGGTACATAGATCGTATCGCCGACAGAGAGACGTCTGGTGTAGCCCTTGTTTGCAAGGAGCAGGAGCCCGACGGGCATATCAAAGGCTTCCGCAATCGAGGCATAGGTATCGCCGGACAGGATTACATACTTTCGGTTCTTGAGCAAGGACGGAAGCTTCTTCTTGTCTCCGGCATCGGGCTTCAATTCGGGCTTGGAGACAAAGATCACGTCGCCAACAGTCACCATGGAAGAGACATCCATGTTGTTCCAGATACGGATATTTTCCTGGGCCACGTTAAACTTGCGGGCGATAGTAGAAAGATTATCACCCAGCTTCACGGTGTAGGTCTTTCCCTTGCCAACCTTCTTCGCATCGATGTTCTTTGTTTCCTTTACTTCCTTGGCGACACGGATAGGAATCAGCAAAGTCTGCCCTACTCGGACCTTCATATCCCTCATGGCATTTGCCATCTGGACATCGGAAACCTTGATGCCGTAGGACTTGGCGATCTTCCCGAGGTTCTCGCCGCGCTTAACCTTGTGGTGGACCCAGCCGGAGAAATCGTTCTTTTCCAGCTTGTCGTAATTCTTGACCAGCATGTCGCGCTTGCCTACGGGAACACGAAGAACGTAGGATTCCCTGTTCGGAGGTGTAAAGCCCTTGATCAGCTCCGCGTTCAGGTTGCTCATTACATCGGGCTTTACCTTAAGAACCTTCGCTATATCGTCCAGGGAGAAAGAATCATATACCGTAACCGTATCATAGGGTACGGAGGGCTGAGGTTTCACCGCGATATCGTACTGTTCCGGATAATGACCGATAACCATGGCCGCAAGAATACGCGGCACATAGTGCATGGTCTCCGTAGGCAAGGGCAGATCCCAGTAAGTAATTGCCTTGGAAGTATCGCGGGTCGTATCGGCCTTCAGTTCCTTGATCAACCGGCGGACACGACCTTCGCCACAGTTGTAGGCGGCCATGGCCAGCTGCCAGTCACCAAAATAGCCATAGAGATCCTTCAGGTACTTAAGGGCGGCTTCTGTCGCCATTTCCGGATTACGACGCTGGTCCAACCACAGGTCCACGTCCACCCCGTAACGCCTACCTGTTTCCGGAATAAACTGCCAAAGCCCGGATGCCTGGGCCGGGCTATAGGCACGGACCTTAAAGCCAGATTCCACCAGGGAAAGATAAATCAAATCCTTGGGCATCTTGGCTTCTTCAAGCTTTGCATAAATCAGGGAATCAAAAGCGGTCTTACGATTCAGGGAGCCGGAAATAAAGCCCTTGGCGGCCCCCGTCAGGTAATAAATTTCCTGAACCACGCGCTCATTGAATTCAATAGGTAAGGAGAACTGGGAAACATCCAGCGTATCCAGGAACATTTCCATTTTTTCCATCGTAGCGCTATCTGCCGGAGTTTCGTCCTCATCATCCAATCTGGACTCATCCTTGTTCGCATTGGCAAGATTCGGCTTCACTTCCTCCATGGCGCTCGCAATCATCAGAGGCATTTCCGCCATATAGAGGGAATCCGTTCCCGAACCAGAATTTTTCTCGGCAACGAGCTGGTGGGAGGCCTTATCCAGGTAGCGCTTTGCCACCTTCCATTCCAAGTCTTCCATGGCCTGCAAGGCGTAGCAGAAACTTTGCCAGGAAGCAAGGATCTTTACGGTATCCTCCGGGAAGATTTCCTCGGGAGCGGGCTCTGCAGGAACCGAATTCTCATTTTTTTCAGCATTGACCGCAACCAAGGAATCCTTAAGGACCACCTCTGCAGGAGCAGACTGTTCTACTGCCGGTATGGATTTCTGGACAACAGGATCAGGCGTCTTGACATTTTGCCCAGACGCACAGCCAGTAAGGACCAACGCCAGATTTACCAGCGTCAGAAAAATTATCGAAAACCTACGGATCACTGGTCGTAATCCAAGTCCTCTGCGTAATCAGACCAGAGACGTTCGCCAGTTTTAAAGGATTGCTGGTCAAAATCAACTTCTTCGTCCACTTCCTCTTCTTCTTCGATTTCCTCTACTTCCTCTTCCTCGTTGGGAAAGGGAATAGAACTGTCAAAGCCATCGTTCTTGGGACGGCGACCACAGTGATAAGCAAAGGCCATAAAATCAACCCCTATCGCTAGTAAATACGCGCAAGACCATACAGGATAACACCACAAAGAGCAAGAGAAGCCAGCATTTGCAAAATGATGACCACTCGGTTAACCTTGTAGGAGGTCTGCGACTTTCTATGCCAGGACGGATACTGTTTCATATTTTCGTACAACTCGGAGTGAAATATACACACTATTTCCCCTTTGCCAATAGGATGAACTACATTTTTTTATAATTTCAACATAGTTTTATGAAGATTTTCCCGATTGTTTTGCTTTTTTCCGCGGCAATAGCCTTTGCTCAGGTAGGCCTAGTCCAGTCTACCCACGGAATTAGAGTACCCTCCGCCAAGACAATCGACAAGGGAATGCTTTACTTTTCCGGCAGCTTCACCATGATAAGCGATGGGGCCCCACTCAGCATTGGCGGATTCTATATCGACCACAAGGGTATCCTCCAGGAACTGAGCGAGAACTCCCCATCCAACGACGAAGCCCTCTTCGTAAGTTTTGCGCCCCTGGACAATATCGAATTTGGTGTAGGCATCCCCACCCACTACGACGGCAAGGCTAGCGCGGAACCCCTGAACGGCTTTGCCCTCGGTGACATCGAGTTACGCGCAAAGTGGTACATCAACACCTACGAAAAATTATTCTTCGGTGTCTCCGGGGCCATTTTTCTCCCTACCGGTTCCGAAGAAAGAGGCTTTCGTCCTAGACACAGCTGGTACATTAACTCCGACAAGGAAGCCTATGCATACACCGCACGATACCTGTCGTACAACGTAAACCTCCATCTCTCCCTGGAACTAAATGATTACCTGACCTTCAACGGCTATATCGGCGCATTGAAGGTTTACAACAACAGCAAAAATTTTATCCTCTGGGGAGGTGGCGTAGAATTTCAGCCGATCCAGTCCTTGACCATCATTGCCGAAGTCTCCGGAGAAACCCCGTTTCGCGTAGACCATGTAGGTCAAAACATCATGAAGAATCCGCTGCGACTGACTCCGGCACTCCGACTGAACTTACCGAACTACACCTTCCTGACGATTTCCGGAGACGTGGGCCTGAACTACTTCCTAGATTACGACAAGCGTAAGGGAAGGTACATAACCCTGAAGTCCGGAAAGCACGACCTGTTCTTCAATACTGCTGGCACCCCCAATGTCAGTGTCGGCGTATCCGTCAGCAAAATGATCGATTTCAGCTGGAGCGATTCTGACGGCGACGGCGTAATCGACCGTAAGGACCTCTGCCCGAACACGGCGCAGGGCATGGCCGTAAACTCCCGCGGCTGTCCCGTAGACGAAGACCAGGATGGCGTGCTGAACATTGTGGACCTGTGTCTTGGAACCATGAGAGGCCTAGAAGTGGACTACAACGGCTGCCCCCTGGATCTGGACAAGGACGGCGTTTACGATTACCAGGACAACTGTCTCAAGACGCCCCTGGGAGTTGCAGTCGATGAGTACGGCTGTACTCTAGACTCCGATAACGACGGCATTGATGACAACCATGATCTATGCCCAGGCTCCAAGCCGGGAGAACCCGTAAACGAGGAAGGCTGTCCCCTGGACGAAGATCACGACGGAATTCCTAACGACAAAGACCAGTGCCCAGCGACACCCGAAGGTTTCTCCATTGATGAATCCGGCTGCCCCCTGGACTTTGACCATGATGGAGTGCCCAACGAGCTGGACCGCTGCCCGGAATCGGAGCCCAATGAAAAGGTTAATGTCTGGGGTTGCCCTGCCGATAGCGACAACGACGGCGTTCCCGACTCCAAGGACCAATGCGCAGACACTCCCGAAGGGGTAAAAGTGGACGAAGCTGGTTGCCGCCTAGACCAGGACAAGGATGGCGTTTTCGACGAAGAGGACAAATGCCCCGATACCCCGGAAGAAGCACCCATTGATGAATTTGGCTGTCCCATCGACAGTGACGGAGACGGCATTGACGACTGGATGGACCAGTGCCCCAATTCCCTCCCCACCGTAAAGACCGATAGCGTCGGCTGTCCAATCAACAGCAGGTACAATTTCAACGACATCGCTATCCGAATCCGCTTTAGGGACAAGGATTCTACCCTATTAAACTCCAGCTACACAGCCTTAAACGACATAGTCGCCTTCATGCGCGAGTACCCCATCGCAATCAAGATTCAAAGCATTGTGGATGATGACTTCGACGATACAGACAAGATTGCAAAGGGACGAATGAAGAACATCCTCCGCTACATTAGGGACAAGGGTATCGACAAGTCCAGAATTATCATTCAGGAAGAGTTGGAACGCACCCAGGATACGGACCGCAAGGGAAAGACCGGCGTTATCGGACTTACCCCCTTCCTGATCCAGAAAGATTAGAGAGGAATTCCCTCGCTAGAAGCGGATTTTTCTAAATTGCAAAAACACTGGCGAAGTTTCGCCTCATTTTACCAAAAGGATTTTTTATGAAGATTGCCGACAAGACCGTTGTCCTGATGCACTACACCCTCACCTCCGACGAAGGTCAGGTTATTGATTCCTCCGCTGGCCGCGACCCCCTGCAGTACATCCAGGGCATGCACATGATCGTTGTCGGTCTTGAAAAGGCTATGTACGACCACGAAGTGGGCGATAAGTTTGACGTGAAGGTCATTCCCTCCGAAGGCTACGGCGAATACGACGAACGCATGACCCAGGAAGTTCCCGTAAGCGTATTCCAGGGTGTAGACAAGGTAGAAGCTGGCATGCAGTTCTATGCACAGACTCCGGCAGGTCCCATGCCCATCCGCGTAAAGTCCGTCAATGGCGACAAGGCAGTTATTGACGCCAATCACGAGCTGGCCGGCAAGAACCTGAACTTCGCCATCGAAGTGGTGGAAGTCCGTGAAGCTACCGAACAGGACCTTGCACCCTTCCAGCAGCACCAGTGCAAGTGCGGCAAGGGCGAAGGCGAATGCTGCGGCGGTAACGGAGAATGCGAATGCGGTGGCGAAGGCGAATGCAAGTGCAAGGGTGAAGGCGAAGGCGAAGGCTGCTGCTGCAAGGACAAGTAATCCTTTTCACCCCAAAAAAAGAGGCCCGCCAGGAATAACCTGACGGCCTCTTTTTTTATGCATTTTTTTGAGTAGGCGCTTCAGCGCCAATCATATTATTCGTATTGAACTTCAGTCCAGGTGGTCGGTACTTCGGGGGTTCCCGGATCGGAATGTTCGTATTCGAAGCCCTTCCCCTTGTCATCCATAGTTACCACACCCTTCACCGCGCTTACGCACTTTTCCGGATGCAGACACTTCCTATTGCGAAGCAGAAGCAGGTCGCCATACACATCCCAGCTACCAGACTTCAATTCCTCTGTAGCACCCACCTTGCTTGCCTGAACCTGGTAGGAACCGTCCTCGTCCAGAGTCAACATCCAGTCCAGTCCTCCCTTTTCAGAGGCCCATTCACCGGCGATGTCATCTTTGGAAACGCCTTCAAATTCAAAGCTGGACTTGGTGCACTTGTAGGCCGCCCCCGTAATGGAAGTTATGTTGAAATCGGCATCTACCGCCATGGTAGACAGCGGAACATATCCCTTGGTATTGTAGAACACCGGAAGCAACAGCAACTTGCTACGCTGAATGTCGTAATAGCCCGCGTTCCATTCCAAGCCATCCTCCCCCTCGGATTCCTGGAGGAAACGGCCTTCATAGAAGGTGTAGCGGACTTCCGCATCGCCGTTCTTGCACTGAAGTTTTAAACCTTTTAGCTTGTCGCCATCACTCAGGACATTTCCCGACACAGCCACCTTGGCGGTCTCCGCATCCTTAAAGTCGCCTCCATTGAGGGAATACTGGAGTTTATCCTTTTCGTTTACGATAAAACGAAGGGTGCCCCCCTTTTCCCAGAACTTGCCTACAGCCTCGGTAACCTTGTCCCCATCGATACCCGCAAAGTAACCGTTGTTGTTACCGAAGGTAATGGTACCATCCTTGAATTCGCTGTAGAAGCCAGCCCATGCAGTATCGGGAACCCAGATGGAGAACACGTCGTGCTTGGCTCCCGTTGCAAGGTAGGCTGTAGTACCGAACATTTCTCCCAGGGAAACATTCTTCTGCAGGTCTTCCAGGGTAGCCACGCGAGCCCCCTTCGGCAGGCTTTCGTCTACAGAAGAGGAGGATTCTTCCACGGAGGAAGAACTTTCTACGACGCTGGAAGAGGAATCCTCTTCGCGTTCCACATTGCTGGATGTACTGGAACTGTCGCCACAGGCCGTTAAACCCAAAACAGAAGCAAGGGAAGCAGTCAGTAAAGCTTTTCCGAGATTCTTATTCATAAACACCTCTTTTCAAGGGAATATAAATAAAAACTTCGAAAAAAGACACTAATCGTCGAAAGGTGACGCAGGATAATAATCCAAATCGTGGGAAGCCTGATCGATGGAGGGAACCGCATCGTACAGGAATCCAGCCAGAGCCTGTTCCGCTGTTACGGGCTTACCGCCAATCCAACCTTTCAATACGGCCAACTTGCGGGAAATCCACCAGGGCAAGGGAATCATCAGGTGGTTCTTGCCGGACTTTTTCAGGACGAACTTCGCCATCTCGGCCATGGAAATTTCCCTGGAGCCTGCCAGGGAGTAAGTCTTTCCGACAGAGTGTTCCGAAAGTCCCGCGGCAGCAATTCCCTTTACCAAATCCACACTGCGTACCGGCTTCTTGAGGGACTTTCCCCCGCCCGGTAAAAAATAGACGGGGAATCGCTTGACATAGTTTGCGTACATCCTGAATTCGATGCCGCCTCCATCGCCAATGACAAGGGTGGGCCGCACGATGGTCCATTTCAGTCCATGCTCCTCACCCGCCCTGCGAACGAAATCCTCCCCCTTAAGCTTACTTTGTCCATATTCCGTCAAGACCGGGTAAGTCACAGAAATGCTGGAAACATAAAGCAGTCGGGAAACGCCCGCTTCTACGGCAGCGTCAACCACATTCCGGGTTCCACCAGCATTGATGCGGTCAAAGGAACCTTTTTGGGTGGAAAGAAGAATTGCAGCCAGGTGGTACACCACATCCACTCCCTGAAAGGCCGACTTCAAGGAAGATAGATCCGTTACATCCCCATAAAAAACTTCAACTTCTGGTGGAAGGGACTTTGCCAACGTATCGCCCGGAAGCGTAAGCACTCGCACACACACACCGCGTTGCAAAAGCTCCCGGCACAGCGCCTTCCCTACGACGCCGGCACCACCCGTTACCAAAGCAAGCATTACTAGGCTTCCAGCAAATACCGGATATCCTGAACCTTTCTCGCGAGAGATTCATCCACATCCATCTGCTTATTAAGCGACTTGATGGCAGCGATTACCGTGGCATAGTCACGATTGAAAATTTCGCCAACATTCTGCAGGGATTCCGTGGTAAGTTCGCGGCAAAGGTACATTGCAACCTTGCGAGGCAAGGACACATTGGCATCCTGACGATGGCTCATCAGGGAAACAAGGTCTGTTCCGAATTCAAAAGCTACCGTCTCGGCAATACCCTTGACAGTCAGCTCTCCGCGACCACTTGCATCATTGGGGGCAACCAGCCGCTTTACCGCATCTAGATCAAGATTTTCCATACAGAACTGATTCATCGCACCCAGCCAATTCAGGAGGCCTTCGATGATGCGGACGTTCTGACGGGGCGGAATCGAGAGAAACCTGCAGATTTCTTCTCGATCCCGCTGGACAAAAGGTATATTGGTAGACTTTTCCTGAATCAGGCGCATACGGGTATGAAGATCCGGTTCTTCCAGACCAACCGCAACACAAGAATCCAGCGGAGCAAGAAGCTTAGCAGAAATACTGGGAATGCCAGCCTTGCTATTGTAATCCGCTTCGTTCTTCGTTTCTACACCAGTAAATTCAGATGGATGACGGTCACAGGAAAGAACCACCTGCTTACCCATGGAACGAAGGTGCTTAATGAGAATGGCAAGCCTTTCCTGGGGAACAATACCCTTCTCCATGAGCTGAACATCGTCTAGCAGGAGAACATCGCAGTTTTCGTACTTTTCCTGGAAGGCGACGGCAAGTTCACGGGCATTCCCGATCTTGTACTTCAGGGCCTTGGCCACTGCAGTCGAGTCATTCAGAAAATCAAAGGCGTGACAGTAGACGATCTTCGTTTCAGGTCTGGCCTTCTGGATGCTAGCCGCAATAGACTGCAGCAAATGAGTCTTTCCAAGTCCAGATGCACCGTAGACAAACAAGGGATTCAGGGCAGGATCGCCAGGATTTTCGGAAACCGCCTTGCAGGCCCTCAGTGCAGTAGAATTACATTCACCCTCAATGAAATTTTCAAAGGTATAGCGGGCATAAAGGGCGAGCTTCGGGCGCTTCGCAGGCTTGGGCCGGACGCGAGCCTGCACAGGAACCAAGGGAGCCTTCGGAGTAGAAAGCTTCATTTCGGGCACTGCACCGGAAACCGAACCGCGACGGATACGGAAATCAATAAAACTAGAGCCGTATACGGAAGAAAAGGACTTTCGCAGGATATCGCCATAATGGGCGTTAATCCAGTTTTCACGCAGTTCATCGGGAACTGTCAACAGGGCGTAGCCGTCCTGAAGCCCTTCAAAGCCTACTGCATCAAAAATGGTAACGCCAAAGTAGTCATTGCATTCAGAACGAACCAGTTCCAGCACAGACTGCCAGGGCGACGAAACAACATCTAATAAAGAAACCGTATTGGACACTATCTAAAAACCGGGCGGGATGTAAAAAACTTCAAGAGAAAGTTAAGTAAAGGCCTCCCCCAAAAAAGGGCACTATCCCGAAAAAAATTTGAAACTGCCTTTTTTGAACATTTTTAGGCAATTTTATTTTATTCCCAGTCTATATCCCCAACTACACAAGTTAGTTACGCAATTAATCACTCAACAATCAAAAACAGAACCCTATAAATTCCACAACTTATCAACGGAAAAATTTTGAACAATGCCTTGACAAGAAATTGAATGTTTCGGGGGTACAAAAACAGGTCGACAAAGAGTCTAAAAAAAAGAAAATCCGCGTTTTTTCGCAGATTTAGGCTATTTTCACCATAACTTCTTGAAAATCAACAAGTTAGAACTATCCCAACTTGGACCGCAAATTTTCGATGCGGCGAGACAGCAAATCCTCAACCTTGGGAAGGACCTGATCCTTAATCCGTTCCAGATAGAGGCACTGGAGCTGGATCATGCGGCTACGATGCTTGCCCGCATTTTCCTGAATCCACCGGCTGACCGCCTGCTGGCGATCCAATATCTTTTCCTGGAGGGACTCCCGGATGTAGGTAGACTGCACCGCCATGTAGCGCTGCATGTTAAAAGGCTGCTGGGCAGAACGAACAAACTGCTTCAGCAGTTCAAGCAGGGATAGATGGTTTTCTGCCCTTTCCTGGATGAACCGGCACAACTCGTCCAGATGATTTTCAAAGAAAGGCATAATAGCCTCCTCGTCAATCTGGAAAAGTTCCAGGGCATTTTTTCGTTTTGTAGCCTCGTCGACAGCCATAACGAAAATTTATGTATTTATTGTTGTTTTTGGGAAAAATCCTTCACAAAAAAGGAAAAATCCGACATTTTATTGTTCATACTCACATTTTTTGGCAGAAAAACACGACCTTCCGTACCCGGATTCAACCTGTCGGCAGCCCCGCCACGGAAATCATTCATGGACTCCACGGAACATGGCTCCATTCCCGCGGGGGTCATCAGTTCCAGACGGTCATCCATCGTGAAGGGATTCTTCACATTGACCCGTACAGAATGGGACGCGGCATCATAATCCAGAATCTGTGCGGCCACACAGCCTCCGGGAGCGGCCATATGGGTAGATTCGTAATTCTGGGGAAGAGGTCCCTTCAGGAATCCGGGCATGAAGCCTCGGCCATCAAGATAGGTAACGGCACGGCGGCTCTCCTCCGAAATTGCAGGATCCTTCCCCGCCTCGATCTGTTCAAAGCAGGAATCGATAGCCATACGGTAAGCACGAACCACCTGACTCAGATAATAAACAGACTTGGTTCGACCCTCGATCTTGAAAGATTCCAGACCGCCCTTAATAAGTTCCGGAACCACCTCGATAGCGCAAAGGTCCCTGCTGCTCATGAAGTAAGTCCCCCAAGTATCCTCGTCCAGGGCAATGGGGTCCAGTTCCGGACGGTCAGTCCTCTGCAACAGGAAATTTCCCTCGTGTTCCCTGTAATCATCGCACTGAGGCCCCTCGTTTGCGTAAAGCCGATAGGGCATTCGGCAGGAATTGTCGCAGGCCCCCAGGTTCGCATCACGGTGAACCACCCAGTTGGACAGCATGCAGCGTCCCGACATGGACATGCAGACCGCCCCATGGACAAAGACCTCCAGTTCAAGCCCAGGAAGCCGTTCCTTCATCTCGAGAATTTCCGCAAGGCGCAGTTCGCGGCTGAGAATCACTCGCTTGACGCCGAGTCCCTGCCAGAACTTGGCCGTAAGATAGTTCGTGCAGTTGGCCTGCACGGACAGATGGACTTCCGCATTAGGCCGGACCTCGCGAATCCAGCCCACAAAGCCAGGGTCGGCAACAATCAAGGCATCCGGTCCCAGGTCAATAGCCGCAAGAAGCGCCTTCTGGAAGGATTCCACCTTCACGTTACGGGGAATGATATTGCTTGTCAGGTAGAACTTCTTCCCGCGGGCATGGGCGTAGGCGATGCCTTCAGCAAGGTCGTCCAGGTTCTTGAAGCCGTTCTCGCGGGAGCGAAGCGAGAAGGTGGGCTGCCCTGCGTACACGGCGTCGGCACCGTAGGCGAAGGCGTATTTCATTCGGGTCAAATCCCCTGCCGGGGCAAGAAGTTCAGGCTTAAACATATCAAGACTCAAAAGTCATTAAGGGTTTGAAATGGATTTCTAGGTCAATTCAAATTTTTAGAACTTGAATCCAGCTCGCAGATAAACTTTGCGATCGTCGATGAAGGTCATCTCCCCCATGAAGCTGACGAACTGTCCTTCGTAGCTAAGGGCCGGAGTCAGGGAATACTGCATCTTGGCTCCCTTCAGAAAATCCTTATGGATCTTCATGTGGTTACGGCTGGGGGTCGTATCATTGACGGCGCTACCGTAGTCCGTGCCCTTCCAGGCCCAGGTATTGCGAATGGACGCAAAGATGTGGGAATCCATACGGGCATAGAGGGTCCAGTCGATGGTCTGGCTATTTGGCCCACGCTGACTCCCGATGGGGCGCCCCAGGTGAGCAAGCTGCGCGGTATTCTTTACAAAGTGACTATAGACATAAGGTTCTATGCGGGCATATTCAGCAATGGTACCCGCTTCAACATAATGCCCCTTTATATCAAAATCATGAGCGGCATGGATACCCGCCATCCAGGCCCACTTGGCCTCGATGTTATCATTCTTTACGAGACTTACAGGGCTCTCCATGTCATCCAGGAAGAATTCCGTATAAAGGCGCACCGTGTTAAAAAGACGATAGTTAAAGTCAAAAGCCAAGGCTCCATTATTACTGCTTTCAGAATAGTTTCCCTTTTCCATGAAGAGAGGCGCCGTAGGCACAAAGAGCCAGGGTTTAAGGTTGTCGTAGAGCATCTGCAGTTCGCTAATACCAAATGTGGCATTACCCACAGCCAGTTCATAGCGATGTCCGAACAAGTTACGAGTTTCATCCTTATTCTTCATGCTCATGCTATTGTAAATTCGCAGGTCCGCATAGAAGGAAACCACGCGAAGAGGGCCAAACTGCATATCCAGAGTAAGCATGTTGTACGGCAACGCAAACTGGTTCAGGGTCAGGTTGTTGTAATAGCCCGGTCCCCAGTGCATCACGTCACGTCCCAGGTCAAGGCGAAGCCAGCTGTAGTTTAAGGCGAAGTGCGTACGATAGCGGGCAAAGCTGGTATACTCCATCCCGGCATTGTTTTCCTTTTCCTGAATTTCAAGAAATTCACCATCAAAGGACTGGGGACGGTCAGCAGAATGCCCTTCGTCATAAATGCGAGCATCCAGTACGAAATCCAGGGAATCCGCATAGCCCCGAAGATAGATACCTCCATCTACGCCCGGCCAGATGGTATCACCAAGAGCCTCGCCACCGCGATAGTCCATGCCTCCGACCAGAGAAAGGGCCAGGGCGATGCGGGGCACCTTCTGAGAAAGGGTGTCATACCCACCCTTACCAAAGACCGTCCCTCCATGAACATTGTCATAGGCAAGCAGGGAGGTAGCCAGATCTTTCTTCATTGCCTCACGGAAAGTCGTATCCCGACGGGGATAGGCAAAAGACTGGGGCTTGTCAGAAATGGTGGCCCGATGCATTTCGAACAGCATGGGCGAAGTTTCCAGAAGGCGAAGGTTCAGGACATTTTCAGGTCCGTGAACAGGAGAGGCGGCAAAGGCCGAGGAGCAAAGGAAAACTGCACAAAAAAGGGCAAGCCATCCTGCAGGCTTAAAAAAAACTTTTTTCATAATGTTTTGATTTTACAAGAATCGTCCTCCCAAATTTAGTTTTTTTCGTCATTGATTTCAACGAGACAAAAGGTTCCATTCCGTTTTGAGACCTTTCATCCCAAACGATACAAAAGGTTCCGCTTAAAAAAAAGGGTTTCTTTAAAAAGTCCAAATTTTCGGTTTAGCGCTTTGAAAATCTTAGGTATTTTTTTCTCAGGAAGTGTTTAAAAAAAGGACCCACCATGTACAATAATTTAATTCTTAGGAAAAGCATTGCCGTAACGGCATTTGCAACTTTACCGTTTGGGCTCATGACGGGCTGCTCCGATGACAGCGTCTCCCCTACAACTCCCTCAAATCCGGCAGTTCTCCCACAGGAAGACTCTAACACAAACGCCTGTACTTACGAAGGCTACAACGCCATCCCCGGAACAAAAGGCGAAGCCATCTGCATGGATAATGCAGGCAACATTGCGTTCTGGATAAACAGTGACGGTTCCTACGGCTTCCCGGAAGCAGTACAGGACGGGGCAAGCGAATCCGATTCCACAAGCGCTCCCGTTGAACTTCCCCAACCCATTTCCAGTAGCTCGATTCCTACCGTTGGAGAACCTACCATAGGCGAATCATCCAGCAGTTCTGCCGGATTGCCCCAGCCAGTATCTAGCTCCAGCCAGGAAACTCCAGCCGTTTCCAGCAGCAGCTACGAGAGTGCATCCAACGGCAACTCCCCCGCTATCACCTATGCAGCTTCTGGCGCCACCCTTACCAACGACAATGGCTGTGTCACCATTAACGGCGGCGAAGTCCTGATTACCTGCGCCGGCGAATACGACTTCAGCGGAAGCTACAGCGGTACGGACGCACAGATCCGCGTCTATTCTCCCAAGGCGGATTCCGGTGTATACCTGAACCTCCGCGGCCTCACCCTGGAAAACACCGCTGACGCCCCCATCTATGTGCAGATGGCAAGCAAGACCTTCGTGGTTGCAAAAAGCGAGACCGTCAATACCCTAAGCGACGGAAGCACCCGCGCCAAGGCTCACACCTACGTCAACAGCAGCGGCGTCACCAAGACAGACACCACAAACGCCGCCATCTACTCCAAGGACGACATGACCTTCAAGGGAACCGGCACATTGAAAGTGACCGGCAACTACAATAACGGAATCCAGAGTTCCAACGATCTCCGTTTCCGCGGCGAGACAACCATCAATGTCACCGCCAAGAACAACGGCATCAAGGGCAAGGGCCTCGTTGACATCGAAAAGGGAAACATCACCATTACGGCCACTTCCGGCGACGGCATCAAGAGCGACGAATGCACCGTAAACGGTAGCGACACCACCATTACCGAAGGCAAGGGCATCGTAAGCATCAAGGGGGGTACCATCAACATCACCAAGGCTGGCGACGACGGCATCCAGGCTTTCAACTATGTGATGATTTCCGACAGCGTAAGCGTCCCTTCCATCAAGGTGAATTCCACAGGTAAAGGCATCGTTTCCGAGAACCGCGTCTACATCAACGGTGGCGAGAACACGGTGACTTCCGGGGACGACGGCGTCCACAGCAACTTGAACATCGACTTCAACGGCGGTTTTACGACGATTACCGCCAAGGGTAACGACGGCGTCCATGCGGATTCA
This sequence comes from Fibrobacter sp., assembly GCA_024398935.1. Classification (GTDB taxonomy): domain Bacteria; phylum Fibrobacterota; class Fibrobacteria; order Fibrobacterales; family Fibrobacteraceae; genus Fibrobacter. Next base: position 59,692 of record JAKSIH010000001.1, on the reverse strand, counting down.
ACCCTCCGCATTAACGACGGCACTGTCTACGTGAAGGACTCCTACGAAGGCCTTGAAGCCTGGTACATCACTATCAGCGGCGGCATTACCGATGTCTACGCAACCGACGATGGTTGGAACGCAGCTGGCGGAAACGACGGCTCCGGAAACAACACCCAGACTGGCGGCAATAACTGGGGCGGCCGTCCCGGCGGATTCGGTGGTGGATTCGGCGGAGGCATGGGAAGTTCCAGCGGCCACCTTACGGTAACCGGCGGCGTACATTACGTGAAGACTGGCTCCGGCGATACCGACGGCATCGACTCCAACGGCGACCTTACCATCAGCGGTGGCGTGGTTGTGGTAGAATGCCAGATCAGCGGCGGCATGGGCGGCTCCTTCGATTCCGACGGCACGGCAACGCTCACCACCAAGACGCTCCTTGGCTTCAGCAAGAGCAGGTCCGAAGCAGGCACCAGCTACAATGTCAGCTTCAACACAAGCGGCTACTACGGTAATTCAAACATCGCCTTCAAGCCCACCACTTCCGGAAGCTACATCCAGGGCACCAGCCAGGTTTCTACGGTAAGCAACATCAACAGCTACAGCAAGAACGTCACCTTCCCCAACGGAAGCACCGTCTACTACAACTAGAATCTAAATCCTCCCATCCCCTGTTCCCCGAAATTTTTCGGGGAATTTTTTTTGTTTACCAGCGCATGAATACAACGCTGAAAAAAAAAGAACGGCCCCGGAGGGTCGTTCAAAAAAAGGTCCCGGTCCCAAAATCAGGAGCCAGTCAAACCAACTTCGTTACATAAAGAAGTTATAGACAAACTGTATGTGCCAGCCCTTGGTTTCGACCGGATAGCGATAAGATTCATTCGCCGGGTTCAGGATCAGTTCATCGGCTTCCATGCGGGTCAAGTCCAAGGAGAACCTGAGGCCAAATTCCATAAAATGTCCATTGTAAGGAATCGTTATGCCAGCGCCGGCATTAACGGCAAGACCGAAGGTTTCAACCTTCCAGTCGCCCAAATCTTCGCTGTAATCGTATTCGGAATTATCCAGGGTAAAAGACCCCATCAGGTTCAGGTTCAGCTGGGCACCCGCTTCCACATAAAGCTGGGGGGCAACATTTACGCGAACCATGAGAGGTACGGAAAGACCGATGATCATCATGTTTTCGTCTACCGGTTCCGTCGTATAGGTATTGTAGTAGTCGTCCCAGACTTCAATCCCCCAGACCTCTGATTCCTTGAAATAATCCTTGATAAAGAGATTCGCACCCGGAGCAAAGGTAATCAGGTTGTTGATTCGTACCAGGGCAATGCCACCAAAAGAAGCGTTTAGACCAAAATAGCCTTCAAAGGGATCCCTATAGTCTTCCTTATAGCCGGAGCCTTCCCTGTAGTTACCCAAAGCCTTTTCGTTACCGTAGGTACCGCTGACACCGATTGCCGAGTGAACACCGATACGGACTGGCTGGGCGTAAAAATCCTCGATGCTCTGTGCGGATACGGAAGTACCCATAGCGAGTGCAGCCAATGCAGCAAGTGCAAATTTTTTCATGCTTTCTCCTTTGCGTAGGGAGCGCTTCCAGAAGGAGTTCCCTTTACGACTAATTTGTTACAAAAATAATATCTTTGTATAAAATTCTCAAGCAAAAAATTTCATCCTTACGAAAAAGGGCGCCCCGAAGGACGCTCCTTTAACATTCCTGAATTCTTGAACTAAAGAATGAAATTGCAAACGAACTGAACATGCCAGCCCTTTGCCTCTACAGGGGGACGCCAGGATTCGTTGTTTGCATCAAACACAGGTTCATCGGCTTCGATGCGGGTCAGGTCAACAACCACGCGTGCACCCAGTTCCATACGGGTAGTACCGGCCGTAACAATAACACCGCCACCAACGACAACTCCGAAGCCCACAGTTTCAACCTTCCAGTCACCCATGTCTTCGTTGTAGTCGTAATCGGTATTGTCCAGGGAGAACTTGCCCATGAGGTTCAAGTTCAGCTGGGCACCCAGTTCGGCGTAGGAGCCGCTGGTCGGGTAAAGGCGAGCCATTACGGGAATGGAAATACCAACCGTGATCATGTTTTCATCAACAGGTTCAGTAACATAGGTACCATAGTAGCTATCCCAAACCTCGATGCCCCAAACTTCGGATTCCTTGAAGTAATCCACGAAGTGGAAATTCAGTTCCGCATTGACACCGAACATCTTGTTGATGCGGTAAGAAACAACACCACCAAGATCCAGGTTCACGCCAATGAAACCAGCAAACGGATCACCATAACGGTCAATGACAAAACCATTGAAAACAGGGACTTCTTCACTACCGTAGGTACCGCTCACGCCAACACCCAAGTGAACACCGTACTGGAGCGGCTTAAAGTCGGAGCTAGATTCGGAAGCGGATGCGGCGGCAGCTTCAGCCCTTGCGGACTTCTCTTCGTCGATGCGGCTGCGGGCAGTGCTGGCGTCAGCTTCCAGTTCAGCGTCATCGGAAACTTCGCTATAGCCTTCCGGTGCGCTTTCGGCAACACCTTCGTCGTAGGCATAGTCTTCGTAGTCGTCCTGGGCGTATGCACTAAGACCCATGGTCAGTACAAGAGCTGCTGCAGACAGGAAAGATTTCTTCATAAGGTAATCCTTTTTTAAAACTTACAATATGGATAAAATTTAGCATTTTTTTGAAAAATCATTGGCACTGCGGCTTTATTTTTTGTAAAAAAAACTCCGCCCGGAGTCTATCCGAACGGAGTTCTTGACAAGCTCAAAGGCCTGAAGCCCCACACCTCAAAGGGAGCGAAGCGACCGACCTCATACCTCAACCTCTTAGTCCTGGCGCTTTCACCGCAAGCGGTTCAAGCGCGGATTTAATCGGCTCGGCAATGACCATGCAAGCATGGTCGCTGCACTCGCCTCATTAGGAGACTCCTTCGGAGTCTCTCACCACTCGGCTCACCAATACGAAAATGCAAGCATTTTCGTGCTGGATTCGCCTCATTGTTAGTCCTTGCCGTACACCTTTTCAGCGTAGGTAGCGGTTGCCATGAGGTATTCGCGGTTCATCTTGGCGATGTAGTCCACGGTGATACCCTTCGGGCAAGCAGCCTGGCATTCGTAAAGGTTGGTGCAGTTACCAAAGCCTTCCTTGTCCATCTGTGCCACCATAGCGAGCACGCGCTTCTTGGCTTCGACCTTGCCCTGGGGCAAGAAGCTGAGGTGAGAAACCTTAGCAGAAACGAAGAGCATTGCAGAGGCGTTCTTACAAGCAGCAACGCAAGCACCGCAACCAACGCAAGCAGCAGCGTCGAATGCGCGGTCTGCATCAGCCTTGGGAACGGGGATCACGGAAGCTTCGGGAGCGGCACCGGTGTTGACGGAAACGTAGCCGCCAGCAGCGATGATGCGGTCGAATGCGGAACGGTCCACAGCGCAGTCACGGATAACCGGGAATGCGGCAGCGCGCCACGGTTCGATCACGATGGTATCGCCATCCTTGAACTTACGCATGTGCAGCTGGCAAGTGGTGATGCCGTGGTCGGGACCATGGGGCATACCGTTGATGACCAGAGAGCACATACCGCAAATGCCTTCGCGGCAGTCGTGGTCGAATGCAAAGCCTTCCTTGCCCTGCTTCATCTGTTCTTCGTTTACGACATCCAACATTTCCAGGAAGGACATGTCCGGAGAAATGCCGCTGATCTTGACAGTTTCGAACTGTCCCTTGGTCTTGGAGTCCTTCTGACGCCAAATCTTCAAAGTCAAATTCATAAGACCGTTGCTCATTATTTGTAGCTCCTAGTAACGAGGTGGACGTTATCAAATGTAAGAGGTTCCTTGTGGAGTTCCGGCTTTTCGCCATCGCCCTTGTATTCCCAAGCACCGACGTAGCAGAAGTTTTCGTCATCACGCTTTGCTTCGCCTTCTTCGGTCTGGCTTTCTTCACGGAAGTGACCGCCGCAAGATTCTTCACGGTGGAGGGCGTCGAGGGTGAGGACTTCTGCGAATTCGAGGAAGTCAGCCAGACGGCCGGCACGTTCCAGGTTCTGGTTGAAGGAACCTTCGGAACCGACGACGTTGACGTTTTCGTAGAATTCTTCGCGGAGTGCGGGGATTTCCTGGAGAGCCTTTTCGAGGCCAGCCTTGTTACGGGCCATGCCAACGTATTCCCACATGATGTTACCGAGCTGACGATGGATATCGTTAACAGTGCGGTGACCCTTGATGGAGAGGAGCTTCTGGATCTTTTCTGCGGTCTGCTTCTTGCAGTCTTCGAAAGCAGGATCAGATTCGGAAACCTTTTCCAGCTTGGTGCCTGCGAAGTAGCCACCGATGGTGAACGGAATCACGAAGTAACCATCGGAAAGGCCCTGCATCAAAGCAGAAGCACCGAGACGGTTAGCACCGTGGTCAGAGAAGTTTGCTTCACCGAGAACGAAGCAGCCCGGGATGGTGGACATCAAATCGTAGTCAACCCACAGACCACCCATGGTGTAGTGGATTGCCGGGAAGATGCGCATCGGAACCTTGTACGGGTCTTCGTCAACGATCTTTTCGTACATCTGGAAGAGGTTACCATACTTAGCAGAAACGCCAGCAACGCCCATGCGCTTGATAGCATCTGCGAAGTCCAGGTACACAGCCAGCTTGGTGTTGCCAACGCCGAGACCAGCGTCGCAAACCTGCTTAGCGTTACGGGAAGCCACGTCACGAGGAACGAGGTTACCGAAGCTGGGGTACTTTTCTTCCAAGTAGTAGTAACGATCTTCTTCGGGGATCTGATCCGGAGAACGGGTATCGCCAGCCTTACGGGGAACCCAGATACGGCCATCGTTACGGAGAGATTCAGACATCAGAGTCAGCTTGGACTGCAGGTCTCCATGACGGGGCAAGCAAGTCGGGTGAATCTGAGTGTAGCAGGGGTTAGCAAATGCAGCGCCCTTCTTGTAAGCGCGGAATGCTGCAGTGACGTTAGAACCCTGAGCGTTAGTGGACAGGTAGTAGACGTTACCGTAACCACCGGTGCAAAGGCAGACTGCGTCGCCAACGTGGCTTTCGAGTTCGCCAGTCACGAGGTTACGAACGATGATACCGCGAGCCTTGCCATCGACAACGACGAGGTCCATCATTTCGCGACGAGGAAGCAGTTCAACCTTGCCTGCTGCAACCTGGCGCATGAGAGCCTGGTATGCACCGAGGAGGAGCTGCTGACCGGTCTGACCGCGAGCGTAGAAGGTACGAGAAACCTGGGTACCACCGAAGGAACGGTTGTCCAGGAGGCCACCGTATTCACGGCCGAAGGGAACACCCTGAGCGACGCACTGGTCGATGATCAGGTTGGAGTTTTCGGCGAGACGATGAACGTTGGCTTCGCGAGCGCGGAAGTCACCGCCCTTAACGGTATCGTAGAAAAGACGATAGACAGAGTCACCATCGTTCTTATAGCTCTTAGCAGCATTGATACCACCCTGGGCAGCAATGGAGTGAGCACGACGGGGAGAGTCCTGAATGCAGAAGGACTTGACGTTGTAGCCAAGTTCTGCAAGGGAAGCTGCAGCGGATGCACCAGCAAGACCGGTACCTACCACGAGAACGGTAAACTTACGCTTGTTAGCGGGGTTCACCAGCTTAAGTTCAAACTTATGCTTGGTCCACTTTTCAGAAATGGAACCACCAGGAATTTTAGAATCGAGAATCATTATTTACGGTCTCCATTAAACGTTGGTGGAAATGACGCCTACAGACGGAACAACGAAAGAGGTCTTAGCTTCGGAAGCAGCCTTCTTCTGTTCCAGCTGCTGCTGGAGTTCATGAGACTTGGCGCGGAGAGCTTCGGTTTCCGGCTGCTTAGCAATGTAGCAGGAGAAACCAGCTTCGATAGCAAAGCCAAGAGCAATCACGATGCTATATACCATGCCGATAACTTCGACAACCGGAGTCCACTTCTGGTGAGCAAGACCCATAGTCTGGAATGCAGAAGAGATGGCGTGGAACAGGTGAATGCCGATAACGAGCATGGCAACCAGGTAGAACACGGTCCAGACCGGGTTAGCAAACATATCGATAGTGGTGAGCCACATGTCGCGAACAATTTCGCCAGCTTCGTTCATGTACAGGTAATGATCGCCGAACTTGAGGTTGGCAAGATGCTGGATGCCGAAGCCGAGAATGATGAGGCCGGTCCAGATCATAGTGAAGGTAGCGAAGGACTTGTTACCCTTGCGAGCGTTCACTTCGTAACCCACAGCGCCGCGAGCCTTCTTGTTTTCAAGCTTCAGCTTGATGCCAAGGCCGATGTGGATTGCGAAAGCAGCCACCATGCCCAGTTCCATGAGGTAAATCAACTTGAACGGGAAGTGGAGCGGGTTGAAGCTGGTCAGGAATTCGGTGTAGGCATTGTAGGATGCCTGAGCTTCAGCCTGGTTGAAGGTCAGCAACTGGAGGTTGCCGCACATGTGGACGAGAATGAACAGAGCGAGGAATGCACCTGATGCACCCATGAGCTGTTTCTTACCAATGGAGGAAGTAAGGTACTTAATGATCCATTGCATTGTTTTGTGTCTCCTTGAGAGGGGTCTCTTTTATTTTGTTTTGAAACTTTTTAGTTCAAACCACCATTAGAGGATGCAGCAAGCCTTCTTGCTTGCAGCTTCGTAGGCGTAGCGTTCCTTCTTGGTGAACCAGAAGTCCAGTTCGCGCTTTGCGCTCTTGGGGCTATCAGAACTATGAACGACATTTTCGGTCATGGAAGGAGCAAAGTCGTAGCGGAGGGTACCGGGTTCTGCCTTAGCAGGATTGGTGGCACCGTTAATAGCGCGGACCTTGGCAATAGCATTTTCGCCACCCAGAGCAAGCATCACGGACGGGCCCTTGGTCATGTAGGCTTCCAGTTCCGGGAAGAAGGGCTTCTTCACATGTTCTGCATAGAAACCACGAGCATCCTTCTTGGACATCTGGTGCATCTTGATTGCGCAGACGGAGAGGCCGGCAGCTTCGTAACGTGCGATAATTTGACCAACCAGGCCGGACTTTACGGCGTTGGGCTTGATCATAGCGAATGTCATTTCCATGGTATACCACCTTTTGATTTGAGTGCGTTAAATATAGGTTAAAATGGGAAAATCTTGTTGAGACAGTCCCAAAGGAACGGGCTTTTTTAAGGTTTTTCCGCCTTAGTCGCAGCCGCAGAAACATCCTCGTTTGCAATTTTCCGATTCAGTTCTTCCTGAAGCTTGCCGTTGCTCTTGATATTGTCCAGAAGCCACTGTGCAGACTCCCTGAATTCACTATTGGGATAGGTCTTGAGGAATTCTTCCAGAACTTCCTGTGCAAGTTTATCCTTGTGGAGATTTTCGTTCAGGATAAATGCCCTGCTGAACATAGCCTTTTCTGCATTGGGATCCTGCGGGAAAAGCCTATAGAAAGCGTAGTACTGGCACTCGGCATCCATGTACTGATTGGCCTCGTTACGAGTTTCCGCCATAGCATAGGTAACCCTACTGAAAATGGAATCCACATCGGCGTAGGCAAACATCAGGGTTCGGTATTCCAGATAGGCGTCATCAAAATTACCCGCCTTGTAGAGGGAATCCGCATAAGGCAGTTGGCGCGCAATGTAGTCGTAGGACCTGTATTCCGGAATGGACGTCTTGTAAAGATGGATCGAGGCCGCACTATAGGCCTCAGCCTGCAGACGATTCTTCAACTTATCCCGGTACTCAAACTTGCGGTTACGATAGAGATCCGGAAGACATTGTTCAAAACTACGTCCCTTGTACATCACGTTGTACCCCATGAAGTAGTCTCGCTTCATCAGTTTTTCCGGGAAGGCCGCCATAGACTTTGCCATGTCCTTGACCTCCTCGAAGGTCGTCGTGGGATTATCCTTGGCAAGGACACGGTCATACCAGGCCTTCGCCTGCTCGTCGGAAATATTGCTGGTCAGTCGGTCCAGATAACGTTCCACTATAAATTCAAGGCGTGCGCAACGCACCAGGGCACGATATTCCCAATCCCGGTCCAGCTTTGCCTCGCGGGCGGCATCCGCAAACGCAAGATGTTCTGCAAGCATCTTGGTAAGCCATTCATGGGAACGCCTTGTCATGCGGCGCTTCACAAACTGGTCATTAAAATTCAGGAGATCCCGCTCCGTGAAAACCGGAGAGCCGTTATGGGTAATCAGCACGGTGGCACTATCCACATCCAGAAGATCGCCATTCTCTATAGCCTTTGCAATCCCCGTTCCCACCCGTTCAAAGGGTTTCAGTCTGGAAGGCACTACTGACGCAAGATAGAACCGATAGAAATTGCCGTTTGCGCCGCGAATTACCGGAGTCAAAAATCCGGCACTCTTGTCTGCCAGGAGCGAATCCAACTGCGGAAGCATCCCGATACCATAAGGCAAGGGGTATCCCACCTTCACAACGCCGATATAGTTCGCATCCTGCTTGATTTTAGATTCATCGACACCGGACGCAAACTGCGTCGACAGTGCCAGGGAATCCCCTTGCACCTTGTACAGTTCATAGCCGGGAACGGTCATGTACTCGGCCTTATGCTTCTCGTAATACTTCTTCGGATCAATAGATGGAAGAGGCTCGATCCGGAAATTCCTTTTCTCGAGGATACTGTCGGTGTAGGACTTCACCAGTTCCTCCCGACGGGAACGCAGGTACCAGGACTTTGCCGCTGCAGAATCTTTACTGCTAACCTGATCCTGCTGCCGTTTGGAAAATTCCTTCTTCAGGAAGCCCTCGTAGTCCTCCCTGTGAGTCGAAATGTAATACTCCCCCGCCACTTCCTTACGGATTCCATCAAAGCCGATCAGGGAATCCACCTTGAAGTTGAAGGAATTATCCCTGTAATACTGACGAAGGACTGCATCGGAAACCCCCATGCATTCGTTCAGGAATGAATTCTGGTACAGAAGCGTGAGCCACCGGATTTCATAGCCCTGGCTGGCTTCCTTCCAATCCGATTCCAGATCCGGATACTGGGCAATTGCCCTGGACATAAGAGCGGAACTGGCATATAGACGCTGATACAGAAGTTGGTCAAGGGAAGTCGTATCGTGCCTTTCGCGGGCATCCTTCAGTAGATAGGCCAAGTCTTCTTCGTAAATAGACTCATCGTTTATCTTTGCAAGCAGCGATTCCCTGGGACCCACCCCGTTACAACCGGTCAACGAAACTACACAGAAAACACTAGCGGCTAAAGCCAACAGGCGAACATTCATTGTATCCTCTTTATGTTCATAGAGACAGCGGAGAATATAGAAAAAGCGAGCCTCATGGCTCGCCGATTCAATGTTACAGAAGGGGTTTCTCCCACACGCTGCCACCATCAGACCTCGATGAAGCGTCCTCCTGCTTCTGCATGGTATCGCTTCCACCATAGCGATTCTCGAAACGATCCCTGAACTGTTCCCTGTCATCCACATAGATGTAGATCTCGTCGGGATAGGCCTTGTAGATAAACAAAGAGGTGTAGTAGGTAAAGGGAGCCCACAGGATGGAGGCTGCCGTAATGGACCTGCTTGCATCAGTTTCGCCGGCAACTACACCATCCTTGACCGCCTGAAGATGCACTGGGGCGGTCCCCCCGCGTTGCGGCAGGGAACAGTCATCGTTTCTGGTCGAACAGATATATTCGTCGTTTGCATAGACATCGTAGTTGCCTCCATCGGACACCACGATCTTAGAGCGTCCGAAGAAGCAACCCGTAAGGGGCAAGACCAGAAGAAGCACCAAGAAGATCCGCCCTAAGGTGCGGTTCAACTTTCTAGAATCCACGGGCAATACCGAAGTTGATCATGAGGCCGTTGATGGCATGGGACTTCTGGACAATGTTTACCCCACCCATGTCATTCTTACGGACTTCCCAGTTCTTCGTCTTGTAGAAGTTCAGCACGTAGCGGACATTCAGATTCAGCAGGAGCTTGCTGTTTCGGTTAATCAACAGACCGCCACCCAAAAAACCGCTCAGGCCGCCACGATCGTCTTCATAGCAGTCATAGCCATATTCGATTTCGGAATCGAAAGTCGTGTAGCCGATACCGATACCGCCGCCCACATAGGGCGTAAGGGCGCGGGTTCCAAACGGATAATAGACGGAGAGGTTGATATTACCCATCTCAAGCTGGTTGTCGATACCATAGAAGCCAGCATCAATACCTGCCAGCAGGTAACCGAAATCATAATGCAGGAAGACGGAAACACCGGCCAGGGCATCTACATCGGGCTGCATGGCAAAGAGACCGCCCAAGGAAACACCCAAGTAGGATGACACACCCTTGCGGGTAGGTTCTTCAGTTTCCTTCTGAGTCACGGAATAGATATCATCGTCGGTAGTAGCCTTACGCTTAGTACCGATATTGCGGGCCACGCGCTGGATAATGGGATCGAAGTCGTCGGGATTGGCAGCCTTCAGGCGGTCGTCCCAGACGGGCGCTTCGGAATCGGTGTTGTACAGCTTGAAGGACATGAGGACATTTTCGCCCAGGCGGGTAAATTCAGCCAGGATATACTTGGAGCAGCCAAGGCTTACAGCCTTATCCCGGACTCCGGACTGGTTGTCCACATTGACGCTATCCTGGGCGGAACCAACCACCAGGACATAGCGGCCATCATCTTCGATGTACGCCTTCATGAGCTTTGAAGAAACGATACCGTAATCACCGTGCATACCCACCAGACTGATGGGAGCCAGGTAAACCTTTTCGGCAGCAAACAGGGACACTGCCAGGGCGAGCATTGCAAAAAGAATCTTTTTCATAGGTTATTCTCCTAACCGAAATGATTTGTAAGAAATATATAAAAAAACAACATCGTTAATTCCTATTTACATTTTTTTTGTTGGTATTCTTGACAAATAGCACATTTGAAGGGACGAGAACCCATATCTAACGATAAAGCGCAAAACGTAAATTTCCGTATACAAAAAAAATATTTTCTCTCATGCTTCAGATGGCTTTGGAGCGGTTAAACTAACTTATTGACAAACAACGAGTTAGCCAAATTTTTTATTATTTGTCGCGATTTTGCGTACGAAGTATTCATCTTTTGCAGGAACGGCAATCGTCGCTACGATTGTTGTAGGCGCCTTGACCCTTGGCGTCTGGTTTGCTCGTGCCCTACTAATCCGTTTTTTATCTACGGACCACACCATCGCTGGGATAACCTTTAGCCCAAAGGGCTACCGCATGGACGGACTTCTCACCCACTCCTTTGACACCCTTACGGTAACGATGGATGGAACCTCCGTCAAGGTTGAGAGACTGAAACTGGATGGTACGGTTCTCGGCAAGGACAAGAAGGTCACCCTGGATGTAGGATCGATCGATGCCAAGATCCAGGTGAAGCCATCCGAGAAGAAGGAAAAGGAAAAACTGGAACTTTCCATTCCGGACAGTCTAAGGATTCCTATTCCCGTCTGCGTAAAAGTCGAAAAAGCAAATGTATCCCTATCCGACGGAAAGAAGTGGAGTCTGGCCAATCTCTCGGTAAAGAACACAAGCGAGACCGCCGTAGAGGTGAAGGCAAATAACATTCGCGGTGATTTCGTAGAAAATACGGCTGCCATTGAAGTGACTGCCGATTTTGGAAGTCCCCGGCTTAAAGCGAACGTAGATATCTCCACAGCCGAAGACCATGTCTCCCTGAAGCTCAATGCACCTAGGGAAAATCTCACCCAGATAAAGACCTCCACCCATGTGGTCGTTCGAGATCCAAAATCCTGGATACCGGTAGAATTGCCCAAGGCTGTTCCCGCCATAGGGGCTCTCGAAGTAACCGCCGAAGCGGACATGGACATCAATACGCTTCAGGCAAAATACAAGGCGAACATCAAGACCCGCTTTGGAGAGTTCTGGCCCCTGCTTGCGACGAACGCAGATATTGACATAAATGGCAGTTCGGATTCTATCAGGTTTGAAACCCGGCTACGCAACAACGAAGGTGGAGACATTTACCTGAAGGGAGCCTTCGATACAAAAATGAACGGCGCATTAAGTGGCCGAATCAGCAACATGAGCGCCCAGTTCGGCCCGCAGATGATGCCACTGGACATGGAGATTCGCTCTGCGGAAAAGAACGGAAATACCATTGAAGTTTCCATAGAGACAAGACAGGGATCCATCATCAACGGAACAGTGGATATCGAGGACGGAGTCATCGCCTCCTTCACCGGGGACCTGACTCCATACGAACCTTGGGCGCTGGACTGGGTTGGCGGGAATGTCATTCTGGAAAAGGATACCAAGGTCAACGGTTTCTTTGACGGTGAGATACTCCACGCTCAGGCTAAGTTCAATTCGGTACCTTATGCGTTTCACATGAAGGCGGATTCCATACAGGTAGGCTTGGACCTCAAGCCGTCCGACGGCATCGTATTCCACAAGGGTCAGATATTCACTCCCGACGAGCACTTCGACTTTGATGGCGAAGTCATGTGGGGGACGGCCTCCCCCCATACCAACTGGAATGTAAAGCAGGATCACGGAGGTGACGCATCCGTCTATATCGCATTCGGCGATTCCATGACCATCGAGGCAACTGCCAACAAGGCCGCCATACGTACGGTTCCCTTTGCAGACATCAAGCTGGGCGAAAAAATTGACGGTGTCATCACCGGCAAGTGGAAACAGAATTTTGCAACAAAGACCGCCTATGCGCAACTGAACGTGCAAGGCAAGCTGGACGCCTTCGCCCTGGAATCGAACATCCTTGCAAGGCAGGTCGGAGACACGATCTTTATTGACCAGGCGGAAGCGATCCACAACAAAAATGCAGTGCAAGTTTCCGCAGGATTCATCTTGCCCAATGATTCCAACCCGGACTTCGCTCCTACGGGAAACCTCCCCATCCAGATGATGCATGCAAATCTTTCTGCAAGGGACTTCAGTATTCCCCTGTTGCTGGAATCCTTTAACGACTCGACTCTGTCCTCGGGCATGCTGAACGGAAATATCTCCTATCAGGAAGGACAGGGGCTTTCCGGAAACATGGACTTTTCCAACATACAGCTGTCCAAGATTGACTCATCGGCGATCAAGGTAAAGAAACTGAACCTGTTTGCCCAGAACGAAAAGGTGGAAATCAACGCCAACGTGGATATCGGTTCCGGAGGCTGGGGCGGAAACACCCAGATTATTCTGGACAATCTCTTTAGCGAAACCCGACACATCAGTATTACCCACGGAAGCGACAATGGAGGTTCCGCATGGATCGAAGGCTTCCTGAACAAGGACCTGGTCTTTGACGGAACATTAGATGTAAACGGTTCCTGGTATATTCCAGGTTCCCTAAGCGAAATCACAAAGACCGATCTCCATCTGGACATTTCCGCAAACGCAAGGCAAGGGCTAAAGGGAATTACAGCCGATATCCGAAGCGATTCCACCATCTTCCAGCCACCGAAGATGGATCTTGAAATTCCCATTTTTGTTCGTGGCCGACTGGAAAACGGACTTCTGAAAATCGACGAGGCGTCTACGAAGAACGAGTTCGACGAATCCATTGTCGCAACAGCCGCATTCTCCCTGGACAGCATGAAGCTGGAAGCCGTCAACATCTCTTCGGAAAGTTTTACCTTGGTCAAGGACGAGCATTCCATCCATCTTGAATCCATTAGCGGCAGCCTGAAGGAAACGGAACGAGGCATGCTAGTTACGGCAGAACTGCCCAACATCACCTATAGTTTCAATCACGATATGTACGGCGAGGCATCCGCCCTTGCACGAGCAAACATCTTCTTTAACATTCCGCGAAGCGAGGAAGGACAGATCAAGAACAACACCCTAGGCGGTAATGTCACCATCGACAAGCTGGTATACCACAAGTCTATCGATATCGAAGTTACACCATCCGCTATCGAACGCTACATCGGGATGTTCAACAACTTTACCACAAAGCTTCGCAAGAAGGGCGCCCAAGAAGAAAAGATATCCACGGCAAGCCCCATCAATCTGGCCCTCCATGTCAGCGATTCCCAGGACGATTCCGTCATGGTGGTCACACCTTTTGTAACCTTCCCCTTCAGCTTTGACATCTGGGTTCTGGGAAATACCACGAGACCCCTGCTCCGCGGCGACATCACCAACACCAACAGCGGCTTTATCGGAGTTCGAGACCTTTACGAATTCGGTTTGAATTCCTTCCAGATTACTTGGAACGACGCCCCCTGGCAGCAGGGCATTATTGACGTAACCAGTAGCCAGGAACTTCATTACTGTTCCGAGACAAACGATAAGGATGCTGAGACCTGTCCCATCAACCTGGACATCCAGGGAACGATTACCAACCCCCAGCCCATCCCCTCTTCCAACTGCGGAACGGAAGCTTCGTCTGCTGCGATTTACTACAACGTATTCCTCGGTTGCATTGCGGATGGTGGCGGCGACGAAAGCACGGACTGGAACAAGCTCGCCGGCAAGGCTATCGGTAAAGTGATTTCTGCAACGGCAAACAAGACCCTGGGCGGAGACTATATTGGCGATATCGACATGAAGGTGATGCTCTTCGACAACACCTCCACCGGCGATAAGGACTCCAGCTATGTCAAGGTGCCTGTTTCCATGGATCGTTGGATCAAGAACCTGAGCCTCGTCTTCGGCTATACCCAAGACCAGAGTGACAACCCGACCTATGACCAGGCGCTGCAATTCGGCATCAACTACACCTTGCCCGTTTTCCAGGAAGAGGAATATTCCCACAAGAATCACATGAGTCCTAGCCTGTCCCTGAACGCATTGCTTATTTCCAAGCAGTACCTGACCAATACAGGTGCAGGCGGAAACGAAAACCGTGTGGAAAAGAATATCGGCATTAACTATAATTACCGGTTCTGGAACCCATGCCTATTAGGTCTAGGTTACTGCGAAGATATTGACTTTAAACCCGAAGAACAGGAGCAAAAATGAAAAAGATTATCCTTTTGATCCTGTTTGCCATGACATTTGCAATGTCTGCGGAAGAAGACAAGAATCCGTGGTATATCAACATTTCCGGAAATAAGGTATTTTCCAATTTCCAGATTGAAGAGCAACTTGAAATGCCAGAAGCTTTCGGGCAAATGGACAGTATCAAGCAGGACTTCATCATGCGATATTCCCTGGAAAACGTAAAGGCTCTTTACTACACCAAGGGTTACTACAGTCATGAAATATCCCTGGATATTCGTCGTGAATTCGTAAGGACTGGAGTCGTGAAGCGCGGATACTACATCAGCATTCGCGATGGAGAGCGCTACAAGTTCGGCGGAATCAAGTTGAATGTCACAGAAGACAAGAGAATCCAGATCGATACAGCCTCTCTCTATACTGCACAGGACCGTTACTACAACCATGAGGAAATTTCCGAAGATTTACAGACCATCCTGAACGCCTATCGTAAGGAAGGCTATCTCCATACATATGTTTCATCGATTGAACTCGTGGATACCACCGCAAAGAAAATTTCCGTCGAAATCAACGTGAATCCGGGTACCAAGGTGATGATGGGAAATGTTGTCAGCGACACCCGCAGAATTTCCAGCCGGAAAGAAAAGAATCCCGAGGCAGGCCTTACCGATACGGCATGGCTATCCTCCCTCTGGAGAATCGAGAAGGGCGAAATCATTGACGGTGACCAGTACAATTCCTTCAAGTCAAAACTTTACTCCACCCAGCTCTTTACCCAGATCCGCATGACAGACTCCCTGCGAGAGGACGGTCTTTCGGACGTTCATGTAAAAGTCGTGGAACGAATCCCCGGCGATACTCGTTATGGATTTTTCTACGAAGAAATTTACGGTTTCGGCGCACAGGCCTACGCAAGGCACAAGAACTTCTTCGGGAGATTCAACGAATTTTCTGCAAACTTCCAGGTGGCCCAGCATAAGCAGGAAATGTCCATCGGTTATGCAAATCCCCTCCTGTTCGGAACCTCCTTCAGCATCATTCCCACGGCAATACGTCTTGAAGACCGCCTCACCCTGAATCACGAAAAGATTAATCCGCCGGCATATCCGGATAGCGTCGAGGAACGCTACGAAGTGATTAATCGTGGGGACCTTACCTTCGGCATTACGGATCACATCCGATTCCGTGGAACCCTGGATACCCGATATGTGAACAAGATTGAAGACAAAATGTTCAAGCTGAAGGCGGAAATTGCACTCACCTTTGACTATACCAATGACTACTTCAACCCGACAAAAGGAGTCCGCATCTCCCCCACAATGGGCGCAGGAACCAACCTGAATGGAGACTTCAGCTCCATTACCATGATCGGCGACCCCTATACCTATGGAGAAATTACAACGAACTTCTATTTTCCGCTATTCTGGACCTTTAACGGAGCCTTGAGTGGAAGCTATGGCAAGTTCTTCGCAAAGGCCATTGAAGACGACGCCCGCGTGTTCTACCAGGGCGGTCCCCGATCCGTGCGCGGTTACCGTTTCCGCGGAATTTATGCAAGCTATGAGGAAGATGATCCCGAAAATCCAGGGGAGACCATCATCAACACCGGCCTTACCCCCCAGTATATTCGCTTTAACGAAGAAGTTCGCTGGACTCTCCCATGGAAGAACATGAGGCAATGGCAGATTGTGCAGTTCTACGACTGGGCGGCAGTAACCGACGAAGACCCCAAGTACAAAAGCGAACGGGATGAAAGTTTCGGTCTAGGCTTACGCTACCATTGGCAGTTCCTGACCTTCCGCCTGGACTATGCATTCAAGAAAAATTTGACCGACTGGAGTCCAGAAAGTTTCCACTGGGGCAGATTCGCCTTCGACCTTTCACAGACTTTCTAGACTGTCCGCCTGTTTATCCCTGTACCGTATTGCGGTACAGTTCGGAAAGGCTGGACCTGGACGGCTTAATCTGAACGCCCGCAAGACCAGCCTTTTCCAGAGCAGCGCAGACCTGTTCCGCAGTTAAATTCTTGGGCAATTCTAGCTGGAGTGAATTCTGGTTTTCTGCGAGCTCGGACACGCGTCCCTGTTTAAGAACAGAACCACCATCGATGATGGCGTAATCCGTTGCCTCCGTTTCCATTTCCGCAAGGATATGAGAACAGACGATGGCAGTGCCGCCGTCCTGCTTACGCCATTCGGAAATCAGGTGCCAGACCGCTTCACGGGACACGGGATCCAGATTTGCAACCGGTTCGTCAAGAATCAACAACTTAGGACATGGAGCAAGCGTACGAAGCAACTGCACTTTCTGGCGGTTGCCAAGAGAAAGAGCGGACATTTTCGTGGACAAGTCTGGCAACTCAAGTTTCTTGGCAAGAGCTTCGATGCATTCCTTGGAATGGCATTTCTTTTTATAGGCAGAACTACCAAAGCCATAGAAACCAAGGAAATAATCCACATACTCCTGAATAGAAAGTTTCGGATAAACGCCAGGGTTTTCCAGCAGGACACCGTAACATTCAGGATTGAGGAATCCATTCTTAGCCTTATATGGAGCTGCAATTTCGAGTTTTCCGCTAAAGCAGGAAAAACGGCCACACAGCAAGCGAAGTAACGTAGTTTTTCCTGCACCATTGGGGCCAAGCAAGGCATAGAAACTTCCCTGAGGGATCTCTAGGGACACCTCGGAAAGCGCCCATTTGCTGACGCCCGGATAGCGAAAGGAAACTTTATCAAGCTTGATTGCTGTCATGATTCTGAATATAGAAATTGCGCTGAGGAATTTCAGCGCAGTTAATATAACGAAATCAGATCAACCCACACAAGAGTGATTTGAATGTTTTTTAGTCCTTCAGGCAACGGATTGCAAATGCCATAAGCCTGTTAAATTCAGCCTCATCACCTTCAAAACCGGTAAAATCAGTCCAGGCGATAAGATCATAGTTTTCAGATTTATCCTCATCAAGGAAGAGAGCAGCGTGCGTTTTTTCATCAGCATTCTCTGAAGAAGTCCAATAATCAACCAAACTTTCTGGATCTTCACTTAATGAAGAGTTAAAGTTTGCCCCGCAATAATCTTCAGAGGCATTTCCGTCAACATCTAAATAGCCAAATCCAGCCGGCAGCGCACTAAAGCCAAGATAATTGTTTCCTGGAACATGCGCCCAACCCGATGTGTCTTTCAGGAAACTGGATACTTCGATATTTCCACCTAAATCGTATTTAACCTTTTCTGCCACTGATACAAGTTCTTCCATTTCTTCCAAGGAAGGTAAATGCCATCCGGAGGGGCAAGCGGTTTGGGCAGACGTCCAAGGATAAAGGCGACCACGGCTATCGCAGGATGTCATATCAGCACAATTGCAGAGACTCTTTCCGTCGGCTGTTTCAAATTTTAAATTGTCAGCCATCCAAGTCTGCTTCCCGATTTTAACGGTCCTGTAGACATTTCCATCACGATCATCTTTCAATTCACCATAGGAACCAGAATAGGCTGCGACAGAGCTGGAACTGGATTCAGGTTCATCGTCCTCATAAGAGGGCCAAGACATAGGCTCATGACTCCCTGTTCCCTTGATACAACGAACAGCGACATTCCATGGGACCTCTAATGATAAGGCTTCTGCTCGAGCTTCTTTTCCTTGAATTACGAAAAAATCATTGCCGAAGTACTCTGTGTCCCATCCAGTAGTGGTTCCAGCCCAAAAATAGAGTTCGTCATATATATCATTGGATGGATTAGCACCAAAGCCAAAAGCATCAATTCCATTTTTTTCATTGGGCCAACCAGAAGTTGACTTGAGCATGTAACCCGCTATGTCACTGGCGATGAAATCATCTAAATAGTCAATACCGCTAACATAGGCAGATAATTGATTCCATTCATCTTTGGTAGGCAGATGCCAACCATCGGGGCATATCCCCTGAACAGGCTGTTTTACAGGACAGGGACTCCACATGCCATAATCCCACCCCCAAATAAGGCTATCCAAATAGCAGTGGGTGACTTCCGCATCCATCACTTCTTCGTATTCATAAAATTCTTTATTGTTGTATTTGAGATTTTCAGCCATCCAAGTCTGTTCGCCAATTTCAACAGTCTTGTAAATCTGACCATCGCGAGGATCTGTCATGGATCCAAAGATTCCCGCATAAGTATTCTCGGCAACATTCACTTTGTAATCAAGGCCATGCCTTCCCTCACCCTGGATACAACGAACCACCTTCTTATTCCGTTGTCTTCTGGTATCCACAAATTCCGCATAACCGTTTTGACCGGTCACGCACAAAACCTTGAAGGATCCATCAGCATTTTGTTCCGTAGAATAGAGGCAAGTTTCTTCATCCCCAATAGGTCTATAGGAGGGCTTAACATTGAAGCCATATTTATCTGTACCATTGGCCACACCACTCCAACCAGATGCAGATTTTAACGCATCACCAGCGACTTTAGAGCCACCAACATAATCCACAAGGGTCTGCAATTCTTTGACAGAAGGAACATGCCAACCATTAGGACAAACGCTTTGTGAAGGCATCGCCAACGGGCAACTAGACAAATGTATTCCGTTAACAGTAACGCCGCGATCGGTTTCGCCACAACCGGTATTCACTGAATCTGCAATTTCGGCCCAGGAATAATCAAAACGAATCTGTGAATTATACTGTTCACAGGTTAAAGGATACACGCTCCACTGTCCACAATCAGCTAATTCTACATCATCATGACCATAAGTCAAATTTTCAGCCATCCAGACTTGATTACCAATTTTCACAATCTTATAGACATGACCATCGCGGGAGTCTGTAAATTCGCCAGTCAGTCCAGAGGCATCAAAGCGCACGGTATCAGGGGCAGTGGAGATCGAAGATGAACTTTCAGCCAATCCGTTATCAGCGCTGGACAACGCATCTATACCAGAAGGATTATCATCAGGCCCCACAGGGCTGTTCTTTGAAGAAGAATCGTCAGAGCATGCGGACAGAATTGCCAGCATGGACATTGCACCGAGTAAACAGAATTTCTTCATGGGAACCTCCTACCCCTAAAAACGTATGTTCTTAATATAAATAAAAAACAGAAAAGGCCCGACAAAAAAACGTCCGGCAATTTTACTGCCGAACGTTTTTTTAATTATGAATTATGATGTATGAGATTTATAATCGCGGCGAAGCCGCCTAGCTAAGTCTCATAATTAATAATTCATACTTCATAATTACGCAAAATTTTGCTGTGCATAATAGCACTCTACGAGTGCAGTTGTATGCGGTTCGGTCATGCGAGCACAAGTGCTCGCGCGACACTCACCTTGCAACAACTTATGCGTACAGCGGGTGCTTCTTGCAGAGGTCGATGATTTCCTGACGGATAGCCTTCAGGCCTTCTTCGCTGTCCTTGTTCTGGATGCAACGGTCGATGATCTGAGCAACCAAGCGGGAATCATTTTCGTCGAAGCCACGGGTAGTGATGGCAGCGGTGCCAAGACGTACGCCGGACGGATCCATGGGCTTGCGAGTGTCGAACGGAATGGTAGAACGGCTGCAGGAGATGCCAACCTTTTCCATTGCGATTTCGGCATCCTTACCACCGATACCCTTGGAAGTCATGTCCACAACCATGAGGTGGTTGTCGGTACCGTCGGAAATGATCTTGTAACCGAGCTTCATCAGTTCGTCGGCCATGGCCTTTGCGTTCTTGATGATGTTCTGGGCATAGGTCTGGAATTCCGGCTGGAGAGCTTCGAGGAATGCAACTGCCTTACCAGCGTTGATGTGGTCATGGGGACCACCCTGCATACCCGGGAACAGACCTGCGTCGATTGCCTTGGGCAGGGAGACTTCCTTTTCTTCGCCCTTGACGATCTTCTTGATCATCTTGTCCTTGCACATGATGATTGCAGAACGGGGACCGCGGAGAGTCTTATGAGTGGTGGTGGTGACGATATCGAAGTAAGGAACCGGAGATTCGATTGCCTTACCAGCGATGAGGCCAGCAACGTGAGAAATGTCAGCCATGGTGAGAGCGCCAACTTCGTCGGCGATTTCCTTGAACTTCTTCCAGTCCAGGTTACGGCTGTAAGCGGAGAAGCCAGCGAGGATCAAGCGGGGCTTTTCCTTGAGGGCGATTTCACGGACCTTGTCCATGTCGATGCGGCCAGTTTCCTTATCGACTTCGTACTGAACGAAGTTGTAAAGCATACCGGAGAAGTTCACCGGATGGCCGTGAGAAAGGTGTCCACCGTGGTCCAGTTTGAGACCGAGGACCTTGTCACCCGGCTTGAGGACGCCCATGTAGACAGCGGCGTTTGCCGGAGAACCGGAAAGGGGCTGGATGTTTGCGTGTTCGCAACCAAAGAGCTGCTTGCAGCGTTCGATGGCGAGAGCTTCCATCTTGTCGATCACTTCGTTACCACCGTAGTAGCGCTTGCCAACGTAGCCTTCGCTGTACTTGTTGGTCAGCACGGAGCCCATAGCTTCCATAACGGCCTTGGAGGTGTAGTTTTCGGAGGCGATCAGTTCGATGCCATATTCCTGACGTTCGGCTTCTTCCTGGATGATGTCGAAGATAGCCTTATCGGTCTGCTGCAGAGTAGATTTAAGCATTTTAGCTCCTTGAAGTTTACAAAGCCAAAGATAGTATTTTAAGGTCGTTTTTTAAAGATTTTTCGGTGAATTACTCAGCGAAATATGCCTTGGCCTTGGCGACAACGTCTTCGACCTTGACCATGGTGAATTCCTTTTCGTTGCGGAACTTCCATTCCACTTCGCCGTTGGCAAGACCCTTCTTGCCGATAGCGATACGGACTGGGGAGCCCCACAGGTCGGCATCCTTGAACTTAACGCCCGGACGTTCGTCACGGTCGTCAACGAGAACGTCGATGCCGTTAGCTTCAAGTTCTGCCTCGAACTTTTCTGCAAGTTCCACCAGTTCCGGTTCCTTGCCGATGGGAACGATTTCCACCTGGAAGGGAGCGATGGACTTGGGCCAGATGGGGCCGAAGTCATCGTGGCTGTTTTCGACAACGGAAGCCATGAGGCGGCCGATACCGATACCGTAGCAACCCATGATGGCGGGAGCGGTGGTCTTTTCGGCAGTGAGGTACTTGGCACCCATAGATTCAGAGAACTTAGTACCCAGCTTGAAGATGTTACCCAGTTCGATACCGCGGGTTTCAGAAAGGTCTTCACCGCAGTTGGGGCACTTGCAGCCGCCCTGAGCTTCGGCGATGTCGGCCACTTCGAATGCCGGGAAGTCGCGCTTGGGGGTGCAGTGCATCAGGTGGTAGTTTTCTTCGTTGGCGCCCATCACCAGGTCGCAGGCGTCAGCCAGAGCTTCGTCAACGATGATGCGGGTGTCGTGTGCGCCGATGGGGCTAGCAAAGCCCGGCACCATGCCGCACTGGCGGATGAGGGCGTCGTCTGCAGGATAAAGTTCCTTGGCCTTCAAGAGGTTGTGGAGCTTAATTTCGGAAACGTCCAGGTTGCCCGGAACCATGACGGTAATGAGCTTGCCTTCGAAGTCGAAGAACACGCACTTGGCGGTGGACTTGGGGTCGATCTTCAGGAATGCGCTCAGTTCTTCAATAGACGGGCAGTGAGGAGTTTCAACCTTTTCGGGCATAGCGTTTGCATCGCCCTTGTAGGTTTCGCGGGTAAACTTTGCGATTTCACGGTTAGCCTGGTAGCCGCACTTCTTACAGAGGATCAGGTAGTCTTCACCATTGGGAGTATCCAGCATGAATTCGTGAGCAATCTTACCGCCCATAATGCCGGTATCGCTCTGCACCACCACCGGTTCAATGCCTACGCGACGATAGATACGGAGGTATGCATCGTATTCTTCCTGATAGTGCTTATCCAAGTCTTCCTGAGAAGAGTGGAAGCTGTAGGCGTCCTTCATGAGGAATTCGCGAACGCGGATCAAACCGCCGCGGGCACGGGCTTCGTCGCGGTACTTGGTCTTGAACTGGTACAGCATGAACGGAAGCTGCTTATAGCTGTTCAAAACGTAGCGAGCCATATCGGTCATGGCTTCTTCGTGAGTCATGGCGAGGACCATGTTGTGGTTATTACGGTCCTTGAAGCGGAGGAGTTCTTCGCCGATAGCCTGGTAACGGCCGGATTCGCTCCACAGGTCAGCAGTCTGAACCACAGGCAGGTCCACTTCGATACCGCCGATCTTGTTCATTTCTTCACGGACGATATTCACGATCTTCTGGATCACGCGGTAGCCGATAGGCATCATGGAGTAGATACCGGTAGAAACAGGCTTGATATAGCCGCCACGCATCAAGAAGATGTGGCTGGGCATAGTTGCATCGCTGGGCGTTTCGCGGAGCGTGACATAGAAGTACTTAGAGAGTTTCATTGTTAATCCTTTTTCCTTTTCGGATTCTTTTTCGTACGGGGCAAAAGTAGAAAAAATTATTTTTTTTATCTTGTACTCTATGGAATTCGTAGACAATTTACGCAAAAAGCCCCTCGTCCAGAAAATTGAAAAATTTATTCCCGCCATCGCCTTCCTGGGTGGTTTCGGCTGGGATTCCATTACCTTAGGTCAAATGATCGAAGGAAGTGACCTCCTTTTTTTACTGGCTTACTATGTGGGCGCCCTAATTCTCTTAACACTACTTTCGGCCCATGTCATTACCAAGGAGCCGGAAACTTTAGAAGCTGAAGTCGCCCAAAATACGGAAGTCGGGGAAAAGGACACCGTTAAAAAAAAGAAAAAACATCATTATTTTCTCGACAGGGAATGGAGCGAAACCTGGAAGCAACGCTTTACCTGGGCAGTCCAATTCTGTTACGGAAGTATGTTCAGCGCTCTTGTGGTTTGTTACTTCAAGAGTAGCGGATCATTCACGACATTCATTCTCGTCGTTTTACTCGCTGTACTCCTGGTCTGCAATGAATTCCTGCAGAAGCGCTACGAAAGTTTTGCCATCACACTCGCCCTGTTCTGCCTTCTCGGCACCATGTTCATGAACTTCGCTATTCCCCACTTGGTTCATCGCATTGGTTTCTTCTGGTTCTTCCTGAGCACGCTAAGTTCCTTTGCGGTATGCACTTTGGTATGGTTCCTTTCCCGCAGGAAACCTCTAGTCCTGATTGCTCCAGGCATTATCTGCATCCTGCTGATTATTTCCTATGCAGCAAACCTGGTACCTCCCGTCCCTCTGGTAATGAAACAGCAAATGGCCTGCATCAACTTCGACAAGAAGACCTACAGCTGCGAACTGGACAAGCCCACCATTCCCCAACAACTGGGCTTTACAACCACGACTCTACACAAGCAGAACGCGGAAAAAGTTTATTTTGTAACATCCGTCTATGCGCCGGCCGACTTGAAGGCTTCCCTTGAATACCGCTGGTACTACGCCGATCCCAAGACGGGAAAATTCGGCAGACCCGAGGTTATAGCGACCAAAGGCATGCAACTGAAGGGTGGTCGCGAAGAAGGTTATCGCAGCTATGCCAACAAGCGGCATATTCCTCCCGGAGTTTACCGAGTAGAGACCGCTTACCGTAAAGGCGCCGTCATCGGTTCCATGACATTTGAAGTCAAGGAAGGACTTCCCGAAACAGAAACCATCCGAGACACGATTCAATAAAAAACTAAATTTGCAATTATGAAGAAAATCAAGACCGCAACTTTGCAAGGCAAGTGGACTGGCGACACCAAGTCCAACAACGAATGGTACAAGGCCGAAGCCCTCAAGCTGAAAGGCCAGGGAATCGACATTCTCGTTCTCCCGGAAATGTTCCACACACCTTATTTCCCATTTGAAGAAAACGCAGACTTCTTCGATATGGCTATCGAAAAAGACGACGAGATCGTGAAGGAATGGCAGGACATTGCCCGCGAATTAGGCGCAGTCGTGGTTTTCCCCTTCTTCGAGAAGCGTGCCCGCGGAATCTATCACAACTCCGCCTTCGTGTTCGAACGTGACGGAAGCATTGCCGGCCTTTATCGCAAGAGCCACATTCCCGACGATCCGGCCTTCTACGAAAAGTACTACTTTATTCCCGGCGACACCGGCTTTGAGCCCATCAAGACCTCCGCAGGTAAGATTGGCGTCTTGATTTGCTGGGACCAGTGGTTCCCGGAAGCAGCCCGCATTATGAGCCTGAAGGGCGCAGACTTGCTGATCTACCCCACCGCTATCGGCTGGATGAAATCCGAACCTGCAGAACTTTACCCCCGTCAGCAGGATAGCTGGACTATCGTCATGCGCGGCCACGCCATCGCAAACCGTACCTTCGTGCTTTCGGCAAACCGCATCGGCACCGAAGGGGAACTGACCTTCTGGGGAACAAGCTTTGTGGCAGCACCTGATGGCTACCTCATCAAGAAATGCGACGCAGACTTCCTGGGTGCATCCATCGTGGAAATCGACCTGGGCGAAACGGAATTCAATCGCCGCTGGTGGCCCCATTTCCGTGACCGCCGCGTCGACCTGTACGGAGACATCTTGAAAATCTGGTGCGAGGATTAATGGATAATTGAGAATGGATAATGGATAATTAGAATAAACGCGCCTTCGGCGCCCAGCTAAACAATCATCAATTCTCAATCGTTAATCAACTCGACGGCTTTTCCGCGATTATTTAAATCATCAATCGTCAATCATCAATCATCAATTGATTAAACCTATGGCAACATCTATTCGTTATCCTGCAGAATGGGAAGAACAGGCAGCAACTTGGCTCGCCTTCCCTCACAACAAGAAGAACTGGTACGGCGAACGCGGTGTAAACATCCGCAAGTTCTATATCAACCTGATCCAGACCATCAGCGAATTCCAGCCGGTGAACGTGCTGGTTCCTTCCAAGAATTTCTTGACCTTTGACGAAAAGTTGGCCTTGGCCGACCGCCCCTTCCCGGTAAGCGTCATCTTCCTCAAGACCAACGACATCTGGATCCGTGACTACGGTCCGTTCTTCATGAAGAAGGGCGACAAGACTGTTCTTTCCCAGACCCAGTTCAACGCCTGGGGCGCCAAGTTCCCTCCCTGGAATCACGACGACAAGATTCCCGAAACCATCGCGGAAGCCTTCGGCTACAAGATGGACAAGAGCGTTCCCTACATCTTTGAAGGTGGCGCCATCGAAGTGAACGGCGACGGTCTGGGCATCACCACTCTGGACTGCCTCATCGGCAAGAACCGCAATGCAGAAAAGGACCTGACCAAGGTCATCAAGGCTCTTTGCAACGCATTCGGCCTCAAGTCCCTTTTGATCCTCCCCCACGGTCTCCACGGCGACCACACCGACGGACACATCGACAACGTAGCCCGTTTTGTTGCCAAGGATCGCGTGGTCATGTGCTGGGAAGAAAGCAAGAAGAGCCCCAACACCCCGATCCTCGCCGAAGCAAAACACCTGATTGAAGAATTCATGAAGGCTCACTACGGCAAGAAGGCCAAGGTGGACACTCTCCCCATGCCGCCCCAGCGCGTTCTTGAAGACGGCCAGATTCTTCCTGCAAGCTATATGAACTACATCCATGCCAACGGCGCCCTCATCTTCCCCAAGTACAAGAGCCCTAAGGACGCTGTCGCACAGAAGTATTTCGAAAGCGTGTTCCCCAAGCTGAAGGTGATCGGCATTGACTGCCGCACTGTCATCGAGGAAGGTGGCAGCCTGCACTGCATGAGTAAGCACGAAAGCAAGTAAAAGATACTGAGTATTTATTCCCCAAAAAAGCCCCCGTTCATATAGACGGCAGATAGCTTTTGCACAATGGGATTCTTGGATTCTGCAAAGTCTGCAGGATCCAATTTTACTTGTTCCAGAACCAGACGGGAAATATGGTCAAAGAATGTTTCGCCCTTATCCAAAATTTCCTGCTGAAAATAGTCATGAAGATTCTTGACTGCGTTGTAGACATAAAGACAATGGGATTCCATGGCCTGAATGGTTCGAACATCACGAATACGGGCATTGAAGGAAGATGTCTCCAGCTGGATGGAATAGGGCATGCGTGCATAGACCATCTCCACGGTTTTCTTTTCGATAAGTTCATAGAACTTTTTCAGATTTTTCATGAGCATTTCGTCTAGACGCCACCCGACAAGAAAGGTCAAGACATTGGAACAAGTTCGATTTGGTACCTCGTAGGAATAGAATTCCATCCCGTTCTGGCTAAAGAAAGAGTTTGTCCTGCAAAAATCAAATTTTTCCGGATTAACCCAAAACTCCAGTTTATCACGCCATTCTGCGGACATGTGCAAGGAGAGAAGAAGTTTAACATAGTCTAACATAGAGAACTTCTCCACAAGGTGCCGAAATTCCAGGCAAAACGTCCAATCCGACTCTTCTTCAGTCTCGTTCTTGAACATGACCGCCTTCAGGTGATCTACAAAATAGAACTGGTCCAGGTGTTCGTTCAGGCATCTAGCCAAGCTGTAGAAATTTGCATCTTCCCAGCATACAGGAGCCTTCAAGGAAGATTCATCAAACTTTTCAACCTGTTCTGCCAATTTCATTTCCATGTCAAAACGAACCTGAAAATGAACCACATCATTGCCAGGGCGCTCTTCCCGGGAAAAGCTAATAACCTTCACTGAATCTTCCAGGATGCGTACATTCTGCCGAAAGACTCCATCGAAAAGAGGCTCAAAATAGAAATAGGGACTTTCAGGCTTGAACATCCTGGCAATACAGCGTTGGGCCGAAGCCTTATCCGGAAAAAGACTGGCGTAACTCTGAATGGAAAAAACATTCTTCTTCAAGGTTACAGGCGACCCTTCCAGAAATTCATTCAGACCGTGGAACTTTTGAGTAGCAAGTGCCCGACAAGTCTTCTCAAGATTCCCGCTAAAAAAGAACCCAGTAGTTTCAAACACCAAGGGCGGAAAACAAAAAAGAGACGGATTCGCCTCAACCACATTCATGTACTCTTCGAACGTCCCAGAAAAGGGCGTTCCGTCGGAACATTCCATAAAGCGTATAGGAGCGGAACAATTTCGTTCACGATTTCTATACCCCTGGCTTTTGAAAACATTGTACTTAAAAGATACTCTTGCCATATGCCCCTCTATATGTCTAGCAACTGTTTGCGATTTTTTAACATGCAATTTTTTAGAAACACTGCGTCCACAAAGTATTATCGGTTCCGGCAGTATGGTTTGTAAAAAAAATCTCTGATACTTTTATCAGAGATTAAAAAGGAATTGTCAAATAGACTAGCAGAAAAAAATATTAAACGTTAAGTCTTATTTTCCAGCAGTTTCTGCACGCTCTGGGCGAACTTTTCCAGAGACGGGTCGCGGGCGCCCATCAAAAGGATTGTATCGCCGGGCTTGGCGTCGGCCACCATGGCGGCGGCGCACTCATCGCGTTTTTCGATGTAGATGGCGTCGGTGCCCTTGGCAACGAGATCGTCGGCCAGGTCGCCTGCGGAGATATCGCGGGTCACGGTACCGCCAGCGTAGTAGATTTCGCTGAAGTACATACGGTCGTTGGCACCAGCGGCAATTTCTGCGCCAGGGTTTCGCAGGGCCTTGTTGATGAATTCCACCAGGTCGTTGCGCAGGAAACGCGTGGGGCCAAATCCGTGGGGCTGGAACCAGGCAAGTACGCGGCCAGAGGTAAAGCCCTGGGCGCTCTTGATGCTGGCAGAAATCTTTGCAGGATTATGGGCGAAGTCATCCACCAGAGTCACGCCATTGAAGGTGCCAAGAATCTGATGACGGCGGAACACTCCCGGGAAAGAGCTGAGGGCGTCCGCGCAAGTCCTAAGACTTACGCCGGCCTTGAGCGCGGCTGCGGTTGCAGCCAGGGCATTTTCCATATTGTGGCGGCCCGGCAGCGGTACCGTAAACTTCACCAGTTCATTGTTGTGACGGCAGCGGAAAATAATGGAGGCGCCATCGGGTCGGAAGTCAATGCCCTGGACGCCCACGTAACTTTCAGTACCGAAGTCATTGTGACGGTCCTGGCTGAAAGGCTTTGCCAGCGGATGAGCGTCATTCACAATCAGAGTCTTGCCGTTATTCAAAATGTTGTCGCGGAACTTGCCGAAAATTTCCTGCAGTTCGCTCATTTCCTTGTGGTCCTTATCCACGTTGAGAATAAGGCCTACTTCAGGTTCGTAGCGGACCAAGGTTCCATCGCTTTCGTCGGCTTCAACCACAAGCCATTCGCCCTTGCCGCTGACAGCGTTACCGATCTTACCTTCCTTCTGCAGGTTCACAAGGCCAGCGCCAGTCATTACAGAGGGCTGCAATCCGGCGTACTGCAAAATGTGGTAAATCATAGCGGTGACAGTAGATTTTCCACTGGTGCCGCTAACCGCAATGGTCTTAGCTTCCTTGGAAATCTTGGCCAGCATTTCGCTGCGGTGCATTACAGGAACTCCAAGTTCCTTGGCTCGCTTCAAGTCCGGATTGGAATCTTCGATAGCCGTACTCACCACCACCGCAGACAAGTCGGCGGAAATGCCGGAGCCGTCCTGGGCGAAGCACTTGATACCGCACTCCTCCAGCTGCTCCATAACCCGGGGCTTCTCGCAGTTGCCTGCCAGATATTCACCAAACTGACGATCAGAACCGCGGACTTCAACACCGCGGCCAGCAAGATACTGACCGATGGCACTCATGCCAACACCAGCAACACCAATAAAAAAGTAAGAAGACATAATAATTGATGATTGACAATTGAAAATTGATGATTATTTTCGGGAAAGAGAATCTTTTGATGTTTTAATTATTTTCGTAAGTATTTTCACCAACGATTCATTTTCCTTATACACTTCATAAAACCTTTCTTCATCAACAAATGAAGTTTCTTTTAGAAGCTCTAACCAATATTCAGTTTCTGAAGCTTCCTTTAAAGCGATTGACATTTTAGATATAAAGTCCGCTTTACTTTGTCCCTGAACAGCTTCCCGGACATTCGCCCCAATACTCGTTCCTGATCGCAGAACCTGTTTTGACAAAACATATTCTTGCTTTTCTTTTGTAAGATAAACATACAGATGAACGATTAAAATTGCAAAAGTCTTACTTTTATCAAGAATTAAATTATCCGATTTCATAAGTAATTTCCTTTTGACAATCAATTATCAATCATCCATCTTCAATCATCAATTATAAAAGGTTCGGATCAATGGTAGGTTCGTAACCGGGTTCCACGAAGTCTTCAGCAGCAACGCCTCTCTTGCGGGCGGCCTTCATCTGCTTGATGAGCTTGCGTTCGGCAGCCTTGGCCTTACGGGCGGCGGCACGTTCCTTGCGTTCTGCCAGGCGTTCAGCACGAGTCTTGCGTTCCTTGTAGGGGCAGGCTTCTTCGGGCATGATGGCAAGGACTTCATCGCTTTCGTATTCATCCACGTAATCGTCCTCGCCTTCAAAACGCATTTCCGGGTCAAAGTCGCGGAAGCCTTCATCCTCGTCAAATACAGGAGCGTCTGCGGGGCATTCCTTCTTCAGAAGCTTCAGGACTTGATCGAAAGGCTTTTCCAGGGGAACCTTGAACTTCATCTTCTTACCGGTGGTAGGATGAATCAGTTCAATCTTCACAGCCTGCAACAGCTGTGCCGGAGCAATTTCCAGAACCTTTTCGGCAACCTCGCGAAGCAGGGGCGGCACGCGGTTCAGGCAGCCATCTCGACCATCGTACAGCGGGTCGCCTACGACAGGGTGGCCCATGTAGCGGCTATGGACGCGAATCTGGTGAGTACGGCCCGATTCCAGTTGCAGTTCCAGAAGTGTTGCAAAAGCAAAGAACTTCTTGGCCTCGAAATGAGTGCGGCTTTCCTTGCCGCCATCTACAACAGCCATCTTCAGGCGATTGCGGGGATTACGACCGATGGGAGCGTCAATGGTACCTTCCAGGTCGCGAGGGCTACCCCACACCAGAGCGTTATAAGTACGGTGCAACGTGCGGGTTTCCAGCTGGTGAGCCAGGTGACGGTGGGCGTTATCGTTCTTTGCAACAACCATAAGCCCCGGGGTATCCTTGTCCAGACGATGGACAATACCCGGACGAAGCGCGCCGTTAATCGTGGAAAGATTTTCCTTGAAATGATACAGGAGGCCGTTGGCCAGAGTTCCGTCCTTCACGCCAGCGCCAGGATGAACCACCAAGTTGCGGGGCTTGTTAATCACCACAATGTCGTCATCTTCGTAGACGATATCCAGAGGGATGTCCTGAGGCTCCAGGGTAGAGGCTTCCTTTTCGGGAATTTCGCCACAGACCACCACCATTCCCGTTTCCACACGGAAGTTCTTGGGAGTGGCAACCCCACCCACCTTCACTTCGCCGGCAGCGATCATCTTCTGCACGTCAGTACGGGAAACATTCTCCAGAACGCTGGTCAAAAATTTATCGATGCGTTCGCCATTTTTCTTTTCGTCTACAAGATAATTCATACGGAACAAAAGATAGAAAAATCGAGAGCAGCGAAAATGAGCTTGCTCATTTTTACTGTTCCTGCGAGGATTCAATCTTCAGCACCTGCTGAAACATTTGAGGAGCCTTTTCCCGAATTTCAATTTCAAGAGAATCGAGGTCCGACTTTTTCGCATTAAAGCTGGACATCAATTTACCGTTTTTCGTGTCGTAAAGTTCCACCGTAATTGTCAAGCTTGATCCGAATGTGTTCACCACCGCCTGCACAATATAATTCGCGGCAATATTGCGACCCGTTTCCACAAGGCAGGCGCCCTCACAATCTTCCACGGTTTTATCCGGAGGAAGCATTGCCAAAATATTTTCGCGGGTCATAATCGTATAGTTCAGGCTGGGATCCAGAGTTTTGACAGCCTCTTCCCGAAGGACATTGGTCAAGAACTGATTTTCGTTAGGCTGGATAACATCATTCGAAACGGTTTCCAGGACAGCAACAAAAACGGGATTTTTCAGGACTGTTGCCATTGCCGTTTCCGACTTAACCTCGGTTTGCTCCTCCTCTGTTTTTGCAGATTCTACGGGAGGTTCTTCCGGTTTACTTGCGGGGTTCTCCAGCGCATTCCTTGTAGGATTTTTTATTCCATTGAAATACTTGAGCACATGGGCCTCGCCCCTATAGCAACTGCTGTTCCAGTCCGGAGCCTGCACAGAAATCAGCTTGATTGCGTCACCCCCGATTTTTCGAGCCTCGTTGGCAAACGACAGCAGCATGTCCGAGTAACCACAAACGGTACTGAACCCGGTGTCATCGTATTCTACGGTCCCAATAATTTCAACATTCCGCGGAACCTTGTCATTCTGGGCATAGACCTCGATATGGGCAGATTCAGGCTTCGCCGGGTAATCGGATACAGACCTGGTAACTGCATAGCCGCCACCGCAGCCATTCAGCACCACACTCAGTGCAAGGATGAAATACAATTTCTGAATCGTTTTCATACTGTACCAGCGGCTTTTCCCTTTGCGCATCCTTTAATGTTTTGCGGAATCAGTTCCAGTCTTCGCTTCCTTAGCAGCCTTTTCCTCTTCCTTGATCTGCTTGTGCAGTTTGCGGAGCAGTAGCGGCGAGAGAACGACGAGGGATACGCCTACAGTAACGAAGCAGTCCGCCACATTGAAGGTCGGGAATCGTTCCATGATAAAGTCAGGCAGGTCGCAGTCAATGAAATCCACCACCTTTTGCATACGCATGCGGTCGATGAAGTTTCCGATGGCGCCACCGATAATCATGACAACGCCTAGACGGCTGAGATAATCCCGCTTATCAATGGACCTGTAGAACCAGAAGAGAACGCCCGCAGCAATAATGGAAATCAGCAGGTAGAAAACCCAGGAAGGAAGGAAGGGCATGAGGTTCTGGGGACGGATACTGAAGGCTGCCCCCTCGTTAAAGACGAGACGGAAGCGGATCCACTGTTCCCCGATGACCTTGATGAAGTCATGGGTAGGAGCGCCGGTTTCGTTGGTAAAGCGACTTACGGCCCAAAATTTGGTAAGCTGGTCAGCGACAATGCTAAAAAGAATGAGACCGATATGGAAAGGCAGTTTATTATAGAATTTCAACACTAAACCTCTTTACTGGATTCTTCCCCTTACAGGGGCAGAATGACGCGGGGTGATTTTCAGATTGACGTGGATGTTTTCACTTCCGTAAATTTCCGGTCGATCCACTTGTCGCTATAGAAATGCTTCATGGTGGACTTCACGATTTGCTTTACGGTATCGCGGGAGATTTTCACCTTCTTGTCGCTTGCAAAGATTGCGGAACCGTCACCGATGAGCTTCATGTTTTCGGCGGCCATGAACAGCGGCCACAGGCAGAACAGTCGGGTGCGCATCTTGATACTTGGAATGAGCTTGGTATAGGCGATGGCGTCGTCCAGATGTTTCCAAGCCTTCTGGACCAGTTCGCCCATGACGGCCGCTCGACGTTTTTCGAAAGCTGCAGCAGCCTCGGGCACGGCCTCTCCCGCCACCTCATCGACAAACATTTCGTAGCTATGGTTAAAGCCGTGCCTGCGGCAGATTTCCTCGGGCACGAAGCAGACCCTGCGTTCAGAATCCTCGCGGCAGTCCTTCACGATGTTCGCCACCTGCAGGGCAAGGCCGAAGCTTACGTCCAACTTCTGCATTTCCTTCTTGCGGGCCTCCCCAATCAGGCAGGTGTCCGCGGCAAACAGATGGGTCAAGAGTTTTCCTACGATGCCAGCCACATAGTAGCAGTATTCGTCCAGGTCGCCTACGGATTCCAGGGTAAACCATCCGGAACTGAGGGCAGCCTCCTGACGCTTGGCAAACTTCGCCATACCGCCGCACATTTCAATGGTCACGTCACGGACCGGAGCCGCATACACTTCCGGCAGTTCCTTCAACAGCGGGACCACCACATGGGTGTGAAGGCAAAGATCAAAATAGGGTTCCGCAGAACGAGTCCGCCAATGCTCCGGAAGGGCCGACTCAAAAGCTTCCACAGCCTCGTCCTTCAGTTCCGCAGTCCTGAAAATTTCAGCGAACTTGTCCAGCAACACTTCCTTTTCAGAAGCGTTCATGTCGGGATCGTCCTCCACCGTATCTGCGATTCTCAGGTACAGGTAGGCAAGCAAGATACTCTTATGGAGTTTGCCCTTCAGCACATTGATATTCAGGGCGAAAGTTCTGGAAACCTTCAGCAGGATATCTTCAGAATAGGCCCAGGCCTCCTTTCCGGAAAGCACTGCCTCGCCCATTCCAGCCTGATCCAAAATATTAGACATACATGGTCTCCGCATAGACGTCAGGTGGAATCTTCTTGGTTTTCGCCATGGCGTTGACCAACTTCCACAGGCGGCCTCGGGACTCCGCCTTCTTCAAATTCTTGGTAAAGCTCCAGATGGTCCGGTTATGGACATCGGATTCGCTCTGGAATTTTCCCTTGATCTCGGACTCGTAACGCACGCGTCGATACTCCAGGAAATAGGCATCCTGAAAAAGCCTGGCCGCCTTCTTCTTTGCAATCCCGCAAAGAATTACTCCAAGAATCAAAAACAGGGGCGATACGGCAAATCCGTAAAGCGGGTCAAGTTCCGTCCAGTTTTTTAGGACCCAGATGGCGGGGGCTGCAGAAAAAAGGGAGGCAATCAGGGTAAAGAACAGGTCCAGTAACTTATGACCGGGTTTCACGGCAGGTACATATGCCCATTTCTTGCCGGCCTTCACCAATTTTTTTAGATAGAGGGGATAGGAGACTCTGTAAAACCACAAAAAAAGCAGGGCCCAAAGTACAACGGGTGTCCAAAACCAATAATCCAAACTAGACAGAATATCCATGATACCGCAAATCTAGAAAAAAACGCCAATTTTACTTGTTCATAAGAGCACAAAATGACAACAAAAGGGGGCTGCCACCAAGAAATTGTTGATAGACTTGTATAAGTCTTTGACAATCAACGAGCTACACCCTCCAAATTTTTAATTTTTTCAGTATTTTTTTTAGGATTTATAACGAATCTATCAACAATCCGCTCCATTTTTACTACATTTGGAAGCCTAATTGTTGATAGATTTTGTTTCCGGATAGAATGCCGAGCTCAAGAAGATAATAAGAGGAAAGAAGATGCAAGTCGAATGGGAAAGATGCTTGAACTACCTCCGCGGGATGTTGTCAGACTCCGTCTATAAGACCTATTTCGCCCAGACAAAGCTTACTAGCCAGACTCCGGGGCATGCAACGATTTCCATTCCCTCCGGACTCGACGCAGCCGTCTATACCGCCTATAAGGAACTGATCCGTCTGGCCTGGCGAGAGACCTCCCATGACGAGACCCCCATGGAGTTTGAATTCCAGACTCAGGAAGTGGTGCCCCAAGTTACCGCCAACAGCCAGAACACCTTCCGCGACTTTATCAAGCCCAGCGTTCCCCTATCCGGCAGTTTCCGTTTCGAGAACTTCGTGCCCGGCGACAAGGCCCAGCTGGCTTTCAACGCAGCCCTCGCTGTTGCCCGCAATCCCGACGGAACCCAGTACAACCCGCTGTTCATCTACGGTTCCTCCGGCCTTGGCAAGACCCACCTGCTGCAGGCTATCGGCAACTACATCCTGGAAGAGGATCCCACCAAACGCGTGTGCTATCTCACTTCCGAAGACTTTTCCCAGCAGTACATGAAGTGTCTCCGCGAACAGCGGGTCACCGAAATGTCCTACTTCTACCGTAACGAAGTAGATATCCTGCTGATCGATGACATTCAGAACTGGACCGGCAAATCCGAAACCCAGAACGAATTCTTCCTGATTTTTAATGCGCTCCATCAGGCCGGCAAGCAGATCGTGCTGACTTCCGACGCACCCGCCGCCGAAGTGAAGAACCTCTCCGACCGTCTGGTGAGCCGTTTCGCATGGGGTTTGACAGTTGACATTCAGCCCCCTGACGTAGAAACCCGCGAAGCCATTCTCCACAAGAAGGCCGAAGAACGCCACCTGGAAATCAGCGACGAGATTCTCCACTACCTTGCAGAAAACATCGCAAGTAATGTCCGCTGCCTGGAAAGCGCCATCATCAAGCTGACCCTCCAGTCCAGCCTGATGAATCACGATATCGATATGAACATCGCCCAGAAGGTAGTGGCAGAAATCGCCCCGACCCTTCGTCGCCGTGTAAGTCTCGACGCCGTGCTCCACGCCGTTTCCAAGCATTACGAAGTTCCCGAAGCAAAGCTCATTGAAACAGGCCGCGGCACCAAGGAAATTTCCAAGGCCCGCCAGGTCGCCATGTACCTCATGCGCGAATGCTCCCCCATCAGCCTTCAGAGCATCGGTTCCCGCTTTGGCGGCAAGGACCACTCCACCGTGGTTCACGCCATCAAGAGCATCAAGAAGGAAATGGAAAGCGACCCCAGCTTTGCCCGCCTAATTGAAAGCCTGAAGAACTCCATTCACGATTAGCTTTGCCGCGACTCTCGGTTTGGAGGCAAGTCACGACTAACCGAGCGTCATCCTGAACGAAGCCGAAGGCGAGGTGAACGGATCCAGCAGACACGAAAAAAGCAGGTGGTAAACCTGCTTTTTCTGTTTCTTTACCGCTTTTTGTTTTTAGTGGGTTTCGTCGCCTTCTTATCCTTGGAAGATTTCTTGTCCTTGTGCTTATCCTTCTTGTCCTTGGAAGGAGCATCCTCTTCCTGAGCTTCTTCTGCAGCGGGTTCTGCGGGAGCTGGATTTTCTAGCAAGGCAAGTTCCTTTTCCGCCTGGGCGGCCTCCTCTTCGGCTTGCTTTGCTATGAGGTCTGCCTGATTTGCAGCTTCGCGGGACTTTGCGGCTTTTTCACGAGCAAGGGCAACCTTTTCCTTCTGCTCCTTGATCTTACCAGCCCTAATGAGGGCGATGGCGGCCGTATCGCCGGCGGCAGCCAGAGAGTCAAGCCTTGCAATGGAATCGCGACCTGCGGGAGTATACTTGATGGAGTCTGCCGGCAATTCCGGGCATACCAGCTTGGCATCGCCCTTCATTCCATTCCAGCATTCCATGACGCCCTTGAACTTGCCCATCTTGTAGGTACCCCACTGGGTTTTTCTCAGACGTTCCGTATAGCAGACAGATTCCCCCTGCATCCATTGGTAGCAGGTATCCTTTACCGCCCAGAAAGTGATAAGGCCGTTGGGCAATCCCTGGTGGTAAACGCCACCAAAGTCACCAAAGTCCACAAAGCCTTCCAGCTGGTTTGCATTAAAGGTCAGGGTCACCTTCTTTTTCTTGAAGGGGTTGTTCACCGTCATACGGCCATGGATGCCGTTACGCTTCTGGGGGATTTCCGCCATGACGAAACCATTTTCGGCAAGCATGCGGACAGTTCCGTCCCTGAAGCCCTGCTTGAAGGGAACTTCCAGATGCTTGAAGTAATAAGTCTTGTTGCTGTTATCCATGACGCTGGACTTATAGAAGGTGGCAACGCCCTCACGCATGCCGTTCTTGTGATTTGCAGTCCACGCTACCTTGCCCCACTTGTCCGCCTGCTTTACCGGATAAGTAGGATCGTTCATGTAACCAATTTCTTCGCCCTGGAGCAAGCCTTTTTCATCCACATGGCGGAGATTTTCCCTATAGCCGTTAAAGGCAAATCCCG
This sequence comes from Fibrobacter sp., assembly GCA_024398935.1. Taxonomy (GTDB): domain Bacteria; phylum Fibrobacterota; class Fibrobacteria; order Fibrobacterales; family Fibrobacteraceae; genus Fibrobacter. Next base: position 22,293 of record JAKSIH010000001.1, on the reverse strand, counting down.
TCAGTTCATTCTTGTCCAGGCAACGCACGTCGCTAAAGTCCGTAAAGCGCCCCACGGCACTGGGAACCAGCTTTTTAGGCATTCCGGAAAAGGTGAAATTTTCCGGATGATTCTTGTCATCGGGATCGGCATCCGGACGACCGTGGATGTTAAAGAAGCAGTCGATGGCATCGGCACGGTCCTTGCGCTGTTCATAATAGTCGCCAAAGGGAGTGTTGGACCAGCCATCGTTTTCGTAGGTAAAGGCGACGGCGCCATCCAGGGCGCGGCCCGTCTTGAAGTCGGCCAGGCTAACATTACTGGACTGGATATAGTCTACGCACTGCTGAATTGCACCGGCGTCGTCGCAGGAATTACCGGAGCAGGGAGTCACCTTGGGCTTCGGAATGTTCCAGACCTTGGTAATCTGCTTGGGTTCGTCACCACGCCATTTCCAGCCACCCTTTTCCCTGACCTTAAAGCAGCCACATACATTGGCATTGTCACCGGCTCCTATGCGGGCCCGTTCCGAAGGTTCAATAGAAGAAGACTTTTCAAGCCAACAGTCAAAATACTCAAGATAGCCATCCGCTGCGGCAAAGGTAGAAGACACGGCCGTCACCAGGATGGAGACACAGGCAAATTTCAGGAAATCCAGTTTCATGCCCTGAATTTACATTTATATGGGCAAGGTGTCTTTTAACTTATCTTTACGAAGGCCTTAACGGGCCTCCTGAAGCACTTCCACCACCAGCTTTTCCACCAGGGATTCGCTGGGGGCGCCGCTCCAGACCTGCTTTATGTAGCCGTTCTGGTCCAGAAGCATCAGGGTGGGCACGGCGCGAATGCCGTAACGACGCCACAAGTCCTGGGTGGCATCGCGGTACAGCGGGTAGGGAGACTTATGCTGCCGATCGTAGAACCCGTTCAGGGTTTTCAGGTCTTCGTTGGAAATGCCTATGACTTCTAGACCGTCCTTGGCATGCTTATTATAGACACTTGCAAGAACTGGCAATGTCTTACGGCAGGGGCCGCACCATGTGGCCCAGAAATCCAGAAGGGTCGCCTTGGGCTTTGCCTGTCGCTTCTCCCCGTTCTGGTAGAAGTTTTCCCCGAACTTGGCAATTTTACTTCCGATGGCGGAACCGGTCAGGCTGCTGATGTCGTCGGGACGATCCGTCAATTTTACCTTGAGGGTCTTCTTCTTTTCGGCATTGTTTTCGTTGCGAACAATTTCAATGGAGATTTCCTGCCCCGCCTTCCCCTTGGAGACCGCATCCTGGACCTGGGAAATATCGGTCAGCACCTTCCCCTGGATTCCAACAATCAGGTCGTCCGCCTGGATACCGGCCGTGAAACAACCCGATTCCGGATGGACACCGATAATCCGAAGAGCCAGGTGATTGTCGTGATTGACGCGCTTAAAGGTGGCTCCAAGCCACGGGGTGGCGAATACATAGCAGGCAAAGAGCAGCAGAAAAACAAAAAGACGTTTCATAAAGTACAATCTATAAAAATGCTAGATCCTTCGTCGCTACGCTCCTCAGGATGACACACGGGGGGCCCTCCGCAGACTCCTTCAAAAGCTAGAAAAGATAGACGCCGAAGCTCAGGTTGAAAATGAAGTGAGTCGTCTCCCGGAAAAGCCCCTCGCCGGAATTTTCGGAATAAGGTTCGTTAATGAGGTAGGAACCGCGCACTTCCAGGCGGCAGAGAAAATCCGCATTCTTCAGGAAGAGGAAATCCCGGCCATAGCCAACGGAAATCCGCACCGGAAAGAAGGATTCGTCATCAACGTCAAAGTAGGTTCCGGAAACTGCCAGGCGCAAAAAGTCGTCGTGGCCGGACTCCTCCAGATGGGACCCGAAGAAGAATCGCCAGCTGGAACCAATCTCAAACATTTCCCCGCCGAAAAGGGCGGTCCCGAAAACATCCAGGGAGTGAGCCTTGTGCAGTCGATATTCTACGGAGACATCCACCCCTACGTCGGGGGAACTGAGATACACCCCCAGGTCGATGGCCCCGCCAATGCGCCAGGGAGGGATTTCACCTGCAGAACGAGCCGCCTCCACCTTAGGTTCATCCAGAAAGAATCCCCCGAAGGACGACGCGCAGAATAAAAGGACTATGGCAAGAAATCTCATCCAACTCTCCCCAGGGTAAACTCCTACTGGAGTTTCGTTACCTTGGGATTGTGGTCGTCGTAGTCGGCCAGGGTCTTGTAGCCCTCTTCCAGAAGGGCGGCCTCCAGCTCCTTGCGCATGGCGTGTGCAGCCATCCAGCGGAATGCCACCACGGAATAGCACTGCACCGCATCCACGCCCAGCTTGAGCAGGTCATAGATCTTGAAGCCATGGTCGATGCCGCCGCAGGCGATAACGCTCATCTCGGGATAATGCTCGCGGATGTACTTCACGTTCCACATCATGTTCTCGTAGAGAGGTCGCCCGGACATGCCGCCACAGTCCCCATCAGCACGGAGCGGAGTCAGGTCCTCGAACTTGGTCTGTACGGGAAGTTCGCTAATCTTCTTCGTCGGATAGGTGTTACCCACCACCACGCCGTTCACGCCGCAGCGGACCAGCATGTCCATGATGTTTACCAGGTGACGTTCGGAAAGGTCCGGGCTGATTTTCGCATAGACCGCCTTGCGAAGAGCCTGGGCATTGCGGAACTTCATGATTTCGCTGAAGATCTTCTCCGTCAATGTCAAATCCATATCCACGCGGGACTCGCCGGTATTGGGGCAGCTCACGTTAATTTCGATGTAGTCCCCCGCCTTATAGGCGATAGAGAAACTTTCCACCACGTCCTTCAGCTTTTCGTTCTCATCGGTAAGGCCCGGAGTTTCCGCCACGGAGACGCCAACGCACATGCCCACCTTGTGGGCCTTCGTCAGTTGCTGGTCCACACGCTTCGCAATGACTTCCACGCCCTCGTTGTTCAGGCCCATGCTGTTATGGATAGCACGGTCATTTTCCAGGAAGCCGATGCGGGGACGGTGGGTGTTTCCTGCACGGACATTACGGGTCGCAGTACCTACGGAAATTCCGCCGAAGCCCATGTTGGCATAGTCGCAAATGCGCTTGGCGGTCTTGTTCGCACCGGCGGCAAGCATGATCGGGCAGCCCAGATACAGGGAATTGCTGTGGTCCGGGAAAGAAATTACCCGCTTCAGGGTTTTCGACTTGTCGGGACGGCCGCCCATAAAGGGAATGAAGGGAGCAAACTTCGCCACATGTTTCAGGGAATCGTGGCGGAATTCAGGATGGTTATGGAAAATCTTTCGAATCAGAGCCAAAACGCGATCGCTAAAACGCAAGTAGTATTCGTGATTGACGCAATTAAATGCCATTTTTTCGTTCCCTTTCGTAGGAAAAGTGACTTTCATCACCTTTGGGGCTAAACACTCCTTTTAAAAATAGAAAATATCTCAAAGGCAAATACAAAGTCTTCGTTCTTTACTATTTTCTTTCAAAAAAAGAAATTACCTAAAATATCAAGAAGTCCTTATGGAACAACAACTTAAGAAAGCGATTCACGAAAACATGGCGACCTATATCCAGCGCCTGTCCGACCTAGTTCGCATTCCCTCCATCAGTTTTGACAACTTTGACCAGAAGTTCGTGCTGGATTCCGCCGAGGAAGTCAAGAAAATGTTCCAGGAGGCAGGTCTTGAGAACATCCAGTTCCTGGTTCCCGAAAGCGGCCGCCCCACGGTTTACGGTGAAAGCCTCACGGACCCGAGCAAGCCCACCGTGCTGCTGTACGCCCATCACGACGTGCAGCCCCCCATGCGTGAACACCTGTGGAACACAAAACCTTTCGAGGCAACCCTGAGCAAGGATGGGGAACGACTTTTCGGTCGCGGAACCGCCGACGACAAGGCAGGCATCATAACGCACCTTGCAGCGCTGGAACAGGTCCGGTCCCTCAAGGGCAAGAATGGCCCCAACCTCAAATTCGTTATCGAAGGTGAAGAAGAATCTGGTAGCGCCGGTTTCAAGAACCTTCTTGCCAAGTACGCCGACCTTCTGAAGTGCGACGCCGTTATCGTTGCCGACCTGGGAAACTTCGCCAAGGGGACGCCCTCCATTACCACGACCCTCCGCGGCATGAGCGCCGTATCCGTGGAACTGAAATCCACCAAGGCTCCGCTTCACTCCGGTTCCTGGTCCGGCCCCATTCCCGACGTGGCCCAGGTTCTTTGCCGTATCATCGCAAGCCTTACCGACGGAAATGGAAACATCCTGATCCCCCATTTCGAGGACGGACTTGTCCCCCCCACCGATGCAGAACTGGAATCCTATAAGAGTCTCGGCATGACGGAAGCGATTTTCCGTAATGATGGTGGCGTGCTGCCGAAAACAAAACTCCTGGTCCCCGAAGACGAAATCCTCCTGGCCAACTGGAGAAAACCCTCCATTACCGTTACGGCTATGGAAGTGGGCAACCGTAAAAACGCAGGCAATGTGCTACAGGACAGCGCCTACGCCCGCATCGGCATCCGTCTTGCGCCAGGCATGGACGCAGACCGCTGCACCGACCTTCTGGTGAACTTCATCAAGGAACAGGTGCCCTACGGACTGACCTGCGAAATTGCAACCGAAGACGGGGCAAATCCTTTTGTAACGGACACCACCCACCCCTTCTTCAAGCAGATGAGCGAATCCATGGCAACAGCCTACGGAAGCCCCACCAAGTTCATCGGCTGCGGAGCAAGCATTCCCGGTGCAGAATACTTCCGCAACACCTTCGGGAACATTCCCATTCTCCTTACAGGTCTGGAAGACCCCGAATGTAACGCCCACGGCGAAAACGAAAGCCTTTACCTCCCCGACTTCGAAAAGGGAATCCTTGCAGAAGCACTGTTCTTTGCAAGCCTTTAAAAGGAGCGCCTATGAAAAAAAGACTTGTTGTACTGACGGGCGCAGGCATTAGCGCAGAATCCGGACTTAGAACCTTCCGCGGTAGCGACGGAATGTGGGAACACGAAAACATCGAGGATGTGTGCACTCCTCGCGGTTATAGCCGCGATAAAAAGCGGGTAAAGGATTTTTACAACTTTCTCCGTCTTGGACTGAAAGACCATGAGCCCAACGCCGCCCACATAGCCCTCGCCCAGCTGGAAAAAAGACTGGGTAACGAAATGCTCCTGGTTACCCAGAATGTGGACGACCTTCACGAACGGGCGGGAAGCCGTCAGGTGCTTCACATGCACGGTGCCCTCATGCGCCTTGCCTGCGAAAGGAACCCGAACCACCGCTTTGTCTTTACCGGCGAGGAGACCATGGAAACCCGCTGCCCCTTCTGCGGCGCCATGAGCCGTCCGGACATCGTGTTCTTCGAGGAGCAGCCCCAGTACATGGAAGAAATCCAGGACGCCCTGAGGGAATGCGAAGAATTCGTATACATCGGGACCAGCAGTGTCGTCTACCCTGCGGCGGGTTTCAAGAGCTACGCCCACTCCTTCGGGGCAAAGGTGACCTGCCTAAATCTTGAAGTGCCCGCAAGCGATCCCTACACCGATGTCTGCATCGAGGGCAAGGCTAGCATCATCGTTCCCGAATGGTGCGACAAATTCAAGTAAAGTTTCTAATTGAAGATTCTAGAGATCGAAGCAACAGGCCTCATGGCCTGTTTCTTTTGTTTTAGAGGCCGGAGGAACTTCGCCACGGCACTTTGCCTGCAGTTCCCTGGAACCGTTCATGCATTTTTCACAGCGGTCGGCAAAGCGGCAACCGGATACAAAATCCCTAGGGTGCGGCACGGAACCGGGAATGGACTTCAGGTTCTTCATCTGACTATGGCTTTCGGGAATGGCAGCCAGCAAACCCTGGGTATAGGGATGGAGCGGTCCGTTGATGACTTCGCGGACGGGCCCCGTCTCGATAATGCGACCGGCGTACATTACGGCCACCCGGTCGGCGTACTGCGACACGATTCCCATATTGTGGGTAATGAGCAGCACGGCTGTTCCTGACTTACGGGCCATTTCCTTAAGCACGGCCAGAACCTGGGCCTGTACGGTAACATCCAGGGCGGTAGTCGGTTCGTCGGCGATAATCAGCCTGGGCCTAGAAAGCAGGGACATGACAATGCAGACTCGCTGGAGCATTCCGCCGGACAGCTCATGGGGATAGGAATCCAGAACGCGCGCGGTATCGGTAAAGCCCGCATCCTTCAGCTGTTCCTCTATAAGCCCGAGAGCTTCTGCAGGTGCAAAATTTTTCCCGCCAGGTGCGCAATACCTGAACACTTCCAGCAGTTGCTTCCTAATGGAAATTACCGGATTCAGGGCCTGCATGGGCTCCTGGAAAATACACGCAATCCTGGAACCGCGATATTTCTGGAGTTCCGGCAAGGGTAACCTGGAAAGGTCTATTTCTTTACTTGCGGAGTGTTCCTGCGCTTCATAAAAAAGAACTTCACCGTTTACAATCTGGGCGCTTGGCTGGGGCAATAGGCGAAGGATGCTCATGGCGGTCACGCTCTTGCCGCAACCGGACTCCCCCACCAGGGCAAAGAACTCGCCGGAGTGGATTTCGAAGGAGACCTTGTCCGTCACCTGGAGGGGCGGCACGCCGTCCCTTGGAACGAGGGCACCCTTCCGGCCCTTCGCAAAGCCGAAGGCCACTGAAAGATTTCTCACCGATAGGACTGGAGCGACATTCATATCATAAATGCAAGGCATTCTACTCATAACGGTCTCCCGACTTGGGATCCATGGCATCGCGGACGCCTTCGCCAACAAAGGTAGTCAAGAGCAGGGTTACGAAAAGCGCTGCTACCGTACTGACAGAAATCCAGGGAGCATAGAGATGTTTCATGCCCTGGCTCATCAGTTCACCCCAGCTCGGAGTGGGCGGCTGCAGACCAAATCCCAGATAGTCCAGGGAAGTCAAGCTGCCAATACCGCCGACCAGGGTAAAGGGGAATAAGGTCACCACGGGGGTCATGGCGTTAGGCAGAATCTCCTTGAAGAATATATGGCGATGGCCCATGCCCAGGACCTTCGCAGACTGCACATAGGTCATGTTCCTGAGTTTCAGGAATTCCGCACGCATATAGTAGCTGAGTGAAATCCAGTTGAAGGCAGCCATGACGATTATCAGAAGCCAGAAGCTATGACCGTAGATGCTTCCGATGAGGATGACCACGTAAAGCATGGGAAGGGAGGACCAAATTTCAATGATACGCTGCATTCCCGTATCCCAGAACTTGCCAAGATACCCTTGAATGCCGCCAATGATAATGCCGATAATGGTACCGATCAGGGTAAGAACCAGGCTAAAGCTGATGCAAATCCTAAAGCCATGGATGAGACGCGAAAGGACATCGCGGCCTTCCGCATCGGTCCCCAGCCAGTGCGTTCCGTCCGGAGCACAGGGCGGGGCTTCATCGCCATCCAGATAATGATGGAGGGGGTCGTGGGGAATAGGCGGCATGATCGCCCATATGTCATCGCAGTTGGAGCCCGTAAATCCATCCGCCTTGCATTCTTCCGCCTCGGCTATCAGGAGCTTATAGTCCGGTTCCGTATCGTAGGAACCACCGAAGTCCTTTTCGCTATAGCGGGCAAACGCGGGAAAATAGCTCTTCCCGTTAAAGCTCATGTATAGCGGCTTGTCGTTTACCGTCCAGGGGCTGGTAAGGGACAGAAGATACACCACCAGCAAAACAACAAAGGACCAGAAGGCCCGCTTATTCTTGCGGAAACGGGCCAAGCGATTCTTGGTTTCTGTAGTCAGGCGGAATTTCATCGGGAGGCAATATAGCAAAAGCTTTCAGGAAGCTAATCCTTGAGGCAACGAACAGAAGCGCCCGTGGTTTCCTTATTCTCGTCACTCAATTCAACACGGTCGCCACCGCTCGACATAAATAGCCCCAGGGCATCGGACTTATCAAACATCGACTCTGCAGTAGTCCAGATGAATGTGGCGTATCCAAGCCAATCAAAGCCATCTATATGCTCACTTGTTTTACGAAAGCCCGCGGGAATAGCATTGAAACCAAATGGGTCCATGCCGTCGGATTTACCGGACCAGCCGCTGGTGGACTTCAGTTTCCGTCCACCTAGCATCGAGCCTCCAGCAAAAGACACCAGAGTTTCGGACTCGGCCCGACTGGGCAAGTGCCAACCTGCGGGACAAGCCGTCATGGCGGTATTCCAGTTGTATAGACGACCGTACTTCTGGCAATTTTCAGCCTTGTCATCGTAACACCAGTTAACACCAACGGTAAAGTTCAGGTTCTGTGCCATCCAGACCTGGTCGCCAATCCTTACGGTCCTATAGGACTGCCCATCGCGGGAATCCTTAAGGACTTCCCCTGCAACAGGAGCGGGCACCTGATGATTTACGCCCTGGAGGCTTATTTCAGAAATGCAGAGATCGTTCCACTTTTTGCCTTTATAGACGGACTCGATTTTAATGAAGAGTGCGTCCACGTTTTTCGTAGCGGGAATGGCAACCACCTGCGGTTCCATCTGGTCCTTGAGAGTTACCTTATGGATCAAGTTTTGCGGTTCCAGCCCGTTGACATAAACGGAAATTTCCTTGGCACGGCTATTATTGGCAAACGAGTTTCTGTCCTTCCCGTAACCATTGTTCATGAGGATTTCCGTGACCTCGGCTCCTGCAGCAGCGGGATTCAGCTGGAGCACACACTTTCCGTATTCATAGGAAACAGCCCAGGCCGTACCCGGATTTCCATCCAGGACATTCATCGCTTCGTATGTATTTTTTCCCTGCCCTATCAAATTGATATTTCCACCTACACTGGACACTTTGGACAGGGGAATCTTATCCGCGGCGTGGGACACGGAACAGGCTAGTACAGCTGTTACAAGAAGAGAAAGCAAGTTCAAGTTTTTCATAAGCTAAAACCCAATGTTATTTTGAAACGGATTTAATCAATCCTTAACGCAACGAACGGAAAAGCCAAAATCCTTGGCCTTGCTGGTATAGCTAAAGTCCACCGATTTCGAGGAGAGAAACCAGGTACGGGCCTTGCCCGCTCCAATGCCATCCAGCTTGTCATCACTGGTCCAGAAGAAAGTGAACTTTCCCAAATTCCCATAGGTGCCATCATCGAAGCGGTTACCTGCAGGCATGGCGCTGAATTTCAGGGTATCGTTTCCGTTGGCGTCGCCAGACCAGCCATAATCGGTCTTTACATAATAGCCGGCATCGTACTGACCACCCGCGGCATTCCACAGGGATTCAAAGTCCTCGTGAGTGGGCAAATGGAATCCTGCGGGGCAGGCCGTTCTTGCGGCATTCCAGGTATAAAGCCGTCCATAGGCTGCGCAATTATCCTCATCGTCCTTGTAGCAGAAGCTCCCTTCTCCGGCATAATTCAGATTGTCCCCTAGCCAGGTTTTCCCGCCAATAGCGACAGTCCTATAGACCTGCCTGTCGCGGGAATCTCTAATTTCATTCTTCTTTGCCTTTGGGGCCCCAAGGGCAATAACCGGAACAACCAGCATCGTTAAAGTCAGAAGGTAATTACGCATAGCCCAAATTTAAAATTTTAGACGAAGACTCCACTACCAGCCACCGCGGGAACCACCACCGCCAAACCGGCCGCCACCAAATCCCCTGCTGGATCCACTACTGCGGCTTCCGCCACTACTGCGGCCACCACCACTGGAGCTTGAGGCAGTGCTATCCAGGAACTGCCAGAAAGTTTTTTTTGCTCTTTTTTCGCGTCTGGCAACGAGAACTTCTTCCTTGTAATAGATGAGATAGTCGGCTAAAAGGATCAGCAGGAAAAAACCGATAGTCAATAGAAAACCAAGATAATCATAATACCACGGATTATCCTCATTTTTTTCTGTCCGGGGTTCCTCGGCCTTCGTTTCAAAAGCGTAGCCCAGGGAATCCACATTGAGAGTCAAGTTCTTTTCCTTGGCTGCCGCCTGTGCTATGGTATAGGAATACTCCAAAAGCCCTGCGCCATAATTTCCCTGTTTAAAATGAGGAACCAGATGCGCGTTCTGGAACTGACTGATTCTAAGGTCCGTAAGGTAGCCTTCGGCGCCAATTCCAATTTCCGTAGTGAATTCCCGTTTATCCATGACGATCAGGGTAAAGACGCCTTCATTCGTTTCCCCGCCAACGCCCCACTGACGGGCGACAGACAGGCCGAAATCGCGGATATCGTAATCGCCGATATCCTTCACGATGGCTATAGCCATGGCAACGTTGGTTAGCGCATACAGGGAATCCGAAAGGTAATTAAACTTTCTTTGTTCCTCGGGAGTCATGATCCCAACGTCATCATGGATGTAATTCGGAATTTCGACAGTCTCCCCGTTTGCGTCCGTAATAAATTGGGCAAGAGGCCTCGGGGGAAGTTTTTCCACCGGGACCGCATACACAAAAACGGCCATCCATACGATTAAGGAAAGGATAATCCTGGTCCAAGGCAAATGCCCTTTTAGAAATGCCATTATTTTTCTCCATTGTAAGAATACATCTATTCTACTACAGACAAAATATACATTACAAATTAAATCCAGCATTTGAGTCAATATTATTTTTACCGAAATTCGGCACTGAATTCATTTTCTCGCTGGCGGGATGATTCTATATTAGGTTAAAAAGGAATAGGAAAGAACAGTGCGCAGACAAGACAATCAGCGAAATCGAGGAAACGCTCCAGAATTCAACCGGGGGCTAGACAGTGACCACGCCGATGAATTTTCCAGCGAGAACCAGCGTCGCGAAAAGAAATCCCGCGGGGAACGGGGCCTTAAAGAAAACAAGGTTCAGAAAGAACGATGCATTCTGGTAGGCATAGCCACGCCAAAAATTCGTCCCTGGCTCGCTACAGAACAGCTGGCGGAACTTGGCCGCCTGGCAGAAACCGCCGGCGCCGAAGTGGTGCAAAGTTTCCTGCAGCGCGTTCAGCAGTTCAACGCAGCCACCCTCATCGGCGAAGGCAAGGTAAACGAAGTCAAACGGGCGCTAGAAGAAAACGACGCCAAGATGGTGGTCTTCGACGACGACTTGAGCGGATCCCAGGTGCGCAATCTGGAAGCCCGACTCCCCGGAATCAAGGTGCTGGACCGTACCGGACTTATCCTGGATATTTTTGCAAAGCATGCGGTCACTGCCGAAAGCCGCCTCATGGTGGAAGTGGCCCAGCTGCAGTACATGATGCCCCGCCTGACGGGTGCATGGACTCACCTATGCCGCCAGCATAACGGCGGTATCGGAACGAAGGGCCCTGGCGAAACCCAGCTGGAAACGGACCGTCGAATGATCCGTAAGCGAATCCAGGAACTGAAGAAAAAGCTTGAAAAGATCGAGGACGCCCGCGAGCAACAGGCCGAGAACCGCAACGACATTTTCCATCTGGGAATCGTGGGCTACACCAATGCAGGCAAGTCCACCCTCACCAACCGCCTGACCGGCGCCGACGTCTATGTGGAAGACAAGCTTTTCGCTACGCTGGACAGTACGACGCGCAAACTGTTCCTGGAAGGCGAGAACATTATTTTGTCCGACACTGTGGGATTTATCCGCAAGCTCCCCCACAACCTGATTGAAACCTTCAAGAGCACCCTGGGAGTTGCCGCCCATGCCGACTGCATCCTTGAGGTGGTTGACGGAAGCGCTCCAGACTACCGCGAACATCTGGAAGTAACCCACAAGACGCTGCAGGGCATTATCAGCCCCGAGACGCCCCGCCTCCGCGTGTTCAACAAGGTGGAAACCTGCGACGAAGCCCGCCGTAACGAACTGCTTGAAAATTACCCCGAGGCAATTCAGGTCAGCGCCAAGGAAAACATCGGCATGGAACGCCTTCGCGAAGCCTTCAAGGAGCAGCTGGCCGCCTGGCACAAGAAGCGCGAGGCCGCTGCCGCCCAGATCAAGGAAGAAGTGGAATCGCCCTGGCCCGCCCACCCCGCCGAAAGCGTTTCCGATTCTAGATTCCCGGTCAGGCCGGGAATGACTAAGGAAAGGGACCGCGACGAAAACTACCGCGAACCGGGGATCTACGAAGTGTAAAGTCCATCAATACAAAAAGCCGCACCAATGAAGGCGCGGCCCTTGTTTTTTACTGCAACCATGCGTATTTTCAAGTACGTTTCCTGATTTGCTTTCCATCCTGAACTCCACCGGCATTCCCCTCCAATCATAGGAAATTTTCAGGGATTTGGAGCGGTCCTCGATGAGATTACCCTCGAAATCGTACACGAAGTTGTTTTTTGATTTCACTTAGGTCCATGCAGGCCCAAGACAACTATACAAAAGAATCCTAAAATAAACAAAGAGCAAACACTTAACCAATATTTTGTAGGATAAGCTTTTCTGTGATAGAGATCAAAAAGGAAACTAAAACGATTCTCAACAATGGAAACTACACCATATACCAATGCAGCGCAACCAACACAAAAAGCACGAAATGATTCATATGGTTTCCACCCTTTCAAATAAGAAAAAAAGGCAATAATCAAAAGTATAGCACAGACTATTTTCACAGCAAGAGTTGTGATTCTCTTTTGGGATTTATATCTTTGTTCCAACCGTTTATTTAGCTCTCCGGATTTAAACTGTTCACAAATTAAATCATCAATTCTTTTTTCAATGACCACAACGCGTTCATCCGATTTTTTTAATTTATGACGAAACAAATCTAACTCATCAAGAGTTAATTTTTGAACATCTTTTTCAAATTCCTTAAGATCATCTTTTACTGACTGCATTTCATCACTCCATTCTGTTATTAAGTCATCATGTTACTAATTACAAGCAACCCTAAAAAAACAGAATTACTCAATTGATATATCTTCAACAGCAACGTTCCCATCTGGGTCTACCACTACTATTGGACTAACGCCATTCCCCGCATACAGATACGGACTGCTAAACTGACGGGCCGGATCCACAGAAATCCACATTCCCAGCATGGTATCCAGACATCTTGCGCCGAAGTAGTTCAGCGCGGTCTCGTCGTCACGTTCCTTGCGCATGCGGGTCTTGGACACGCGCCTGCCGGAACCGTCGTATGCCATCAGCAGCCTTACGCTGTCCCTGCTACAACCACGCGTATTCTCAAGTACATTTCCTGCTCTCGTTTCCATCCTGAACTCCACCGGCATACCTCTCCAATCATCTGCAAAATACCGGAAATCAAGCTAGCTAGAATACCTCGTCCCGAATTCGCTGTTTTGCATTTTCCCATACGCAATCCCGCAGAATGAACGGCTTCGGGTCTGCTTCGGCATTCACAAACCAAGTCAAAAGAGATTAAATTATTCTATTAAATGCCGTAACTTAGGGAAATCAACACCTGAAATATACGTAAATCTTCCTTGCAAAAATAAAATAGCATACCATCCATCATCATCTATATCCTTTTGTAGAATATTGACATTCATTTTTTTGACTATAACTTTATTTCTACAAAGATAGACGAATTCAAATACATCATTACACTCAATAATCCTAACTGGGTTCATATTAAGAAGCCAAAAAAGAATTACTCCTGTAAAGGAAAGAAGGACAGATAATTCTATTATAGACACGAACCAATCCGTTTGAACACCATTATGCAAAGATGCGATTATTGCGTAGCAACAACGTATGTCGGTGCAAATAATAAAAACTGCCGGCAAAAGAAAGAAAAAAAATGAAAACTTACCTTTCGCCTTGTATATTTTCTTTTTAGTCTGCGTCATCATTGGTAAACTCACTATTCAAAACCCTATCCATGCCGGCATCTAAAAGACCTCTTAAAGGAACAGTATAAGAGGTTTCTTCCTGAATCGAAACGTTATTTTGATTTCCAATACCAAATTCAACAGAATGAGTAGGGACATCAGCAGAGACTTCCCAAGATTCAGACACTCCAACCACAAGGCCTTTTCTGGGAGAACCCTCCATAGCACCGACCAACGAATTAGAAAAACCTTCTTTTGGGTCAGCAGAAGAATAACCTACACGCAAAGCACCCTTTATGCCTGGAGCAGATTTCCCCGGTAAGCATCCCGCAAAAAGAATGTACCGCTTCATTAGAATCGATTCTCTTCAATAACTTTTTTCTGTTTGAGAATTAAATCTGTAGCAAGATGAAAGAAATCCGCTTCATCCGGAGTTTGAGCAGAAGCGATAATGTCATAGGATTCGTCAAAATTAATTTTTTGACATTGTGCGTACAGTTGGTGCAAAGCTTCTGCATTAGACATTTTTTCGACTCCTTTTCTATAGAGTAATATACGTTACTGAAGATTCTCTTGTCAATGTTGCTCTGTGAAAAATAAGGGCTTGCAGGAGGTTTTTGATGCTACTGATAAATCGAAGGGTCACACCGATGAAGGCGCGGCCTTAATTTTTGTTTCTACTTATGGATCCCTTTATTTATCGGGGGGATTGCAATAGAATCAAATCGGTATAGCTTTTATACATAAAAATAAGGAATGCACAATAAGATCCATAACCCCAATAACTAAGCCGAACCACACCCAATCTTTATATCTCAGCCACTTAATTTTTTTTGTAAAAAAATGATACAGCATCGTTGAAGAAACTACAAAAACAATTGTATTTGCAATAGTACCTTCTATTCCATATAGATGGAAGAAATAACCTGGATAGCTATTTATATAAGCGTTATAAAACGATTTTATTATAAATAGAAATGAAAATATAAAAAATAGAATTTTATCAAGCATAATTAGGATAAACTATTCTTCATAAGTTGGTAAAAAATCCATAACAAAATTACCCAAATTACGTCCGTTGCTAAGGCCGGCAGGAACAATTTCTTCTGGCAAAGCATTTGACAATCCATCAACAAACTCATTATAAGGTTGTTCTAAAGAAGTTCCCTTTGTAAAAACAGAACCCAAAAAACCAATTTCGATGGCTTTCAAATAATTTGCAGGATTATGTGCAAAAGAATTGGCAGCAAGATATAAACTTGGTCCATTCATAGCTATATAATTTGTCGCAGCCTCTACGGCAATCGGTCCACCCAAAACGACCGCTCCAGTAGCTAGCATTCCGCCATAGGCCACAGAAGAAACAATCATAGCATCCTTGCCAACTTCAACACTTGTTTCAAAGGCTTTCTCCAACTGAGGCTTTACAAACAAACTCATGAACATGTTGTACATATATTCTTGAGCGCCATTTATAATCGCGTTAACATCCGCATTTCCATCGGGATCAGTACGCATAACAGGATTATTGCCAGCATACAGGTACGGATTCTGATACTGCCTTGCAGCATCCACACTCACCCACAATCCGAGCATGGGGTCGAGATATCTTGCGCCGAAGTAGTTCAGCTCGGTCTCGTCATCCTTCTCCTGGCGCAAAGCGCTATGTCCAGCGGCTCGGCAATGAAAATACACAAGTGTATTTTCGCAGCACTCGCCTTGCGAACATTTGCCCGTAAAGTTCTCGGTCACCTTGTCACCTTTCTGTTCCAAATCTACCTGCTCGCCGAATGCACGGTAATCGTAGGCGGACTTAAGCGTGCTTACTGCCCCATTGTCCATCACAGCGACCGTGCTGCCGAGGTGATTCTTGAGGTAGAACTCGTCAAGGGCCACACACGTCGTGCCCTGCTTGCGCAGGCATGTTTCACAAGTCGCATTGTTCATTCGAGCCTCAACGGAAATTATGGTACCCAGTCCGGCGCACCTTCGGTTCTCAAAACACATTGACCACATTCAAAGCGCGCAACTCGAATAAAAGATTCCGTATTGTCAAATACTTCAACTACGTCACAAAGCTGAATGGCTTTTTGAAGATTTTCAATAGACTCGATAAAGCGACGTTCGACATCGGCATCCGGGATACCGTGCCCACCTTTTAAAACACGGCCTCGTATTCTTTCCTTGGCAATTTCAACAGATTGGACCCCAACATAGTACATTTCTATCCTGTAGCCAAGTTGTCGCGCCTGCCGGATATTTTTCCACACAGATTGTCCGCAAAGCGTCGTCTCTTGATTAAACGAAAGGCCAAGCGAAAAGTAATCCCTGATCTTGCAAATTGCAATCTTGCCGGCCTTGAATGCGTCGGCCTCATTTTTCCATGAGCCAAACTCGCGAACAATTTCGTCCATGTTGACGCGTGGCATCTCGCGGAACATCTCGTTCGTCTGATAGAGAGTTGACTTCCCGACGCCATTGCACCCAGCAAAAAGAATATATCGTTTCATCAGAACCGATTCTCTTCGACGACCTTCTTCTGCTTCTGTTTGAGAATCAAATCCGTTGCAAGGCGAAAGAAGTCCGCCTCGTCCTGACTTTGGGCAGAAGCGATAATATCATAGGATTCGTCAAAATTGATCTTTTGACATTGCGCAAATAGTTGGTGCAAAACTTCCGCATTCGACATATCAAGCTCCTTTTCTACAGGGTAATATACATTACTGAATGATTTCCTGTCAACATTACCCCGAGAAAATCAAGGCTTTATGGTCTTTTGACCATTCTAGATAAACCGAAGCGTCGCTCCAACTTGTGATTATTTTTTTATGTCCTTCGATTTCTCCCGATTCCTTTTGCGAGTGCCTTTGGACTCAGTTCTCTTTTTCTTGTTTTTTGACAAATTATTGGTCTTTGCTATTACAACAGGATTCCCTTCAACCTTTCCAAAGTTTTTACCACTTCTTTTTCTATACTTGTCGTTTCTTTTTAGATATAGTATAAGTATTCCATAAATAAGAAGCACAAATGGAGTCCAAATAAGTATCCCCCACACGTTTCCCCGTCCTGCATTAACGAAGAAATCTTGGAAAAGCCTTCCTGTATGTTCACATTCAAAATACACAAATCCAACAAAAAGAACGCACGAAAGATTTAATATTATTTTCCACATCTTGTATTAATAATCTACTTGGGTTGCCGTGTTGTCAGAAGGAGCCAGAGCACCAATTCCTTCCCCAGTACTCATTGATTCCTGAGAACTATTTTTATCCGTTGCAACATTTTGCACAAAGTCTACCACAAGATTACCCACTTCATGCACTACCCTTCCAGGAATGTTTATAACATCATCCTTAACAATCCCAAAAGCATTATCCTTTATGTCTTTCTCGGCATTTTCAAGTCTATTCGCCCATTTATGTTTAGTTGCAACAGCTCCACTCTTTTTGTACGTGATGGGCTTTGTTTTTTTGATCGTATTAGCGTATTTAGCTGATTTTGCAATTTTCGCGCCTTTTTCAACAATACTCACACCAAAAAAGCCTAATGCAAAATCGATAATAGCATCGGTAGCTGTATAATTAAATTTTTGACCAAAAAGACTCGCTTCTGCATAATTTTGCGCAACGCCCCACGCAACACTACACACTCCACCGACAACGCCGACATTTCCATCCGGGTCAGTTGTAATAATCGGATTGTTACCAACGTATGTATATGGACTATCATACTGTCTAGCAGCATCAACTGAAATCCACAATCCGAGCATGGGGTCGAGATATCTTGCGCCGAAGTAGTTCAGCTCGGTCTCGTCGTCACGTTCCTTGCGCTCACGGGTCTTGGACACGCGCTTGCTGGAACCGTCGTATGCCATCAGCAGCCTTACGCTGTCCCTACTGCAACCATGCGTATTTTCAAGTACATTTCCTGATTTGCTTTCCATCCTGAACTCCACCGTTTTTTAGTTCGGATTTACATATGTTCCGATTAAACAAAAAAGAGAAAACAACACAAGAACAAAATAAAAAAACAAATATATTCTATATGTTTTTGGATGATTTTTTTTTGTAACAATAGAACTGCCCCAAAGTCTTGTTTCTTTTTTAACTAGAGCTTCTATAAAAAAATACAGTGATAGAATTAGTAATAAAATGAGCATTTTTGACTGTCATCTCACTTCTGTATTATCCAAGCTGGACTTGTTGATTTTTGACATTTTAAATATACCCATTTTCCGGTTGATAATTATCCCCCAAATTTCCATCAGAAAACACAATACATATATTCCACCAAATAATATCTTCTCAAAAAAATTCATTGAAATATCCGAGAAAAACAGAATTGCATAAATGAGGGTCACTAGTAAAAATCTCATTTAACATCCTCTTCAAACTTATTAAATACGGTATAAATATACACTCTTTTCGTATTCGCAATAGTCTTTGTTTTTTTTGATTTTTATCCTTATGGAATTTTGACTATATTTGCCGGTATGAACAAGGAAGAGCTTAAAGAAAAATACGGCAAGAAGCGAGTGCCTCACCAGTGGCGCGGTACGGATTTTGTTTCCGCACAGATTTGTACTTTCTTCGGTTCTGGAATGAGTCCCAAGGCTCCCGGCACCATGGGAAGTTTGGCGGCCGCTATCGTAGCCTACCCCATGGCTCTACTGTTTGCAAAGATCGGATGTCCGGACTTGACCTTCGCGGGATACAGCGCAGGCTTGAACATCGCCTTTTTTGCCGCCGCCCTCATTGTCTTCTTTGCCGCCATCCCTTTCGTGAAGAAAGCCATGAAGGATACACAAACTGAAGATCCGGGCTGGATTGTCATTGACGAAGTGTGCGGTATTTTCATGTCCGTCGCATTCGTTTCCACGGCAAGCATCCTGGCACACCCCTGGATTTTGGGAATCGCATTCGCCCTGTTCCGCTTTTTCGATATTCTGAAGCCCCTGGGTATCCACAAGTTCGAAGCCTTCCCCGGCGCCTGGGGTGTTATGGCAGATGACCTGCTGGGAGGCGTTTACGCAGGCATTCTCATGGCCGTAATCGTAGCCCTATTCGGCCTCTAGAGGATAGTCAAACTGAATGGCCCTGTGGGTCGCGATCTTATCGAACTTGATTTCGTAATAGAAATTCTCGGCGTCGATGCCTACTACGGTACCGACGCCCATTATTTTATGGACCACGCGGTCACCTTCCGCAAATTTCGCCACAGGAGCCTTCTTGCCGGAAACTCCATCCACGCCAGAATCATCTAGGTCAAGACCTTCCCCAAGTTCGCGATTGCGATCAACCTCCGCAATATGCTGTTTGGCAGCCTGGTACCATTCGTCGCTAAAGCCCTGGACCACATCCAGGTCATCCATGTTCATCTCTAGCAGGAAACGGGACGGGTAACGGCACTGGGCATCGCCACCGGCGCTATCCTCAGAATCACTCATACAGAGAACATTTTCCGCACGGGTCAGGGCCACGTAAGCAAGCCTACGTTCCTCTTCCAGCTGGATCTTGTTCTTTACCCGCTTTACCGGGAAACAACCCTCATTCAAGCCGCACACGAACACGTAGGGGAATTCCAGGCCCTTGGCGTTATGGACGGTCATAAGCTGGACGCGGTTCTTGCGGGACTTTTCGGCGTCTTGGGCAGCATCCCCATTTTCGGAATTTGCGTCTGCGGAACCATCGGCGTCGGCATTAGTGAACAGCACGATGTTCTGGAGATATTCATCCAGAGTGGCGTCTTCCTCGAAGTTCTTTTCAAACTCCATGACGCCTTGCTTTAATTCAGCAAGGTTGCTGAGACGGTCATCGTCCCCATCCAGGCGTAGCATTTCCTCGTAGCCCGACTCACGAAGCATCTTGGTCAAGACATCGCTTACAGCCATATCCTTATAGGCGCTGCGGTACCTTTCAATCAACTTGATGAACTCCCCTACCTTGGTGCGGGCCATAAAGGCGGCACAATCCAGGTCCGGCTTGACCGCATCGTTTTCTACCGCGGCATTTTCCGCCTCCGCAGCCACATAAATTTCCAGCAAAGCGTCGTACAGAGTGAGCCCGCGACGTTCCGCATAAGCCGTCAACACAGCCTGCTTCTTGGGGCCAAACATACGCTTAGGCGTATTGACCACACGCATAAAGCTCAAGTCATCTCCATACACAAGCATTCGCAGGTAGCAAAGAACATCCTTCACTTCCTGGCGCTGGTAAAACCCGATACCGCTATAAACCTTGTAAGGGATTTCCTTGGACATTAAAGCTTCTTCTACAGAGCGGGACTGGGAATGCATGCGGTACAGAACCGCAATATCCTTATAGTCCACTCCATTTTCTACAGCCTGCTGGATCCGTTCCACAATCCATTCAGCCTCTTTACGAGTATTCTTGGCGTGGTAGAAAACGGGAGTCTTGCCGCCTGCGCGCATGGGGCGCAAAACCTTCTGGATACGGAATTCATTGTTCCGAATAACCGAATCGGGCACCTTCAAAATACTGGGCGTAG
This sequence comes from Fibrobacter sp., assembly GCA_024398935.1. Taxonomy (GTDB): domain Bacteria; phylum Fibrobacterota; class Fibrobacteria; order Fibrobacterales; family Fibrobacteraceae; genus Fibrobacter. The sequence continues at coordinate 2,132 of JAKSIH010000001.1, read as the reverse complement.
AGCGGTAATTGTTCTGCAGCAAAATAGTCTTGCAGCCGTCGTGGTGACGGTCAAAATCCAGAATACGGTTCACGTCGGCACCGCGCCAGGTATAGATGGTCTGGTCCGGATCCCCCACCACAAACAGATTCTTGTGGTAGCTGCTCAAAAGTTCTGCCAACTGGTATTGCTGACCGTCAATATCCTGGAATTCGTCCACCATGATATACATCATGCGCTTGGACCATTTTTCTAGCTTTTCAGGAAAGCGCTTTAGTATATAAAGAGTTACCAGTATAAGGTCGTCAAAATCCAGGGCGAAATTCTTGCGCTGCTCGTAGAGATAGCGGTAATAGACCTTATGCCACTTGTCGGGTGCAGAATCGATAAGTTCCAGCAAGTCCTCGGCGTTCTTTTCCGCAAAGAGGGAAACGTAATCCGTCTCGTTCGCCTTTCGACCGCCTATAAAATCCATGACGCTACTGATCTTCAGGTCGTTCAGGTGAAAGCCCAGCTCCCCGTAGGATTTTTTCAGCAGGGCCTTCTGGTCCTCCTCATCCAGGATCATGAATTCCTTGGGGTAATTCAGAACATGAATATCCTCCCGCAGGAACTGGACGCAAAAACCGTGGAAAGTGGAAATGTAGCCGGAATCGTCCCCCTTGAGCATGGAACGGATACGGTTCTTCATTTCGCCCGCGGCCTTGTTGGTAAAGGTAACGCACAGAATATTGGAGGGCGAAATCCCCAGTTCCTTCGCCAGATACAGATAGCGGTGCGTAAGAGTGCGCGTCTTGCCGGAGCCGGCCCCCGCAATCACACGAATGAAACCCTCTGTATTTTCCACAGCATCGCGCTGTTCCGCATCTAGTTGAGAAAGCAAATCCATACTGCACAAAATGTAACTAATTCTTCAGACCGTGTCAAGTCGATATACACAAAAGGGCACGATTCGCATGGTCACGACACTCGTGTCAACAGTTGTTTGCAAAATTCTCAAAAACGGTTGAAATTTCGATTTTTTTTGTTTGAAGTTTGTATATTTGCACGCGTCGGAAATACCGACTTTTTTTACATAGCCCGACAGGCTTAATTGCGTTCCTCGGATGGTCCGATGGAAAATGAAAATTTGGTGCAGGTGTTCAACGCGATTGTTGAGTCAATCGGTACCGAAAGCGAATTCAATCACGACAGGTATTTTCGTTATGCGTTTTCGAATCCAGAACGTACAGCGGAACTGCTGACAATTTTTTCAGAGAAGAACGAATCTCTAAAGACATTTCTGGAAACGGTGGACCTTTCTTCGCTGAAGGGCGCTCCCGAAAACTTCTCCATGTCGAAGCATTTCGGCTCCGCCGATCTTGTTTTCGAGGCCCGCCTGAAAAACGGGAAGACAGCCGATTTGCTGGTAGGACTGATTGCAGAACACAAGTCGTACAAGGATTCCGGGGTATTCGACCAGATTTCGGAGTACTACCACCATCTTTTTCAGGAGCGCGGCAAGGACTATCCGGTGGTGGCGTTCATCATCTACAATGGGGAGGAAGAGTGGAAGCCGGTTGCCTCGCCCCGCTATGAAAATTATCCTGAATACTACCAGGACATTGGCTATCCCTTCAAGGTGGAGTTCCTAGATATTGGCCACGGAATAAACCTGATCGACTCCGGGAACATCTCACCCGAGACTCTTGTCGCGCTGACCGCAATGAAGTATATTTTCAGCGAGGCGGAATTTCCCGTGACTTTTCGGCAAGCGGCGCTGCACCTGCTGGAGTCCCAGAACACGGATGCCGGCAAGGAATTTATCCGTCAGACCCTTGCCTACTACGCGTGGAAATGGCCCTACAAACCGGAGGTTGTAAAAGTGGATAGACCAGAAATCGTTGCTGTCAATAAGAAGGGCGAGTCCTTCGCCGAACATTTCATCGGCGTTGGCCGTAAGCAGGGGTTAGAACAAGGCGCCCTGCTTCATGCGCAGGAAATGGCCCGTAGGATGCTCGCAAAGAATAAGCCCATCAGCGAGATTGTTGAGTTTACCGGCCTGGAAGAGGTTGATATCCTGGCTCTGTAAGGGACTTTCAGAATATCCTACTACGCATGGAAATGGCCCTACAAACCGGAGGTTGTAAAAGTGGATAGACCAGAAATCGTTG